>NZ_JBIAVS010000028.1:0-111276 GCF_042894545.1 Streptomyces sp. NPDC001530
TTTTTGTGTTCTGGGGCTTTTTTTTGGTGGGGTTATTTTGGGTTTTTTGGGCCCACATGGTCTCCCCGCGGTGGCTATTCCCCTTTAACCTGGGGGGGGGGGGGGGCGGGGGGGCCCCCCACGCCGAAAGCAACAAGCGGCGCGGGCCGGTGCTACTTGCCCTTGACGCCCTTGGCCAGCTGGTCATCCAGGTCCTCGTACGCCTTCGCGGCGTCGTCGAGGAACTTGGCCATGCCCTTGAGGCCCTCAAGGGTGTCCTTCATGCCCTTGGTGAACTCCTTGAAGGAGTCGTCGAAGGCCTGCGAACCCTTCGCGGTCGTGTAGCCGTCCGCGACCAGGCCGTCGATGTAGCTGTCGAGGCCGTGGAGCTTGTCCTCCATCTTCTCCTTCTCGTGGCCCAGTCGCTTCGCAGCGTGCCGCATCTTCTCGTATGTGATATCCGCGTCTTTGCCGCCGGCCATGTGGCGTCCTCCATACTCCAACTCGCCGCAGGGCCAACCCCCGTGGCTCCTGATGCGGATGATGCGATCTTCCGCATTGAGCCAGCAGCTTACTTACGGCGCTTGCAGGAGCACACCCCGGTTCTGTCACGGGCCCGCACCAGACGCCGTGCAGAGGCCGCATGAACGCCGTATCCGCGCGGGGCCTCCAACGGCCTCTCACACAGCACGTTGCCTGCGGGAAGGGGGAAGCGGCTATCGTCGAGGGCACTGTGGCCCGCGTTCCGGAAGCGGCCTCAGGTGCCTGGGGAGGACGAGCGTGCGCCTGACTCTGACCGTCGTCGATCCGCTCGGCGGCGCCACCGCCGACGTGGTTCTTGATGCGGATCCTGAGTCCTCGGTGGGGGACATCGCCAAGGAACTGGCGGCGCACGTCGGGTACAGCGGGGGTGCGCAGATCATCCCGATCGGGCAGCACCAGGCGGCACAGAGCGGTGCTCCGATCGCCTACGTCGACGGGTATCCCGTCGACCCCTCCGCCACCATAGGCACTTCCCCGTTGCGTGAGGGCGCTGTCGTCAGCCTGCACGACCCCGCCGGGTGTCTGCCGGGTGAGCCGACCGGGCTCGTCGAGCTGCGGGTCGCCGGCGGTCCGGCCGCCGGTGCCGTGCACCGGCTCGGGATCGGGCGGTACGACATCGGTGCCGGGGCCTCGTCCTACCTCCGCATCGACGACCCGGAACTTCCGCCACGAGCCCTGACGTTGTCAGTTGCAACGGATGGCACCTGCCGGGTCGCCATACAGGAGGAAAAGAAGGGCGTCACTCTCGACGGGGAGGACATCGCCGAGCGCGACGACGACGAGTGGCCCCTCGGCAGCCAGATCGCCATCGGGAACACCCTGCTCGAGCTCGACCGTTACTCGCCCCCCAACGCCGCCCTCAAGTGGTCCGACGACGGGGCGGGGTTGGACTACAACCGGCCGCCGCGGCTGCACCCGCCGGAGCGGGAGACGAAGTTCCGGCTGCCCAGTCCCGTGCGGGACTACGAAGCCCGGCCGCTGCCCTGGCTGATGGCCTTGACGCCGCTGGTCAGTGCCGTCGTCATGGTGATGGTCTTCGGGCGCTGGTACTACATGATCATGGCTCTGCTGAGCCCGCTCATCATGTTCGGCAACTTCTTCATGGACAAGAAGCAGGGGCGCAAGTCCCATGCGAAGCAGGTCAAGGAGTACAAGGAGCACAAGGAGCGGATCGAGAAGGACGCGCAGGACGCCCTCGTCGCCGAGCGGCTCGACCGGCGCCAGGCCGTTCCCGACCCCGCCACCGTACTGTCGCTGAGCACCGGGCCGCGGACACGGCTGTGGGAGCGGCGGCGGACCGACGCCGACCATCTGCTGCTGCGGGTCGGAACCGGGCAACTGCCCTCCGAGGTCGTGCTCGACGACCCGGAGCAGGACGACCACAAGCGCGAGGTCACCTGGACCATCGAGGACGCGCCGGTCGCGCTGCCGCTGCGCGAGCGGGGTGTCATCGGCATCGCGGGGCCGGGCGATTCGGCGCAGGCGCTGGGGCGTTGGGCCGTCGCGCAGACCGCCGTGCTGCACAGCCCGCTCGACGTCCAGTTCTATGTGCTGACCGAGAACAGCGGGCGGGAGAACTGGGACTGGGTGCGCTGGCTGCCGCACAGCCGGCCCGCGGGCGCCCAGGACGCCAACGTCCTCATAGGTACGGACGCCGAGACCGTCGGCGCCCGCATCGGTGAACTGACCCAACTCCTCGACGCCCGCCAGAAGGCCGCGAGGCAGAACGGCAACAAGGCCTCCTTCAGCGACCCCGACATCATCGTGATCTGGGACGGGTCGCGTCGGCTGCGCTCCATGCCCGGTGTGGTGCGGCTACTCCGCGAGGGCCCGGCCATGTCCATGTACGCGATCTGCCTGGACGCCGAGGAGCGCTTCCTGCCCGGCGAATGCCAGGCCATCGTCATCGCGGAGCCCAAGCCCGAGGAGCACGCAACCGCGCAGCAGCGCATCGCCCAGGGCGCCCCCGCGGCTCCCGGCGGCTTCCCCTCCTTCCACGCCTGGCACGCCACCGAGACCGACGACTCCCAGTCCGGCGCGCAGAAGGCACTCGAACTGCGGCTGCGCGTCCAGCAGACGGGCGTCGCGCGGGTACGGAACGTACGGCCCGACTTCGTGTCCGCCGCCTGGTGCGCACGGCTGTCGCGCGCCCTCTCCCCCCTTCGCGACATCAGCGGCGAGACCGAGGACTCGGCCCTTCCGGGCGCCAGCCGGCTGCTCGACGTGCTGCAGCTGGAGCCGCCGACCAGCGACGCCATCACCGCGCGCTGGCGCATGGGCGGGCAGTCGACGATGGCGGTCATCGGTGAGTCGTACGACGGGCCGTTCGGCATCGACATGCGGCGCGACGGCCCGCACGGTCTCATCGCGGGTACGACGGGTTCCGGTAAGTCGGAGCTGCTGCAGACCATCGTGGCGTCGCTGGCCGTGGCCAACACGCCGGAGAACATGACGTTCGTGCTCGTCGACTACAAGGGCGGCTCGGCGTTCAAGGACTGCGTCAAACTCCCACACACCGTCGGCATGGTGACTGACCTCGACGCCCATCTCGTCGAGCGCGCCCTGGAGTCACTCGGCGCGGAGCTGAAACGACGCGAGCACATCCTCGCCGCCGCCGACGCCAAGGACATCGAGGACTACCAGGACCTCGTCCGCCGTGATCCCTCGCACGCGCCCGTGCCCCGACTCCTCATCGTCATCGACGAGTTCGCCTCGATGGTGCGCGACCTGCCCGACTTCGTGACGGGTCTGGTCAACATCGCCCAGCGAGGCCGTTCGCTCGGCATCCACCTGCTGCTCGCCACGCAGCGCCCGAGCGGTGTGGTCTCCCCCGAGATCCGGGCCAACACCAACCTCCGTATCGCCCTGCGCGTCACCGACGGCGGCGAGTCCAGCGACGTCATCGACTCCCCCGAGGCCGGGCACATCTCCAAGAGCACGCCGGGCCGGGCGTACGTCCGTCTCGGGCATGCCTCGCTCGTACCGTTCCAGTCGGGCCGCGTCGGTGGCCGCCGTCCCGGTGCCGCCGATCCGACGCTGCTCGCCCCCTGGGTCGGACCGCTCGGCTGGGAGGACCTGGGGCGGGCCGCGCTGGTGAAGCCGAAGGCCGAGGCGCGTGAGGAGGAGGAGATCACCGACCTCAAGGTGCTGGTGGACGCCGTACGCGAGGCCAACCAGATCCTCCGCATCCCGGCCCAGCACAGCCCCTGGCTGCCCGCACTCTCCGAGACGCTGCTGCTCGACGAGATCCAGCTGCCCGCCTTCGCGGGCGGACCCGGCAAGCTGCCGCCCGCCCCGTACGGCGTCGAGGACCTGCCCGCCGACCAGGCCCGCCGCCCGGTCGTCGTGGACTTCGCCTCCTTCGGGCACCTGCTCATCGGCGGTGCGCCGCGCAGTGGCCGCTCGCAGATCCTGCGGACCATCGCGGGCTCGCTGGCGCGCACGCACTCCGCGGCGGACGTCCACCTCTACGGCATCGACTGCGGCAACGGCGCGCTCAACGCGCTGACCCGGCTGCCGCACTGCGGCGCGGTCGTCAGCCGCAACCAGACCGAGCGCGTGGTGCGCCTCATCGCCCGCCTGAAGGGCGAACTCACCCGCCGCCAGGATCTGTTGGCCGACAAGGGCTTCGCCGACATCGGCGAGCAGCGGGCCGCCGTACCGGAGGAGGAGCGGCTCCCGCACATCGTCGTGCTGCTCGACCGGTGGGAGGGCTGGCTCCCGACGCTCGGCGAGTACGACCACGGTGACCTGACCGACCAGCTGACCGCGATGATGCGGGAGGGCGCGAGCGTCGGCCTGCACATGGTGATGACCGGTGACCGCCAGATCCTCTCCACCCGGATCGGCTCACTCACCGAGGACAAGTACGGCCTGCGGCTCGCCGACCGCTCGGACTTCTCACTCATCGGCATCAACGCCCGCAAGGTCCCCGAGGAGATCCCGCCGGGCCGCGGCTACCGCAACGAACACGGCACCGAGACCCAGTTCGCCCTGCTCACCGAGGACGCCACGGGTCAGGGGCAGGCCGCGGCGATCGCGGCGATCGGCGAGGCCGCGACCGCGCGGGACGCTCAACTTTCGCGCAGCCGCCGCCCGTTCCGCGTCGACGTCCTGCCCACCCGGATCAGCTTCAACGACGCCTGGGAGATGCGCGATCCCGACGCCTCGCGCTCCAAGCTGTGGGGTCTGGTCGGCATCGGCGGCGACGACATCATGGGCTTCGGCCCCGACCTCGCGCAGGGCGTGCCGACGTTCGTCATCGCGGGTCCGGCCAAGTCGGGCCGCAGTACGACGCTGATGAACCTCGCCCGGTCCTATCTCGCGCAGGGCGTACGCCTCGTCATCGCCGCCCCGCGCCCCTCGCCGCTCCGGGAACTCGACGGCCAGAAAGGCGTGTTGAAGGTCTTCGACGAGGACGACATCGAAAGCGACGACCTGCGCGAGGCCATCGACTCGGCCACGCCCGAGGAACCGATCGTGGTCCTGGTCGACGACGGCGAGGTCCTGGAGGACTGCGACGCCGAGACTGTCTTCAAGCGGATCGTCCAGCGGGGCGGCGAGCGCGGCCTCGGCCTGGTCATCGCCGGTGACGAGGAAGACGTGTGCAGCGGCTTCTCCGGCTGGCAGGTCGAGATGAAGAAGGGCCGCCGGGGCATCCTGCTGTCTCCGCAGGACTCCTCCGCGGGCGAGCTGATCGGCATCCGTACGAACCGGAGCATGGTCGGCGGACCGGTCGCCCCCGGCAAGGGCCTGCTGCACCTCGGGGACGGGGAGCCGCTCACGGTCACGACCCCCATGTGAGGCCCGCGGCCCGGCCCCGGTGACTCCCGGGGCCGGGGCCCGCGTTCACACAGTGGGCAGCGCGATCACACGGCCGGCAGCGCGTAGATCTCGTACCCGTGCGTCGCCAGCAGCCGGTTGCCGGAGATGGCCACCCGCCAGGGCTCACCCGGCGACTTGTTGTCGTTGTACACCCAGCGGGACTTGCCGGTCTTCGCCTCCATGGCGAAGATGCCGCCCTCGTCCCAATAGGACGCGCCGTACAGGGTCGCTCCCGCACGCAGGAACGTCGTGGGCGCCCTGCGGGCTCCGGGGTCCTCGCAGAGCCAGATCTTCTTGCCGGTCCTGACGTGGACGGCCCACACCCCGCCGTCGAAGTCACTGATGTACAGGACGTCGCCGATGACAGTGGGCTCGTGGAAGCCGCGGCGGCCGTTGGGGGACAGCGTCCACACGACCTTGCCGGTCTCCGCGTCGAGGGCCGTCAGCTTGTCGCCCTGGAGGAAGACGAGGCCCGCGGCGACGGTGGGCGTCCAACTCCAGTCGTCGCCCAGCTTCTTGGTCCACAGCTGGCCGCCGGTGGCGGTGTCGCGGACGGTGAGGTTGTACTTCGAGTCGGCGTAGACGAAGTACTTTCCGGAGGCCGTGCCCTGGACGTCCCAGTTGTCGGTACCCCAGTCGCGCATCTGCGCCCACACCTGCTTGCGCGTGGTGCGGTCGATCGCGGCGACGCCCTTGCGGTAGTCGGTAGCGCTGTGCGAGTCGTTGTAGTCCGTCAGCGTGACATAGACGTGCTTGCTGTCGACGGCGATGGTCTCGTCGAGGTCCAGCTTCTTGTCGAGGCGGCTGCGCCAGGCCTCCTTGCCCGTGGTCACGTCCAGGGCCACGAGTACGCCGTCGTAGTCGGCGTCGGCCAGGAACAGTTTCCCGTCGGCGAGCAGCGGCAGAGCGCCGGGCCTGGCCACGCCCTTGCGGGACCACTTCGCCTTGCCGGTCTTCACGTCGTACGCCACCAGCGGGTCACCGCTGATCAGCAGGAGCCCGTCGTGGATCATCAGCGGCAGGTCGTCGCTCGTGCTGTCCTCCGCCACCGACTTGTGCCACAGCGCCTGCGGGGCCGTCCCCGCAGGAGGCGTCGTGAAGCGCTCGGCGGCCGGCTCGCCCGTGCCGCTCGTCCCCGCCGACGTATCGGAGGAACCGCCGTCCCGGGACAGCCACCAGGCGGTGCCGCCGCCGAGCACCGCGACACCGGCGACACCTGCCGTCAGGCCGAGGAAGCGGCGCCGGGAAGGCGCCGGGGCAGGGGCGGACGTGCCGAGGTGGACGGTGCCGGGGAGGGGCGCGCCTGTGCCGTACGCCGGGGCCGGGGTACCGCCTGGCGGAGTGCCGTACGCCGGGGCCGGGGTACCGCCCGGCGGGGTGCCGTACGCCGGGGCCGGGGTACCGCCCGGCGGAGTGCCGTACGCCGGGGCCGGGGTACCGCCCGGCGGAGTGCCGTACGCCGGGGCCGGGGTACCGCCCGGCGGGGTGCCGTACGCCGGAGCGGGCGTCCCGCCCTGCATCGCCGGCGGCGGGCCGAAACCCGCGGCCGAGGCGGGAGCCGGAGCCGAGGCGTGGGCCGGATCCGCAGCCGAGGCCGGAGCCGGTGCCGGTGCCGGTGCCGGTGCCGGTGTCGGGGCGTCCGGGGCCTCCAGGTCCAGGATGCCCGCCGCGTGCGTCGCGATCGTCGAAGCCACCGACGACGGAAGCCAGTTCGTCAGTACGGTCTCGACGCCGCCCGGCGCGAGGGCCGCCACGATCTCCCCCGGAGCGGGCCGCTGGGCGGGGTCCTTCAGCAGGCACGCGCGGATCAGACCGAGCAGGGACTGAGGTACGCCGTCGAGGTCGGGCTCGCCGTGGACGATCTGGTAGAGCATGGCCGCGTGGGAGGCCGCGTCGTCGCCGAAGGCGTTGTGGCCGGTGGCCGCGAAGGTCAGGACGGCGCCCAGGGAGAAGACGTCGCCCGGCGTGCCGACATCCCGGCCCAGGGCCTGCTCCGGGGGCATGTAGCCGGGCGAGCCGACCACAACTCCCGTCTGGGTCATACGGTTTCCGTCCACCGCACGCGCGATGCCGAAGTCGATGACACGGGGGCCGTCGGCGGCCAGCAGGACGTTCGACGGCTTGAGGTCGCGATGGATGAGCCCCGCGGCGTGGATCTCCTGGAGGGCTGCCGCCAGTCCCGCGCCCAGTGCGCGGACCGTGTGTTCGGGGAGGGCGCCGTGGGCGTTCACCACGTCGGTGAGGTCCGGGCCGAGCACGTACGACGTGGCCAGCCACGGCAGCGCGGCGTCGGGGGCGGCGTCGACGACCGGGGCGGTGTAGCGGCCGGAGACCGCCCGGGCTATCTCGACCTCGTGCTCGAAACGGCGGCGGAAGTCGGCGTCCGCCGCCAGGTCCTGGCGGACGACCTTCACCGCGACGGTGCGTCCGCCGGGCGAACGGGCCAGATACACCCGGCCCATGCCGCCCGCACCCAGTCTTCGCAGCAGCCGGTAACTTCCCAACTCCCGCGGATCGTCCGGCTGCAGTGTCTCCATGGCGGGCCTTCCCCGTTGTCGTCCGTGTTCGCTAACGCAGACACAGTAGTGACGGGTGGGACGGACGAGGAGAGCAGGTGGGTCTTCGCCCCCTCCGCCCCTACCCGTCCCGTACCAGCCTTTCGGCTGCGGGTGGGTGGGGGCTGGTCGCGCAGTTCCCCGCGCCCCTTACGGGGCCTAGCCCCCAGGGACGATGGGGGTCCCCCCTGCTCGAGCGAAGCCGAGAGCTTGGGGGAGGGCAGGGGCGGAGGGGGCGAGAAACCCTGGTCGCGCCCAAGGCGTCGGAGCCTTCCGCTACTTGACCCTCGTCATCCGGGCCACCGGATCCCCCGCCTCCGAGTTGTCCGTCTCGTACGTGAGACCGGTCCCGACGGGAGTCAGCCGCACCTCGTGTTCGCCCTTGGTGCAGACATCGCGGCTGGACTTGTTGGCGATGCTCGTGGCGACGAGCTGCTTCTTCGTGACCTTCTTCAGGATGAGTACGGTGTCGCAGATGCCGCCGATCTGGTCGGTCTGGCGGAAGGTGCCCAACTCCTTGCCCACGGCGGCCTGGTGGACGGTGACGCGGAAGGTGCCCATGGGGAGGGTCCCGCCGAGGGCGATGCCGTCGCCCTCCCAGGTGCCGAGGTAGGAGGCGGGGACGGCCGACGGTCCTGTCCCGGCGTCGGGGGCGCTCGCGCCCACCGAGGCCGACGGGTGGGCGCCGCCCGCCGAGTTGCCCTTGTCCCCCGCCCCGTCACCGCCCGGCATCAGGTCGAACAGGAACGACGAGCCCACCGTCACCGCCGCCAGCGCTCCCGCGACGGCGAGCGCGACCGTGCAACTCAGCCTCCGGCCCCGGCCGTTCACGCCGGGTGCCGTGGTGGCGGCCACGCTGACGGAGACCTTGCCGGGACGGTCGGCGGGCGAGGGCGGGGGCGGAGACTGCGCGTCCTGGGGCTCCGACGCCCGCACCTCGCGCTGCCCCGGTACGTACGCGGGCATCACGGGCGGCGGCCCGAAGACCCCCGCCCCCGCCCCGGCCCCGGCCTCTACCCCGGCCCCGGAACTCGCCCCCACCGAAGGGCTGCTGAACCCCACCGGCCCAGAACGCGCGACATCCGCAGCCTCAAGATTCAGCAGCTGTACGGCACTTCGGCTCACCTGTTCCACCAGCGCCCCCGGCAGCCACCCCGCCGTCACCAGCCGGGCCGCGCCCTGCGGAGCCAACCGGACCGCCACCTCGTCGGGGGTCGGGCGCGCACCAGAGTCCTTGGCGAGGCACGCCGTCACCAGCTCGCGCAACTCCCCCTCCATGGTGCCCAATTGGGGCTCTTCGTGCACCACCTTGTAGAGGAGGGCGGCGGAGGAGTCCCCGGGAAAGGGCGACTCGCCCGTCGCCGCGTACGCCAGGACCGCGCCGAGGGAGAAGACGTCCGCCGCCCCCGCGACCCCCTTGCCGAGGATCTGCTCGGGCGACATGTAGCCGGGGGAGCCGACGGACACGCCCGTCGACGTCAACGACGCCGTACCGTCCGTGGCCCGCGCGATGCCGAAGTCGATCAGCAACGGACCGTCGAGGGTGAGCAGCACGTTCGAGGGTTTGACGTCGCGGTGCACCAGGCCCAGCGCGTGGACCGCCGAGAGCGCTTCGGCGAGGCCCGCGCCCAGCACCCGTACCGAATGCACCGGAAGCGGACCGCCGCCGTCCGCGACGGCGGCGGCGAGCGACGGACCGGCCGCGTAGCCCGTCGCGACCCAGGGGACCGACGCGTCCGGGTCGGCGTCCAGGACCGGAGCCGTCCACGCGCCGCCCACCCGCCGCGCGGCCTCGACCTCGCGGCGGAAGCGGGCGCGGAACTCCTCGTCGAGCGCGAAGTGCGGGTGCACGATCTTGACCGCGACCGTACGACCGCCCGCGCTGCGGCCCAGATACACGCGCCCCATGCCGCCGGAGCCCAGCCGGCCGAGCAGCCGGTAGGGCCCCACGACGGTGGGTTCGTCAACTCCGAGCGGCTGCATGGCGCTCACAGCTCATCCCTCCCCCGTACGCACCGAACGCACTGCCCAGCAGCGTAGTGCCGTACGCGGGCCGGACCTCAGGACTCCAACAGCTGCACGCGTACGTCCGTCGGGAACCCGGTCGTCGCGCCGACCCGGCGCGCGAACTCCCGCACCGCCTCCAACTGCGGGGCGCCGAAGCGGAAGTCGAGCGTCGTGAAGTACTGCTCCAGGACCGTCTCGTCGAAGGCCTCCCAGCGGGCCGCCTGTTCCGCGACCTTGCCCACCTCGTCCAGGGACAGGTCCCTGGACGCCAGGAACGCCTCGTGCACCTTGCGGGTGACGAACGGCTCGCGCTCCAGGTAGTCGCGCCGGGCAGCCCACACGGCGAAGACGAACGGCAGCCCCGTCCACTCCTTCCACAGGGTGCCGAGGTCGTGCACCTCCAGACCGAACTTGGGCCCGTCGAGGAGATTGGCCCGCAGCGCCGCGTCTCCGATGAGTACGGCGGCGTCGGCCTCCTGCATCATCAGGCTGAGGTCGGGCGGGCACGTGTAGTACGACGGCTGGACGCCGAACTTCTCGGCGAGCAGCAGCTGGGCGAGGCGTACGGACGTGCGCGAGGTCGAGCCGAGCGCGACCCGGGCGCCGTCCAACTGGTCCAGCGGGACCTGCGAGACGATCACGCAGGACATCACCGGCCCGTCGCAGCCGACCGCGATGTCCGGGAAGGCGACCAGCTCATCGGCGTGCTTGAGGAACTCGACGAGCGTGATGGGCCCGATGTCGAGGTCGCCCTGCACCAGCTTCTCGCTGAGCTTCTCCGGGGTGTCCTTGGTGAGCTCGAAGTCGAGGAGCGTACCCGTTCTCGCGAGCCCCCAGTACAGGGGCAGGCAGTTCAGGAACTGGATGTGGCCGACGCGCGGCCGGGTGCGAGAATTGTCCACATCGCGAGGCTAGACCCCATGGGGTACGGTGCAGGCTTCAGGGTGCGGGAGTGGTTTTGGAAACCAGTGCGACCCGCCATGTCAACCCCTGTGACACCGTGAAGTCAACGCACGTCACCCATACCCCAGACGGGTTCAAACTTCCGGGTGACGTGATCTTGCCCTCTATTGCTTTCGGCTGCCTGCGTGCTAGGCTCGCCGCAAGTTGCAGTTTGGTTTCCCTTGCAGTACAGAGCCTGCGGAGCATGTGACCGCGGGCTCTCGTCGTTTTCAGACGTATGCAGTTGTTTACACAATCGCAGGTTCTGGAGCAGGGCAACCCTTTGGGCCCAAGGAGGGCTTATGGCTACCGGAACCGTGAAGTGGTTCAACGCCGAAAAGGGCTTTGGTTTCATCGCCCAGGAAGGCGGCGGCCCGGACGTCTTCGTCCACTACTCCGCGATCAACGCGAGCGGTTTCCGCTCTCTCGAAGAGAACCAGTCGGTTTCCTTCGACGTCACCCAGGGTCCGAAGGGCCCGCAGGCGGAGAACGTCACCCCGCTCTAAGCCTTCGGCTCGATGAGCCCAATGCTTTGATCCGGAACGGATAGCAGTACCCAAGGAGCCCCGCGCCAGCCGGTCGCGGGGCTCCTGCCTTTGTGCGTACGAGCGTCTAGACGTGCTGCATGACCAGGACGAACGTCGTCCCCGCCGCCAGCGCCTCGTACGAGTGCGGTACGTCACCGCGGTACGACATGTAGTCACCGGGCCCGAGCTCGACCGCCTCGCCCCGCGGTCCCGCCACCAGCCGCCCCGTACTGACGATGAGATGCTCCACCGTCCCCGGGATGTGCGGGTCCGACTCCCTGGCCGCGCCCGGCTCCACCCGAAGGTGGTAGATGTCGCGCCGGGCCCCCGGCGGACTGGCCGAGAGCAACGTCGCCGCGTACGCGGCCCGCGCCGAGTGGACCGTCGGCCCCTCCCCCGCGCGGATCACCTGCACCGCCGGAGCCGGCGGCTCGACCAGCGCGCTGAACGGTACGCCGAGCGCCACGCCCAGGGCCCACAGCGTCTCCATGCTGGGATTGCCGCTCGCCGCCTCCAGCTGCGACAGCGTGGACTTGGCGATCCCGGCGCGTTTGGCCAGCTCGGACAGGGAGAGCCCGGCGCGGGTGCGTTCGCGGCGCAGGGAGGCGGCGATCCAGTCGAGGGGGAGGCGGGACGGGGGCCCACCGTGAGCATCGGTCGGATCGCTCACGTCGGCCCCATGGGTCGGATCGGTCGCATCGGTCACTGTGTTCGCTCCGTCGGTACGATCGTTCGCCTTGACGAACATGGGCCTTACTGTTCATTGTAGAAAACATGCGTTCGCTTCTCCGAACACCTTCGGTCCACGACCCCGAGTTGCTCCGGGACGTGGCCCTCGTCTGTCTCGCCAGCGGTGTCGTCGGTGTCTCGTTCGGGGCCATCGCCGTCGCGGGCGGGCTGCCCGTATGGGTGCCGGTGGTGATGTCGCTGGTGGTGTACGCGGGCTCCGCCCAGTTCAGCGCGGTGGGGATTCTGCTGGCCGGGGGCGGGCCGTTCGCCGCGGCGGCCACGGGGCTGCTGCTCAACACCCGGACGGCGGCCTTCAGCCTCGCCGTCGCCGACGTCATCGGCCGCGGACGCGCCACCCGACTCCTCGGCGCCCACCTCGTCACCGACGAAACGGTCGCCTTCGCCCTCGCCCAGCCCGATCCCGCCCGGCGCCGGGCCGCCTTCTGGATCTCCGGGCTCGGCCTGTACGCGGCCTGGAACCTCTGCGTCCTGGGCGGCGCCCTCGCCGGGGGCGCCCTGGGCGACACCGCGACGTACGGGCTCGACGCGGCGTTCCCCGCGGTGCTGGTGGCGCTGGTGCTGCCCGCGGTACGGGGCGACGCGGGCGTACGGCGCGCCGCGCTCACCGGAGCGGCGGTGGCTCTGGCGGTGACGCCGTTGGTGCCGGTGGGGGTGCCGGTGTTGCTGGCCCTGGCGGGGCTGTTGGTTGTCAGGAGGAGGTCGGCATGACTCCGACGGTGGCCGCCATCCTCGCCCTCGCCGTCGGCACGTACGCCTTCCGGCTGGTGGGGCCCTTGCTGCACAGGCGCGTCGAACTTCCCGTACAGATACGGGAGTTGCTGTCCACAGGCGCGGTGGTGCTCCTTGTCGCGCTGCTGGCCACGGGGGCGCTCACGGAGACACGGGAGTTCGCGGGGTGGGCCCGCCCGGTAGGGGTGCTGGTGGGAGGCGTACTGGCGTGGCGCCGGGCACCGTTCGTCGTGGTGGTCCTGGGAGCCGCGGCGGTAACGGCGCTGCTACGGACGGCGGGTGCAAGGTGAGCCCCCCTCGCCCCCCTAGGCGCAGGCGGGCGGGGTCTGCGGGCGCTCTGTGGCGCGATGGCGCCAGTTCCTGGGGATCCGGGGCGCGCGTTGTGCGCCGCGGCGGCTGACGGTGAATCAGCGGTTCACCGGCTTCACGCGGCTCACCGCTCGTACAGCCCCGCCACCGCCCCCTCGAAGTCCCGCATGACCTGATCCCGTCTCAGCTTCATCGACGGGGTCAGGTGGCCCGCCTCCTCCGTGAAGTCCACCGGCAGGATGGCGAAGCGGCGGATGGACTCCGGGCGGGAGACGAGTTTGTTCGCTTCGTCCACCGCTCGCTGGAGGATCTGGCGCAACTCCTCGTCGTTGACGAGGAGTTCCGCCGGAACCGGGTGCTTGCCGTTCATCTGCCGCCAGTGGGTGATGCCGTCGAGGTCGAGGGTGATCAGGGCGGTGACGTAGGGGCGGCCGTCGCCCAGGACCATGCACTGGGAGATCAGCGGGTGGGAGCGGAGCCAGTTCTCCAGGGGGGCCGGGGCCACGCTCTTGCCGCCTGCCGTGATGAGGAGTTCCTTCTTGCGGCCTGTGATGGTCAAGTAGCCGTCGTCGTCCAGGGCGCCGAGGTCGCCGGTGGGCAGCCAGCCGTCGGGGGCGGCCGGGACCACGCCTCCCGCCTGGGGATCCCAGTAGCCGCGTAGGACCTGGGCGCCGGCCAGCAGGATCTCACCGTCCGCCGCGATGCGGACCTTCGTGCCGGGAAGCGGCCAACCGACCGTGCCGAGGCGCGGTTTGAGCGGGGGTGTGACCGTGGCCGCGCCGGTCGTCTCCGTGAGGCCGTAGCCCTCGTAGATCTCGATGCCCGCGCCCGCGTAGAAGGCGGCGAGGCGGCGGCCCAGCGGGGAGCCGCCGCAGATCGCGTTGCGGACGCGGCCGCCCATGGCGTTGCGGATACGGCGGTAGACGAGGGGGTCGTAGAAGGCCCGGGCGGTCTTGAGGGCGCGGTTGGGGCCGGGGCCGGTGCCGGTTTGCTTGGCCTCCATGGCCTCGCCGTACCTGATGGCCACGTTCACCGCGCGGTCGAAGGACGAGACCCGGCCGCCGGCCTCGGCGCGGGCGCGGGCGCCGTTGAAGACCTTCTCCAGCATGTACGGGATGGTCAGCAGGCACGTCGGTTTGAAGCTCGCCAGGTCCGGGAGCAGGTCGTCCGCCTTGAGGCTCGGCGCGTGGCCGAGCCGTACCCGCGCGCGGACGCAGGCGATGGCGACCATGCGGCCGAAGACGTGGGACATGGGGAGGAAGAGGAGGACGGACACGTCGTCCCCCGACTTCGCCTTGAAGATCGGGTAGAGGAGTTCGATCGCGCTGTCGACCTCGGCGAAGAAATTGCCGTGCGTGAGCGCGCAGCCCTTGGGGCGGCCCGTCGTACCCGAGGTGTAGATGAGGGTGGCCAGGGTGTCCGGGATCAACATCCCCCGGCGTACGGCCACTTCCTGGTCCGGGACTTGCTCGCCCAGCTCCGCCAGGCGCTCCACGTGGCCCTTTTCCATGACCCACATGTGCCTGAGGTCGGGCAGGCGTTCGCGCTCGGGACCGAGGGCCGACGCCTGGGCCACGCTCTCGGTGAACAGGGCCACCGCGCCCGAGTCCTGGAGGATCCAGCGGACCTGGAAGACGGAGGAGGTGGGGTAGACGGGGACCGTCACCAGGCCCGCCGCCCACGCGGCGAAGTCCAGGAGCGTCCACTCGTAGGTCGTACGCGCCATGATGGCGATGCGGTCGCCCGGCGCCAGCCCCTCGGCGATCAGCCCCTTCGCCACCGCCAGCACCTGGCCCGCGAACTCGGCCGCGGTCACGTCCGTCCAGCGGCCCTCCGGCCCCTTGCGGCTGAGAACCACCTTGCCCGGAGCCGCGTCCGCGTTGGTGAAGGGCAGGTCGGCGAGCGAACCGTGGGTCACCGGTGCGACGAGCGGCGGCACGGACGCCTCCCGTGCCACCCCGTCCAGCCGTCGTACCTGCGGCTCCACGAGTACGGGCCCGCCGTCGTAGTCGAGGTCGATGTCAGGGACCGGGGCGGGGGCCGGGGCGGAGTCGAAGCCGGATGAGGACGGCGACGGGGACGAGGACGCGTGCGGGATGGACATGGGGCAGCTCCTGGGGCGTGCAGCTACGGACTGCTCTGCTGCATGAGGTACGCGCCGTGCGTACTGAGGCGTTCACCGGCGGTGCGCGGCCGGGCTGTTACCGCTGGTTAGGTCGGAGATCGTACGGCGCCTGCGTGTGGAGTTCGTGCGGGTTCGGGGATGGTCCTGAGCTGGGGCTGTGCAACCTCAGCGGCCACACAGGGCGCGGCCGGCCCCGTCCCAACCACCCCCTGCCACACGGGCGTTCCCGGATCGCCGTCACGCCCTGCCCGCCCGCGATCGCCGGCTCGCTCCTCAGCCTCTCTTTGGACTTACCTCGGGTAACCTTACTCCAGAGTAAGTACATGTCGACAGGTACGCCGTCCCGCCCCGGGGCTCCGCCCCCTGGAGGTCGCATGCCCCCCTCCCTCACCCCCCTCCTCGCCCGAGGCGCCTTCCTCTCCCTGCTCAAGCGCCCCCGTCCCGACGCCCACGTCACCCCAACGCGGCTCGTCCTCCCGGGCGTACGCGTCGACCTCGCGCGGCTGGCCGGCTACGAGCGGGTCTGCGGGTTCGCGACGGGGGCGGACGCGCTGCCCGTCACGTATCCGCATGTCCTCGGGTTTCCGCTGGCCATGCGGATCATGACGAGGCGTACGTTTCCGCTGCCGCTGCTCGGGCTGGTGCACACCTCGTTCGAGGTCACACAGCGCAGAGAGCTGGAGGCGACGGCGGAGTACGAACTCGCCGTGTACGTGGAGGGCTTGGCGCCGCACCGGCGGGGCACCGAGGCGACCGTCGCGACCGAGGCAAGGATCGACGGCGGGCTCGTATGGGAATCGAGGAGTACGTACCTCGCGCGGCACCGGACCGAAGACCGCCCCGCCCCGGAGGCGCCCAAGACGGAGCGGAAGCCGCTGCCCGCGCTCACCGAGTGGCGCCTCGCCCCAGACGTCGGGCGGCGGTACGGGGCCGCTTCCGGGGACCGGAACCCCATCCACCTGCACCCGGTCACCGCCCGGCTCTTCGGTTTCCCCCGCTCCATCGCCCACGGCATGTGGACCGTCGCCCGCTGTCTCGCCGAGTACGGACCGCAGGACGCGGTGACCGTACGCGCCGAGTTCAAGGCGCCGGTGCTGCTGCCGGGCACGGTCACGTACGCCGCCGAGGGCCCCGCCTTCGAGCTCCGGAGTGCCGAGCGCGTGCACCTCACCGGCGACGTACGGTCCCTCGGCACGCAAAGCCGGTGAACAAACAGCGAACACTTCATGACGCGGGCAACCGCGTCGGGCGGAGTGTCATCAACAACCCGCAGGTCAGACAGACCGGTTGACATTTCCCTCACAGTCCGCGCCCAGCACCCCAAGGCCCTTTCAAGCCCTCGCTCATCCCACCCTCAGACGCCGTTCCTAGCCTCGGCTCACTCTCCACCGGACCCCCGCCAGGAAGGGCTCGAGCCATGCCGCCCAGACGTATCGCCGTAATCGCCGACTCGGACACCCGCTGGAAGTGGGGCGCCTCGGTCGGGCGGCAGATCGCTCCCGAGCACGCCCTCGACGCCGTCTTCCTGCGCACCCGGGCCACCCCGACGGAGCGTCAGCTCGCGGAGATCGGGATCGTGCCCGACACCCGGCGCGTGGTCACGGCGGCCGAGCTGGTGGACGACGAGGAGCTGGCCGGGGCCGATGTCCTCGTCATGGCCACCGCCGGCGGTACGACGCTCGCGCTCACCCACAGCCTGGGGATCGCGTGGCAGGCGTGCGAGCGGCGGCCCGTCGTCGTCACCGGGTACGTCGGAGTCGTCTACGAGAAGATGGTCGACGGGCTCCTCACCCGCGCCGGCACCGATGTCGTCCTCGCCAACAGCGCGTACGACGCGGACCGTTTCCGCGCCGCCTTCGCGAGCGTGGGGGTCGATCCGGACACGGTGGTGGAGTGTGCGCTGCCGTTCCTCGGCGGCGACCCGTACGCGCCCTCCCCCGACCGGCCCTTCACGCTCACCTTCGCCGTGCAGCCGTCCGTGCCCAAGGGCAGGGAGGCACGGCTGAAGCTGCTGGAACGCGCCGCCGCGCACGCACGGCGGCATCCCGACCGTCTCGTGCTGATGAAGCTGCGCAGCCTCCCCGGCGAGCACACGACCCACGTCGAGGCCAACCCGTACCAGGCGCTCATCGAGGAACTGGCCGAGCCCGCGCCCGCCAACCTCCAGCTCGTCCACGGCAACATGGGCGAAGTCCTCGACCGTACCGACCTGTTGGTGACCGTGAGCTCCACGGCGGCGCTGGAGTCGATGCACCGGGACATTCCGACCGCGATCCTCACCGACTTCGGGGTCCGTGAGGCGCATGGCAACCACTACTTCGTGCACTCCGGGTGCCTTGCCTCCTGGGACGACCTGGATGCGGGGGCGCTACCGCGGGTCGATCCGGTGTGGGCGGCGCGGCAGGGCATCGGGAAGAGGGATGCGTATGCCGCCGCGCGCGCTCGGCTTGGCGCGCTGCGGGGGGCGGGGGTGCTGCCGCCGTTGCGGCCGTACTACTCGCCGCAGCGGGCCGGGGCCTATCTCGGGGGGATTCTGGAACGGAACGGGTTCGATGAGAAGGGGAGGCCGTTGTCGGTGCCGTTGGGTGGGGGCGGGGCGGGGCCCGTGCGGGCGGTCGTCCGCCGGGTCGCGCGCGGTGGCGCCAAGTCCCTCTACCGCGTGGGCCGCGAGAAGGTCGCCCCCGCCCTCCGCCGCTGGGGGCAGGCCTGACCGCGGTGTGCCCCACAGAGTTTTTCGCCCCCTCCGCCCCTACCCTCCCCCAAGCTCTCGGCTTCGCTCGAGCAGGGGGGACCCCCATCGTCCCTGGGGGCTGCCGCCCCCAGACCCCCGCTAAAAGACTGCGCAGTTTCCCGCGCCCCTGAAGGGGCGCGGGAAACTGCGCGACAAGCCCCCACCCACTCGCAGCCGAAGGATCATGTACGGGTCGGGTAGGGGCGGAGGGGGCGAAGAAACAACCCACCTCTACGCGCCCGTCTGTGGTGGTAGCCAAGGGTGGCCCTCCATCAGGTTGCCCAAGCCTGCCCAGGCGAAGTTCATCAAGGTCGCCGCCGCCTGCTTGGCGGAGACGCCGGGGGTGGCGTTGGCCCAGGCGGCGAGGGACTCGGCGGCGCCGACGAGGGCCTCCGCGAGGCCGGCGACCTCGCGCTCGGGAAGGGACGGATCGCGATGGGCCTCGCGCGCGGCGACGACGATCAACTGCGTGACGAACACGACGAGTTCCTCGCGCATCGCGGAGACCTCGGCGGCGAACGGCTCACCGTGCGTACGGGCCTGGAGGTGGAGGACGGCCCAGCCGTCAGGGTTCTCGGCGGTGTGCGTGAAGAACGCCCGCAGCCCGTCCCAGAGTTGACGATCGGCGGGCAGACCGGGCCGTACGCCCGCGCGGACGGCGTCGGTGAGAGCCTTCGCCTCCCGCCGGATGCACGCGGTGAAGAGGTCTTCCTTCGAGTTCAGGTACAGGTACACCAACGGCTTGGACACGCCCGCCAGTTCGGCGATCTCGTCCATCGACGCGGCCCGGTACCCCCGCTGCCCGAAGGTCGACACGGCGGCGTCCAGCATCTGCCGTTCACGTACCGCACGCGGCATCCGCTTGTTCTTCACAGCACCCATGCGGGCAAGCGTACGATCGGCCGCCGCCGGGCCGGGCGGTGAGGAGCGTCAGAGCATTGCCGGCGCTAGGAGGTCTGGCCCTGCGCGCCGCCACGGGCCGCGTCGTCCACGACGTCGTCCTCCTGGCTGCGGTTGCGCTCCAGGTTGGCCTTGACGCGGTCCACGCGGGCGACGACCTGGGCCGAGGCGCGGTCGCGCTCCTTGCGCAGGACGACGAAGCTGATGGGGGCGGAGATCACCAGGGAGAGCAGGACGACCCACATGTAGTTGGAGTCGCCGAGTCCGCGCGGGGCGATACCGGAGTAGACAAGGCCCCAGACGACCACGAGGCAGCCCGCGAAGATACCAAGGCGCATCAGTGTGTAGCGGCCCATGTCAATCCACTCTTCCGTTTCGAATGTTCCCAAAGGGCACCGTCCGTCCAGTGAAGCACGCCGGGAGAGCGATCTTGCAGGCGGGCTGGACGTGAAGCGCGGGACCGTGTCAGTTCAGCTCGAGCCACATCATGATGTCGTCGCGGTAGTCGTCCGCGGAGACGCGCAGCCCGCCCGGGACCCGGCCGACCTCCTTGTAGCCGCAGGACGCGTAGAAGTGCTCCAGGCCGAGGCCGCCCCGGCAGGTGAGCTTCAGTGCCTCCAGGCCGAACGCGCGGGCGTGCTCCTCGGCCGCCGCGAGCAGGGCGCGGCCGTGGCCACCGCGCTGGAGGG
Organism: Streptomyces sp. NPDC001530; assembly: GCF_042894545.1. NCBI lineage: Bacteria > Bacillati > Actinomycetota > Actinomycetes > Kitasatosporales > Streptomycetaceae > Streptomyces > Streptomyces sp. NPDC001530. The sequence continues at coordinate 19,611 of NZ_JBIAVS010000028.1, forward strand.
ACGGGTCGATCATGACCGTGGTCAGCCAGCCGAAGTGGCGCTGGAGCCGGTGCGTGTTGAAGCCGAGGAAGGCGGTGGCCCGCAGCCGCCCGTCGCCGTCGAGACCGGCGAGCAGGCGGTGACGCCCGGCCGCGATCGACTTCACGTATGCATCGGTTTCGGGACGTATCTCCTCATGCGTCGTCGCGCCGGGGAAGCCGACCGCTCCGCCCGCGTTACTGACGTCCACCCACAGCCGGGTCAGCTCGCCGAGGAACGCGGGGGTGAGGTCGGGGTCGAGGCGGTAGGTGAGCTCCATGGTCAGCGAGCCTAAGTTCGGCCGGCCGCTCGCCCGGTTCCGGGGGGGGGGACGCCTTCACCTACGCCGGCTGGGCGTCGGCCGGAGTTCACCCAAGCGCCCGGGCCGCCACCCGCAGGTCCGCCACCAGCCCCCGGTACGCCGCTTCCCGGTCGTCCGCCCGCAGCACCGACGAGGGATGCACGGTCGCCACGACCCGTTCGACCCGCCCGTGGATCTCCCGCTCCAGTACGGCCCCCCGCTCCCGCGTGACCCGGAACGACGACCCGAGCAGCGCCTTGCCCGCCGTCGCCCCGAGCACCACGATCAGTTCGGGCTCGACGACCGCCAGCTCGGCGGCGAGCCACGGCCCGCACGCGGTCATCTCGCGCAGAGTGGGCGCCTTGTGGATACGGCGCTTACGGGGCTCGGCCTGCGTGAACTTGAAGTGCTTGACGGCGTTGGTGACATACGCCTCGCCGGGATCGATCCCCGCCTCGGCCAGCGCCCGGTCGAGCAGCTTCCCGGCCGGCCCCACGAAGGGCTCGCCCTGCCGGTCCTCCTGATCACCGGGCTGCTCGCCGACGAGCATGACCCTGGCGTCCTGCGGACCGGCGCCGAAGACCGTCTGCGTGGCGTCGCGGTGCAGGGGACAGCCCCGGCACCCCGCGGCGGCCCGGCGCAGGGCGGCCAGTCCGCCGCGGGAGGGGACGAAGGGCTCCGCGGTGTAGGCGTCCTCGGGAGCGGAGGTCGTACGGGTGCTCACGCACTACCGGGTACCCCCGCGCCCGGCCGGCTCACACGCGCATCGGCTGCGGCGACTCCCGACGCGCCGGGTCGGGACCGTCGTACTCCCGGATGATCTCGTAGCGCGTGTTCCGCTCCACCGGGCGGAAGCCCGCGTCGCGGATCAGGTCGAGCAGGTCCTCGCGGGTCAGCTTGTTCGGCGTGCCGTAGTTGTCCGCGTCGTGCGTGATCTTGTACTCGACGACCGAGCCGTCCATGTCGTCGGCACCGTGCTGGAGCGCCAGCTGCGCGGTCTGGACGCCGTGCATGACCCAGAAGACCTTGACGTGCGGGACGTTGTCGAAGAGGAGGCGCGAGACCGCGAAGGTCTTCAGGGCCTCGGCTCCCGTGGCCATCTGCGTGCGCGCCTGAAGGCGGTTGCGGACCTTGCCGTCCTTCATGTCCACGAAGTCGTGCTGGTAGCGCAGCGGGATGAAGACCTGGAAGCCGTTCGTCTCGTCCTGGAGCTCACGCAGCCGCAGGACGTGGTCGACGCGGTGGCGGGGCTCCTCGATGTGGCCGTACAGCATCGTGCACGGGGTCTTCAGACCCTTCTCGTGCGCGAGGCGGTGGATGCGCGACCAGTCCTCCCAGTGGGTGCGGTGGTCGACGATGTGCTGGCGGACCTCCCAGTCGAAGATCTCCGCGCCGCCGCCGGTCAGCGACTCCAGACCGGCGTCGATCAGCTCGTCCAGGATCTCCGACGCCGACAGCCCCGAGATCGTCTCGAAATGGTGGATCTCCGTCGCCGTGAAGGCCTTCAGCGACACATGCGGAAGGGCCTTCTTCAGCTCGCTGAGCGACCGCGGGTAGTAGCGCCACGGGAGGTTGGGGTGCAGGCCGTTGACGATGTGCAGCTCGGTGAGGTTCTCGTTCTCCATCGCCTTGGCGAGGCGGACGGCCTCCTCGATGCGCATCGTGTACGCGTCCTTCTCGCCCGGCTTGCGCTGGAACGAGCAGTACGCGCAGGACGCGGTGCACACGTTCGTCATGTTGAGGTGACGGTTGACGTTGAAGTGGACCACGTCACCGTTCTTGCGGGTGCGCACCTCGTGCGCGAGCCCGCCGAGCCAGGCCAGGTCGTCCGACTCGTACAGCGCGATGCCGTCCTCGCGGGTCAGCCGCTCACCGGCCCGGACCTTGTCCTCCAGCTCGCGCTTGAGCCCGACATCCATGCCTTTACCTCTCCTCGTCACGAACCCTGACAACCGTACGCCTATGGCTTCAGTGCTCTTCGGGCAGCTCACCCACCCGGTTCTCCCACTTCGTGGAGAGCACGATCGTCGTACGGGTCCTGGAGACGCCCTTCGTCCCGGACAGCCGACGGATGGTCTTCTCCAGGCCGTCCACGTCGCTCGCCCGCACCTTGAGCATGAACGAGTCGTCGCCCGCGATGAACCAGCAGTCCTCGATCTCGCTGAGGTCGCGCATGCGCCGGGCCACGTCCTCGTGGTCGGCGGCGTCGGAGAGCGAGATGCCGATCAGGGCGGTGACACCGAGGCCGAGCGAGGCCGAGTCGACCGTCGCGCGGTAGCCGGTGATGACACCCGCGGCCTCCAACCGGTTGATGCGGTCGGTGACGCTGGGTCCCGACAGACCGACGAGGCGCCCCAACTCCGCGTAGGAGGCCCGGCCGTTCTCTCTCAGGGCCTGGATGAGCTGCCTGTCCACCGCGTCCATGCGATCGAAAGCCTTCCGCTGAAGAGTTCCTGAAGTGATGAGTGGGTACTGCGACTTGCTCAGGTGGTGCGGGTGGTTCAGGTCGTCCCGCGGGAGCCGCTCCCGAGTTCGCCCTCCCACCGGCGGTACAGGTGGTGCTCGACGCCCGCCGCGTCGAGGACCCGCCCGGCGACGAAGTCCACCAGGTCCTGGATGTGCGTGGCCCCCGCGTAGAACGCCGGTGAGGCGGGCAGTACGGTCGCGCCCGCGTCGTCCAGGGTGACCAGGTGCCGCAGTGTCTGCCCGTTCAGCGGGGTCTCACGGACGGCGACGACGAGCCCCCGCCCCTCCTTGAGGGTGACGCTCGCGGCGCGCTGCAGCAGGTCCTTCGACAGTCCGAGGGCGACTCCGGCCACACAGGCCGTCGAGGCCGGCACGATGAGCATGCCCTTGGCGGGGTACGAGCCCGAGGACGGCCCCGCCGCCAGGTCGCCCGCGCTCCAGTGCCGTACGGCGTCGATGCGTTCCTCGAAGGCGGCGAAGGTGCCGGGCTTGCCGTCGGCGCCCCGTGCCAGCCACTCCCGCAGGTCGTCCCGCCAGTGGGCGTCGCGGAAGGGAAGGCCGGTCTCGTCGAGCAGGGTGAGCCGGGAGGCGCGCGAGACCACCAGGTCGACGCTCTCCCCCGCCTCCAGGAGCGCACGCAGCACAGCGGCGGCGTACGGCGTACCGGAGGCGCCCGACACCCCCACGATCCAAGGCCGGCGCTGCGTCTGTCCTGGCTTCATGGTGTCGAGCCTATCCGGCCACTGCGGGGATTCAGACCGTGAGCCCGCGTACCAGCAGATCGAGCAGGGCGCAGACGAACAGGGCGATGCCGATGAAACCGTTGACGCTGAAGAACGCGCGGTTCAGGCGGGACAGGTCGTGCGGCTTGACGATGGAGTGCTCGTAGAGGAAGGCGGCCGCAACGATCGCCAGGCCGAGCCAGAAGAAGGCACCGGCACCGGTGACCGCCCCGTACCAGACGAAGAGGGCGGTCGTGACGGCGTGGCAGCCGCGCGCGCCCCAGACCGCGGCCGGGATGCCGAAGCGGGCCGGCACCGACAGCACGCCGATCTCGCGGTCCGTCTCGACGTCCTGGCAGGCGTAGATCAGGTCGAAGCCGCCGATCCACACGCCCACCGCGAGACCGAGGATGACGGCGTCCCAGGACCACTCGCCGGAGATCGCCAGCCAGCCGCCGATCGGGCCCATCGCCTGGGCGAGACCGAGGATGGCCTGCGGGAAGTTCGTGAACCGCTTGCCGTACGGGTAGACGACCATCGGGATCACCGCGATGGGCGCGAGGGCGAGGCACAGCGGGTTGAGCAGGGCCGCGGCGCCGAGGAAGAAGACCAGGGCGACCAGCGCGCCCGTCCACGCGTGCTTCACGCTCATCGCGCCGGTGACCAGCTCGCGCTGGGCCGTACGGGGGTTGCGCGCGTCGATCTCGCGGTCGATGATCCGGTTCGCGGCCATGGCGAAGGTGCGCAGGCCGACCATCGCGAGGGTGACGAGCAGCAGCCGTCCCCAGTGGATGTTCTCGTCCCACTGGAACATCGCGGTGAGCGCGGCGATGTACGCGAACGGCAGCGCGAACACCGAGTGCTCGATCATGACGAGGCGCAGGAACGCCTTGGTACGGCCCGGTTGCGGGAGTGCCGCGGAAGCGCTGCTCACCGGCCGCTCTCCCTTCCGTCGTCCAGGGACCTCACAGGCCGTACTCCTTCCAGCGGCGGTCGACCTTCGCCGCCGTCTCCGGGTCGGAGACGACCATCTCGGGCCAGCCGCCGTCCCGGGTGTAGCCCTCCTCGGGCCACTTCTTCGTCGCGTCGATGCCCGCCTTGCCGCCCCAGAACTGCTGGTAGGAGGCGTGGTCGAGGTGGTCGACCGGGCCTTCGACGACGGTGAGGTCACGGGCGTAGTCGGTGTTGCCGAGCGCCCGCCACGCGACCTCGTGCAGATCCTGTACGTCGCAGTCCGAGTCGACGACCACGATGAGCTTCGTCAGGGACATCATGTGTGCGCCCCAAATGGCATGCATCACCTTTTGGGCATGCTTGGGGTACTTCTTGTCGATCGCGACGATCGCGCAGTTGTGGAAGCCGCCCGCCTCGGGCAGGTGGTAGTCCACGATGTCCGGCACGATGATCTTGAGCAGGGGGAGGAAGAACCGCTCGGTCGCACGGCCGAGGGGTCCGTCCTCCGTCGGGGGGCGGCCTACGACGATCGACTGCAGGAGCGGCCGCTTCCGCATCGTGACGCAGTCGATCTTCAGGGCCGGGAACGGCTCCTGCGGCGTGTAGAACCCGGTGTGGTCGCCGAACGGCCCCTCGGGCAGCATCTCGCCGGGCTCCAGCCAGCCCTCCAGGACGACCTCGGCCTGCGCCGGCACCTGGAGCGGCACCGTCTTGCAGTCCACCATCTCGATCCGCTTGCCCTGGATGAACCCGGCGAACAGGTACTCGTCGATGTCACCGGGCAGCGGGGCGGTGGAGGCGTACGTCACGGCGGGCGGGCACCCGAAGGCGATCGCGACCGGCAGCCGCTCGCCCCTGCGCGCCGCCACCTGGTAGTGGTTGCGGCTGTCCTTGTGGATCTGCCAGTGCATGCCGATGGTGCGCTTGTCGTGGCGCTGGAGGCGGTAGAGCCCGAGATTGCGGATGCCGCTCTCCGGGTCCTTGGTGTGGGTCAGCCCGAGGTTGAAGAAGGAGCCGCCGTCCTCGGGCCAGGTGAACAGGGCGGGCAGGGTGTCGAGGTCGACGTCCTCGCCGCGCAGCACCACCTCCTGCACCGGCGCGTCCTTGACCTTCTTCGGCGGTACATGGGTCATCGCGCCGAGCTTCCCGAAGGCCTCGCGCACCCCGACGAACCCGTGCGGCAACTCGGGCCTGAGCAGCCCGCCGATCTTCTCGGAGATCTCGCCGTACGACTTCAGGCCGAGCGCCTTCAGCAGCCGCCGGTCGGTCCCGAAGACGTTCATCGCGAGGGGCATCGCCGAACCGCGCACGTTCTCGAAGAGCAGCGCCGGTCCCCCGGCCTTCTGCACCCGGTCGACGATCTCCCCGACCTCCAGATACGGGTCCACCTCGGCCTTGATGCGCTTGAGGTCGCCCTCGCGCTCCAGCGCCCGGAGCAGGGAGCGAAGATCGTCGTAAGCCATGTGTCCAAGTATCGGGCACCAGCTACCCTGTGCCCGTCACCGGGGCCCTGTGCCGCCCCGCCGTCGCTCACTGGGGGAACGTTCGGCCATGCTCAGGTATCTGCCGTTTCTGCTGGTCCTGGCGCTGTGGATCTACGCCTTCATCGACTGCCTGAACACGCCGGAGGAAGAGGTCCGGGGCCTGCCGAAGGTGGTGTGGGTCATCATCATCCTGCTCTTCGGCGAGGTGCTGGTCGGCCCGATCGCCTGGCTCGTCGCGGGCCGGACGCGGCGGGTTCCGGCGGGCGGGTCCACGCCCTCCGAGTGGCATCGCAACCACCGCACGCAGTACGTCGCGCCCGACGACGACCCCGACTTCCTCAACTCCCTCAAGGCGGAGACCAAGAAGGACGAGGCACTCTTGAAGGACTGGGAGGCCGACCTGCGGCGCCGCGAGGAGGAACTGCGGCGGCGCGAGCGGGGCGAGGGGTCCGAGAACTGACCTGACGCGGACGGAGAGCTGATGGAGCTGCGGCTGCTGGTCACCTTCGAGAAGGTCGCGACCGTGCTGAGCTTCACCCGGGCCGCGGCCGAGCTGAAGTACGCGCAGTCCAGCGTGACCAGTCAGATCCGCGCCCTGGAGTCCTCGCTCGGCACGGAGCTCTTCGACCGGCTCGGCAGCCATATCCGCCTGACGGAGGCGGGTGAGCGGCTCCTCCCCTACGCCCGGCAGATCATCGAGCTGAGCGAGGAGGCGCGGGCGGCGGTCGCGGGCGCGCGGGAGCCGGCCGGCACGCTGGCCGTCGGCACCATGGAGTCGCTGACGTCGTATCGGCTGCCGCCGCTGCTGGAGTTCTTCCACCACCGCTACCCGGGCGTACGCCTCTCGCTCCGTACCACCATCGGCGACGAGACCCGGCAGGCGCTGCGGCAGGGGACGTACGACGTGGGTTTCCTGATGGAGGAGGAGACCGAGCATGTCGGGCTGGAGTCCGAGGAGCTGGCGGTGGAGCCGCTGGCCCTCGTGGCGGCGCCCGGCCATCCGCTATCCGGGAAAGCGGTCGTGACGGCCGATCTCACGGATCAGCCCCTGCTGGCCACCGAACCCGGCTGCGCCTACCGGGACTTGTTCGAGCGGGAGCTCAACTCCCTGTCCCCCGACCCGGTTTCCTTCATGGAGTTCGGCACCATCGAGGCCACCAAACGCGCGGCGGCGGCCGGTCTCGGGATGGCGCTGCTGCCCGAGGTGACGGTCGCCGCCGAACTCGCGGAGGGTTCTCTCCTGCGACTGCGGTGGGAGCCGCCGTTCACGCTTCGGACGCAGCTGGCGTGGCGGGCCGGGAAGCGGCTTCCGGCGCATGCGCGGCTGTTCCTGGAGCAGGCGCGGAAGCTCGTGGCCGAGCAAGGGTGACCTTGAGGCTCGCCGTCACGATCAGCGGGACACCCAGCGCCTGCACGAGGCCGATGTGGTGGCCGTACACCGCCCAGTCCATGACCATCGCGACGGCCGGGTAGGTGAAGGCGAGGACGGCGATCTTGGCGGTGGGGAGCTTGGCGTAGGCGGCGTACATGAGGACGTACATCAGCCCGGTGTGGATGATCCCGAGCCCGACCAGCCAGCCCCAGTCCATGCCCGTGCCGCTCATCGCGCCGAAGTCGGCGAAGGGGAGCAGGAGCGGGATGCCGACGAGGACCTGGACGAGGGCGATGAGGTGCGGGCGGACGCCGGTGATGCGCTTGGTGACCAGGGTGGACAGACCGTAGAGGAGGGCTGCGAGGAGGGCCTGGCCGACGCCGACGACGTATGATCCGCCGCTCGTGAAGTCGCCGGGCGTGACGCCCGAGACGAGGATCAGCCCCGCGAAGGCGATCACCACCCAGCCGACCTTGGCCGCGGTGAGCCGCTCTCGGAAGAGCAGGGCGCCCAGCAGGACCACGTAGAACGGCTGCGTGTGGTAGACGACCGTGGCGACGGAGATCGATGTGTTCTCGTAGGCCTGGAAGAGGAAGACCCAGTTGAAGACGATGAACACGCCGCCGAGGACGGCCAGGCCCAGGGTGCGCGGGGTGAAGCCGTGGCCGCGCAGCCAGCCACGGGCGACGACGTAGGCGCCGAGGGCGAGGGCGCCGAACAGGACGCGGAAGAAGACGACGTTGAAGGGCGAGGCGCCCGACTCGACGACGAAGACGCCGAGGGTGCCGGAGAGCACCATCGCGGTCGTCAGCTGGGCGATGCCCTTGGTCTCTGTGCCCTTGCTCTCTGTGGTCATGTCCAGGACGCTACGAGCGGGCGGTGCGGGCGGTCCACGCGCTGGTGGGGCGTCCTGCCGATGGGGTCATCGGCGCCGCCGATGCGTGCAGGTTGTACGCCGACGAGCCTCCCGAAGCGGACAATGCGCCCCTGGGCCGGGGCGGGCGGGGGCCGGACACTTACGGTGCATGACGACCGCTCCCGCCAGCACCACCGCACCGATCGCCCCCGAGTACGGCGACAAAGTCATCGCCGTCGAGACGGCGGGCTCGGAGCCGATCCCCGACGCCGAACGGCACGGCACCCCGCTCCAGTTGCTGTGGACCTGGGCCTCCCCGAACATCGAGTTCGCGACCGTCTACATCGGCGTGATCTCGGTCCTCTTCTTCGGACTCACCTTCTGGCAGGCGACCGCCGCGCTGCTGCTGGGCACCGCGCTCGGGTCGCTGACGCAGGGGATCCTGTCGTTCGACGGCCCGCGGTTCGGCGTACCGCAGATGGTGATCGGCCGCTTCTCCTTCGGATACAAGGGGAACATCCTGCCGTCGGGCTTCAACGCCCTGGTGTCGGGGGTGGGTTGGTTCGCCGTGAACAGCGTGAGCGCCGCCTTCGCGCTGGACACGCTGACGGGCCTGAACCCCCTCCCCTCCCTGCTCCTGGTGGTGGCGGCGGAGATCGTCATCGGCTTCATCGGCCACAACTTCGTGCACGCCTTCGAGAAATACGCCTTCCCGGCGCTGGCGGTGGTCTTCGCCCTCGCCGGTGTGTGGACCTTCAAGGAGGCGGACCTCGGCGGTGGCGGCACGGGGGGCGGCATCGGCGGCTTCCTGCTGGCGTTCAGCACGGCGTGGGGGTACGCGGCGGGCTGGAACCCCGGGGCCGCGGACTACTCCCGCTACCTCCCGCGGACGGCGAACCGCCTCAGGACGGTCCTGTACCCGGCCGTGGGCCTGTTCGTGTCGATCGCGGTCGTGGCCGTGATCGGCGCCGCGTCGGCCACGATCCTCGCCCCGAAGGACGCGACCCCCACGGCCGCGTTCACGGGCCATCTCCCGGGCTGGCTCAGCGACTTGGTGCTCCTGGCGATCATCCTGGGCGCGGTCTCGGCGAACGCCCTGAACGTCTACTCCTCGGCCATGTCGATCACCTCGCTCGGCCTGCGGCTCCCGAAGTGGCTGGGCCGCAGCGCGATCGTCGTGCTGTGCGGCCTCGCGGGTACGGCGGCGGCGTGGGCGTCGCTCGACGACGCGGGGCATGCCTACGAGGCGTTCCTGCTGGTCATCGCGTACTGGGTGGGGCCGTGGCTGGGGGTCGTCCTGGTCGAGCGGTGGCTTCAGGGTCGTACGGCCTCGGACGACGACCTGACCCAGCGGCTGGGTGACCGTTCGTTCGCCAACTGGCCGGGGCTGGCAGCCCTGTTGATCGGCATCGCGGTGTCGGTCCCGCTCTTCTCCAACCAGGAGAAGTACGTGGGCTGGGTGCCGGAGAACTGGCCGTCCTTCGGCGACATCACCTGCCTGGTGGGCTTCGCGGTGAGCGCGGGGCTGTACGCGGCGCTCAGGTTCAAGCGCTGACCCGCGCTAACCCTGAGGCTCCTCGCGCAGGACGAGCGCGAGGAGGCCCGGGAAGCGGGCGTCGAACTCCTCCCTGCGGAGGCGGTTGACGCGCTTGGGGCCCTCGTCGCGCTGTTCGACGAGGCCCACGGCGCGCAGCACCGTGAAGTGGTGGCTGAGCGCCGCCTTGCCGACGGGCACGTCGAAGCTGCCGCAGCTGCGGCTCCAGTCGGCGGAACCCGCCAACTCCCGTACGAGCTGGATGCGTATGGGGTCGGCGAGGGCGGCCAGGGCGGTCTGGACGGGGACCGCGTCGGGGTGGGTGTGCTCGGGGGCCGCTCGATGGCTGGGGGCCGCCCGATGACCGGTGGTGCGCTCCGCCATGCCTGCCTCCCTGGGCTTTTCCTGCTCCACTTGCCGAGTGTTCGATGAAAACCATACACTCCCGAGTGTTCGCTTCCCATTGAACAGTCGAGCATTCACCAGGGGTGTGCCATGCGCGCGGTCGAGTTCCAGGAGTACGGCGGTCCCGAGGTCCTGCGGGTCGTGGAGACGGAGGTTCCGGAGCCGGGGCCCGGGCAGGTGAGCATCGACGTGGCGTACATCGGTGTGAACTTCGCCGACCTCAAGGCGAGGTCAGAGGGTTATCGCGTGCCAAGTCTCCCGTTCCGTCCGGGACTTGAGGTCTCGGGCCGGATCCGGGCGGTCGGCGCGGGCGTCGAGGGGCTGCGGGTCGGCCAGGAGGTCGCCGCCCTGACGGAGGGCGGCGCGTACGCCGACGTGACCGTGGCCGACGCGGTGACCGTCTTCCCGCTCCCCGACGGCGTCGACCTGCGCACCGGCGCCACGCTGCCGACCGTGGTGCCGACGGCGTACGCACTGGTGCACACCGTGGGCCGGTTGCAGCCCGGCGAGACCGTGCTCGTGCAGGGCGCGGCGGGCGGCGTCGGCACGGTGCTGGGGCAGCTGGCGAAGGCGGCGGGGGCCGGGGCGGTGTACGGCGTCGTGTCGGCCGAGGCCAAGGCGAAGTACGCGCTGGACCACGGCTACGACGAGGTCTTCGTCGGCTCCTTCGTGGAGGAGATCCGTGCAACGACCGGCGGCCGCGGGGTCGACCTCGCCCTGGACCCGGTCGGCGGCGACACCCTGCGCGGCAGCCTCGCCTCCCTGGCCCCCTTCGGCCGCCTGGTCTCCTTCGGCAACGCGAGCTCGGCGGAGCCGTGGACGGTGGGCCAGCCGGAGCTCTACCCGACGGGCCTGTCGGTCGCCGGCTTCTCCATCCTCGGCCTGGCCCGGACGGCGCCGGCCGCCCTGCGCGCGATCGCCGAGCGGGCGTTCCGGACGGTGGTCGACGGCGCCGTGTCCCTGCCGGTGACCGCGGAGTTCGGCCTCGAGGAGGCGGGTGAGGCCCATCGGCTGATGGGGACGCGGAGCAGCACGGGGAAACTGCTGCTGCGAGTAGAAGGCTGAACGCCAGACGTGAGAGCACCGTCGGGACCGCTTACGGTGTCGGCGGCGTGCGGGCCCGTCGTCGGCTCGTCCAGCAGATACAACGTGCGCCCTGTGGCGCGACGGCCCAACTCCTTCGCCAGCTGGATGCGTTGGGTGTCCCCTCCGGGGAGGGTGGTGGCGGGCTGGCCCAGCTGCAGAGAGCCGAGGCCCACGTCCGCCAGGCGCTGCAGGCGAGAGGCGACCGCCGGTACGGCCCTGCCCGCGCGCACGACCGCCATGCTGGAGGGCGCGGGCGCGCTGCACGCCTACCTGACGTCCTCCTCGTCAGCGCCGACGTCGCCGTCGTAAGTCGCGCCCGGGTTCATACCTTCGGCCCCCGTACGTAGACCATCGGCGGACTGCGGGAGAGGGGTCCGCTTTCCCAGACTGGGGCCACGACGAAGGGCACGGGGAGGCGCGATGCGGGGAACGCAGGGGATCAGCCGGGCACGGTTCCTGGGGATGGCCGCGGCGGTCGGGGGCGCGGCGGTGCTGCCCGTCGGGGGTGCGGCGGTGCTGCCCGTCGGGCAGGCCGCCGCGGCGACGGGGGGCCGGCCGCACGGGCTGACCTACCGCGGTGTGGTCTACGAGGTCGGCGAGGGGGAGACGCCCGGCACGGCGTGGAGCGCCCGGCGCATGCGCGCGGACCTGCGCGCCATCGCGCACGACCTGCACGCCAACGCGGTCAAGGTCACCGGCGACGGCGTCGAACGGCTCACCGCCACGGCGGCCGAGGCGGGGGAGCACGGGCTGAACGTCTGGCTCGAACCGACCCTCGGGGACGTGCCGGAGCGCGAGATCCTCGACCATCTCGCCCAGACGGGCCGCTACGCCGAGCGGCTGCGGCGGCAGGGCGCCGGAGTGCACCTCAGCGTCGGCTGCGAATTCGTGCTGTACGTCCCCGGCATCGTGCCCGGCGCCACCCTCCAGGAGCGCGTCGAGAACCTGCTCAAGGGCAACTTCGACCCCGTACGAATGGCCCGCCGCCTGCGCCGGTTCACCGCGAAGGCGGCGGCGGTCGGCCGGTCGGTCTTCCGCGGGCGGCTGACGTACGCGGCCGCGCAGGACGAGGACGTCGACTGGAGGCTCTTCGACCTCGTCGGCATCGACTACTACAGCTACTTCAGGCGGCGCGAGGACTACGTACGCGATCTCGCCTCGTTCCTTCGCTTCGGGAAGCCGGTCGCCGTCATGGAGTTCGGCTGCTGCACCTTCAAGGGCGCGCCGGAGAAGGGCGGCATGGGCTGGGACGTCGTCGACTACACGAAGGAGCCGCCGGAGATCAAGGGCGGTTTGGTGCGAAGTGAGCGCGTGCAGGCCGCGTATCTGACGGATGTGCTGTCGGTGTTCGAGTCGATGGGGCTGTACTCGGCGATGGCGTACACCTTCGTCAGCCCGGACGCCCCGCATCTCCCCCACGACCCGCGCCATGATCTCGACATGGCGAGCTACAGCATCGTCAAGGCCCTCAAGGACCGCCCCGACGACCCGGCCTCCGGCTGGCACTGGGAGCCGAAGGAGTCCTTCCACGCGCTGGCCCGCCAGTACGCACGGGCCAGCTGCCGCTGACCGTCAGACCACCGTGCCGACCGTCAGGCCACCGTGCGCAGGCCCTCACCCGTCGCCGCCCGCACCCCCCGCACGATCCGGTGGGCGCACAGGGCCGTGAGGAGATCGCCGAGCAGGTCGGGGTCGTCGATCTCCAGGCCCAGTAGGGACTCGATGCGCTCCAGGCGCTGGTAGAGGGACTGGCGGCCGATGTGCAGGAGGGCCGCCGTCCGGGTGGGCGAACAGCCGTGCCGGAGGTGGACCTCCAGGGTGCGGACAAGGTCGCTGGGGTGGGCCGCCTCCCAGGCCAGCAGGGGGCCCAGGGTGTGCTGGACCAGCCGGGCGAGCCGGTCGCGGTTGGCGTCGACGCCGCCGCGGGTCAGCTCCCGTTCCAGCGTGAGGGCGCGCGAGGAGGTCACCAGCGGGCCCTCGCACGGGGCGGGTTCGGCCGACGGCACCGTGAGCGCCAGTTCCAGCGTCGTCCGCGCCGCGCGCAGCGTCTCGCTCCAGCGCAGCCAGCCGCCGGCGGCCGCGACGGCGTGCCCGACCGCCACGGTCACTCCGGCTTCGGCGACCGCCCGAAGGGCCTCCTGGACGGCCCGTACGACATCCCGCGACCCGGCGGCCCGTACGACATCGCGCGACCCGCCCCGCACCGCATCCTGTCTGGTGGCCGCCGCCCCGGGCATCGCGACCAGCGCCAGCGCGTCCCCCGGAAACACCGCCCGCAGCACCGAGGCCCCGCCCAGCGCCCGCGCCGCGCGGTCGATCACGCCCAGGTCCCGGGCGCCGTGCACCGACACCCCGATCAGCCGCGCCCCCGCGCCCGGATGGAACCCGGCGAGCGCCGCGCGGGCCTCCACCTCGGGCTGGTTGAGCGCCTGTCCGTCGGCGAGGTCGGCCAGCAGGGCGGTGGTGTGGTCGCCGCCCCAGGGACGTACGGCGGAACCGCGCCCTGAGAGGCCGCGCGCCACGATCGCCCGGTTCGCGGCCTCCGTGATCCGCACGAAGGGCACCACCCGGTGCAGGGCGAGCAGCGGCAGCCCCAGCCGCCGGGCCTCGTCGACGACCTCCTCCGGCATCAGCACCAGCGACCGTCCGACCTCCACGGCCAGCCCCGCCGCACCGCGCGCTGCCAGCTCACGGACGTACCGCCGCCGGGTCGCCTCGTCGGCGTCGGCGAGCCCGAAGCCGTTGGTGAGGAGCAGTTCGCCGCCGTCGAGGAAGTTCGCGCCCTCGTACACCTCACTGGAGTGCACCCATCGCACGGGCCGGTCCAAGGCGCCCTCGCCCGCGAGGAGTTCGGGTTCGGTGGAGCGGACGGGGTCGAGGGCCAGGATGTCGCGGAGGGTGAGTGCGGGCACGGGTACCTCCTTCAGGCGCTGACAGTCCGTCCGGGTGCGGGCTGCCCGGAGAGTACTTTCCGCACGTTGCCCTTGTGTTTCGGCCACAGGAGAGTGGAGTCATGGAGCGCTTCGGTCAGGCAATCGATCCGGCACAGGCACGCGCGTGGCTGGCCACCGCCCTCGCGGAGGCCCGCGCTGGTCTCGCCGAGGGCGGCATCCCGATCGGGGCCGCGCTCTACGGGGCGGACGGCACCCTCCTCGGCCGCGGCCACAACCGCCGCGTCCAGGACGACGACCCTTCGATGCACGCGGAGACGGCGGCCTTCCGCGCCGCGGGCCGGCAACGCACCTACCGGGGTACGACCATGGTGACGACCCTCTCCCCGTGCTGGTACTGCAGCGGTCTGGTCCGCCAGTTCGGGATCTCCCGGGTCGTGATCGGCGAGGCCGAGACCTTCCACGGCGGCCACGACTGGCTGGGCGAGCACGGTGTGGAGATCGTGCTCCTTGACGACCCCGAGTGCACGTCCGTGATGCGCGACTTCATCAAGAACAACCCGGCACTGTGGAACGAGGACATCGGTGAGTGACGCCCGTACCCCCCGCATCCCGACCATCGACCTGCGCCCGTGGCTCTCGGGGGACCCGGAGGCCCGCGCGGACATCGCCCGCACGGTCGACGAAGCCCTTCAGACGGCCGGCTTCCTCCTGGTGACGGGCCACGGCGTGGACCCGACCCTCCGCACCCGCATCCGCGAGGCGGCCCGCGCCTTCTTCACCCTCCCCACCGCGACGAAACAGCCGTACGCGGCCCAGGTGGGCGGCCGCGGCTGGCTCGGCCCGGGCGCCGAGGCCAACGGCTACTCGGAGGGTACGGAGACGCCCCCGGACCTCAAGGAGTCGCTGACGTTCGCGACCCACGAGCCCTTCGAGGACCCGGAGATCAACGCGGAGTGGTACGCACCGAACGTCTGGCCCGCCGAGGCGCCGGAACTCCAGAAGCTCTGCGAGGAGTACGTGACAAGGATGGGCGAGCTGGAGAACCGCCTGCTGGCCCTCCTGGGCGAGGCGCTGGGCCTGGACCCGGACTTCTTCACCAGGCACATGGACCACCCCACGTACGGCTTCAACATCAACTGGTACCCGGGTACGGAGATCATCGGGGATCCCCAGCCGGGCCAGTTCCGCATCGGCCCGCACACCGACTTCGGCACGGTCACCATCCTCGACCGCCAGGCCGGCAAGGGCGGCCTGCAGGTCTACACGGACGAGGGCGGCTGGGAAGACGCGCCCTACGACCCGGAAGCCTTCACCATCAACATCGGCGACCTGATGGCCCGCTGGACCGGCGACCGCTGGCGCTCCGGCCGCCACCGCGTCCTGCCACCCCCGGCCGACGCCCCCGCCGAGGAACTGATGTCCCTCGTCTACTTCGGCGAGTGCACCCCGGGCACGCTCGTCGAGTCGGTGCCCGCTCCGGTGGGACGGGTGGCGTACGAACCCGTCGACTCCCACGTCTACCTGCGCGAGAAACTGGACTCGATCACCGTCGGCTGATCACTGCCTGCATCAAGACATGAGGCGGGCGTGGAGGGAGCCCGCGATCTTGTCCATCAGGTCGGGTGGCACCCGGTGTGGTGCGGGCCGTCTGAGCAATTCGAAGACAGCCGGCCCGCGCAGCTCCTGAGAGAGGTCCGCCATGCGCGGCATCACGTGGAAGTGCACGTGCGCGAAGCCCTCGGCCTCGGCGAACTGCGCCACATAGGTCTTGACGCAGCCCGTCACCTCGTGGAGCGCCCGCGACAATCGCACCTGCCACGTCCCCAGCGCCGTCGCCTCGGCGTCGGTGAGTTGATGGACCGCTGTCACGTGGCGACGCGGCAGCAGGACGAGCCAGCCGGGGAGTGCGGTCCCTATGGCGTGAGCCACCCGCCAATGCTGATCGAGAGCGATACGTTCGCTGAGTGGCAACCCGTCCAGGCGGGCTTCCTGGCCGCAGGCATAGCAGTTCGGTGTCGTCATGGCCGCCTCGCAGTGGTTGAGTCGGAACCGGCTCCCATGTTCACCTGCGCGAGAAGCTGGACTCGATCACCGTCCGGTGAGTGGCGGAAAGTTTTCGTAACACAACGGACACCAGGCGCCCTACCCCGAACCAACTCCCCCTTTTTACACTGGTGTTGATACACCTCACAGCAGCACATCGGACCGGACCGCGCCGGGCCTGTCCGACGGATCAGGCCGCTTCCAGGCAAGGGCGCGATTGATCCGCCGGAAGGCCCTAGGGGGAGATGCGGTGCACAGAGGGCTGCACGGCCGGGGAGCGCTGTTCGACACCGATCCGCCCGGGCTGGCGTCACGGCTTGTCGGTCTGCGTCCGTATCAGCTGCGCGCGACGCCGTACGAGCACGCGGAGGAGCTGCCGTTCGTGGTGTTCGCGGGCGGGCGGGGGCTGGGGAAGAGTGCGGTGTTGCGTGAGCTGCGCGACGCCTATCGCGGGCATACGCCCGTCGCGCTGATCGACGGGGAGGAGCGGCAGTTCGCCGGGCCGCCCGCCGAGCGGCCGGCGGAGGCCTGGTCGCCGGTGGGGCAGGCGCTCACCACGGTCGCCGAGCAGCTCGCCGAACCGGTGACGGGCGCCGGGCGGATCGGTTTTCCGCGGCTGGCGGCCGGGCTGCTCGCGGTGGCGGCGGGCGGCTGGAGCGACCGCGACGTGCCGCGCATCCGGCAGGAGGCGGAGCGGATCCTGCTGCTGAACGAGACCGGCTCGTGGATCTCGGGATTCGCGGGCCGCTGGGTGAGCAAGATCGTCTCCAAGGTCGTCGCCTCGCTGAGCGGTACGGGTCCGGTGATCGCGCCGATCATCGAAGCCACCCTGGAGGCTTTCGCCGAGGGGATCGGCCCCGCTCCCCGTCGGCTGCGCAAGGCCGCCGCCTGGTACCGGGACTATCCGAACGCGGGAGGCAGCCCCAAGCTCGCGCTGATCCTGTTGTCCCGGCACTTCAGGGCGGGCGGCGACTCGCGCAGGCACGCCGAGCGCTATCTCGTACGGGCCCTGCTGGCCGACCTGGACGACGCGTACGCGGGGGTCGTGCAGCGCTCGCACCGGCGCGGCCGTCCGGTCGTGCTGATCGACAACGTGCAGGAGCCGGCGGGCCTCGGCCTGATGGAGCCGGTGCTGCGCGACCGCGCCGACGGCATCGCCGACCAGGTCGTCTTCTTCGCGGCGTTACGGGGCTACGCGCACCCGGCGCTGCGCAACGCCGGCTGCCGCACCCTGCCCGAGGCCGCCCGCGAGTCCGGCTGGGAGCCGGGCACCTCGCCGTCCTCGCGCGCGCTGCTCGTCTCGCTGCCGCCGCTGACGCCCGACGACACGCTGCACATCGTGGACACCGCCTCCGACGGGGTGGCCCTGGCCGCCGGTGGCCCCGTCGTACCGTCGCACCTCCCGCACGCCACCCACCGGTTGACCGGCGGCAGCCCGCTCGGCATCACCCTGCTCGCCGAGTCGGCCAAGCAGAACCTGCCCCAAGGGGCGGCGTCGCTGGGCGAGTTGCTCACCGCGGACGTCGCCGTCCACGAGGACCACGACGGCCGCCCCGCCTACCAGGAACTCCTCGACCGGCTCGTGCCCGGCGGCCGCCTGGACGAGCTGACGGTGCTCGCCGCGGCCCACGACCGCGACTCGGCGTGCGCGCTGGCGGAGGCCCAACTGCCCGACGACTTCGGCGCGTCGGGCGTCCTCGACCTGGAGGAGCGGCTCGCGGAGGAGGGCTGGGCGACGGCCGACGGACAGTTCGTCGGCGACCCCTTCCTACGCGCCCTGCTCCTGCTGCGGCTGCACCACGGCGACCCGGACCACGAGCGGTGGCGGGCCGTGCACCGCACCCTCATCGACCACTACGACGACGAGCACCCGTCGGACGCCGCCCGCTACCGGCTGCACCACGAACTCGCCCTGGGCAAAGCCGACTTCGCGGTGGCCCACCTGCGCGACACCTTCCCGCGCACTGACACCCGCGGCTGGCTGTCGTCCCTGGTCTTCATCGCGTCCGCGCCCTACTACCACGCGCACGACCCGGACGGCCGGGACTTCGACGGCCACGACGACCGGGCCTCCGTCGCGCTCGGGCACACGGACGCGGCCCAACAGCCGCCGGACAGCGTGGACGCCGTACTGCATCTGCGCGTACGACGGCTGCTGCACGCCGTCTGGCAGCTGACCGACCCGCTGGTGCTGCCCGACTCGAAGGTGACCGAGCGGCTGCGCTTCGAGCTGGAGCAGCTGTCCAATCTGCGGCCCGCGGGCAACGCCCTGCTCTGGCGGGCCTCGCGGGACTGGCCGTCGGACGCCCTGGCCGGCCGCCCCTTCCGCATCCCGGGCGACGACGACGAGAACGCGAGCGGGAACGGGGGCCGGTGATGGCGCGGTCGTGCGAGGACGGAGACCGGTGATGGCGCGTGTGTGGACGTGGCTGCGCGAGGACGTCTGGGAGATACGCTTCCGCCGATATGTCGCGCTGACGCTCGCGGCCGCCCTCGCGGCCCTCGGCGTGTGGGGTGGCATGACGGCCACCAAGGAGGACCGCTCCTGCGCCCCGGGGGTCGTCCAGCCGAAGGACAGCGAGGAGTGCGTGGGCGTCTCGTCGACGACGTACGCCTTCGGCCGTCCCCAGTTCGCCGAGACGGTACGGGCGATCTACCGCGAGAACCACCGCCTCAAGCCCGGCAGTTACGTCACCGTCGCGCTGCTCGAACCCTTCACCGCGACCGACGCCGACAACCTGGGCGATGTGCTGCACGAACTCCAGGGCGCCTATCTGGCCCAGTACCAGGCCAACCACGACACCAACGGCCTGAAGCCCAAGATCCGCCTCGTGCTGGCCAACCCCGGGGCCACCGGCGCGCATTGGGAGCAGACCGTCGACCAGCTGGAGCGCATGACGAAGGGCTCCGACCGGCTGCGCGCGGTGACCGGCGTCGGCCTGAGCACCGACAACAACAAGAAGGCCGTCAAGGAGCTGACCCGGCGCGGCATCCCGGTGATAGGCAGCTCGATCACGGCCGACGACCTCGCCAACGGCCAGGGCGGCAAGGACCCCTTCCCCGGGCTCGCCCGCGTCTCCCCCACCAACACCGACGAGGCCCGCGCCCTCGCCTCCTTCGCCCAGGTCTCGGCCGCCAACGCCTTCCTGGTCTACGACAGGACGGGCGACCCGTACACGCGCACGCTGCAGAAGTCCTTCGAGAAGATGCTCAAGGGCTCGCGCTACGAGGCGCAGCCGTTCACCCCGCCCGCCGACCGCAGCAAGGAGGGCAGCACCGCCAACGTCTTCGCGCAGATCACCACCATTCTGTGCACCACGCCGAAGAGCACGGACACCATCCTGTTCGCGGCCCGGCACACCCAACTGCGGCAGTTCATCAACGCGTTGGGCGCCCGTGGCTGCGTCGACCGCCGCTACACCGTGCTCACCGGCGACGAGGGCTCGTATCTGGCCGGCGACAAGGACCTCGACCCGCGCGCCCTCAAGGACCCCAAGCTGTCCGTGCGGTACACGGCCCTCGCCCACCCGGCCTCCTGGCTGAAGGACACCGCGAGGACCGGCGGCAGCGCGGCCGACGCCCGGGTGCTCCAGGCGCTGCTGGACAGCGCCGGGCGGGAACCGGTCGGCCCGGTCGGCAAGGTCGCCCTGGACGACGGCCAGCTGATCATCGCGTACGACGCGATGCGGCTCGCCGTGCACGGCATCCGCGGGGCGTCGCCGACCGGGAAGATCCCGGCGCTCGCGGACGTCGGCCTCCAGTGGCCGCAGGTGAAGGGCAGGCAGCTGCGGGTCAACGGGGCGAGCGGGTGGATCTGCCTGGACGCCCACGGCAATCCGTACGACAAGGCCGTACCGATCGTGGAACTGACCCCCGACAGCCGTTCACGCTTCGTGAAGCTCGCCTGGCCGGAGGGGAAGCCGCCGGCGCAGGAGTGCCTGCCGCCGTCCTAGACAGGGCCTAGTCCCCGACGTCTTCGAGGTCTTCGAGGTCTGGGTCTTCGAGGTCTTCGAGCATCCGGAGCAGCCGCTCGAAGCGGGCCCGCCACCCCGGCTCCCGCTCCCCCTCGAACTCGTGGGTGAAGCGGACCGTGGTGCCGGTGCCGTCCGGCGCCCCGTGCTCCAGATGGAACCGGACCTTCCCCCGCCCCTCCACCGTGTACTCGGCGACCCGCTCCACGTCCCAGGCGGTGATCCGGCCGCTGCCCAGCCCGCGCAGGGTGACCGCACCACCCAGCCGCGACTCGAACACCTCTGCGACGTCCAGCCACCCCCGCAGGCCTTCGGCGGTGGCCAGCGCCGTCCAGACCTGCTCCACAGGCTGGGGGAGGCGCAGCAGGTAGTGCACGACCTGCGCGTCACCCCGGGTCTCGGTGGTGCCCTCTTCGATGGGCTGAGCGGGCTGAGCGGGTTCGGCGGGCTGGGTGGGTTGGGTCATGACACCAGCGTGGCCCCTGAGCGCGGGTTCCGCACCCCTTAGGGCCGCTGACCTGCCCTTTAACCACTCAGGGCCACTGGCTTCCCCTTAACCACTCAGGGCCGCCGGCCCGCCTTTTCCAGCTGCGCGGCGTCGTCGAGGCGCACGGCGATCTCGTCGGCGAAGTCGCGCTCGACCTCGTCGCGCGGCAGCCGGGCGACGGCGGCGGCGTGTCTTCGCGCCGCCCGGCGCGTGTTGCGCGTGACGTTGGTGGCGATGCCGAGCAGCCAGGGCCGCAGCGAGCCGCCCTCCTCGTCGAGCTTGTCGCGCAGGCGCCAGGCGTCCAGGAAAGTCAGCGAGACCACGTCCTCGGCCTGCGCCCAGTCCCCCGTGAGCCGGTAGGCGTGGTTGTAGACGGAGCGCGCGTACGCGTCGAAGACCTCGCCGAAGGCGTCATGGTCCCCCGCGCGGACGCGTTTCCGCAGAGTCGTATCCACACCATCCACCTGTCCGCACGACGAAGGCCGGTTCCGGTGACTCACATCACCCGGAACCGGCCTTCGAGGTCGTACGTGTGGCTCAGACCCCGGCGTAGGAGTGCTTGCCGGAGACGAAGATGTTGACCCCGTAGTAGTTGAACAGCCAGCAGCCGAAGGCGATCAGTGCGATGTAGGCGGCCTTGCGGCCCTTCCAGCCGGCCGTCGCACGGGCATGCAGGTAGCAGGCGTACGCGACCCAGGTGATGAACGCCCAGGTCTCCTTGGGGTCCCAGCCCCAGTAGCGGCCCCAGGCGTCGCCCGCCCAGATCGCGCCCGCGATGATCGTGAACGTCCACAGCGGGAAGACGGCGGCGTTCACGCGGTAGGAGAACTTGTCGAGCGAGGCCGAGGCGGGCAGCCGCTCCATGACGGAGGTGGCGAAACGGCCGGGCTTGCCGCCACTGGCGAGCTTGTTCTCGTACGAGTCCTTGAAGAGGTAGAGCAGCGTGCCGACAGCGCCCACGTAGAAGACGGCGCCGCAGATGATCGCGGTCGAGACGTGGATGTACAGCCAGTACGAGTGCAGAGCGGGAACCAATTGGTCGCTCGCGGTGTACAAGACAGTGACGGCGAGACCGAGATCGAGGAGGACCGTGGTGACCAGGGGGAGCCCGAGCCAGCGGACGTTCTTCTTCAGCACGAGGAGCACGAGGAACACACCGACGGCCACGGTGGAGAAGGTGATGTTGAACTCGTACATGTTGCCCCACGGCGCCCGCCGCACCGACAGAGCGCGGGAGACCACCCCGGTCGCCTCGATCGCCCAGGCGAGCACGGTGAGGGACACGGCGATACGCCCGTAAAGGTCGCCCTGCTCGTCCCCGCCGTGCGCACCGGGCCCATCGGGCACGTCACGGGAGCCGACCGCGGACCGGGTGACGACCTGCGGCCGCTCCAGGACGGTGGTGCCGCCCGCCTTCTTCACGGTGACCGCGGGAGCCGCCTGGGCCTTCTCGGTCTTCTCGGTGAGCGCGGCGGCCGTGCGGGCCACCTTGCTGCGACTGCCGAAGAGCCATTCGGCGATGTACGCGAAGAAGGCCAGGGTGTAGACGGCCATCGCGGAGTAGATCAGCGTGTTGCTGATATTGGCGAGGTGTTCGTTGGTGGCGGTGGCGAGAGTCACTTCTCAGCCCCTTCGGCAGGTACGGGGGGTTCGACGTCGGGGTCGGGTTCGTCGGTCTTCGTTGGCGCCTGTTCGTGCACGAGCGCGGCCAGGTCGCCGAGTTCCTCGGGGAGCTTCGCGGACTCGCTGCGGCCAAGGCCCGCCATCTCGACGACGGTGACACCGTCGGCGCCCGTGGTGGCCCGCACCCAGACGCGGCGGCGCTGGATGAACAGCGACCCGGCGAGGCCGAAGATCGCGGCGAAGGCCCCGATCAGCGCCCAGTCACTGCCGGGCTGCTGAGTGACCTGGAAGCCGGCCCACTCCTTGATGCCCTTCTCGAAGGTGATCGAGCCGGCGCCGTTCGGCAGCTTCATGGTCTCGCCGGGCAGCAACCGCTTCTTGACGATGTTGCCCTTCGCGTCCTTGAACTGCTCCATCTGGGAGGTGTCGAGTTGGTACACGTTCTGCGGGATGCCCGAGTTGACCCCCAGGCTGCCGTGGAAGCCGGACAGCGCGAGCACGGGGAAGTCGAGCGCGGGGAACCGGGAGAACATGTCGCCCTTGCCCGCCCCCGCGAAGGTCGGCACGAAGAAGGCGGAGAAGCCGAGCTGTTCGCTGCGGCCCTGCGCGTTCTTGTAGCCGTCCATGACCTTGATCGCGCCCTGCGAGGTGACGTTCGCGTCGAGCGGCAGCATCGGCACGGCCTCCTGGAAGACGACGTTGCCCTTGCCGTCGCGGACGGTGACGACGGGCGCGTAGCCGTGGCTGACGAGATAGACCTTCGAGTCGCCGATCTTCAGCGGCTCGTTGACCCTGACGGTGGTCTTCTTCTCCTTGCCGTAGGCGCCCACGCTGTAGGTGATGTCCGCCTGGAAGGTGCGCGGGGTGCCCTTGTTGGGCCCGGTCCGCTCGTACGTGGCGGTGAACTTCTTGAGGTTGAAGCTGAACGACGTGAGGTCGTCGTTGCTGAAGAGATTGCCCGACTTGAAGTCGTCGTACTGCGACAGCGTGTTGGAGAAGCCGCCACCCTCGACGATCAGCTTGTTGCCCTCGGACTTGAAGAGCTGGCCCCAGGCGAAGGCGACGAGCATCACGATCAGCGCGATGTGGAAGAGCAGGTTGCCGGTCTCGCGGAGGTAGCCCTTCTCCGCGGCGACGGCGTTGCCGTCGAGGTGCGCGCGGAAGCGGCGCTGCTTGAGCACCTTGAGGGCGGCCTCGCGGACCTGCTCCGGCCCGGCGTCGGTGCGCCAGGTCGCGTATGCGGGCAGCCGGGTCAGCCGCTTCGGCGCGCCCGGCGGACGGCCGCGCAGCTGCCCGACGAACTGCCAGGTGCGGGGCACGATGCAGCCGATGAGCGAGACGAAGAGCAGGATGTAGATCGCCGAGAACCACACCGAGCTGTAGACGTGGAACAGCCCGAGCTTGTCGTAGATCGGACCCAGCACGCTGTGCGCGTCCTTGAAGTCCTGCACCTTCTGCGCGTCGGTCCCGGACTGCGGGATCAGCGACCCGGGAATGGCCCCGAGCGACAGCAGGAACAGCAGGATCAGCGCGACCCGCATGGACGTCAGCTGCCGCCAGAACCAGCGGGCCCAGCCGAGGGTCTCCCGACCGGTCCACGCCAGCCACCCGGCGGCACCGGGCCCCCGCACCCCGCCGAACGAGCCGGGCATGACCGTTTCCACCGGAGCCGTGGAGAGTTGGGATCCGGCTTCGCCGAGGTCGCCGTCGGCGCCCTGCCCGGCGGCCGCCGGATCCGTCGTCTTGCCGGTGTCAGTGGTGCTCATGGGTCAGATCCCTACCGTGAAGCCGTCGGACCAGGTTTGCATCTGCTGCACGATGCTGTCCCACGCACCGGTGAGCAGAAGCAGGCCGGTCACGATCATCATGCTGCCGCCGATCCGCATCACCCATGTGTAGTGGCGCTTGACCCAGCCGAAGGCGCCGAGCGCCTTGCGGAAGGCGATCGCGGCGAGGACGAAGGGAATGCCGAGACCGAGGCAGTACGCGACGGTCAGTATGGCCCCTCGGCCGGCGCTCGCCTCATTCATCGCGAGGCCCTGCACGGAGGCGAGGGTCGGGCCGATGCAGGGGGTCCAGCCGATCCCGAAGAGCGCGCCGAGCAGGGGCGCGCCCACCAGACCGGCCACCGGCCGCTTGTGGAAGCGGAATTCGCGCTGGGTGAGCCAGGGCATCATCCCCATGAAGAAGACACCCATGAGGATCATGATCCCGCCGAGCACCTTGGACAGCGTCTCCTGGTGCTGGTGCAGGGTCGAGCCGAAGTATCCGAAGAGTGCCCCGCCCGACACGAACACGGCGGTGAAGCCGAGGACGAACAGGCCCGCGCCCGCGGCCATACGCCCCCGTCTGGCCTCCGCCAGGTCGGTGCCGCTGACTCCGGTGACGTACGACAGATAGCCCGGCACCAGCGGCAGCACGCACGGCGAGAAGAAGGAGACGAGTCCGCCGAGGACGGCGATCGGCAGGGCGACCAGCAGGGCACCGCTGTAGACCGTCTCGTTCCGGCCGGTGGACTCGGCCAGGGTCATGGCGAGGAGGGACACGTCAGGTCACTTCTCCGCGAGGACGGGGTCGAGCATCTTGCGCAGGCTGTCTTCGCTGAGTGCCTGGAGCGTCCGGGCGGCAACCTTGCCGTCGCGGTCGATGATGAGCGTGGAGGGGATCAGCTGCGGGTTCAGCGTGCCCTTCTTGAAGCGGAGCATCAGCTTGCCCGTGGGGTCGTACAGGCTCGGGTAGGTGATGCCCTGTTCCTTCTCGAAGGCCTGGGCCGGACCGGTGCTGGTGTCGCGGGTGTTGATGCCGACGAACTGCACGCCCTGGTCCTTGGTGTCCTGGTACACCCGCTCCAGGTTCTTGGCCTCGGCCCGGCAGGGCCCGCACCAGGATCCCCAGACGTTGAGGACGACGACCTTGCCCTTGTAGTCGCGGACGTCGAGCTGCTGGCCGTCGATGGTCTTGCCGGAGAGGTCGGGGATGGCGGCCCGCTCCCCCTTGGCCGCGGTGTCGACACCGTTCTTGCCTGCGACGAAGTTGGTGTTGCCCGCTCCCCCGGAGGTGCCCCCGGAACCACACGCGGACAGGACGAGCGCGGCGACGGCGGCCCCGGCGGTGAGCAGGGCGGCGCGGCTACGGGTGCGGTTCGGGTGCTGGTCGGCACGGCAGGCGGCACTCATGTGAAAAGTTTCGCATGCCCGTTTCGGGGATCTTCCGCACCCCCCTTGCGGGCCGAAACCCGCATTTCAGGCGGCCTGTCTCCCCAGCATTTCAGGCGGCCTGTCCCCCCAGGTAGGACTTCCAGCCGCCGGCAGGCTGCTGCCCCACGTCCAGCGACTGGAGCTTCGCCAGCACCTCGGGCTTCTGCACGTCCAGCCAGTCCACGAACTGCCGGAAGGAGACGAGGCGTACGTCGGCGCCCTTCTCCTTCTCGCGCGCGATGTGCTTGAACGCTGCTTCCACGGCGTCCATGTAGATGCCGCCGTTCCACTCCTCGAAGTGGTTGCCGATGAAGAACGGTGCGCGATTTGTCTCGTATGCCCGCTTGAACCCGGCGATATAGGAGTGGGTCGCCTGGGTGCGCCAGCCCGGGTAGTTGTAGGAGGGCGCCCGGGTCGTGCTGATCGACTGGTTGGCGAGGATGTTGTAGTCCATCGAGAGCACCTCGAAGGAGTGCCCTGGGAAGGGCATCGCCTGCAGCGGCAGGTCCCACAGGCCCTGGTTCTTCTGCGGCCAGCGCTGGCGGCCGCCGGGCGAGGAGGCGTCGTAGCGCCAGCCGAGCTCCTTGGCGGTGGGCAGCAGGTTGTTCTGGCCGAGCAGACACGGGGTGCGGCCGCCGATGAGCTCCTTCTCGTAGTCGAAGGGCAGCGGGGGCAGATCGGTCCAGCCGGTGTTGGTCCGCCACTCCTTCACGAAGGTCTTCGCCTGGTCGATCTCGCTGCGCCACTGCGCGGACGTCCAGTTGGCGACCGAGCCGGAGCCGGCGCAGAAGTGCCCGTTGAAGTGCGTGCCGATCTCATGCCCGTCGAGCCAGGCATGACGGACGAGCTTCAGCGTCGACTTGACGTGGTCGTCGCTGAGATAACCGATGTCCGAGGCGCCCCGGGGGTTATTGGGCGGCAAGTACATGCGCTTTTTCGACTCGGGCAGCAGATACAGCCCGGAGAGAAAGAACGTCATGTGCGCGTCGTGGTCTTTGGCGAGTTCGAGAAAGCGGGAGAAGAGTCCGGTCCCGACCTCTCCGGCGCCGTCCCAGGAGAAGACCACGAACTGCGGAGGGGTCTCGCCGGGCTCCAGCGGCTCGGGCCGCTTGGGCTGGTTCGGCTGCTTGCCGGTGTAGGCGGTGGAGCCGTCGCCGATGGGACGCGCGGGGTGCTTCGGCGCGCCGGGCTGCCCACTGCGGGAACCGCCGCCCCGGCTCGCGGCGTCTTGGTGCCCAACGGTGCCGGTACCGCACGCGGCGAGTCCCAGCGCAGCCGCGGCACCTGCCCCGAGGCCGATCATTCCCCTCCGGCTGAAGTCCCGCATACGGTCCCCATTTCATCGCGCCCTCTCAGCTGGCTCCCAGCTGGCACCCAATGAGAGGGCCCGATGAAGTTGGAGGTTCCGTCAAACTCGCGCTTATTTATATGAATTTACGAAGATGCGCTCATATGGCATGACTCCATACGCTTTGTGACGGGGCGTACGCCATGCGGGGAGCCGTACGAACCGCCCGTCGCGTCTTCGATGCCGGTCAGGCCCCGAACGCCTTGTCCTTCCCCTTCACCGGCTTGGCGCCCGCGAGGAGATGGGCCGGGACGAGATCGCGGGCGGGCTCGCTGTAGCCCACGGACACGATCTTGTCGCCCTGGTAGGTGAAGGTCGTCAGGGACGCCAGCGTGCACTGCCGCTTGCGCGGGTCGTGCCACAGCCGCCGCTTCTCCACATAGCTGCGCACGATCCAGATCGGCAACTGATGGCTGACCAGCACCGCTTCATGCCCGCGGGCGGCGTCCTTGGCGGCGTCCAGCGCCCCCATCATCCGGACGACCTGATCGACGTACGGCTCGCCCCAGGACGGCTTGAACGGGTTGACGAGGTGCTTCCAGTTCGCCGGCCGGCGCAGCGCGCCGTCGCCGACGCCGAACGTCTTGCCCTGGAAGACGTTGTCGGCCTCGATGAGCCGCGCGTCGGTCGCCAGGTCCAGCCCGTGCGCCTTGGCGATCGGGGTGGCCGTCTCCTGCGCCCGCTCCAGCGGCGAGGAGACGACATGGGTGACATCGCGCGAGGCGAGGTGCTCTGCGACCCGGTCGGCCATCTGCCGCCCGAGCTCGGACAGGTGGTACCCGGGCAGCCGTCCGTACAGCACCCCGTCCGGGTTGGCGACCTCGCCGTGCCGCATGAGGTGTACGACCGTGATGTCGCTGTTGTCGATGTGATCACTCATGCCGTGGCCTCCGCCGCTGCCCGCGCCGCCGCCGGAAGGGCGTCGGCGATCCGCTGAACCGCCTGCTCGTCGTGGGCCGTCGACACGAACCACGACTCGAAGGAGGACGGCGGCAGATACACGCCCTGCGCCAGCATCGAGTGGAAGAACGCGGTGTAGCGGAAGGACTCCTGCCCCTTGGCGCCCTCGTAGTCGCGCACCTGACGCCCCGTGAAGAACACGGAGAACATGTTGGAGGCGTTCTGCAGCCGGTGCGCCACGCCCTCCTTGGTCAGCGCCTCGGTCACCAGCGTCCGGATCTGCTCCGACACCGCGTCGACCTTGTCGTACGCCGCGTCGTCGAGCAGCCGCAGCTGGGCGAGCCCGGCGGCGGTCGCGACGGGGTTACCCGAGAGCGTGCCCGCCTGGTAGACCGGCCCGGCGGGCGCGAGGTGCGCCATGACGTCGGCGCGGCCACCGAAGGCCGCGGCCGGGAAGCCACCGCCCATGACCTTGCCGAAGGTCATGAGATCCGGACGTACCCCATCAATCCCGTACCAACCGGCCTTGCTGGTGCGGAAGCCGGTCATGACCTCGTCCGAGATGAACAGGGCGCCGTTCTTGGCGCAGGCGTCCTTGAGCCCCTGGTTGAACCCGGGCGCGGGCGGCACGACACCCATGTTGCCGGGCGAGGCCTCGGTGATCACACAGGCGATCTCGCCGGGGTGCGCGTGGAAGGCGGCGTTCACGGCTTCGAGGTCGTTGTAGGGAAGGACGATGGTGTCGCCGGCCTGGGCCCCGGTGACGCCGGGGGTGTCGGGCAGCGCGAAGGTCGCCACGCCGCTGCCCGCCGCGGCGAGCAGCGAGTCCACATGGCCGTGGTAGCAGCCGGCGAACTTGATCACCTTCGACCGCTGTGTGAACCCGCGGGCGAGACGGATGGCGGACATGGTCGCCTCGGTGCCGCTGGAGACGAGCCGGACCTGCTCGACGGGCTCGACGCGCGCGACGATCTCCTCGGCCAGGGCGACCTCGCCCTCGCCGGGCGTGCCGAAGGACGTACCGCGGGAGACGGCCTCCTGGACGGCGGCGATGACCTCGGGGTGGGAGTGCCCGAGGATCATCGGCCCCCAGGAACAGACGAGGTCGACGTATTCGCGGCCATCGGCATCGGTCAGGTAGGGACCGGTACCGGACACCATGAACCGGGGCGTACCGCCCACGGCGCGGAAGGCGCGTACGGGAGAGTTCACGCCGCCGGGTGTGACGGCCGCCGCACGGTCGAATAGAGACTGCGAGGCTGGGGCTTCGTAGGGATAAGGCAGTTCGGTCATGACCTGCGACGTCTCCGACTCCGGGGGCTAGTGACCTCCTCAGGGTAGGCCAGCGGCTCCGGGCGGCCGTGAGCGGAAGAGCGGGGCACCGCGGGTGGAAGAGCGCGGGAGCGGTGAACGTAGGATCGCCGCTCGACGTACGGCTCCACGTAGGGAAGATCCCGGCCATCGCGGAACGCCGTGGGCCGATGCCCGGTACGACAACCGGGCGCGGCCCCCCGGCCATCTGCGAAACTGGGGCTTCGTACGGACAGCTCACATGATTCATGGTGTTCAGAGGTCGCGAAGATCCTGCGGGCAGGTGTTTCAGCGCACGTTTCGGCGTGCGGCCGTGGGGGAGGTCACTGTCACGATGATCGGGTTGCGTGGCGGGGGTCGCGCGCCTTAGAAAAGCAGTCGGGTGGAGATATGCATCGCGGTGGCGGACTGGGCGAGGGGACCGATGACCTCGGTCCTCGGCGTGCCCGGCGGGGAAGGCACCGGCGCGAGGCGGAGGAAGCGGCCGAGACCCGGGCCGGACAGGTACAGGGATCGCAGGGTGAGCCCGAGCGGCTCGACCGCACGGTCGACCGGCTGCGGGCGGGGAGCGGGAATGGTGGCCGGGTGGGGGTGACGTACAAATACTTCGGCGCGCCGGACGGAGCGACGGCGGCCCGCGTCCCGATCTCGATGCGCCCCGAGGAACTCGGCGGCGACGAGCTCGGCATGAACGGCATGTTCACCAAGATCAAGCCGGAAACGATGGCCGCGATGGTCCTCACCGGCATCGAGGGCGTCCCCCTCCACAAGGTGCCCCCGCTCGAGCTGGTCGTCCTCCACCCCGACTACGCCGTCGTCAAGCTCCCCATGACCGTCGTGGACCCCCTCCGCGGCATCGGCGAGGAAGCGGTCGGCGCCGCCGCCTTCATCTGGTCCACGGTGCCGGACCGGGGCGGCCCCCGGGACGCCTTCAACGTCTACCAGCTGCTGCACGAGTGGCAGGACTTCAGCCATCGGTTGCATGAGGCGGGGCATCAGCCGTACTGCCTGGTGTGGCCCTGACCGGGCTCGTGCAGCAGGCCGCGGGCTGGGCCGGGTCGGGGACGTGACGCGCGGGCCATGGCGAACCAGGGACCGCCTCACGCTCGCCCCACTGCTTCGACGTGTGTCAACATAGATGCATGTCGAATACGGAGGCGCTGCCGCTGCTGGAGCCCGAGGTCCCCGAGGCCGTTGTGCCCTGCTGTCCTCCGCTGGCCGAGCGACCGTTGACAGCCGACGAGGCCGAGAGGACCGCCCGGATGTTCAAGGCGCTCGGCGATCCGGTTCGGCTGCGGCTGTTCTCGCTGGTCGCCTCGCACGAGGGCGGCGAGGCGTGCGTGTGCGACATCTCCGACGTCGGCGTCTCCCAGCCGACCGTCTCCCACCACCTGAAGAAGCTCAAGGAAGCCGGGCTGCTCACCTCCGAGCGGCGTGGCACCTGGGTGTACTACCGGGTGGAGCCGTCGGTGGTCGCCGCGATGGGGCAGATGCTCGGCACCCTCGGCTGACCATCCTCCGCACGCCGCACGGAGAGCAGGTGGGCCCCCATGGACGAGCCGCCGGTGGACCGTCACGCGATCCACGAGGAGTTGGAACGCGCCCGTACGACGTTCCACCAACTCCTCGACGACGCCACCGAGGCCGACTTGCGCCGGCCCACCGACGGCACCCGGTGGACCAACGAGCAGCTGCTGTTTCACATGCTCTTCGGCTACCTTCTGATCCGGCCGCTGCTGGTTGTGCTGCGGATCTTCGCGCGGCTGCCGCGTGGCGCCGGCCGGAGCTTCGCCCGACTCCTCGACGCCGTGACCAAGCCCTTCGACGTCATCAACTACCTGGGCCCGGTCGGCGGTGCGAGGGTCTTCGGCCGCCGCCGCATGGGCACGGCGTTCGACCGTGTGGTCGCCTCCCTGCACCGCCGCCTCGACACCGAGCCGGAGGCCGGCCTCGCACTCGGCATGCACTACCCCACCCGCTGGGACCCGTTCTTCCGCGACGTCATGACCATCGCGGACCTCTATCGCTACCCGACCCAGCACTTCGACTTCCACCGCCGACAGCTCACCCTGGCCGACGGGGGCCGTTGACGCGCAGGGGCCATCACCCCCGGCGCCCCACGGCTCATTCGGCCGGTCGTCCGCGCATGAAGATGAGCGCTACCAGGGCCAGTCCGACCACCGCGCCGACGAGTTGGACGCCGATGAACGCCGGGACCGAACCCGGCGCGATGCCCGCGAAGGTGTCGGTGAAGGCGCGGCCGATCGTCACCGCCGGGTTGGCGAAGGACGTGGACGAGGTGAACCAGTACGCCGCGCCGATGTACGAGGCGACCGCGACGGGCGCGAAGCGGAGGCGGTCGGTGCGGGCCAGACCGAAGATCAGCAGGATCAGACCGGCGGTGGCGACGACCTCACCGAGCAGCAGGTGCCCGGCGGAGCGGTCGTGGGTGGACCACTTCACCAGCGGCTCGCCGAACATCGCGTCGGCCAGGACGGCACCCGCGATCGCGCCGACGATCTGGGCGGGGACATAGACGGCCGCCTCACGCGCCGAGACCCCGGCGCCTCCACGGCGGCCGGTCCACCACTCGGCCAGGGTGACGGCCGGGTTGAAGTGGGCGCCCGAGACCGGGCCGAGCAGGGTGATCAGCACGCCGAGGCCGAAGACGGTGGCCGTGGAATTGGCCAGCAGCTGCAGGCCGACGTCCTTCGTCAGTTCGGTGGCCTGGATGCCGGAGCCGACCACGACCGCGACGAGCGCCGCCGTGCCGACCAGTTCGGCCGCGGCCTTGGCGATCAGCGGAGGAGCCTGGGGCGTGGTGGCGCCCGGAGCGGGCCGCGGATCGGTGCCGGGCGCGTCGGGGGCCAGGGCGGATTCCGCGGCTCTGTCGTGCTCGGTGGCCTCGGTGGCGGTCAACAGGACTCCTCGGTGCAGTCGCCGTAGGGGCGGAGATCAGGGGCAGGACCGCTTGACGTTGTGCTCGGCGGTGGCGCGCGCGGTCTCCGCGAGGTCGACGAAGTGACCGGCGAGCGAGGCGATGACGTCGGGCTTCAGCCGGTAGTAGGTGAACCGGCCGCAGGGTTCCGTCTCCACGACCCCGGCCTCGCGCAGCACCTTCAGATGGTTGGAGAGGTTGGTCTGCTTGGCCCCCGTCTCCTCGATCAGGTGCGTGGTACAGAGCGTCTCCTTGGCGAGCAAGGCGACGATCTGGAACCGGAGCGGGTCACCGAGAACCCGCATCAGATCAGTGTCGACCGACGTCATCATGGGCTGATAGTGTCACATCACTTCGGACTGATACCAGCCCGGACTGATACTTCGGACCCGCACCCCAGCACCCGTTGGGACCCACGCCCCGAAGGGGGTTCCCATGTCCGCATCCCCGCCCCCTGTCCTGTGGGACGAACGCCTCGCGGCCGGCATCGCCCGTCTCGCCCTCCGCTACCGGGGGCGCTTCGAGCCGGAGACCATCCAGCGCCTGATCATCGACTCCTACGACCGCCTCGCCGAGCACGCCCGCGCCCGTGTCCGCACCCACGTCATCACGATGGGGTGCGGCGGCGCTCCCGATCCTGCCGGGCCGCCGCTATGGACTGGCCGGTGACCGACCCCTAGGGTGCCCCGATCGCCGTCGTCCGGGGCATCCGCGACGAGATCGACGCCCACATCACCGAGCTGCCGGCCTCCCTGCTCAGCACCTGAACTCCGTACCCGCACCACTTGCTTGACCCACATCGCGAAGGAAGAACCCATGTCCTCCAGCCCGCTCGCCTCCGTGCTGTTCGTCTGCGTCCACAACGCCGGGCGCTCGCAGATGGCCGCCGGTTTCCTCGACCACCTCGCGGGCGACCGGATCGAGGTCCGCTCCGCCGGATCCGTCCCGGGCGACCAGGTCAACCCGGCCGCGGTCGAGGCGATGAAGGAGGTCGGCGTCGACATCGCCGACGCCAAGCCGAAGATCCTCACCACCGAGGCTGTCCAGGCGTCCGACTACGTCATCACCATGGGCTGCGGCGACGCCTGCCCGATCTTCCCCGGCAAGAAGTACCTCGACTGGGCCCTCGAGGACCCGGCGGGCAAGGGCGTCGAGGCCGTCCGCCCCATCCGGGACGAGATCAAGACGCGCATCGAGGCCCTGATCGCCGAGATCGACGCCCAGCAGGGGGCGTAGAGGCCGACGCCGGGCAGGAGGCGTAGAGGCCGACGCCGGGCAGAAGGTGTAGAGGCCGACGCCGGGCAGAAGGTGTAGAGGCCGACGCCGGGCAGAAGGTGTAAAGACCGTCACCGACACCGCGGGCTCGGCGCGCCGGGTGAGGACGGTGATCGTGGCGACCGGATCCGGCCTACGGGGCGCGCCGGCGCTCGCCGGGCCGGCGGCACCGGCACATGGGCGGGCGCGGGCTCGACCGCGCCGTACGCCGTCGACGTTTCCTGTACGTGGGGGTGTGCCGCGGTCGGAGACCCGGCGGGAGCCGATCCCGGCGGCCCGGTGCCGATCCCGGCCACCCGGTGCCATTCCCGGCAGCCCGGAGCCGCCCCCGAAACGACCCGGTGCCCGACTTCCCATGGCCCAGGCAGTCCTGACGCCTCCTTGGATGCCGTGCGCGTGCGCACTCGTGTTGCGGCCGATCGGGTAATACCCGCGGCGTGGCGCAGGGCGGGATGCGGGTGGACGGTGTAGGGCGAAATGGCAGGTCAGGACGGTTCGGGGCGGGCGGGGCGGGCGGCTGGGGGGCTGGTGGGCGTGACCTCAGCGGTGCGCCAGGTGAGCGGCTCGAGTGGTGCGCGGGGCGGGACAGCCTGACGGTGGATCACGTCGGGGCCGGGTTCTCACAACGCTGACGTGGTGTCAGCTGCCCGGCTGCGACGGAAGGACTCGACGATGCGATCTGCCCGCATGCTCCTCGCCACCGCGACGGCCACGGCCGCCCTCGCGATCGGCGCTCCAGGCGCCTATGCCGCCACCGCCGGTGACTGGGACAGCGATGACTCTTCCTACAGCAAGGAGCACGACAAGGACAGCAGCCACGACAAGCCCAACGGTGGGGTGCACACGGGTGGCGGTGCGCTGACCGCCGTCACGGGTGATGACTGGAGCAAGGGCGACGACGAGGAGAAGGACGACTCCGACCACGGGGACGACTCCGGCCATGGCAAGGACGACTCCTACTCCGACGGGGGCGACTCGGACTCCGACCACGGCTCCGACCACGACAAGCCCAAGGGCGGCGTACACGCCGGTGGCGGCGCGCTGACCGCCATCAAGGGTGACGACTGGAGCAAGGGCGACGACGAGAAGAAGGACGACTCCGATCACGGCAAGGACGACTCCTACTCCGACGGGGGCGACTCGGACT
The DNA here is from genome assembly GCF_042894545.1 of Streptomyces sp. NPDC001530. Classification (NCBI taxonomy): domain Bacteria; kingdom Bacillati; phylum Actinomycetota; class Actinomycetes; order Kitasatosporales; family Streptomycetaceae; genus Streptomyces; species Streptomyces sp. NPDC001530. The sequence continues at coordinate 53,943 of NZ_JBIAVS010000028.1, forward strand.
CCGATCACGGCAAGGACGACTCGGACTCCGGCTACGGCAAGGACGACTCGGACTCCGACCACGACAAGCCCAAGGGCGGCGTACACACCGGCGGCGGCGCGCTGACCGCCATCAAGGGTGACGACTGGAGCAAGGACGACGGCGGAGACAAGAAGTTCGACCCGGAGAGCTACAAGGACTCCGACTCCGGCCACGGCAAGGACGACTCGGACTCCGGCTACGGCAAGGACGACTCGGACTCCGACCACGGCAAGCCCAGGGGCGGCATGCACACCGGTGGCGGCGGGCTCGCCTCGCCGGGTGTCACGGCCGGCGGGCTGGCGGTCCTGGCGGTCGCCGGCGCGGGTGCGTACGCGCTGCGCCGCAGGAGCGTGGAGGGTGGTGCGGCCTGACCCATGTCTGACGACATAGGTGACATAACAGCCTGGGCCGTCGCCTGCGCACCTCGTGGCGGCCCGGCTGGCCCTCTCATTGCTGTGTCTCTTGCCTTGTCTACTCCCTTGTCTATTGCTGTGTCCGCTCTGCTGCCCTGATCCAGTGAGGTGGTGCCCGATGGCAGCCCGGTTGTCCTCCCCTGTCGAGATCCGATCCGTGCCGCCCAAGAAGGGCCGCCCCGGCGTGCCGTTGATCGTGTGGTGCGCCGGAATCGTGTTCCTGGCGCTGAGCCTGTTCGGCGGCCCTGGCACGACGTCGGACCAATCCCCTGGGCACCGGACCGCGGCGGCACCCGCGCCGACGTCGTCGGCCGCGCCCGCCATGGGGAAGACGGGCACACCTCTGCCGCGGTCCAAGCCGACGCGGCTGCTCATCCCGAAGATCGAGGTGGATGCCCCCTTCACCGCCCTCACCATCGACTCCTCGGGCCGGCTCGACCCCCCGCCCGCCGACGACGTGAACCTGGTCGGCTGGTACGCAGGCGGCGTCACCCCCGGAGAGAGGGGTGCGTCGATCATCGCCGGGCACGTCGACACGACGACGTCCGCGGCCGTGTTCGCGGGCCTCAGCGAGCTGGAGAAGGGGGACAAGTTCACCGTCGAAAGGGCCGACGACCGTACGGCCTCGTTCGTGGTCGACAGTGTCGAGACCTTCGAGAAGGACGAGTTCCCCGATGAGCGCGTGTACGCCGACACCCCCGATGCCCAGGTCCGGCTCATCACCTGCGCCGGTGACTACGACCATGCCGCGAAGGACTACACGGAGAACCTGGTGGTCTTCGCCCACCTCGTCTGAGCACGACGCAAGTCTGAGCACGACGCAGGTCTGAGCACGACGCAGGGGGATGTGAGGGGTGGGTGGAACTCACCCCCGGCGCCCTCCGCGTCCTGCCCACCGCCGTAAAGTCCTGCCCCGTGCGCGGACGACGACTCGACGACCGATACGAACTGATCGAACTCCTCGGCTCCGGCGGCATGGGCGAGGTCTGGCGGGCCCGGGACGAGGAGTTGGACCGCGAGGTGGCGGTCAAGATCCTGCTGCCCGCCAGGGGCGACGGCAGCGACCGGGGCGAAGCGCTCGCCCGGTTCCGGCGCGAGGCCCGGGTCGCCGCGGCTCTCGACAGCCCCCACATCGTCGCCGTGCACGATCACGGAACGGACGGCGACAGCCCGTATCTCGTGATGGCTCTCGTCGAGGGGCGCACGCTGGAGGAGATCCTGCGGGAGAGCGGGCGCGTGCCGGTCAGGGACGCGTTGCGGTGGACCGCCGACGTGTGCCGCGGGCTCGGCGCCGCGCACGCCGCCGGGGTCGTGCACCGGGACATCAAGCCCGCCAACATCATGGTCACCGGCGAAGGCGACGCGTCCGTGGCCAAGATCGTCGACTTCGGGATCGCCAAGTTCACCGAATTCCGGGCCACCGACCCGCGGTTGACCCACACCGGCCAGCTCCCCTTCGGCAGCGTTCAGTACATGGCGCCCGAGCGTTTCCACCAGCGCCGGGGTGACGGGCGTACCGACCTCTACGCCGTCGGCTGTGTCCTGTACGAACTCCTTGTCGGCAGGCCCCCATTCGTCGGGGACGCGGCGGGCATCATGTACAACCACCTGCACGACGAACCCCTGCGGCCGAGTCGGGCGCGTACCGAACTCACCCCCGCCATCGACCGGTTGGTCCTCGACCTGATGGCCAAGGACCCGGACGACCGGCCCGCCGACGCGCATGCGGCGCTCGCGCGCATAGAGGCGGCGGCGCAGCCGCCGGCTCCTCCTGCTCCTGATCCCGCTCCTCCTGCTCCGGTACCTCCTGTCGTACGGGAAGCAACTCCCGCGGACGCCAAGCCGCCCGCGCCCGTCCCCCAGCCCGTGGCCAAGGAGGTCTCGAAGGAGGACGCGAAGCAATCCCCCTGGATCCCCGCGTCCCCGGCGCCCTCCACCCCGCGTCGCCCGCGCCGCACCCCCGTGCTCGCCACCGTCGCCGCCCTGCTCGCCCTCGGCATTCCGACGGGGATCGGCCTGAGCATGTCGTCTTCGGACGGCGACGAGAGTGACGGCCGGGCCCAGGACCCGGCGGCCGAGAAGACGTCCGCGGCGCCGAAGTCGTACACGCTGGGTGTCGCCTACGACTGGGGAGACGACGAGCACGGGGAGGTGCCCCGGATCCGCACGCAGGTCGTGAGGGCCGCGTTGAAGGAGGCCGAGCGCCGGGCGAAGCGGAAGACCCCGGTGAACGTCGTCGCCGTGGAGGACTACAGGCAGACACCCGCGGAGAAGCTGCTGGAGCAGCACCCGGGAATGATCGGCCTCGTCGGTGCCGTCGACGACTTCGCGGGCGTCGATGCCGACTGGTCACAGGAGATGGCCGTGGTCGACGTCTGCGATCCCGGGGGCGACCCGGACTACGAATACGCCCTTCCCGCAACGGAGTTCGAGGTGGGGCAGCAGGCGGCCCGCTACCTCGCGGGAGCGTATGGCGTCGGCAAGGTCGTGGAGACGTCGGAGAGTTACTGGGACACGGACACCGACAAGGACACCTTCGGGCACGGTCTGCGCGCGGCCGGGCTCGCCGCGCTGCCGCTGCCCTCGCAGAAGGGGTCCGACGGCATGAGCGCGAGCCAGATCGCGACGGATCTGGACAAGGCGCGGCCGGACGCCGTGACCGTGGCCGATCTGCGGGCCGGCGGCGGCGACGAGCACATCGTCCCGACCGTGCGGGACCGCGGCACGCTCATCGCCGTCCACACCAGCTATGCGTCGGCCTGCGACATCTCGGACGACTTCGAGATGTTCGCCCGGCAGGACAAGCAGCTGCCGGACGGCAGTCTCCGCTTCCGCACCTTCAACGACGAGACGCAAAAGCCCGACTGCACGGATTTCCCCAAGCTGTGCACGGACGACGCCGAGCTGAAGAAACTGCTGAAGTACCGCGGTACAGCCGAGTTGTACGACGCCACGCTCGCCGTCGCGGCGGGGATCGACCAGGTGCTGGGCGACGGGAAGCGGCCGGACGCGGACAGCGCCCGTACACAGCTCCGGGCCAGCCTGGAGACGGTCAAGTCCGACGGGCTCCTTGGGACCTACACCTTCAAGGGGCACCAGGCGCAAGGCCGTCCGGTGTGGGTCGACCGCCTCGTCGGAGGCAAGTGGAAGCAGCTGGGGACGGTCAAACGGCTCACCGGCTGATCAAGCGGCTCCGAGGGTGATCCAGAAGCGGTCCTCGCCGTGTGCCTGACCGTCGGGTATGCCGCCGTTGGCCCGGATGACCCGCCGGGACGGCTCATTGTCGACGTCGCAGGTCAGCAGGACGCGGTCGAGGCCCAGGCGGCGGCACTCGGCGAGCCCCGCGGCGAGCATCCGCGTCGCGTGTCCCTGGCGGCGCCACGGTCGGACGACGTGATAGCCGACATGGCCGCCGGCCTCGGCCAACTCGGGTGTCAGCTCGTGCCGTACGACGAGCGTGCCGAGGTAGTGCTCACCGGAGACGTACCAGAACAGGGTCGACGGCACGCCCCACCGGATCTGTTCGCCGCGGCGCTGTGCGACGAAGGCGTCGAAGTCGTCGGCTGCCGGGCCCAGCCACTCCATGGCGCGTCCTTCGGCCACGCAGTCGGCGCGCTCACCGGACAGGTACGAGTCCCGCACCGTCGCCGTGGGCCAGACCAGAGTGGGCGGTTCCTTCAGAAGGGTCATGTCCTGCAGTGTCATGCCCTGCAGTCTTCATCCAACCCCGTCGCGGCTCTCCCCATTTTCGGTCCACAGGGATCTCCCAGCATTCGTCCCGGGGCCTCCCACACCGCTTCCCTAGCGTGCGACGGGCCCGTGCATCCCGTCTCAGTCAACCGACGGCAACCTCGACCTGCGGCTGCACGACACCGACGAACGCACCGAGACCGGACGGCTCGGCCGGGTCCTGAACACCATGCTCGAACGGCTCCAGGGCGCCCTGCGCGAGAGCGAGACCTCCGAGGCCCGGCTGCGCCGCTTCGTCGCCGACGCCGGGCACGAACTGCGTACGCCGCTCACCACGATCCAGGGCTTCGCCGAACTGGCGCTACGCCACGAGCAGCAGTCCGCCGAGGGCCGGCGCGAGGCGAACCGGCTGATCGCCCAGAACGCGGAACGCATGAGCCTGCTCGTCGACGACCTGCAACTGCTCGCCCAACTCGACCAGGAACCCTCCTACCGCCGGGAACCCGTCGACCTGCTGTCCCTCGCCGCCGACGCCGTGAGCGCCGCCGCGCTGGGCAGCCGCGGGCGTCCGATCGGCCTCGATCCGCTGTGTACGGGAGATGAGCTGGAGGTCGTGGAGACCCTCGGCGATCCGCACCGGCTGCGGCAGGTCGTCGAGAACCCGCTGTCCAACGCGCGCACGCACACTCCCGCGGGCACGCCCGTCCACGTACGCGTCGGTACGGGCCTGGTGGGGCCGGACACCGGCGGGGTGGACGGGCCGGGTGGCACCGGCGCGTCACCGCCCCTGCCGTACGGGACGGCTGTCGGCGTACTGGAGATCGTCGACGAGGGCCTGGGCTGGCCCCCGAGGATGCCCAGCGCGTCTTCGAGCGCTTCTACCGGGCGGACCCGTCCCGATCCCGATCCCGATCCCGGTCCCAGTCCCGGTCGCGCAGCCAGGGCGGCAGCGGGCTCGGGCTCGCCATCGCCGCCGCGATCGCTCAAGGGCACGGTGGCCGTCTGGAACTGGACACCGCGCCGGGGAAGGGCTGTACGTTCCGGCTGCTGCTCCCGCGGTCCTGAACTCGTGGGCCGGGCCCGTGTGATGATGGCCGGGGATCAGTCACGGGGACATGGGGGACGGACATGACCAGCCGCCTGTTGATGCCGTACCGGCGCGCGAATGCCGTACGGGCCGGGACACCCGAACCCGTACGCGGCTCGACGCGGCCCACCGCGATCCTGGACTGGGAACACTCGGTCGTCCGGGCGTTGGTGGAGCGGATCCCGGGGAACGGAGACGCCCGCGCGTCGCTGCGCGTGGCTCACGGGATCATCGCGCGCGAGGTGCGGCCCGTCTACTCAGTGGACGACCTGCGCCGCGCCTCGCGGACGCTGGAGCTCGGGCGCGGGTCGTGCAGCCAGCGGATGGCGGTGCTCGAAGCGGTCGCGCGGGCGCTGGATGTTCCCACGCGGGTGCGGGGACTGCTGGTGGACGGCTCCTTCTGGTATCCGCGCTTCCCTCGCCTCAAGCCGCTCGTGCCGGAGCAAGTGCTGCTGGCGTGGCCCGAGTTCCTCCTGGAAGAGGAATGGGTCCCGATCGCCGAGCTCTTCGGAACCCTGACCGAACTGAGCGCGACGTCCGGCCACTTCACCAACAAGGGCGGCGAGACCCTTTTCGACGCGGTGGCCCGTACGGCGGTCGACTGGGACGGCGGAACGTCCGCGAGCTGCGCCGGCGGCCCGGGAACCGTCTGTGACTTCTCCGCCCAAGTCCGCCTGGACCTCGGCCGCTTCACCTCCCGCGACGAACTCTTCGCCCGACACGGGCAGACCCTGTGCCTGGCGGCACGGACACTTGCGGAGCCGGTGCTGGGACGGTGGAGCGCGGGGGCCCGCGTCGGCTTGGGCTGAGGGAGGTTTCGTCGCCCCCGCCGCCCCTACCCGTCCCGCCCCTGGGGGCTGCCGCCCCCAGACCCCCGCTTAAAAGACTGCGCAGTTCCCCGCGCCCCTTTAGGAGAGCATCGCGTACGTCTTCCCGACGCCCGGTGCCGCACCGAGGCAGCCCGAGGTCCAGTACGACCACATCGGGCCGGCGCGCGGCGGCGAGCCGGAGCGCGGTGGCGCCGTCGGGGGCGGCGTCGACTCCGTACCCGCGGGCCTGCATGTTGATCACGAGCGCCCGTACGAGCTGTGGATCGTCCTCCACCACCAGCACCCGCGTCATCGGTGTGCGCCTTTCCTCTTGAACGTGTGCGGAGCGTTGCACGGAGGGCTGGAGAGTGAGCAACCGGCCTCATGGCTGCGGGAGTTGACGAACACGAGAGGTGTCCTCGGCCGCCAACTCCCGCGTGGTGCGCGTAAGGCCATCAGCTCTTCGCCACGAGTTCCTTGAGCGCGATGTTGAGTTCCAGGACGTTGACGCGGGGCTCGCCGATGAAGCCGAGGGTGCGGCCGTCGGTGTGCTCGTCGACCAGCTTCTGGACCTGGGCGACGGAGAGCCCGTTCTTCACCGCGACGCGGTGGACCTGGATGTCCGCGTAGTCCGGGGAGATGTCCGGGTCCAGGCCAGAGCCGGAGGACGTCACCGCCTCGGCGGGGACGTCGGACGGCTTGACCTTGTAGTCCGAGGTCGAGTTGTCCTTGATGACCGCGGCCTTGGCGTCCATGACCCACTTGATCAGGTCGGCATTGTCACCGGAACGGTTGGTGGCGCCGGACAGGATCAGCTTGTACTGCGTGTTGACCGAGTTCACACCCAGCCCGTTCTGCGGGCGGCCCTGGAACCACTTCAGGTCGGGCTCCGGGGTCTCCTGGCCCTTCTTCAGCGGCAGGTTGTACGCCTGACCGATGAGCGAGGAGCCGACGACCTTGCCGCCCGCCTTGATCTCCGAGCCGTTGGCCTTGTCGTGGAACAGACCTTGGGCGACACCGGTGACCGCCAGCGGGTAGAGGACGCCCGTCACCACCGTGAGCACCAGGAGCGCTCGCAGGCCGGCCCAGAGCAACCGGGCAGTGTTCGTAACCGAGTTGTTCATGGCGATCAGCACGCTTTCAAAGAGTTACAGCCCGGGGATGAGGGAGATGAGCAGGTCGATGATCTTGATGCCGATGAAGGGGGCGATCAGCCCGCCCAGGCCGTAGATCCCGAGGTTGCGGCGGAGCATCTTGTCGGCGCTGACCGGCCGGTACTGCACACCCCGCAGGGCGAGCGGCACCAGCGCGATGATGATCAGCGCGTTGAAGATGACCGCGGACAGGATCGCGGAGTCCGGCGAGGACAGGTGCATGATGTTGAGCTTGTCCAGGCCCGGGTAGACCGCCGCGAACAGCGCCGGGATGATCGCGAAGTACTTCGCGACGTCGTTGGCGATCGAGAACGTCGTCAACGCGCCCCGAGTGATGAGGAGTTGCTTGCCGATCTCGACGATCTCGATGAGCTTGGTCGGGTTCGAGTCGAGGTCGACCATGTTGCCGGCCTCCTTGGCGGCCGACGTACCCGTGTTCATCGCCACGCCGACGTCCGCCTGCGCGAGGGCCGGGGCATCGTTCGTACCGTCACCGGTCATCGCGACGAGCTTGCCGCCGGCCTGCTCGCGCTTGATGAGCGCCATCTTGTCCTCGGGAGTCGCCTCCGCGAGGAAGTCGTCGACACCCGCCTCTTCGGCGATCGCCTTGGCCGTCAGCGGGTTGTCACCCGTGATCATGACGGTCTTGATGCCCATGCGGCGCAGCTCGTCGAACCGCTCGCGCATGCCGTCCTTGACGACGTCCTTGAGGTGGATGACGCCCAACACCCGGGCGCCGTCCGTGTCTTCGATGGCCACGAGCAGCGGCGTGCCGCCCGCCTCGGAGATCCGGTTGGCCAGAGTGTCGGCGTCCTCGGACACCTCGCCGCCCCGCTCCTTGACCCAGGCGATGACCGAACCGGCCGCGCCCTTGCGGATCTTGCGCCCGTCGACGTCCACACCCGACATCCGGGTCTGGGCGGTGAAGGCGATCCACTCAGCACCGGCCAGCTCGCCCTGGTGCCGCTCGCGCAGCCCGTACTCCTCCTTCGCCAGTACGACGATGGAGCGGCCCTCGGGCGTCTCGTCGGCCAGCGAGGAGAGCTGGGCGGCGTCGGCGACCTCGGCCTCGGTGGTGCCGCTCACGGGCACGAACTCCGAAGCCTGGCGGTTGCCGAGGGTGATGGTGCCGGTCTTGTCGAGGAGCAGCGTCGAGACGTCACCGGCGGCCTCGACCGCACGACCCGACATGGCCAGGACATTGCGCTGCACCAGCCGGTCCATGCCCGCGATGCCGATAGCGGAGAGCAGCGCGCCGATGGTGGTCGGGATCAGGCAGACGAGCAGCGCCACCAGCACGACCATCGTGAGGTGCGTCCCCGCGTAGTCCGCGAACGGGGGCAGGGTCGCCACCGCGAGCAGGAAGACGATCGTCAGCGAGGCCAGCAGGATGTTCAACGCGATCTCGTTGGGCGTCTTCTGGCGTGCGGCGCCCTCGACGAGGGAGATCATGCGGTCGATGAAGGTCTCGCCCGGCTTCGTCGTGATCTTGATGACGATCCGGTCGGAGAGGACCTTCGTACCGCCGGTGACGGCCGAGCGGTCGCCGCCGGACTCGCGGATGACGGGCGCCGACTCACCGGTGATGGCCGACTCGTCGACGGACGCCACGCCCTCGACGACGTCACCGTCGCCGGGGATGATGTCGCCCGCCTCGCAGACGACCAGGTCACCGACGCGCAGCTCGGTGCCGGGGACCTGCTCCTCGGTCTTGCCGTCCTTGGACAGCCGACGCGCGACCGTGTCGGTCTTGGCCTTGCGCAGGGTGTCCGCCTGCGCCTTGCCGCGGCCCTCGGCCACCGCCTCCGCCAGGTTGGCGAAGATCACGGTCAGCCACAGCCAGGCGCTGATGGCCCAGCCGAACCAGTCGCTCGGGTCCTTGAAGGAGAAGACGGTCGTCAGGACCGAGCCGACAAGGACCACGAACATGACAGGTGATTTCACCATCACCCGCGGGTCGAGCTTGCGGAAGGCGTCCGGCAGCGACTTGAGCAGCTGCTTCGGGTCGAACAGACCCGCGCCGACGCGTCCTTCGTCCTTGTGGCCGGTCGGCACGTCCTGGTGCGGCGCCCGGGTCGGAGTGGCTGTGGACATCGAGTCCTCTTGCTTCTCTGTACGAGTGGTCATGACGCCAGCCCCTCGGCCAGCGGACCCAGCGCGAGGGCCGGGAAGTAGGTCAGACCGGTGATGATCAGGATCGCGCCGACGAGGAGACCGGCGAACAGCGGCTTCTCGGTGCGCAGGGTGCCCGCGGTCGCCGGGACCGGCTTCTGCTCGGCGAGCGAACCGGCCAGGGCGAGGACGAACACCATCGGCAGGAAGCGGCCGAGCAGCATGGCGAGCCCGATGGTGGTGTTGAACCACTGGGTGTCCGCGTTCAGCCCCGCGAAGGCCGAGCCGTTGTTGTTGGCGCCCGAGGTGTAGGCGTACAGGATCTCGGAGAAGCCGTGCGCCCCGCTGTTGGTCATCGAGTTGCCCGGGGTCGGCAGGGCCATCGCCGCGGCGGTGAAGACGAGCACCAGCGCCGGGGTGATGAGGATGTAGCAGGCCGCGAACTTGATCTCGCGGGTGCCGATCTTCTTGCCCAGGTACTCGGGGGTGCGGCCGACCATCAGACCGGCGATGAACACCGCGATGATCGCCATGATCAGCATGCCGTAGAGGCCGGAGCCTGTGCCACCGGGCGCGATCTCGCCGAGCTGCATGCCCAGCAGGTTCAGGCCGCCGCCCAGGCCGGTGTTGGAGGAGTGGAAGGAGTCCACCGCACCGGTCGAGGTGAGCGTCGTGGAGATCGAGAAGATCGACGAGGCGCCGATGCCGAAGCGGGTCTCCTTGCCCTCCATCGCGCCGCCCGCGATCTGGAACGCCGGGCCGTGGTGGGCGAACTCGGTCCACATCATCAGGGCGATGAAGCCAACCCAGATCGTGGCCATCGTGGCGAGGATCGCGTAACCCTGGCGCAGCGAGCCGACCATGCGGCCGAAGGTGCGGGTCAGCGAGAACGGGATGACCAGCATCAGGAAGATCTCGAAGAGGTTCGAGAACGGGGTGGGGTTCTCGAAGGGGTGCGCGCTGTTGGCGTTGAAGTAGCCGCCGCCGTTGGTGCCCACCTCCTTGATGGCCTCCTGCGAGGCGACCGCGCCGCCGTTCCACTGCTGCGAGCCGCCCGTGAACTGCCCGATCGAGTGGATCCCGGAGAAGTTCTGGATCGCGCCGCACGCCACGAGGATGATCGCTGCGACGACGGCGAGCGGCAGCAGGATGCGGATCGTGCCGCGCACCAGGTCGGCCCAGAAGTTGCCGAGCTCACCGGTGCGGGAGCGGGAGAAGCCGCGCACCAGCGCGACGGCCACCGCGATGCCGACGGCCGCGGAGACGAAGTTCTGGACGGCCAGACCGGCGGTCTGTACGACGTGGCCCATGGCCTGCTCGCCGTAGTACGACTGCCAGTTGGTGTTCGTCACGAAGGACGCGGCGGTGTTGAACGCCTGGTCCGGGTCGATGGCGGAGAAGCCGAGCGACCCGGGCAGGTGGCCCTGGATGCGCTGCAGCAGGTAGAGGAAGAGGACGCTGACGGCAGAGAAGGCGAGGACGCCGCGCAGGTAGGCGGGCCGGCGCATCTCGGCGTTCGGGTTGGCGCCGATGCCCTTGTAGATCCACTTCTCGACGCGCAGGTGCTTGTCGGAGGAGTAGACCTTGGCCATGTAGTCGCCGAGGGGACGGTAGGCGAGTGCCAGTGCCGCTATGAGCGCGAGCAGCTGGAGGACGCCTGCGAGGACGGGGCTCATGTTGGTGCTCAGAACCTCTCCGGGAAGACGAGGGCGAGGACGAGATAGCCCAGCAGGGCGACGGCCACGACCAGGCCGACGATGTTTTCGGCGGTCACAGCTTCGTCACCCCCTTGGCGACGAGGGCCACCAGCGCGAACACCGCGATCGTGGTGACGACGAAGGCCACGTCGGCCATCGTGAGCTCCTGGATGAGGTCCGGATTGAACTGACGGTTAGAGGAAAGCCCCTCCGTGGCCGGATTCGACCGCCGTTGACGCCTCCCTTACGGGGGCCCATACGCCCTTGACGCATCTCTTACGGCCGCGGTCGAACCAAGGTCAGGAAAGGCGGAACCGGAGCCTGCAGATCACCGCGTCCGTGTCCCTGCGCACGGCGTGCGCGACCACGGCGCCCCGCTGGTTCTGCAGCAGCCGCTGCCACAGCCGGTCGGGCTCCACCTCGGGGATCAGGACGGTGACGCGAGTGCTGGGCTCGGCGATTCCGCGTACGTACGAGGCGATCGGGCGGCCCAGGGCTCGGCGCGCGGAGGCGAGGCGGATCAGCGGGACGCCCGGCCACCCATGGCCGCGTACGCACGTCTCTTGCGCGTTCTTCGCGCCGAAACCCCGAACCTTGGCGCATCCTTGACGCCGAAGCCCGTCAGAGACGCGTCAAGGTGTGCTGCCCCCGGCCCCCCGGCTCTCTACCGTCAGTCGTATGGAACGCCGCAACGACGCGCGGGACGCGGCCGACGCCCACGCGCACCCCTCCGCGGAGGTGGCGCACGACCGCCGGTGGGCACAGGACCTGCGCAGCTCGATCCGCTGCTCGGCCGCCCTCCTCGCCCTTCTGCTGCTGATCGACTGGGGCGCCGGCACCCTCAATGACCTGCGCGCCCTGCTGTGGGTCGCGGTCGCGGTGCTGCTGTTGCTGGTGCTCTACCCCGCCCGGGTCGCCGCCGGTGAGGGCTGGCTGGCCTCGCGCGGACTACTGCGCGCGCAGCGGGTGCGGACCGACCACCTGGTGTCCGTGCGCTGTCTGGAAGGGGTCGGACAGCGGCTCGTCCTGCGGGACACTTTCGGCGCGCGCGTCGAGATCGATCCCCGTGTCCTGGTCGCCAACCCCCCGCTGTGGCGCCGCCTCGACGAGGACGCCCGCACCTCCGCCGCCCATGACACCCTGACGTGCGGGACGACCGCGCTGCGCCGTGTCTCGGAACGGATCGACCGTGAGACGGCGCAGACGGTGTTCAAGGTGTCGGGGCTGGACTAGAGCGGTCCGGGGCGCTCGGCGGTCAGCGGCCCGTCCGGAGCACACAGCGCTCGGCGGATCCGAGAGGGCCGTCGCCAGGCGTTTTACTCCGAATGTACGTATTTGGAGAAATCCTAACGGCTCCTTAACGCCCTGCGCGCCCGTCGCCCTCCCCCTACGAACCCCTCCCCCGGCATACCCTCCGCCCGTGTTCAACGTGACGGGGATCCTCAAGCGGCTGGTGATCGGCCGGGCCATGCGCAGCGAAGAGCTGCACGAGACGTTGCTGCCCAAACGGCTCGCCCTGCCGATCTTCGCCTCCGACCCGCTGTCGTCAGTGGCGTACGCGACCCAGGAGATCCTGCTGGTCCTCACGCTAGGCGGACTGGCGTATCTGCACTTCACCCCGTGGATCGCGGGCGCGGTCGTGGCGCTGATGACGGTCGTGGTGCTGTCGTACCGCCAGGTGGTGCACGCGTATCCCAGCGGCGGCGGCTCGTACGAGGTGGTGTCCACGAACCTCGGCCCGTCCGCCGGGCTGGTCGTCGCCGCCTCCCTCCTCGTCGACTACGTCATGACGGTGGCCGTCTCGGTCGCCTCCGGCGTCGACAACATCATCTCGGCGATCCCCGAACTCGCCGACCAGCGCGTCCTGTTGGCGATCGGCTTCGTCGCGATCCTGACCGCGATGAACCTGCGGGGCGTACGCGAGTCGGGCCAGACCTTCGCCGCGCCGACGTACCTCTTCATCGGCGGCGTCCTGATCATGGTGATCACCGGCCTGATCCGGTACTTCCTCGGGGACGCGCCGGTCGCCGAGAGCGCCCAGTACGGCATCAGCCCCGAGCACGGCGACGCGAACCTGACAGGCCTGGCCCTGATGATGCTGGTGCTGCGCGCGTTCTCCTCCGGCTGTACGGCGCTGACCGGCGTGGAGGCGATCTCCAACGGCGTACCGGCGTTCCGCAAGCCCAAGTCGAAGAACGCCGCCACGACGATGGCGGCGATGGGCATCATCGCGATCGTCATGTTCGTCGGCGTCACCACGCTGGCGCTGGTCTCCAAGGTGCGCATCACCGACGACCCGTGCCGGCTGACCGGCCTGGACGGCAATTGCGAGAGCTACACCCAGCGGACGGTCATCGCGCAGATCGCGGCCGCCGTCTTCGGCGGCGAGCACAGCATCGGCTTCTACTTCATCCAGGCGGCGACCGCGCTGGTCCTGATCCTGGCCGCGAACACGGCGTTCAACGGCTTCCCGCTCCTCTCCTCGATCCTCGCCCAACACCGCTATCTGCCCCGCCAGTTGCACAACCGGGGCGACCGGCTCGCCTTCTCCAACGGCATCCTGGCCCTGGCGATCGTGGCGGGCCTGCTGCTGTGGGGCTTCCGGGCGAACGTCACCAGCCTCATCCACCTCTACATCCTGGGCGTGTTCACTTCCTTCACGCTCTCCCAGCTCGGCATGGTCCGGCACTGGAACCGCGAGCTGCGCGCGACACCCGACCCGAACACGCGCCGTCGCCACCACACGGCCCGCGTGATCAACGCGATCGGCGCGGTCGTCACCGGCCTCGTCCTGGTGATCGTCCTTGCCACCAAGTTCACGCAGGGCGCGTGGCTGGCCGTGCTGGCGGCGATCGTGCTGTGGGTGATGATGCGCGGGATCAGGCGGCACTACGACGCGACGGCGGCGGAGCTGGCGGTGACCGACCCGCGCGGTGAACTCGTTCCGCCCAGCCGGGTGTTCGGGATCGTGCTCGTGTCGACGATCCACAAGCCGACCCTGCGCGCCCTCGCCTACGCGCGTGCCTTCCGCCCCGACCAGCTGGAGGCGCTCACCGTCTCGGTCGACCGCGACGAGGCGGCCGCGCTGCGCTCACGCTGGGAGGAGTACGGTCTCGAGGTCCCGCTGAAGATCATCGACTCGCCGTACCGCGAAGTCACCCGGCCGGTCGTGGAGTACGTGCGCTCCATCCGCCGCGAGAGCCCGCGGGACATCGTCGCCGTCTTCATCCCCGAGTACGTCGTCGGCCACTGGTGGGAGAACCTCCTCCACAACCAGTCGGCGCTCTGGCTCAAGAGCCGCCTGCTCTTCACCCCCGGCGTGATGGTCACGAGCGTCCCCTGGCAGCTGACCTCCTCGGCACGCGCCGACCACCCGGCGGCCCGAGCCCCCGGCTCCTTCCGCCGCGGCGAGCCGCAGTCCCCGCAGCCCCGGATCGGCTCACGCCACGAGTAGGTTCCGCCCCAGACCCGGGGGTATGTCGCGCAGTTCCCCGCGCCCCTTCAGGGGCGCGGGGAACTGCGCAATACCGACGCGGAGGGATCTTGACGCTTCCCTGGCGCCGCTCCCGCAGAAGTTGACACTGCCTTGACAGGCCCTGGCCCGATAGGGTGAAAGAGGTGTGCCGGGAAGTCTGGTCGGCAGGGAGTCGCACGGGCTTCCTAGAAGAGCCACAAGGGGCTCCTCAGGAAGCCGCACAGGCCCCTCAGGGAGTCACCGAGGGCTCCTCCTCATGGCCAAGGGGACGGCATGCGCAGTGTAGGGACGGTCCTGGCTCTCGTCGTACTCGCCACCCTGGTGGCGACGTTCGCGCGCCGCTGGCGCATTCCGGCCCCCTCCCTCCTCGTCGTCGCCGGACTCGCCGTGGCCCTCCTGCCGGGCACCCCGGAGATCGAGATCAGCCCCGAGATCATCGGCCTCGTGGTGCTGCCGCCCCTGCTGTACGCGAGCGCCGAGGAACTGTCCTGGCGGGAGCTGCGCGCGGTGTGGAAGCCGGTCGGGGTGCTGTCGTTCGGCCTGGTGCTGGCCTCGGCCGCGGCGGTGGCGCTGGTGGCGTCGCTGGTCTCACCCCTGTCGTGGCAGATGGCGTTCGTGCTGGGCGCGGTGCTCGCCAGTACGGACCCGGTGGCGGTGACCGCGCTCGGCAGACGGCTCGCGCTGCCGCCCAAGGTGCAGGTCCTCGTCCAGGCCGAGAGCCTGTTCAACGACGCGACGTCCCTGGTGCTCTTCCGGGTCGCGGTGAGCATGGCCGTGGCCACGGCCGCCGCGAGCTGGGCGTCGGCGGGCGGGCAGTTCCTGCTGCTGGCGGGCGGCGGCACGGTCATCGGCGCGGCCGTCGCCGCGGTGGTCGCACTGATCCGGCGACGCACCGAGGACCCGGTCCTGGAAACCGTGATCGCCCTGGTCACCCCGTACGCGGCGTACGTCCTCGCCGAGGCGGCGCACACCTCCGGCGTCACGTCGGTCGTGGTGGCCGGAGTCGTCCTGGGCGGCCGCGGCGACCGCCTCACCAACGCCCGCATCCGCCTCCAGCTGCACGCCGTCTACGGCACGGTGGTGTTCCTGCTGGAGAGCGTGGTGTTCAGCCTGATCGGGCTCGCCCTGCCCGCCCAGGTGCAGGCCCTGTCCCACGGCGACCGGGCCTGGCCGCTGTACGCGCTCGCCGTGGCGGGGACGCTCATCGCCGTACGCCTGCTGTGGGTGGCGCCGCTCTCGGCGCTGGTGCAGCGCAAGGGCGGCATCCACCGCATGAACTGGCGGGTGCCGGTGGTGCTGACCTGGGCGGGCACCCGGGGTGTGGTGCCGCTGGCGGCGGCCCTGTCGATCCCGGAGTCGCTCGACGAGCGCCCCCTGGTCCTGGTCCTGACCACCTCGGTCGTGGTCGTCACGCTCGTCGTCCAGGGCTTCAGCCTCTCCTCGGTCGTCCGCCGCTCCGGCATCGCCCTGGAACCCGACCATACGGAACGCGAGGAGGCGGCGGCCCGCTGCAGCCTGGCCCACGCCGGCCTGAACCGCCTGGAAGAGATCTCCGAGCTGGAGGCCGTCCCGGACGTCGTCCTCGACCGCCTGCGCCGCGGTCTGACGGCCCGCCTCGACGACGCCAGCGACCGCCTCGCCGCGGCGGACGGCGACGGCACCCCGCCCGAGTCCGCCGACCTCGTCTACCGCCAGCTCCGCCGCGACCTGATCGCCACAGAGGCGCTCGAACTCCAGCGGCTGTACGACGAACACCGCATCAGCGATACGACGCGACGGCGGCTGCAACGGTCCCTGGACCTGGAGGAGACGAGGCTGACGGACGCGTGACCGGCTCCGCGAAGGCGACGGTTCAGCGGAACTCCGCCAGCCGCGGGCGCAGGCCCAGCAGCGTCAGCACTCCCGCGGCGAGCAGCAGGCCGCACGTCCAGGGAAGCAGCCCGGTGGTTTCGGAGCGGCCCGCCTCGACCGAGGCCGCGAAGTGGTCGCGGTTGATGTCCGTCACCTTGTCCAGCGCGGCCATCCACTCCCCGAAGTGCGCGTTGGACGTGTCCGGTCGCCAGTCCATGCAGAACTCGACGGCTTCGCGCTGCTGGCCCTGCGCGACCAGCGTGCGGATCTTGCGGTCGTCGCGCTGGTAGACCGCGTACGTCTCGACCGTCTTCTCGGCGGCGGCGCGCTCCCCGGGGAAGGTGATGTTGGCGAGCTCGCGCTGGAACTCGCCGGTGAAATCGAGGTCGTCGTGGTCGGTCTCGTACATCTGCCAGGTCCGGTCCAGCTCGGGGTCGTAGTTCGACAGGGTGGCACCCGAAATGCCGTACAGCTTCTGCGACTTGGCGAGGAAGGACGGCCCGTACTGGTAGCGCCGCTCGGGGTCGAGGAGCCAGCGGCTTTCGTCGGCGTTGGCGTCGTACGCGATCGCGCGGGCCCGGGAGAGGGCGACGACGGAGTCGAAGGCGTCGCGGCGGGCGCCGCGCAGGTGCTCGGCGGAGGCGGAGAGCGCCTGGGCGCCGAGGAGGACGGCGAGCAGGGCGCAGACGGTGGCGGCCAGGACACCGGGGTTGAGGATCCGGTGGAAGCGGCGGGCCAGGTACCACTGGAGGACGCCGAGCGCGGCGAGCAGCAGCACACCGAGTGCCACGATGGCGGCGAGCTGGGCGAAGAGGGTCGAACGGGCCTGGGAGTACTCGGCGTTGAAGGCCTGGTTGTTGGAGTCCACCAACGTGCGGGCCTCCGGCAGGAGTTTGCCCTGTAGCAGATCGGTCGCCGTGCGGTAGTCCTCGAGCGCGGCCTTCTTGCCGCCCGCGCGGGCGTCGTTCTCCAGGGCGCGCCCTATCCGTTCCTGGTACTCGGCGAAGTTGTCCGTGAGGGACTCCACCGTCCGCTCGTCGGCCCGGTCACCCTGCGCGGCGACGGCGAGGGCGCGCAGATCGTGGCCGATGGTGCGGCGCGCGTCGCCGTAGAAGCCGAAGGCCTTGTCGTACGGGGTTTCCAGACGCCCTTTGCCCGCGTTGCCGCTGGACAGCAGGAGGTTGGCGGCCTGCGCGTCCATGTCGTTGAGGGCGAGGTTGAGGTCGGCGGCGCTGGTGGTGCGGGGCGCGTCGCGTTCCGCGACGGCGTTCCAGGTGCCGGTGGCCGCGAGCCCGGCCAGCGCGAGCAGCAGGGCGAGGGCGACGGTGAGCGAGACCGTGGCCGCGCGCAGGAGGCGCAGGCGCGCGGGCACGGTGACCCAGTAGCGGCGGCGCAGAGCGGCCCACGCGGCCACGGCCTCACGACGGAGGCGCCGGACCGGACGGCCCGTCCGCGACCCTCCTCGTGGCCGCGGACCGGACCCGCCCCCGGGCGGGGCGACCGGTCCGGGCTGTGGCTGTTGCCGTACGCCAGTCCTGGCCCCCGCCTCAGAACCACGCGAGGTACCGGCCGTGATGGTCACGAGCCCTCCAACGGCACGCCACGGACGGTCGCCCGTGTCCCCCGTGCCCTCAGTCTGCGACCGGTTTCGGCCACCGATGGCGTCCCTTGACGCGCTCCTGACGCCTTCTCAGGTGACCTTGACGGGGCCTTGATGCGCCGGGCCCGTGAGCCGTGAGAGACCCGCAAATTCCGCTCGGGGAAGGGCAGTTCGGGCGCCGGTCCGGGCTGGATTTCCCGTCGGCCGCCGGAGAGGCCGCGGACGTCAGTGGCATGACGCCTTTCCTCCGGAAACACCCATGGAGCCTCCCGGAGGCCGAGCACCCGGCGGCGTACTCGTCGTCCCGCCGCCGACGTCCGTGCGCAGCCGTGCGGTGCCGGGGCCCAGCCACCGCACGGCCCGGCGGCTACCACCCGCCCTGTCAGCTCGACCGCGGCGTCGACGTGCCGTCTGCGAGGCCCCCGGCGCGGACCCGCGCGTGGCCGCGGTCTCCATACACCGGGGCGTCTGGGATACGGCGCTGCTCCCGCTCTACGCCCACCAGGGCGTCACGCCGGCTGAGGGCGCCGCGCATGTGGTCCGCCTCTGCGACCCGGCCGTCGAGAAGCGCGCCCGCAAGAAGAAGGCCAACCACGGCCGCAAGGACGGCCAACGCTGGGCCAGGTCCGCGTTCCGGCCGGCCTGCCGGTCCGGTGTTCAGAACCGGACCGGCAGGCAGGCAGATGGGAGCGGGCCCGCTGGGATCAGAATCGGACCGGCAGCCCGGTGAGATAGGTGCCCTCGCCCGCGAACCCGACGCGCTCGACGGCCTCCCGGTCGACGGCGAGGGTGAGGCGCTTGTCGCGCAGCAGCAGCCGGTCGAGGATCACCTCGGTATGCAGGTTGGCGAGCGCCGCGCCGATGCAGCGGTGCGCGCCGTGCCCGTACGCGATGTGCCCGCCGCCGCGTGCCGCCTCCCGGGTGAGGTCGAGGCGCCCGGCGTCGGCGAAGGTGCCCGGGTCGCGGTTGGCGGAGAGCAGTCCGCTGGTCACGCCCTCGCCGCGGCGGACCAGGACACCGCCGAGTTCCACGTCCTCGGTGGCGTACAGGGTGGCGCCGATCCGGACCGTGGACACGTACCGCAGCAGCTCCTGCACGGCGCGCGGCAGCAGTCCGGGCTCGGCGCGCAGCCCTGCCACCTCCTGCGGGTGGTCGAGGAGGGTGAGCACCGCGTCGGCGAGGAAGAAGGCCGGCGGCGCGATCCCCGTGTTGATCAGCAGGAAGACCAGCGCGATCATCTCCTGCCGGCTGAGCCGCTGCCCCTCCGCCGCCTCGGCGCTGGAGCGCAGCAGATCGGAGACCAGGTCCTCGGCCGGCTCGGCGGCCCGGCGGTCGAGGAGGCCGTCTATGTACGCGGCGAGCTGGTCGATGCCGGGGATGAAGCGGTCCGGCGCGCCCGACTCGTAGTCCCGGATCCAGCCGCCCACCTTGGGCCGGTCCGCTTCCTCGACCCCGATGATCTCGCAGATCACGTTTGTCATCAGTGGGTACGCGAAGGCATGCAGCAGATCGAACTCGCCGTCCTTCGCGGCGAGTTCCCCGATCAGCTGGTGAGCCATGCGCTCGATCCGCGGCCGCAGCGCGGCGATCCGGCGCGGTGCGAAGGCCCGCATCACATGGGTCCGCAGCCGGGTGTGCTCCGGCCCGTCGACCATCACCAGGATCTCCAGGTACTGCCGGTACTCCGGCGGCAGCCCCGCCCCGTCGAGCAGCTCCGCGCCGACGCCGCCGCCCTCCACCCCCCGGGGCCTTCGCCGGATCCCGTACGAAGCGGCTGTCGCCGAGCGCCGCCTTGACCACGTCGTAGCGCGTGGCCAGCCACACGGGCGTCTGGGTCTGCGGCAGGGTCACCCGCATCAGCGGCGCGTGGCCGTGCGAGGCGTCGTCGACCTGGGCGTGGGTCAGTTCGAGCGGGAGCGGGGCGGCGGTGGGCTCGGACATGTCGGCACTCCGTTTCGTGGCGGTTCGGTGCGCATGGCTGTGCGCTGCTCCGCATGGTGTGGGGAGGCCGGATCAGGACGGTTTCACAGCGGTTTCACGGCCGCCGACGACATGCGTCCGGTGAAGAGCGCGACGCGTCAAGGTGTGACGAACGCGACCCGTGAACGAGCGCGACCCGCGGGTCTTAACGCAGTCTTGACGCGTTCGGCCCCTCCATCCGTGGGCCCATGGATCACTCTCTGCATACGCTGGTTCTGCCGTGTCCTCGATGGCCGGAACCTTGTGAAGAGCCGTACGTCAGGAGCACGCCGATGGCCGCCACCGACCAGGACGCCCGCACGAGCCGCTTGCGTGCGTGGATGCTGGAAGGCCTGTCCGACATAGCCAAGCACCAGCAGGGAGCGCAGGCCGCGCCGGAACACCCCGTGCACAAGGGCCAGCGCTGGTGGCGGGTGATGTGCCTGACCGGTGTCGACTACTTCTCCACCCTCGGATACCAACCGGGTATCGCCGCCCTGGCCGCCGGACTGCTGTCCCCCGTCGCCACCCTCGTCCTCGTCGTCGTCACCCTGGCAGGCGCCCTGCCCGTCTACCGGCGGGTGGCCGAGGAGAGCCCCCACGGCGAGGGCTCGATCGCGATGCTCGAACGCCTGCTGACGTTCTGGAAGGGCAAGCTCTTCGTCCTCACCCTGCTCGGCTTCGCCGCCACCGACTTCCTGATCACCATCACCCTTTCGGCGGCGGACGCCTCCACCCACCTCATCGAGAACCCGCACCTGACCAGCACCCTGCACGACAAACAGATGGTGATCACCCTCGTCCTGGTGGCCCTGCTGGGCGCCGTGTTCCTCAAGGGCTTCCTGGAGGCCATCGGCGTCGCGGTCGCCCTGGTGGGCGTCTACCTGGCGCTCAACACCGTGGTCGTGATCGTCGGCCTGTATCACGTGCTCACGGCGGGGCACGTGGTCACGGACTGGACCGCGGGCCTCACCGCCGAGCACGGAAACGTTTTCGCCATGGTCGGGGTGTCCCTCCTGGTCTTCCCGAAGCTGGCCCTCGGTCTCTCCGGGTTCGAGACCGGCGTGGCGGTCATGCCGCACGTCGAGGGCGACCCCGGCGACACGGAGGAGAAGCCGACCGGCCGGATCCGCGGCACGAAGAAGCTGCTGACCACCGCCGCCGTGATCATGAGCGTGTTCCTGATCGCCACCAGCTTCATCACCACGCTGCTGATCCCGGAGAAGGAGTTCGAGTCGGGCGGCCAGGCCAACGGCCGCGCGCTCGCGTACCTGGCGCACGAGTACATCGGCAACGCCTTCGGCACGGTCTACGACGTCTCGACGATCGCCATCCTGTGGTTCGCGGGAGCCTCCGCCATGGCCGGCCTCCTCAACCTGATGCCCCGCTACCTCCCCCGCTACGGCATGGCCCCCCACTGGGCGCGCGCCGTCCGCCCCATGGTCATCGTCTTCACCCTGGTCGCCTTCCTGGTCACCTGGATCTTCGACGCCGACGTCGACGCGCAGGGCGGCGCGTACGCCACCGGTGTACTGGTGCTGATGTCCTCCGCAGCGATCGCGGTGACCATCGCCGCCCGCCGTGCCCAGCAGCGCGGCTGGACGATCGGCTTCGCTGCCGTCTCGGCGGTGCTCCTCTACGTCACCGTCGTGAACGTCATCGAGCGGCCCGACGGCGTGAAGATCGGCGCCTGCTTCATCGCGGGAATCATCCTCGTCTCGCTCATGTCCCGGCTCGCCCGCGCCTTCGAGCTGCGGGTCACCAGCGTGACGCTGGACGACATGGCCGAGCGGTTCGTCCGGGACATCGCCAGCCGCCGGATCCGGTTCATCGCGAACGAGCCCGACAAGCGCGACATCACCGAGTACCGGGAGAAGGTCGAGCAGATCCGGGCGGACAACGACCTCCCGGCGCAGGAGGACTTCGTCTTCGTCGAAGTGACGGTCGGTGACCCCTCCGAATTCGAGGCGGGTCTGACCGTACGCGGCGAGGTCCTCCACGGCCGCTACCGCGTCCTCACCCTGGAGTCCTCCTCCATCCCCAACGCCCTCGCCGCCCTCGTCCTGCACGTCCGCGACGCCACCGGCTGCACCCCGCACATCTACTTCGAGTGGACCGAGGGCAACCCCTTCACCAACTTCCTCCGCTTCTTCCTCTTCGGCCAGGGCGAGGTCGCCCCCGTCACCCGAGAGGTCCTCCGCGAGGCCGAACCCAACCGCTCCCGCCGCCCCCGCGTCCACGTCGGCTAAAGCGTTTGTCGCCCCCTCCGCCCCTACCCGTCCCGTACCTGGGGCTCCGCCCCTCAATTGCCGGCCGGGGCTGGAGAGTTTTAGCCCGTCCGGCGTTTGAGGACGAGGCCGTCAAGGCCGATGCGGGGGTCTGGGGGCGGCAGCCCCCAGGTACGGGACGGGTAGGGGCGGAAGGGGCGAAAAACACCCCCGTCAGCCCTCGTCCACCGCTCCCTCTCCCCCCACCGTGAACCCGATCACCGTGCCTCCCCCGTCCCGCCGGAAGGCGAAGGGCGTACCCCCGTGGGCGGTGGCCACCTCGCGGACGATGGACAGGCCGAGCCCTGAGCCGGGCAGACTGCGGGCGTCGGCGGCACGGTAGAAGCGGTCGAAGATGCGGATCAGATCGCCGTCGGCGATACCCGGGCCGCGGTCGAGCACCTCGACGCGGACCGGTCCGCGACGGCCACCGACGGTCACACCGGAGGCAGACACCCCAGTGGCGGGCACACCGGAGGCGGACACGCCGGTGGCGGCCCCGCTGGCAGGAGACCCCCCGACCTCCGCCCCACCCGTATCGGACCGGCCACCCTCGGAACCGACGCCGACACCCCGGCCCGCCCCCGCAACCACGATCTCGATCGGCGCCACCCCTTCACGGTCGAACTTCGCCGCGTTCTCGACGAGGTTGGAGATCGCGCGCTGAAGCGCGGTAGGACGCCCGTCGACCGTCGTGTCGCCGCTCACGCGGACGGTGATGGCCCGCCCGGTGCGGCGCCGAGCGACGATCGCGACGTCCTCGGCGAGTTCGGCGAGGTCCAGCCGCCGGACGGGTTCGGTGTCGGACCGGCCGGCCGCGAGGGCGACCAACTCGTTGACAAGGTCGGTCAGTTCGCGGGACTCCAGGGCGAGGTCGGCGACGAGTTCCTCACGGGCGGCGGGCGGCAGCTCGTCGATCCGGCGGAGCATGGAGATGTTCGTACACAGGGAGGTGAGCGGCGTACGCAGTTCATGACCCGCGTCCTGGACAAGGCGCCGCTGGTCGTCCTCGGACTGGGCGAGCCGGCCGAGCATCCGGTCGAAGGAGCGGCCGAGCCGGCCCACCTCGTCGTACCCCGTGACCGGCACCTGGATGCTCAGCCGCCCGGTGCGCGCGACGTCCTCGGCGGCCCCGGCGAGCCGTACCAGCCGCCGGGTGATCCGCCGCGCCAGCCACCAGCCGAACAGCCCCGCCGCGATCACGACGGCCGCGACGAGCAGCACCGTCCGCTGCTGCAGCTCCCGCAGCAGATCCTCCGTGTCGCTGAACTGCTGGGCCACCTGCACCGCACCCTGCCCACCGCCGAGCGCGACGGTCGCCAACCGGTAGCGGTCGCCGCCGACGTCGACGTCCTTGTGCTCCTCCAGCTTGCCCGCCGTCCCGTCGTCGGCGATGGCCCGGTCGTGGTCGTCGACGGGCAGCGGCGGGTTGCCCCGGTCGACGGTCGCGCCGCCCGGCCCGAGCACCTGCACGTCCGTACGGCTGGGCCGGATGATGTCGTCGAGCGGCCCGTCGTGGTCGGGGTCGGACGACGCGAAGTCGCCCGGCTGCAACGGATGCTCGCGCACCTGGTCGCGCAGGTCCTGCACGACCTCGGCGAACACGGTCTGCTGGTCCACGCGCACGAGCCGCGCGGCGGCGTCGTAACTCAGGAACCCGACGAGGACCGTCACAGCGGCGGCGACGGCCGCGAACGACACGGTGAAGGTGGCGCGCAGGGAGGAGACCCGCCGAAGCCGGATCCGGGAAAGCCGGCGGAAGATCCGGGAAAGCCGGGGAACCCTGACGCGCCCAGGTCCCGTCCCGGACAGCCAGGTCCCGGTCCCGGACCCGGTGGGCCCAGTGGGCCCGTTGGGCCTGGGCGGCACTCAGTCCTCCCTCAAGACGTACCCCACGCCCCGCACCGTGTGGATCAGCGCCGGTGCCCCCGGCTCGTCGAGCTTGCGCCGCAGATACCCCACGTACACGGCGAGGTTCTTGGAACCGGGGCCGAAGTCGTAGCCCCAGATCCGGTCGTAGATGGTGGCGTGGTCGAGGACGATGCCCGAGTTGCGGACGAGCAGTTCGAGGAGCTCGAACTCGGTCCGGGTCAGCTCCAGCTCCCGCGGCCCGCGCCAGGCGCGCCGCGCCTGGATGTCCATGCGCAGCCCGGCCGCGGAGATCTGCCCGTCGGGCTCCTTCGACGCCGGTACGCCGACGGGGGCGCCGTACGCCGCGCCCGTCCCCGTGCCTGTGCGGCGCAGCAGGGCGCGCAGCCGGGCGAAGACCTCCTCGACGTCGAACGGCTTGACCACGTAGTCGTCGGCGCCCGCGTCCAGGCCCGCGATGCGGTCCGCGGTCTCGACGAGCGCGGTGAGCATCAGGATCGGCGTGCGGTTGCCCTCGGCGCGCAGCACACGGCACACCTGGAGGCCGTCGATGCCGGGCATCATCACGTCAAGGACGAGTACGTCCGGTGCGGTGCGATGGGCCTGCGCCAGCGCCTCCACCCCGTCGGCGACGGCCGTCACCTCATAGCCCTCCAGCGCCAGCGCCCTTTCCAGGGCGTGACGGATGGCACGGTCGTCCTCGGCGAGCAGCACATTCTGGGGCACCCCACCAGTCTGCCAAGCCTCCGGCCGCATACCACCTGATGAGCGGACCTACACCCGCCCTTCTTACCGCCCTCTCACCCCGCCCCGGCGCGTCGCGCCACCTCGCCCCACGACCGTCGCGACCACGAAGCCGGCTTGGCGGAATACGGGTGGGGGTATACGCTGCCCGAACCGAATGGATACCCCCCCTGGTATCTGACGTGAGGAGGAGAGCCCGTGTACTTCGTGGAGACACTGGCGACGGAAGGCCTGGGCAACCGGTCCTACCTGGCCGGCGGGCGGGAGACGGTGGTGGTCGTCGATCCGCCGCGCGGCATCGACCGGGTCCTGTCCGCGGCGCCCACCGCGGAGTGCGGTCCCCTTGCCTGAACTTCCCTGACGGAACGCCAAGTTGGCGCCCGGCACCGTCTGGGTGCACTGCGCCGGGGGTCTGCGCGCCGCGATCGCCGCGTCGTTCCTGAACGCCGCGGGGCGCGAGGTCGTCGCGGTCGACGACGGGTCCGCCAACGCCGCCCACTTCGGGCTGGTCACCCTGCCCGCCTGATCACACTGCCGAACCGATCGCCTTGCCCCGCCGGACCGCGCGGCCGACCCGATCGTCTTGCCCGCCTGATCCGTGGCCGACCCGATCACAGGGCCCGCGTGACCGTCCGACCAGCCTGACGGTCCGGCCCGCAAGATCGCCCGGGTGGTGATCCGACGTTCACCGGCGCCGCGCTGCAACGCGCCTTCGCGCTGATGCTGCTCGCGGTCACCGCCCTGATGTTCCTGGACGCCGTCCCGCGAGCTTCCCGTACTCCCGCTGTTCCCCGACCCAAGTAATGGAGTGATCCGTGATGTTCGGTTTCAAGCGCGGCCCCGGCCGTCTGCGCCCCGCCGAGGCCCATGAACGTACGAGCACCAGCGACGCCGTCCTGCTCGACGTACGAGAGACATCGGAGTGGCAGGCCGGGCACGCTCCGACCGCCGTCCATCTGCCGCTGGGCAGCCTGCTGGCCGGGGCCGCCCTGCCGAAGGCGGCCCAGGGCAGGCCGGTCGTGGCGATCTGCCGCGGTGGCCACCGTTCCCGCCAGGCCGCGAAGGCCCTGGCCGCGCAAGGCATGGACGTCGTCGACGTCAGCGGCGGAATGAGCGCCTGGCAGCAGGCCGGACTGCCGGTCGTGGACGGGCACGGCAGGCCGGGCACCGTCGCCTGACACGCGGTCCGCACTCCCCCATACGCATGCCCCCACATATACGGGTGGGGGTATCCATGCATCCCTTACCTTCCCTCATCAATACCCCCCTGAGTATTCAGCGGATATCCCTCCAGGAGTTTCCATGACCAGCACCGACAGGGTCGCCGCCCCGCGCACGGCCAAGGAACCCACCGCGCCCGGCGGCTCCCCGCCCGGCCTCCTCGGCCGTCTTGGCCTGTGGTCCGCCGCCCATCTGCGGCTGGTCGCGGTGATCTGGCTGGCCCTGGTGGCGGGGCTCGGCGCGCTTGCGCCGAGCGCGACCTCCGCGCTGGCCGGGGCGGGCTGGCAGGCCGACGGCTCGGACTCCGTCGCCGTACGCGAACTCGCGCAGAAGCACTTCGGCGGTAACTCCTCCGCCGCCCTCCAGGTCGTCGTACAGGCCGACCAGCCGGTCACCCACCCCGCCGTGCAGCAGGTCATCGGCAAGGCGACCGCCCTGCTCAAGGCCAACGCTGACATCTCCGAGGTCGTCGCCCCGCAACCCGGCTCCACCATCAGCCGCGACGGCAGGACCGCGATCATCCTGGGTGGCGCGGGCGCCGACACCAACGAGATGGTCAAGGCCGCCGAGGACCTCAAGGACCCACTGACCGCCCTGTCCACCGACGGCATCCAGATCAGCGCCACCGGCTCCTCCATGATGTGGAGCGACTTCAACACCGCCAGCCACGACGCGATGATGAAGTCCGAGATGCTGTCCTGGCCGGTCACCCTCGGCATCCTGATCCTCGCCTTCGGCACCCTGGTCGCCGCCGGGCTGCCCCTCCTGCTCACCGTGGCGGGGCTGGCCGCCTCCGCCGGCACCCTGGTGCTGATCGACCACGTCACGCCGGTGTCGATCTGGGCGATGAACTTCGCGATGATGTTCGCCCTCGCCCTGGGCATCGACTACGCCCTGTTCCTCGTCGTCCGCTTCCGCGCCGCCCTCGCCCGGCACGGGGACGCCCGCCGCGCGGTCGGCGAGACGATGGACACGGCGGGCAAGGCGGTCCTGCTCTCCGGGGTCACCGTCGTGGCCAGCCTCGGCGTCGTGCTGATGGTGCCCTCGCCCGCGTTCCGGACCATGGCCCTGGGCATCATGCTCGCCGTCGCCTTCGTCCTGGCCGCCACCCTCACCCTGCTGCCCGCCGTCCTCGGCAGGCTCGGCCCCAAGGTCAACTCCGGTGCCCTGCCCTGGCGGCGCGGGAAGTCCGAACCCGCCGGGGGCTCACCGCGCTTCGGCTCCTGGGGCGAGCGCCTGTGGATCCACCCGCTGCGTTACGGCATCCCCGCCCTGGTCGTCCTGGTGGCGCTGGCCGTGCCGGTCATCGGCCTGAAGGTCGCCATGCCGTCCATCGACGTCGTACCGGACGACTCCTCTTCGCACACCGGCTACACCGCCGTACAGAAGGCGTTCGGCGACGGCGCCGCGGGCACCCTGCAGATCATCGCGCCGGCCTCCGAGGCCGGGGCCACCACCGCCGTACTGAAGGACAACTCCGGCATCGCCGCCGTGATGCCCGCCCAGGGCGCCACCGACGGCTCGGGGCTCGTCCTCATCCAGGCGGTCCCGACGGTGGACCCCTCGGACGCCGCCCTGTCCACCACCGTCGACAAGCTGCGCGACGACCTGCCGGAACGGGCCATGGTCGGCGGTGCCGCCGTCGAGAACCTCGACCTGCAGAGCGTCCTGGACGCCAAGACCCCGATCGTCATCGGCACGATCCTCGCCCTGGGGTTCCTCCTGCTGCTCTTCGCGCTGCAGGCCCCGCTGGTCGCGCTGCTCGGCACCGTCACCAATCTGCTCGCCACGGGAGCCGCGTTCGGTGCCGCCCGGCTGATCTTCCAGGAGGGCCACGGCGCGAGCCTGCTCGGCTTCACTCCGCAGGGGTTCATGGACGGCTGGGGACCTGTCTTCTTCTTCGCCATGATCTTCGCGATCGCCATGGACTACACCGTGTTCCTGCTGTCCTCGGCCAAGGAGCAGTACGAGAAGACCGGCGACCCGCGCAAGGCGATGGTGGGCGCGCTGGCC
The DNA here is from genome assembly GCF_042894545.1 of Streptomyces sp. NPDC001530. Classification (NCBI taxonomy): domain Bacteria; kingdom Bacillati; phylum Actinomycetota; class Actinomycetes; order Kitasatosporales; family Streptomycetaceae; genus Streptomyces; species Streptomyces sp. NPDC001530. The sequence continues at coordinate 81,925 of NZ_JBIAVS010000028.1, forward strand.
CACTCCGGACGCGTCATCTTCGCCGCGGCGGCCGTCATGGTCGCCGTCTTCTTCACCTTCGCACTGTCAGGACCGCTGCCGCCCAAGGAGATGGGCATCATCCTCGGCCTGGCCGTACTCCTCGACGCCGCGCTCGTACGGCTCGTCCTGCTGCCCGTCCTGCTCCGCCTGACCGGACGCGCGGCCTGGTGGACCCCCGCCTGGCTGCACAAGGTGCTGCCCGACATCAGGTTCTCGCACGACTGACCCACGCCGGGTGATCGGTGGCCCCGGGCTCGACTCGGGGCCACTGATACCCCAGGGGGTACCATGCCACGAGGAAGAACCCATCAGGAGGACTCACCCATGGCCATGCCCGTCGACGAGGAAGCCAGCACCGCCATCCTCAACCGCCTGCGGCGCGCCCAGGGGCAGCTCGCCGGCGTCATCGCCATGATCGAGGCCGGCCGCGACTGCAAGGACGTCGTCACCCAGCTCGCCGCCGTCTCCCGGGCTCTGGACCGCGCCGGCTTCAAGATCGTCGCCAGCGGTATGCGCCAGTGCATGGCGGCCGCCGACGAGGACACGCCCCCCATGACGGAGGCGGAACTCGAGAAGCTCTTCCTCGCCCTGGCCTGAGCTTGCACAGGGGCACTTCACTGCCCCGAGATCACCAGGACTGCCCCGAGACCACCAGGTCGGCTCGTTCCCGCGGGCGGGTTGTGGCCAGGTAGTGCTCCTCGGCCGAGCGCCAGCGCGACTCCCAGTCGACGGGGCCGTGGTCGTGGCCGCGTTCGCGAAGTCGGCGCAGGGATTCCTCGCGCGGAGTGTCGACGTAGACCACCAGGTCGTAGTGGTCGGCGAGTTCGGGGCGGGCGGTGTAGACGCCTTCGACAACGACGATGCCGGAGCGGGAGACGGCGTGGCACTCATCCGGCGCCAGGGCCCCTCGCTCCCAGTCGTAACGCCGGTAGGCGGCGTCGCGGCCTGCGGCGAGCGGGGCGAGCACCTCCTCGCGCAGGCGATGCCAGTCGACATAGCGGCCGTAGCCCTCCGCAGGCGTCAGCCGGGCGCGCTCCTCGGTGTCCATCGGGCGATAGAAGTCGTCGCCGTGCACGACCGCGGCGCCGCAGAGCTCGACCAGCGCCGCGGCCAAGGTCGACTTGCCCGAACCCCCCATGCCGTCGACGGCGACCAGGGCGAACCCGTCGCGGCTGCGGGCGGCGATCGCGGCCGCGACCTGCTCGGCGCCGGCGAAGATCGTCACGGTCGGCATTCTCCCGCAGCGAGCGGCGGGCCACCTCGTCACCCTCCTCGGGGGCCAGGCCGCGATCGGGGGCCAGGCCGCGCATCGGCCTCCGAGTGAATGACGACTCAACCGTCCGTACGCAGCTGCCGTACCCCTGGCCGGAGCTGGGGCGAAGCCCCAGCGGATGGGACAGGCAGGGGCGGAGGGGCCGAAAACCTCACCCCCCGACCCGACCCCGAACCCCCAAGCAACCTACGGCCGCAACGCCGCAAGCTGCTGCTCGAAGGGAATCACCTCGAAGCCGCCCCCACCCCCGCCGCCACCGCCACCAGCGGCAGCACGGGCACCGGCACCGGCAGCACCAGCAGCCACGCCCCGCGCAGGCTCACCCCGCACAGCCCCCATCAACCCCGCCAACTCCCCCGCAGCCCGCTCGATCCGCTCGTTCAGCCCCTCGGCACCCCAGTCCTCCGAAGCGGCGTACACGCCGGTCGGGACGACCACGGCCCTCAGGTAGGCGAAGAGGGGACGCAGGGCGTGCTCCAGGACGAGGGAGTGCCGGCCGGTGCCGCCGGTCGCCGCGATCAGCACCGGCTTGCCCGCCAGTGCGTCCTTGTCGATCACATCGAAGAACGACTTGAACAGCCCGCTGTACGACGCCGAGAACACGGGCGTGACGACGATCAGCCCATCCGCCTCCGTCACCGCGTCGATCGCGGCGGACAGCGAGCGCCCGGGGAACCCGTTGGTGAAGTTGTGCGCGATCTCCACGGCGAGGTCACGCAGTTCCACGACCTGGATGTCCACCGGCGCCTGCCGGTCCACGGCGGCGGCCAGCCGGTCGGCGAGCAGCCGCGTGGAGGACGGGACGCTCAGCCCCGCCGAGACGACGACGAGTTTCATGCGACGGTCACCCCTTCGGAAGACGCGGCGAGCAGGGACTGGTGGGTGGGGGCCTCCGGCACGTCCGCCGGCCGGCCCTTGGCGAACTCCTCGCGCAGCACCGGCACGACCTCCTCGCCGAGCATGTCGAGCTGCTCGAGCACGGTCTTCAGCGGCAGCCCCGCGTGGTCCATCAGGAACAGCTGGCGCTGGTAGTCACCGGCGTACTCGCGGAACGCCAGCGTCTTCTCGATCACCTGCTGCGGCGAGCCGACGGTGAGCGGGGTCTGCTCGGTGAAGTCCTCCAGGGACGGTCCGTGCCCGTACACCGGCGCGTTGTCGAAGTACGGCCGGAACTCCCGTACCGCGTCCTGGGAGTTCTTGCGCATGAACACCTGCCCGCCGAGCCCGACGATCGCCTGCTCGGGGGTGCCGTGCCCGTAGTGCGCGTACCGCTCGCGGTAGAGCTCGACCATCTGCTTGGTGTGGTCCGCGGGCCAGAAGATGTTGTTGTGGAAGAAGCCGTCGCCGTAGTACGCGGCCTGCTCGGCGATCTCCGGCGAGCGGATCGAGCCGTGCCAGACGAACGGCGGTACGTCGTCCAGCGGCCGCGGCGTCGAGGTGAACGACTGCAGCGGCGTACGGAACTTGCCCTCCCACGTCACCACGTCCTCGCGCCACAGCCGGTGCAGCAGCGCGTAGTTCTCGATGGCGAGGTTGATGCCCTGCCGGATGTCCTGGCCGAACCAGGGATACACCGGGCCGGTGTTGCCGCGCCCCATCATCAGGTCCACGCGCCCGTCGGCCAGGTGCTGGAGCATCGCGAAGTCCTCGGCGATCTTCACCGGGTCGTTGGTGGTGATGAGGGTGGTGGAGGTGGAGAGGACCAGCTTCTCGGTCCGCGCGGCTATGTAGCCGAGCATCGTGGTCGGCGAGGACGGCACGAACGGCGGGTTGTGGTGCTCGCCGGTCGCGAAGACGTCCAGGCCGACCTCCTCGGCCTTGAGCGCGATGGCGACCATGGCCTTGATCCGCTCGTGCTCGGTCGGCGTCCTGCCCGTGGTCGGGTCGGGGGTCACATCACCGACGCTGAAGATCCCGAACTGCATGCTCGCTCACACCTTCCAAGTTGTTTACGATTCAACTATACCGACAAACAGCACCACCCCCACGGGTATTCCGCACCGAGCGAGGCACCCGACACCGGCCCCTCCGGCAATTCACTTGACCTCACAGCGCTCCATGCCCGACATTTACCTGCGTGACGCAGACACTGCACAACACAAACAACAACGAAGACACCCATCCACCCACGCGCACCCGCTGGGCCATCCTCGGAGTCGTCCTCGCCGCCGACGTCCTGGACCTCCTCGACGGCACCATCACCAACATCGCCGCGCCGACCATCGCCAAGGACCTGGGCGGCGGCACCGGCCTCATCCAGTGGCTCGGCGCCTCCTACGCCCTCGCACTCGGCGTACTCCTCGTCCTCGGCGGACGGCTCGGCGACAAGTACGGCCGCCGCCGTCTCTTCCTCACCGGACTCACCGGCTTCACCGCGGCCTCGGTCGCGTGCGGCCTCGCGCCGACTCCCGGCACACTCGTCGCCGCCCGCCTCGCCCAGGGCGCCTTCGGCGCGCTCGTCATCCCGCAGGGCTTCGGCATCCTCGGCGCCACCTGGCCCCGGGACCAGATCGGCAAGGCGTACAGCCTCTTCGGCCCGGTGATGGGCCTCTCCGCCGTCGGCGGCCCGATCCTCGCCGGATTCCTCATCGACACCAACCTCGGCGGCCTCGGCTGGCGCTCGATGTTCCTCATCAACCTCGTCCTCGGCGGCGCCGCCCTCCTCGCCGCCGCCCGCCTGCTCCCCCACGACACCGGCGACCGCACGGTCACCGTCGACGGGCCCGGTTCCGCCCTCCTCGGCGCCACCATGCTCGGCCTGCTCTCCGGCCTCATCGAGGGCTCGGCCCACGGCTGGACCCTCACCGGCGCCGCACTGATCGCCGCCGGCCTCGTCTTCTTCGCCCTCTTCTGCGGGCGCCAGCGCACCGCGGCCGCCCCCCTGATCCAGCCCTCCCTCCTCCACAGCCGCGGTTTCACCTCAGGACTCGTCCTAGGCATCGTCTTCTTCGCCGCGGTGGCCGGACTCCTCTATGTCGTCTCCCTCTTCTTCCAACAGGGTCTCGGCCGCTCCCCCGCGGGCGCCGCACTCGGCCTGATGCCGCTGTCCGCCGGCATCGTGATCGCCTCGATCGCCTGTTACCGCCTGATCGGCGCACTGGGCCGCCGCCTCGTCCTGCTCGGCCTGCTCATCACCCTCGCCGGGACGGGCTATCTGCTCGCCCTCGTCTCCACCTCCGGCACGGACACCGGAAGTTGGGCCCTGGTCCCGCCACTGCTCGTCATCGGCCTCGGCATGGGCACCTGCTTCGGCTCGATCTACGACGTCACGATCGGCGACATCGCCCCCAGCGAGGCCGGCAGCGCGGGCGGCTCACTCGGCGCGGTCCAGCAGCTCGCCAACGCGATCGGAGCCGCCGCCGTCACCACCGTCTACTTCAAGGCGAACGGCGGTGAGGCCCACGCCACCACCATGAGCCTCACCGCCGTCGCCGCCGTCGCCCTCCTGTGCTGCCCCCTCGTCAGCCTGCTGCCGCTCAAGGCACCGCAGGAACACCACCACTAGGGAACCAGGACCAGCCGCCCCCGCAGCCCACCCTCCGCCAGCCGCGCGTGCGCCTTGGCCGCCTCGTCCAGCGCGTACGTCTCGGCGACCCGGAGCGTCAGCACGCCCTCGTCGACGAGTGCCGCCAGCTCCGCGAGCCGCGCCCCGTCGGCGGCGACCTCCACCGAGCCGGTCCGCACTCCCCGCACGGACGCCGGGTGGGCCCCCGGGATGACTCCCACGAACGCGCCGCCGTCCCGCACCCACTCCAGCGCCGCCCCGCCGAGGAGCGCCGCGTCCAGCACCCCGTCCACGCTCCCCGACGCCACGCCACCCGACACGGACCGGGCCGCCCCCAGCGACCGTACGACCTCCTCGTCGCCCTGCCGGGCCAGCGCGGTCACGGACAGCCCGCGGTGGACGGCGAGCTGGACAGCGTAACCACCCACCGCGCCCGCGGCCCCCGTGACGAGCAGGCTCTGCCCCGGCTCCAGCGCCAGCAGATCGAGGGCCTGCGAGGCAGTCAGGGCATTCAGAGGCAGGGTCGCCGCGTGCACGGCGTCGACGGAAGTGGGCGCCTTGGCCACGGCATCGGCATCCACCACCACGTAATCAGCGTGCGTACCAAGGGACTTGGCGGTGCCGTAAGCAAGCGCCACCACCGCATCCCCCACCTCCCACCCCGTCGCCACCCCCGTGGCATCAACGGTCCCGGCCACGTCCCATCCCAGCCCCAACCGCTTACCCGCACCCCCGAAGCCACCCGCCCGCACCCCCGCGTCGACCGGGTTGAGCGCGGCGGCCTCGACCTTGATCCGTATCTGCCGAGCACCCGGCACCGGCACCTCGACGTCCACCATCTCCACAGCTTCCGGACCACCAAAAGCCGTCACAACCGCAGCACGCATGTCAACTCTCCCCACATATAGGCCATTTGCCCGGGTCTCTCGCCCGTTGCAACAACCCTAGAAAGAGTTACTCTCTCTCAGTAAGTAGGCACCTCAAGGTGCGTACGTCACCCGGAGGTGAGCCATGGCGACCACAACGGCGGCCCAGCGGCGCGAGCAGGCACGCATCGCATACGACGCGTTCATCAAGAGCTGCCCCACCAACCAGCTCCTCGACCGCATCAGCGACAAATGGGTCAGTCTCGTCGTCAGCGCACTCGCCGACGGGTCGATGCGCTACAGCGACCTGGGCCGCAAGATCGCGGGCGTCAGCCCCAAAATGCTGACGCAGACACTGCGTTCACTGGAACGCGACGGCATAGTCACCCGCACGGTCACCCCTTCGGTACCGGTCCGAGTCGACTACGAACTAACCCCCCTCGGCACCAGCCTCACCTGCCTGCTCTCCGCGGTGAAGGACTGGGCGGAACAACACTTCGAGGAGGTCAACGAAGCACGCGAGCGCTACGACGCCTCGCCCGAGGCTTCCTGAAGATCCCCACCCCGCAGCCGCGCGATCTGCTCCGCACTGAAGTCGACCGTACGCCGCATGTGCCCGATGATCAGGGCGAGTTCATCATCCTCAAGCCCATCGAAAAGGGCGAACCACCCACCCCCCAGCCGATCCCACATCCGCCCGAACTCGACGATCTTCTCCGGAACGGTCGCCACGAGCACCCGCCGCCGATCGACCGCGTCCCGCTCCCGCACGACATAACCGGCCTTCTCCAGCCGGTCCACCAGCCGCGTCGCCGAACCGGTCGTCAACCCGGTCAGCTCCGCGATCCGCCCCGTGGTCACCGGCCCGTCCTCCAGGCTCAGCAGATTCACGCACTGCAGATCCGTCGGATGCAGCTTCAAATGATCAGCAATGGCCTGATTGAAGAGCGCGTACGACGCCATATAACGCCGCGACACGACGGACAACTCCTCGAGCAACCGCTCCCGCACATTCCCGGCCACCACACACCCCTTCCTCTGCGCCAAACAGAAATCGTACGACGCAGACATCCCCACCACACACCCACAGCCGAATGCGGACCCCACACAACCCACAGCCGAATGCGGACCCCCACGCACCCGCGGCCGAATCCGGACCGCCACGCACCCGCAGCCGAATGCGGGCCCCACGCACCCGCAGCCGCCCACGCACGGAAGGGGCCGTGCCGGTACATCAAATGCCCCGTCGCCTCGTGATGGTCACCAGGCCGAGCAACGACACCACGCCAAGCTGCAACCGCCGACGGGGCGGATGTACCGTCACGGCCCCGACCCACCCACCGGCGGAACGCGAGGCGGCGCGCCCGCTAGAACGCATACGAATCCCCGGTATCCAACGCCAGCACCCGCTGCCGATCATTCGCATGGTTGCGATCCACGGCCCCACCACCCCACACCGTGTCGATCTCCAAGGTCACCTCAGACGGCACCCCCCGCAGCCGCACCGTCAACCCGATCTCCTCCCCCAGCCCATCCGCCACCAACGCCCCCGTCCGGCACACCACCACCCGCTCCCCCGCCCGCGCACACGCACCCGGCAGCCGCTGCACATCCGCGAGCGGAGCCGACCAGCGCAGCCCCACCGTCGCGTCGGGAACGGCGTTCGGGCCATGGTTCTGCGGAGTCAGCCGTACGGCGACACTGCCGTCGGCCATGGACACACGCCCGTGATAGGCAAGATCGGCCTCGGGAGCGACGGCTCCGGCGGGCGACGCCGCACTCGCCACCAGGACGGCCCCCACACCCACCGCACAGAGAATCCGCATGACGTCGTTTCCTTCGCTAGGAGCACCAGGTCACCCGATGTATCCCACCCCTGACCGCCGACAGGCGCCGTCCATCAGGTGACGGAACAAGCAGCGGCACGGACGACTGACCAGGTGACGAAATCCCACCCAGCACCCCCATGCGAAAGTGGAGCGCATGCTGATCGTCCGCTCCGCCGCCCTCTTCGTCGTCGCCGCACTCTTCGAAATCGGCGGCGCCTGGCTGGTCTGGCAGGGCGTACGCGAGCACCGCGGCTGGCTCTGGATCGGCGCGGGCGTCATGGCACTCGGCGTATACGGCTTCGTGGCCACCCTCCAGCCGAACGCCGAGTTCGGCCGCATCCTCGCCGCGTACGGCGGAGTCTTCGTGGCCGGCTCCCTCGCCTGGGGCATGATCGCGGACGGCTACCGCCCCGACCGCTGGGACGTCACCGGCGCACTGATCTGCCTGGCCGGCATGGCCGTCATCATGTACGCGCCACGAGGCAACTGAACCGGCGAACGCGCACGCACCCCACCGCACAGCCCCACCGCACGACCAGCCCCGAACCCCGGACAGCTCGACGCCACCGCCCACCACCTGCCTATCCTGGCCAGGATTGCCGTACGCACCGCACGAGCACCCGCCCGAGGAGCCACACATGACCGCGCCCTCCGCGCCCTCCGCCCCCTCCCGCATCGCCGTCGTCACCGGCGCGAGCAGCGGCATCGGCGCGGCGACGGCCCGGCAACTCGCCGCGGCCGGCTACCGCGTCGTACTGACCGCCCGCCGCAAGGACCGCATCGAGGCGCTCGCGGAGGAGATCAACGCGGCGGGCCACCAGGCGACGGCGTACGCGCTGGACGTCACGGACCGCACGGCCGTCGACGAGTTCGCGACGGCCTTCAAGACGATCGGCGTCCTGGTCAACAACGCGGGCGGCGCACTCGGCGCCGACCCGGTCGCGACGGGCGACCCCGCCGACTGGCGCCAGATGTACGAGACGAACGTCATCGGCACCCTGAACATCACCCAGGCCCTCCTCCCCGCCCTCACCGCGAGCGGCGACGGAACGGTCGTCGTGCTGTCCTCCACCGCCGGCCACGGCACCTACGAGGGCGGTGGCGGCTACGTCGCCGCCAAGCACGCCGAGCACGTCCTCGCCGAGACCCTCCGCCTGGAGATCGTCGGCACGCCCGTCCGCGTCATCGAGGTCGCGCCCGGCATGGTCAAGACCGACGAGTTCGCGCTGACCCGCTTCGGCGGCGACACGGAGAAGGCGGCGAAGGTGTACGAGGGCGTGGCCGAACCCCTCACCGCCGACGACGTCGCCGACACCATCACCTGGGCGATCACCCGCCCCAGCCATGTCAACATCGACCTCCTCATCGTGCGCCCCCGCGCACAGGCGTCGAACACGAAGGTCCACCGGGAGCTGTGATGACAGAACAGCCGGAGACACCGCAGACGCCGGAGGACTCCCTCGAGAAGCGCCGCCTGGCCGAGGAGACGAGGAACGAACGCAAGGTCTGGTACTTCTTGGCCTACTTCCTCTTCGGCATCCACATCGTGGCGTTCGTCATGATCTACGCGGTGACGCACGCAAAGTGATCGCGGCGGGCGTACGGCGGACGTACGCTCCCGCGATGTGAATCGACACATACCCTTCGAGCGTCTGCACAACTTCCGCGACCTGGGCGGGTACAGGACCGAGGACGGCAGAGCCGTCCGCCCCGGCCGCCTCTTCCGCGCGGACTCGCTCGGCAAACTGGCCCCGGGAACGGCGGACTGGGACCACTTCCTGTCCCTGGGCATCCGCACGGTGATCGACCTCCGCTACCCCTGGGAGATCGAGGGGAAGGGCCGCGTCCCGGAGCACCCCACCCTCACGTACCACAACCAGAGCATCGAGCACCGCCCGTACGACCAGGCGGCGTTGGCACCGTCCGTGGCCCCCGGCCCATACCTCGCCGCCCGCTACATGGAGGTCGCGGAGGACGGCAAGAAGGAAATCCGCGAGACCCTCGAACTGATCGCGACAGCGGAGACCGGCCCGGTCGCCTTCCACTGCGCCTCGGGCAAGGACCGCACGGGCTTGGTGGCAGCCCTGGTCCTGTCCCTCCTCGGAGTCCCCGAGCAGACGATCACCGAGGACTTCACGCTCACGAACAGGGCAACGGCCGCCCTCCTGACGGACTGGCACGCGGCGAACCCGGACCGCACCCTGACCTGGCCGGCGTACGGCAGCGCCCCCGCCGAGATCATGACGACCTTCCTGTCGGCCCTGCAGTCCCGCTACGGCTCGATCCAGAACTACGTCACGGACGCCCTGGGCCTGGACACGACCTTCACGAAGAGACTCCAAGCAGCCCTCCTCGAAGCCGAACCCGAAGGCAGTCCGGCTGGGACGGCCCCTACACGGTCGCCCTCTTCGAAAAGCGACTCAACTAACCCACAAGGGTGAACCGGCTAGATCACCCATACGGCCCCAGAACTCCCGACCTAGGCTCGCACCACAACATCAAATACGACGGCCCTCGGTCGGGACGGCCATCCCGACCGAGGGCCTGACCACACAGGAAGGCCTAGCTTCCTCATGGCTGAACGCGAGCCTAACGCGCACCCATTCACGCTGGACGACGCCCTCGGCGTCGACACGACGGGGTTCATGGACCTCAAAGTCCCCGAGTACGCGTACATGTTCGGCTTCTTGCAGGCGGACGGACACCTCTCCCAGCGGTCAAGGCAACGAGGGCGACTTACCGTTGAAATCAGCGCGCGGGACATCGACCTCCTGCGCGCGTTCCAGAAACTGACGCCGTACAACAGCAGCATCACCGAGCGCACCCGGTCCACAAACTTTGCCGAGGTCGCCCACTCGGCGATCTGGAGCTTGCACTCTCTCGAAGCCAGGACCCTACTCAACGATCTCGGCCTGCCCTACGGTCGCAAGTCGAAGGAGATCTCCCCACCCCACGGCGAATTCTCACACCGCGACTATCTCCGAGGCGTCATCGACGCCGATGGCTCGGTGGGCTACACCGGCAAGGGCTTCCCGTTCATCTCCCTCACCACAGCCAGCACAGCCATCGGCACCTATCTGTGCCACTACGCAAAGAAGGTCACGAGCGCTGAGCGGATCATCAAACGCAACGCCCGCGACAGCATCTACAACGTCCTCTACACCATGGAGGTGGCCCAGAACCTGGCGGCCCACCTCTACTACCCCGGCTGCCTGTCCTTGGAGCGCAAGCGCACAGCCGCAGAGTCCCTCGCTCCCTGGAAGCGTCCCGCCACCATGAGGGCTGCTCATACGCAACGCCGCTGGAATGAGCGCGAGGACCGGCTTCTTCTGAAGCTCAACAGCCCGAAATTGGCCGCAGAAGTGCTCGGCAGGACCGCCCAGAGCTGCAACCTCCGCCTCTGGCGGCTACGCACTGGCCAAGTACCCATGCCCGCAACCGATGAGTAGCCATTGAGAAACGGGCCCCGAGCTGCAATAGCTGGGGGCCCGTTTGGCACATCAACCCTTCACGCAGACAACCTGCTTCAGCTTCGCCACGACCTCCACGAGGTCCCGCTGCTGGTCGATGACCTTCTCGATCGGCTTGTAGGCGCCCGGGATCTCGTCCACGACACCGGAGTCCTTGCGGCACTCGACGCCCTGCGTCTGCTCCTCCAGGTCCCGGGTCGAGAAGCGACGCTTCGCTGCGTTGCGGCTCATGCGCCGACCCGCGCCGTGCGACGCCGAGTTGAACGCCTTCTCGTTGCCGAGACCCTTCACGATGTACGAGCCTGTCCCCATCGAGCCCGGAATGATGCCGAATTCTCCGGCCCGGGCACTGATGGCCCCCTTGCGCGTGACGAGCAGGTCCATGCCGTCGTAGCGCTCGCGGCTGACGTAATTGTGATGGCAGCTGACCTCCGGCTCGAAGGTCACCCGGGCCTTCTTGAACTCCTTGCGGATCACGTCCTTCAGGAGCGCCATCATGATCGTTCGGTTGTGCTTCGCGTACTCCTGCGCCCAGTAGAGGTCGTTCTGGTAGGCCTCCATCTGCGGAGTGTCCGCCACGAAGACGGCGAGGTCGCGATCGACCAGCCCCTGGTTGTGCGGGAGCTTCTGAGCCACGCCGATGTGGAACTCGGCCAGTTCCTTGCCGATGTTGCGGGAGCCCGAATGGAGCATGAGCCAGACCTCACCGCTTTCACTTATGCAAACTTCTGCAAAGTGATTCCCGGATCCGAGCGTTCCCATCTGTTTCGTGGCACGTTCCTGACGGAATTTGACCGCTTCGGCCACCCCATCGAACCGCCCCCAAAACTCATCCCACCCCGCCGTAGCGAGCCCATGAAACCGCCCCGGCTCAACGGGCGACTCATGCATCCCCCGCCCCACCGGAATCGCCTCCTCGATCTTCGACCGAAGCCGCGACAGATCCCCCGGCAGGTCATTGGCCGTGAGCGAGGTCTTGACCGCAGACATCCCGCACCCGATGTCGACCCCCACCGCCGCAGGACACACCGCATCCCGCATCGCGATGACGGACCCGACCGTCGCACCCTTCCCGTAGTGGACGTCGGGCATGACGGCCAGCCCCTTGATCCACGGCAGGGTCGCCACGTTCTGGAGCTGGCGCAGGGCGACGTCCTCGACCGACGCCGGGTCGGTCCACATGCGGATGGGGACCTTCGCCCCCGGAACCTCTACGTACGACATTTCGTCCTCATTCCCCCGGAAAACAACAGAAGTCATTAATCGCAAAACCGGCGCCAAGGTCGACGTATGGGACAACGGACCGGCGTCCACGGCAGTGCGTGCGATACACATTGTCTCCAGGGGCCGCCCCCACGCGGCAACCGAATAACCACAGGACACCCCGGCCGCGGAGCCGTCGGGAACCGTCGAGAGGAGCCTGACCGTGCAGCGGAAGGCGTACGTACCCGGCATCGCCGTGCTCCTCGCGGCACTGCTGGCAGGCTGCACGGGCGGTTCGGACGGCGGTGGTTCGGCGGACGACTCGAAGGGGAGCAACTCCGGTACGACGGCACCGGCGGCCCAGCCGGGCAAGTACCGCACGCTCCCGGAGGCCTGCAGCGCGGCCGGTCACGACAGCCTCGACTCGCTGCTGCCCGGGATCAAGCAGATCGCCGACGAGGAGCAGCGCGAGAAGGCGTACGAGGGCGAGGCGACGCTCACGTACGACACGGACCGGCGCGACGGCTGCCGCTGGAAGGTGGAGTCGACGTCCGCCACCGATCATCTCCTCGTGGACTTCGAGCGCGTGGTGTCGTACGACAACGCGGTGAGCGACGCGACCAAGGCCGGGGAGGTCTTCGGGGGCAAGGAGACGGCGGCCGACCTCCCCGAGCCGGCCGACTCCAGCTCCAGCACCAGCTCCAGTCCCAGCTCCACTCCCAGTGCCGACACCGACACCGCCACCCCCTCCGCGTCGGCGTCCGCATCTGCCTCCGCCTCCGCCTCCGCGTCGGCGTCCGCGTCCGAAACCCCCGCCGATCTCCAGCCCCGTACGCTCGACGGTCTCGGCGACGAGGCGTTCCTCAACGACAGGCTGAGCCCGGCGTCCTCGGCGGCCCAGCAGCGCACGGTGACTGTGGTGTTCCGCACGTCGAATGTGATCGTGACGATCGAATACGCCGAGCAGCCGACCGCGTCCACCGACGCTCCGGACAGCAAGGAAATGCAGGACAGGGCGCGGAAACTGGCGCAGCAGCTCGCGGACAAGCTCAACGGGTAGGGGGCCCGCGGCGCCTCGCGGGCCCCTCGCTCAAACCCCTCGAACCGGAAACGCGCAGGCGCCTCACCGCGTACCGTGGCCCCTCGGACCCGACCGGTCGCACGTTCCATGTGCGGCCGCACCACGAGCGCCACGAGTGAAGGAACCATGCACCGACCAGTACAGCGAGTAGGCCGAGCACCGCGACTCACCCGCATCCTTGTCAGCGCAGCCGCCGTGCCGGTGATGCTCGTCGCCGCAGGCTGTTCCTCGGACTCCGGCTCCGATGACGGCGCGAAGAGTGCCGGTTCGAGCCCGGACGCGAAGGCGTCGGCGAGCGCCTCGGCCAGTGCCGTGAAGCCGGCCGCGTACGCGAAGCTGCCCGAGCCGTGTTCGGTGCTGTCGAAGAAGACGCTGGGCGAACTGGTCCCGAAGGGTGTCAAGTCCGGCAAGGAGGGCAAGTCGGACGATGTGTCGCAGCGCGGCAACTGCTACTGGAGCAGCCTCGACAACAACGGTGTGAAGGGCTCGCAGTTCCGCTGGCTGAACGTGGCTCTGCTGCGTTTCGATTCGGACTCGCGCGGCGAGGGCGACTAGCAGGCGCACACGTACTTCGAGAAGCAGGTCACGGGCGCTCAGGCGGTGACGGGCGCGAAGAACACGAAGTCGGAGCCGGTGTCCGGGACGGGCGACGAGGCGACGGCGGTGACGTACGACCTGAAGAAGAAGGAAGGCTCCTTCAAGCAGCAGACGATCGTGACCCGTGTCGAGAACGTCGTCGTCACGCTCGACTACAACGGCGCGGGCCTCGCGGGCGAGAAGACCCCGAACGCCGCCGATCTGCTGAAGGCGGCGCAGAAGGCCGCGAAGGAGGCGGTGGCCGCGGTGGTGTCGGCGAACGGCAAGGGCACGGCAAGCACCGCGCCGTCCGCGTCGCCGTCCAAGTCGGCGTCGAAGTCGGCGTCGGCGAAGCCCTCCGCCTCTCCGTCCAAGTCAGCGTCGAAGAAGAGCTGACTGTCACACCCGAGCCGCAATTCGCAGCTCAGCCAAGCTGTTTGTGGGAGTCCGGCCCCCTCAAGGGATCGGGCTCCTGCCCTACCGGCCGCCCGTCCCCCGCACGCATGTGCCACTCTGTTGCGCGCAACAACACGCAAGGGGAGGGGAGTACGGGTGGCCGCGCCCATTCAGCTCACACGTATGCACCGGGTGCTCATCGCCGTGGTCGTCGCCGGTGCGGTCGTCATCGCCGGTATTGGCTTCGCCGGTTCGTACGCCGCCGTCCGTGAGCTCGCCATCAAGAAGGGCTTCGGGAACTTCTCGTACGTCTTCCCGATCGGCATCGACGCGGGCATCTGCGTCCTGCTCTCCCTGGATCTGCTCCTGACCTGGATCAGGATCCCCTTCCCCCTCCTCCGCCAGACGGCGTGGCTGCTGACGGCGGCGACCATCGCCTTCAACGGGGCGGCGGCCTGGCCGGACCCGCTGGGCGTCGGCATGCACGCGGTGATCCCGGTCCTGTTCGTGGTCGCGGTCGAGGCCGCGCGTCACGCCATCGGCCGTATCGCCGACATCACGGCCGACAAGCACATGGAGGGCGTCCGCCTCACCCGCTGGCTGCTCTCCCCGCTCCCCACCTTCCTCCTCTGGCGCCGCATGAAGCTCTGGGAGCTGCGCTCCTACGAGCAGGTCATCAAGCTGGAGCAGGAACGTCTCGTCTACCAGGCCCGCCTCCGCTCCCGCTTCGGCCGAGCCTGGCGGAGGAAGGCCCCGGTGGAGAGCCTGATGCCGCTGCGCCTGGCAAGGTACGGCGTGCCCTTGGCGGAAACGGCCCCTTCGGGTCTCGCGGCGGCAGGGATCGAACCGGCACTGCTCCCCCCGGCGCCGCAGCAGCCGGAACTCGACATGGCTGCGGGCAGTCGTGCCGCTGGGGCGGCGCCCGTCCCCCAGAGAGCGGCACCTCACGGCGAGCAGCGCCAGCTCCCCGACGGCAACCAGCCCCCCGAGCAACTGGAATACGTACAGGAACAGCAGCCTCAGGAGCCGCAAGCGCAGGAACCGGACGAGAGCCCCTGGTTCGCCGCCCCGGCCCCCCAGGAGATCGTCTACGAGGGCGGCTACGACCCCGCGTACGTCCCCGAGGAGCAGTACCAGCAGTGGTACGAGGAGCAGCAGGCCCAGCAGTACGAGCCTGGCCCGGAGGAGACCGGCAGCTTCCCGATCCCGGCGGGCCCCGGCCGCACCCGCCAGCTGGGTGAGGGCGGCGCACCTGAACCCGAGCAGCTCCCCATCCCGGCCCCGCGCGACGAGCTGACGCTCCCGGACGACATGTCCCGTGAGGACGCGTACTACCAGGTGTTCCGACAGTCGATAAACGGCCAGGGCCTGCCTACGACCCGGGAGTTCGGCGCGAACATCGAGGCCGCGTACGGCGTCTCGCTCAGCGACCGCTCCCTCCAGCGCTACATGAGCCGCTTCCAGAACCGCCTGAACGCGGAGCTGGAGGAGGACCACATCGCGTAAGCGGTTCAGCCAAGCAATTCAGCTGAGCGATTCAGCCAAGGATTCAGCGCGTACTCGGCGCTTACGACGATGGGGGCGCCCGGTGATCACCGGGCGCCCCCATCGTCGTCAACCGAAAGCGCTACGCGCCCAGCAGCTTCCGCACCCGGTCCTGCCCCACGGCCAGCAGCAGCGTGGGCAGCCGCGGCCCCGTGTCCCGCCCGACGAGCAGGTGGTAGAGCAGCGCGAAGAACGTGCGCTGGGCCACCTTGATCTCCGGCGGCAGCTCCTTGGCGGTGGCGTCGGCGGGGAAGCCGGCCTGGACCTTGGGGACGCCGTAGACGAGGTGGGTGAGGCCGTCGAGGGACCAGTTCTCCTCCAGTCCCTCCAGCAGCAGCCGCAGCGATTCGCGGCCCTGGTCGTCGAGGGACGTGAGGAGCTCGACGTCGGGCTCGTCGCGGACGACGGTGCGCTCCTCGGCGGGGACCTGCGTGTTGATCCAGGTCTCGGCCTTGTCGAGCCGGGGCCGGACCTCGTCGAGCGAGGCGAGCGGGTTCTCGGGGTCGAGTTCGCTCAGGATGCGCAGGGCCTGGTCCTGGTGGCCGGCGGTGATGTCGGCGACGGAGGCGAGGGTGCGGTACGGCATCGGGCGGGGCGTCTTCGGCAGCTCGGCAGCCGCCGTACCCACCGCACGCGCGTACGCGGCGGCGTCCGCCGGGAGCACCGACCCGTCGGCGACCTTGCCCGCGAGCTTGTCCCACTCGTCGTAGAGCCGCTGGATCTCCTGGTCGAAGGCGATCTTGAACGACTGGTTGGGGCGACGGCGGGCGTACAGCCAGCGCAGCAGCTGCGGTTCCATGATCTGGAGCGCGTCGGCCGGGGTGGGGACCCCGCCCTTGCTGCTGGACATCTTGGCCATGCCGCTGATGCCGACGAACGCGTACATCGGGCCGATCGGCTGCTTGCCGCCGAAGATCCCGACGATCTGCCCGCCGACCTGGAAGCTGGACCCCGGGGACGAGTGGTCGACACCGCTCGGCTCGAAGATCACGCCTTCGTAGGCCCAGCGCATGGGCCAGTCGACCTTCCAGACGAGCTTGCCGCGGTTGAACTCGCTCAGCCGGACGGTCTCGGAGAAGCCGCAGGCGGAGCAGGTGTATGTCAGCTCGGTCGTGTCGTCGTCGTACGCCGTGACGGTGGTGAGGTCCTTCTCGCACTGTCCGCAGTAGGGCTTGTACGGGTAGTACCCGGCGGCGGAGCTGCCGTCGTCCTCGGCGGCGGCTCCGGACCCTTCGGCGGCCTCGATCTCGGCCTCGTCGAGCGGCTTCTGCTGCTTCTTGGCGGGAGCCTTCTTGGTCCGGTACTGGTCGAGGATCGCGTCGATGTCACCGCGGTGCTTCATCGCGAACAGGACCTGCTCGCGATAAGCGCCGGAGGTGTACTGCTCGGTCTGGCTGATCCCGTCGTACTCGACGCCGAGCTCGGCCAGCGACTTGATCATCGCGGCCTTGAAGTGCTCGGCCCAGTTCGGGTACGCGGAACCGGCGGGCGCGGGCACGGAGGTCAGCGGCTTGCCGATGTGCTCGGCCCAGGACTCGTCGATGCCGGGTACGCCGGCCGGGACCTTGCGGTAGCGGTCGTAGTCGTCCCAGGAGAGCAGGTGGCGCACGGTGTGTCCGCGGCGCCGGATCTCGTCGGCGACGAGGTGCGGGGTCATGACCTCGCGGAGGTTGCCGAGGTGGATGGGCCCGGAGGGCGAGAGCCCGGACGCGACCACGACCTCCGGAGCGGTAGCGCCTGATGTCACTGCGCCCGGGGCCCGACGCTCCGACTCGGCGATGACCTCATCCGCGTAACGGGAGACCCAGTCGGTGGTCTCGGTGCTCTGAGCCACGATCGGCACGTCCTTCTTTCTCATACGCCAGTACGGCTGACGCGACCATTCTCCCAGCTCGGGCGGGAACCGCGAAAACGGCTTTTCAGTGCGGGCGGAGACGGCGGCGGACACAGCTTGCGAGGGCCGCGTCGCCGCCGAAAAATCCGCTTGTTCCCCCATGGGATACTGGCGGGGTCTATCTGAATCCTTCGAGGAGAACGGCACCCACTCCATGGCCTCGGTCACGTCCCTCACCGCTTCCGTCCATCAGCGCCTCGCGGACGCCCTCTCGGCAGCCCTGCCGGAGACGGGTTCCGCGGACCCGCTGCTGCGACGAAGCGACCGGGCCGATTTCCAGGCCAACGGGATCCTGGCCCTCGCGAAGAAGGCGAAGGCGAACCCGCGGGACCTGGCCACGCAGGTCGTCGAGCGGATCACCACGGGCGACGTGATCAAGGACGTCGAGGTCTCCGGGCCCGGCTTCCTGAACATCACGATCACCGACCGGGCGATCACCGAGAACCTGGCGGCGCGGTACGAGGACGGCGAGCGCCTCGGCGTGCCGTTCGCGGAGCACCCGGGCACGACGGTGATCGACTACGCGCAGCCGAACGTGGCGAAGGAGATGCACGTAGGTCATCTGCGGTCCGCGGTGATCGGCGATGCCGTCGTCCAGATCCTGGAGTTCGTGGGCGAGTCGGTCGTCCGGCGGCACCACATCGGCGACTGGGGCACCCAGTTCGGCATGCTCATCCAGTACCTGATCGAGCACCCGCACGAGCTGGACCACAAGGGCGGCGACGTCTCCGGCGAGGAGGCCATGTCGAACCTGAACCGTCTGTACAAGGCGGCGCGGGCGGTCTTCGACTCCGACGAGGAGTTCAAGACGCGGGCGCGGCGCCGGGTGGTGGACCTCCAGGCGGGCGACCCCGAGACGCTCGCGCTCTGGCAGGTGTTCGTGGACGAGTCGAAGATCTACTTCTACTCGGTCTTCGACAAGCTGGACATGGAGATCCGCGACCCGGACGTGGTCGGCGAGTCCGGCTACAACGACATGCTGGACGAGACGTGCCGCCTCCTGGAGGAGTCGGGCGTGGCGGTCCGCTCCGACGGCGCGCTGTGCGTGTTCTTCGACGACGTGAAGGGCCCGGACGGCAACCCGGTCCCGCTGATCGTGAAGAAGTCGGACGGCGGCTACGGCTACGCGGCGACGGACCTCTCCGCGATCCGGGACCGTGTCTTCAACCTGAAGGCCTCGACGCTCTTGTACGTGGTGGACGCCCGCCAGTCCCTGCACTTCAAGATGGTCTTCGAGACCGCGCGCAGGGCGGGCTGGCTGAACGACGACGTGAAGGCGCACCAGCTGGCCTTCGGCACGGTCCTCGGCAAGGACGGCAAGCCGTTCAAGACGCGTGAGGGCGAGACGGTGAAGCTGGAGCACCTCCTCGACGAGGCGGTGGACCGTGCTACGGCGGTGGTCCGGGAGAAGGCCGAGAAGGTGGGCCTGAGCGAGCAGGAGATCGAGGAGAACGGCCGGTACGTGGGCATCGGCGCGGTGAAGTACGCCGACCTGTCGACGTCCGCCGTACGGGACTACAAGTTCGACCTGGACCAGATGGTCTCGCTGAACGGCGACACGTCCGTGTACCTCCAGTACGCGTACGCCCGTATCCAGTCGATCCTGCGCAAGGCGGGCGAGGCGCGCCCGGCCGCGCACCCCGAGCTGGAACTGCACTCGGCCGAGCGCGAGTTGGGCCTGCACCTGGACCGCTTCGCGGAGACGATCGCGGAGGTCGCCGACGAGTACGCCCCGCACAAGCTGGCGGCGTACCTGTACCAGTTGGCGTCGCACCTGACGACCTTCTACGACCAGTGCCCGGTCCTGAAGGCCGAGACGCCGGAGCAGGTGGAGAACCGTCTGTTCCTGGTGGACCTCACGGCCCGCACGCTCCACCAGGGCATGGCGCTGCTGGGCATCAGGACGCCCGAGCGCCTGTGACGCCGGTGCACGGCTGACGAGGGGCCCCGCCGGGAGGAATCCCGACGGGGCCTCCCGCCTGTCAGGCGTAGTAGTGGATCGTCCCGTGCAGGGCGGGCTCCCCGCCCTCGCAGTGCTGGACGAAGCGCGCCGCGAACGCCTTGATGGTGCCGTCGTCGCCGCGCGCCAGCTTGGTGACCGTGAGCTCTCCGGTGACCGTGTTGCATCCGCGTCCGTTGCCGAACACGTCGAGCCCGGCGACGCCCGTGCCGCTGCTGCGCTGGGCCTGGTAGGTGTGTCCGGTCTGGAACTGCTCTCCGGTGGGCGGCGTCAGCAGGGCCGTCCAGTACTCCCGCTTGCCGGAGACGCCGGACTGGACGCCGTCGCCGCGACCGCTGAGCGAGAAGGTGCTCGTGGACCCGGTGTGGGTCTTGGCGACACCCTGGCCTATGTAGTCGCCGGAGTCGCTGGTGTAGGCGTAGGACAGCGGGTAGGCGCGGTACTTGACGACGCCCTTGAGCGCGGGGGCCGTGGCGCTCTCGCAGTGCTGGGTGTAGGTGGCGTCCAGCACGGTGACCTTGCCGGAGGCGTCCGTCTCGATCTGGTTGACCGAGAACTGCCCATAGACCTCGTTGCACCCGCGTCCTTGGCCGTAGACGTCGAGGCCCGGGGAACGGCCGGTGCGGAAGGAGGCCCGCTCGGCGTCGCGGTAGACACCGGGATGGAGCTTCTCGCCGATGGGCGCGGCGAGTTGGACGTCCCACGAGGTGGTGCCGTTGGACACGCTCAGCCGCAGGTCCGACGCGTCGCCGCCGACGGTGATACTGGCTGTCGACGGCGTGTACGCGGCGCTGCCGCCCTGGCCGATGTAGTCACCGGCCGCGCTGGTGTAGCTGTATCTGGTCACGGCCACCGGGGTGCCGGTGGCGGCCGCGGCCGGCTCGGTCAGGGCCGCGGTGAGGCCGGTCAACGCGGCCAGACTCGCCAGCGCGCCGGTCAGAGCGCGCCGCCATCCTGTGCGTGTGCGCACGGACGCATCCCCCTCCATCGTGCTGAGCGCCCCCAGCGGGCACCCGCACCCCTGTTGTAACAACCGCCACTGACATCGGAGCCCACGCGGGGCGGTTCCCGGCCACGCCGCGAAGTCGACGACTCCCGGGGCGATTTCGGCTACGGCGGAGACGGCGCTGTCAGTGGCTGCCCCTACAGTCACCGACATGGCGACACTTCCGAACCCGCTGCCGAATCTGGCGGCCGACCCGAGCGGGCGCGCGCTCGGGCTTGAGCTCCCGCCCGGGAGACTGATCGACGCGACGGACGAGGGCCCGTGGCACGAGCCGCTGCTGTGGCACGCCGACGGGCCGGCGGAGCCCGGCGCCTGGGCGGCGCTGGATCCCGCCCGAAGGACATCGGGCTTGCTCCCCCTCCTCATAGACGTCGGCAGCGCCCAAGGCGGACTGGAGGAGTGGGAGTTGATGCCCGGCGAGGTGTCGTATCCCGGGGATCACGACGCCGAGGAGGTGCTCGCGGAGTACTGGGAGGAGTACGCGGACAACGCACCCGACCCGGACGAGGACTACCCCGGCAAGGAGAGGGTCGTCGAGCTCTTCGGCGAGCCCAACACGTACGAGGAGACGGCCGCGCCGTACGGTCCCGCCTGGCCGGGCCTCGCGCCCGCCACCGAGCGGGCCGCCGACCCGGACGTCCGCGCCGCCGAGATCGCCGACTCCCTGGCGGACAGCGGCTCCTGGCTGAAGGAGCCGCGCCTCGCGCTGGTCCCGGCGCGCCGCAGCGCGGACATCCCGGCGGCGATCGGCTGGTCGGGCCACATGAACTACGAGGGTGACGTGGCGCGCCTGTGCGCCGTCCTGCGCTCCTGGGAGGACCGCTTCGGCATACGCGTGATCGCCCTCACCTTCGATCAGCTCGTGCTGTCCGTGGCCGCCCCGCCCACCACGATGAGCGAGGCCGAGGCCGTCGCCGCCGAGCACTTCGCCTTCTGCCCGGACAACATCACCCAGGGCGACCACGAGACGCTGCGGGCGTACGCCGCACACGCACTGCTCGGCAAGCAGGTGTGGTCCTTCTGGTGGGACTGAGGCCGCTCGCCGGTGGGACCGAGGCCGCTCCTCAGCCCTGCAGCCCCTTCGCCAGCCGCCGCAGCCCCTCCGCGATCTCGTCCGGGGTCTGTGTGACGAAGCAGAGCCGCAGGGTCGCGGGGTCGGGCGTGCCCGCGTAGAAGGGCGCCCCGGGCACGTACGCCACTTCCTGCTCCACCACACGCGGGAGCAGGGCCGTGGTGTCGTACGACTCGGGCAGCCGCGCCCAGAGGAACATGCCACCCTCGGGCCGCGTCCAGGTGGATCCGGCCGGCAGGGCCTCGGCGATTCCGGCGAGCATGGCGTCGCGCCGCTCGCGGTACACGCCCGCCACCCGGGCGACGTGCGCGTCCAGGTCGCGGTCGGCCAAGTACCGTGCGGCGGCGAGCTGGTTGACGGTCGGGGTGTGCAGGTCGGCGGCCTGCTTGGCGACGGCGCAGGCCCGGCGCAGGGCGGCCGGCGCGCGCAGCCAGCCCAGGCGCATCCCGGGCGCCATCACCTTCGAGAAGGACCCGAGCAGCACGGTCCGGTCCCCGGCTCCGTCGTAGGAGGCGATCCACGGCACGCGCGCGCCCTCGAAGCGCAGCTCGCCGTACGGGTCGTCCTCGACGATCCACAGCCCGCGGCGGGCGGCGACGGAGGCGACGGCGGCCCGCCGCTCGGCCGGCATGGTGCGGCCCGTCGGGTTCTGGAAGGTCGGCACGGTGTAGAGCAGTTTGGGCCGCTCCCGTATCACCAGCTCTTCCAGTGCCGCCGGATCGATGCCGTCCGCGTCGCCCGGCACGGCGATCACCCGGGCTCCCGCGAGCCCGAACGCCTGAAGTGCCGCCAGATAGCAGGGGTCTTCGACGAGCACGGCATCCCCGGGCTCCAGCAGCGCGGTGGCGAGCAGGGACAACGCCTGCTGCGACCCGGTGGTCACGAGTATCTCGTCGGCAGCGGTGGCAAGTCCCCGCAGGCCGGTGCGCTCGGCCAGCGCGGCCCGCAGCCCAGGCTCTCCCTCGGTCGTCGCGTACTGCAACGCCCGCTCGGGCACCTCCGCCAGTACATCCCGGTACGCGGCGGCGATGCCCGCCACGTCGAACAGCTCCGGCGCGGGCAGCCCACCCGCGAAGTTGATCACCTCTGGCCGCGCGGTGACCGCGAGAATGTCCCGTACCGGCGACCCACCGATCGCGGTGGCCCGCGCGGCGAGCGGGGGCACGGGCGAACTACCGGTCACGGCAAGGACATTCTCGGCGACGTTCACGACGCGGCTCCTTCTCTACGGCCTCTGTTTCGGCTCCTGCGACAGCACTCGCAAGAGCTCCTGCTGCGGCTCCCTCGTGCGGGCAGCCTAGGAGGAAAGCTGCCCCCTACACCGATCAATTCCGCGATACGGACGCGCGGCGCGGCATGGTCTGCGACGTGCTTCGGCACGGTGGCTCGACGTGCTTCGGCACGGTGGCTCAGGGCTTGACGGCCGTGGCGGCGTACACGTTGATGTCCGCGTCCGTGACGTCGTTGATGTCGCGGTAGCGGACCTTCTCGATGTCGTCGAGGGTGGCGAGGTGGGCGGGGTCGGCCGGCTTGGGAGCGGGCGCGGCGCCGTCGGGGCGCCAGTGGTGGGCGGGGACGACGCCCGGGTCGTCCAACTCCAGGCCGCTGTCGGTGAAGAAGCGCTCGATCTCCGCCTTGGAGCGGAGGACGAAGGTGAAGCCGCGTTCGGTGTACGTGCGCTGGACCGCGCGGATGTTCTCGGGGTTGAGGTCCTCGGTGAGGTGGCTGAGGACGAGCCGGCTGCCGGACGGCACCGCGTCCACGAGCGTACGCACGATCGGATACGCCTCGGCGTCCTCGACGAAGTGCAGGACCGCCACGAGCACGAGGCCGACCGGCTGGTCGAAGTCGAGTGTCCTGGCGGCCTGTTCGAGGATGTGCAGGGGCCGCGTCAGGTCCCCGTCGATGTAGTCCGTCCAGCCCTCGGGTCCACTGGTGAGCAACTCGAGGGCGTGCGCGAGTACGACGGGGTCGTTGTCGACGTACACCACACGCGACTCGGGGACGGTCCGCCGGGCGATCTGGTGGACGTTCTGCGCTGTCGGCAGCCCGGTGCCGATGTCCAGGAACTGACGGATCCCCGACTCCCGGGCCAGCGTGGTCACGGCCCGTCGCAGGAAGTCACGGTTGTGCTGGACGTCGAGGTAGCCGCGCGGGTTGACGGCGAGCGCCGCGGCGGCCGCGTCCCGGTCGACCGGGTAGTTGTCCTTGCCTCCGAGGAAGACGTCGTAGACGCGCGCCGGGTGCGCCTTGGTGATGTCGATCCTCGTTCTCAGTACGGCGGCATCCTGGTCCAAAGCATCACCCGGCGTCATGCCTCTCCCTGGGGAGTCGCGTTATGGAAGGGCCAACAACCTATCTCCTGAAGGGACTTGATCGTGCCGAGAAATGTCAGGAGGGCTTCGTCGCGGAGACGGCGGTGACGGTCACCTTGTCGTCGCACTCGGCCAGGACACCGTCGTCGAGGGCGACTTGGTGCGCTCCGGCGGCCGGAAGGCCCACCACCAGCGTCGGATAGGTGACGGGCGTGGAGCCGGACTCGCAGTAGCCGTCGGCCTCACCCTGGACCTGCACGAACGTCAGCTTCGTCCACGCCTTTCCGCCCGGTGCGACCACGACCCTGGACGCGGAGCCCTCCTGGGTCACCGTGAGCGGATGGTTCTTCTCCGGGGAACCGTTGCCCGCCCCCGCCACGGTCGGATGGCCCTGGACGGCGCACGCCTTGCCGGACACGTTGGTGAACTCGACGATCGCCGCCCCGGTCCCGGTGCCTTCCGGCCGGACGTCGGCCTGGTACATGGTCGCCTCGAGGGCCGTGTCGGCACACGCCTTCGCCGTGGGGGTCGACGTCGCGGACGCCGAGCCCTGGCCCGCGGGAGAGGCACTCCCCGCCCCTGAAGGTCGCGAGGTGGCGGAGGACGTCGGGGCGCCGGACGACGATGCGGCCGGCTTGGCCGGCACGCCCGACGGCGAATCGGCCGCGCCCGCCCCGTTCCCGCCCGGCTGACACGCGGTCATGAGAAGGGTGGCCGCCGAAGCGGTCGCCATGGCCAGAGCGGCTCTGCGGATACCCGTCCCGTACTGCATGAAGTCCCCCGAAGTAGAAGTAGATGTTCCGGTGCCGGTCTTTCCCGACACTCGTCGCTTCAGAGAGCATTGCCGACTTCCGGGGTTCACCTGCTGGGCGGTCTGTGACACGACGGTGACAGGGCACCTGTCCCACCCGGTCGGCCTAGCCGGTGGGAGCCGTCTCCCACTCGCTCCCGCCCAGCGGATAGTCGTACGCCGGCCGCCCCGCGCTGCCACTGGTGCGGAACACCTTCCCCCCGTCGTCGAGCCGCACCATCCCGTGCCGGGTCCCGCTCGACCACTCCAGCTCCAGATACCAGCTGACGTCGTGCGCCCGCGCGTGCGCCGTCACATAGAAGACCTCGGGGTCGGACTCGCTCACCTTGTACGGGAAGTCCCGCTGCCCGTCCTTCGGGGTGACGTCCGGCCGCCCGGCGTCGAGGTCCACGTCGAAGGACTTCGTCGACACATTGCCGCCGCAGCCCACGCCCATCGCGTAGTCGTTCCAGGCGAGCGGCGCGCCCTTCCCCACCACACGCACGTGCAGCGCCTCCAGGACGACGGTCTCCTTCCCCGTGCCCTGCACGGTCAGCGCGAGCATCTGGTCCTCGCCCGCGACCGCGCCGAGCGCACGGACCCAGCCGCGCGCGTCCTGCTCACTCGGCGGCGGAGGCACCTGCGCGGGCTTCCGGTCCACCAAGTAGTGCTGGCTGCACGGACCTTCGAACTTGTACGGGTTGGTGGCGACGACCGGAGCGGTGCCGACGGCGCCACCGGTGCCGGAGTCCCGCGTGGCGCTCGCGCCACCTCCCGGGGAGGCGGACACCCTCGGGCTCCCGGAGCGCGAGACGGACACCGAGGGTGACACGGAGGGCTTGGCGTCGGGCGCCCCGGCGGTGCCATCGGGCATGCCCTCGACGGACGCCGCGGCAGCCCCCGCCGCCGCCCTCCTGTCCTGCCCGCCACCACCCTCACCCGGTACCAGGTTCACGACGAGCGCGGCGGACACGGCAGCGGCGGCCACGGCGGCACCGGCGAGGGCGACGGAACGCCGCCGACGACTCCGACCGCGTACGACTTCCGGCTCCACCTCCGGTACGGCATCGGGCTCGCCCGCAGCCGGAGCCTCTGCGGCCGGGGTGTCCACAGCCGCGATCTCGGCGACTGGAGTCTCCGCGGCCCGGGTCTGCGGATCCAGAGCATCCGAACCCGAAGCCTCCACCCCCTTCCGCCCCCGCAGCGCATCCGCCCGCACCCACCTCCGATGAAGCTCCACCAGCTCCTCCGGAGTCGCCCTGCACAGCCGGGCGAGCCGCTCCACGGGTGCGTAATCCGTCGGTACGGCATCCCCGTTGACGTACCGGTGAAGCGTCGACGTACTCATGTGCAGCCGCTTGCCGAGTACCCCGTAACTGAGTCCGGACCGCTCCTTCAGCTCCCGCAGCAGCTCCGCGAACTCGTCCCCCGACACCGTTCCTCCATCCCCCGCGTCCCGGGCCGCGTTCCAGGGGGGCGACATTCCCCCAGGTCAGACCCTGTGTGACCGTTCCGGCGTCCCGAATACCCCGGCAACTGTGGCGGCCGGGACGGATCACCGCACAAGCTGTGGTCATCCAAGCACGCCGCTCCTCTCGACCGGTCGAGCGGCCGCCGCAACCAATCACACCGCACACACCACACAGGGGGATCACCCATGTCCGCACGCACCGCCCGCACTCGCCTCCTCGCCGCCACGACGGTCGCGCTCGCCGCGCTCGCCCTCTCGGCGTGCGACAACGGCAAGGGCGTACGGGACGAGGGCCCGTCCTCCGCGTCCAAGCCCTCCACGCAGCCGAGCGGTTCGGCGCCCGCCGCAGGCTCCACGGCGAAGCCGGCCGGGGACACCGGCAGCACGACGGGAGGCGGCACGGGCGGCTCCACGGCCAAGAACTCCGGAGGCACAACAACCGGATCCACGGCCGGCTCCACGGGAAACTCGAACGGCGGCGGCACCACCCGCAACACCCCCTGCAACGGCAGCAACACCAAGACCACCGCCACCGAAGTCACCCGCCCCCTCAACCACCTCCTCCTCACCGTCACCAACACCGGCTCGAAGAACTGCGACCTCACCGGCTACCCCATCGCCCGCTTCGGCGAGGCCCAGGCGGTTCCTCCCGTCGCCGAGGAGACCCACCCCCAGGCGGTCGTCACGCTCGCTCCCGGCGAGTCCGGCTACGCGGGCGTCCTGCTGTCCGCCGGGGACGGCAGCGGCGGGAACGGCTACACGGCCAAGACCCTCACCGTCGCCTTCGACAAGGGCACCGGCGCGCAGCCGGCGCTCCCGGCGAAGGGTGTGTACGTCGACGACAAGCTCACGGTGACGTACTGGCAGCAGAGCCTGGACGACGCACTGACCTACTGAGCCCGCGGGGCTCACTTACCAAAGGGTGAGCAGCTGACCAATTAGTGGGTACTTGTGGCGAGTTGGGGGCCCGACCAGCATGGTCGCCATGACACCTGAGGACCATGCGAAGCCCGTCACGAACCCCGTAGCCACCCCCGTCACCACCCCTCTCTCCGCGCCCGTCTCCGTCCTCGGCCTGGGACTCATGGGCACAGCCCTGGCCGCCGCGTTCCTGAAGGCGGGCCACCCCACGACGGTCTGGAACCGCACCCCGTCCAAAACGGGCCCCCTCACCGCCCAGGGCGCCACCCCGGCCGGCACCCCCGCCGAGGCCATCACGGCCGGCCCCCTCACCGTCGTCTGCCTCACGACGTACGACGACGTGAGCGAGCTCCTCCGCCCGCACACCACCGCCCTCACGGGCCGCACCCTGGTGAACGTCACCAACGGAACGCCCGTCCAGGCAAGGAAGTTGGCGTCCTGGGCGGAGGAGCACGGCATCGCGTACGTGGACGGCGGCATCATGGCCGTACCGCAGATGATCGCCACCCCGGCTGCGTACGTCCTCTACAGCGGCGACGAGCAGGCGTACGCGACGCACCGCGCCGCCCTCGCCGCGCTGGGCGGCACCCGCTGGACGGGCACGGATCCGGGCCTGGCGCCGCTGTACGACCTGTCCCTGCTCACGGGCATGTACGGAATGATCGCGGGCGTGACCCAGGCGTACGCCCTGATCCGCTCGGAGGGGATCGCCGCCCGGGAGTTCGCCCCGCTGCTCTCCGACTGGCTGACCGCGATGACGAGCAGCCTGGTCCCGGGCACGGCGGAGGCGGTGGACACCGCCCGCCACCTCACCGACGTCTCCAGCCTCGCCGTGAACCAGGCGGCGTTCCCTGGCCTCCTGCACACCTTCGCCGACCAGGGCGTGCGCACCGAACTCTTCGAGCCGATGCGCACGTTGCTGGACCGCGCGATCGCCGAGGGCCACGCGGCCGACGGCCTCTCGCGCCTGGTGGAACTGCTGAAGGCCTAGGCCCTGTCGGCCTAGCGCAGCTGTCGCGCCACCTCGGTGGCCCAGTAGGTGAGGATGTTCTGGGCACCGGCCCGCTTGATGCCGGACAGGGCCTCCAGGATCGCCTTGTCCCGGTCGATCCAGCCCTTCTCCGCGGCCGCCTCGATCATCGAGTACTCACCGGAGATCTGGTACGCGGCGACGGGCACGTCGACCGAGTCGGCGACACGCGCGAGGACGTCCAGGTACGGTCCGGCCGGCTTGACCATCACCATGTCGGCCCCCTCTTCGAGGTCGAGGGCCAACTCACGCATCGACTCCCGCACGTTGGCGGGGTCCTGCTGATAGGTCTTCCGGTCGCCCTGCAGCGAGGAGGCGACGGCCTCCCGGAAGGGGCCGTAGAAGGCGGAGGAGTACTTGACGGTGTAGGCGAGGATGGCGACGTCCTCGCGCCCGATCTGGTCGAGGGCGTCGCGGACGACGCCGATCTGCCCGTCCATCATTCCGCTGGGCCCGACGACGTGCGCTCCGGCGTCGGCCTGGACCTGGGCCATCTCGGCGTACCGCTCCAGGGTCGCGTCATTGTCGACGCGCCCCTGCTCGTCCAGCACACCGCAGTGCCCGTGATCCGTCGTCTCGTCGAGACACAGATCGGACATCACGAGCAGTTCGTCGCCGACCTCGGCGCGTACGTCGCGGATCGCGACCTGCAGAATCCCGTCCGGGTCGGTCCCCGGCGTTCCGACGGCGTCCTTCTTCGAGTCCTCCGGCACGCCGAACAGCATGATCCCGGAGACCCCGGCCTCCAGCGCCTCCACGGCCGCCTTCTTCAGGCTGTCCCGGGTGTGCTGCACGACGCCGGGCATCGCCGCGATCGGCACCGGCTCGCTCACGCCCTCCCGTACGAACGCCGGGAGGATGAAGTCGGCGGGGTGCAGGCGGGTCTCGGCGACCATGCGCCGCATGGCGGGCGAGGTACGCAGCCGCCGCGGCCGCGTACCGGGGAAGGATCCGTACTTCGTCATGGCCTCTACGCTACGCCCGCCGCACGGACACCCATGCCGACGTGCTGTCGGCGGACAAGCGGTTTTCGCCCCCTCCGCCCCTACCCGTCCCGTACCTGGGGGCTCCGCCCCCAGACCCCCTAAAAGACTGCGCAGTTCCCCGCGCCCCTTCAGGGGCGCGGGG
>NZ_JBIAVS010000029.1:0-111043 GCF_042894545.1 Streptomyces sp. NPDC001530
GGTCCGCCAAGACCGCCCCTGACACGCCATCAGCCAACTACACTCCGGACGACGCCTCTGACCAGGCCAGATAGCGAAACGCTGCTGGAGTACTAAGCCCGTATGTCCCAGCAACCGACAGCCAAGCAGCCCGTCTCGGTACGGGAGGAGGTTTCGGTGTTCCGAACGGACGCCCGCTTTCGTCCACTGGCCGGTGGCATGGAGCGGATGCGGTGATTTTCTGCGGAGCGGCATGCACCGCTCGGTGACGCTCGGTACTTTTCTGATGACGGCAGGGTGCGGCCGTTGGGGGTTTCCGCGCCGCCGTGGCGAAGGCTGGTTCGGGGTGGCGCGCAGGTGGTCCGGGCAGGGCACGGCGGCGGGGGCGTCTACGCTGCTGGCCTTTGGCGCGGGCGTGTTGGCCAATGTGGCTACGTCACAGTGGACCTGGTCGGTGGGCACCGCTCTGTTGGTGCTGGTCGTGGTGTGGGTCGGGGTCGAGGTCTGGCGTGCGGGCCGCGGGTCGGCGTACCGCGGCGGGCACGGTCGGGCTGGCGAGCCCATTACGCGTCTGCGGCCGTGGATGGCGCCGCCGCTGGAGCGGATGGTGGAACGGCCGGAGCTGACGGGGCAGTTGGCGTCCGCGCTGCTGGCGCCCGAGCCGACCGAGGTGGCGATGACCACGGGGCTGCGCGGGGCGGGAGGGTTCGGCAAGACGACGCTTGCGTCCTGGATGTGTCACCGGCCGGAGCTGCAGGTGCGCTATCCGGGCGGGCTTTTGTGGGTGACGCTCGGCCAGGAGGTGCGCGGCGCGGATCTGGCGGAGCGGGCCAATGACCTTGCCTGCGCGCTGAGTGGTCGGCGGCCGTCCCTGGCCGACCCGGATGCCGCCGGCGCGGAGCTGGGCCGCCTGCTCGACGAGCAGCAGGAGCCGGTGCTGCTGGTGATCGACGACGTGTGGCAGGAGGCGCAGCTGCGACCGTTCCGCTTCGGCGGGCGCCGCTGCACCCGCCTGGTCACCACCCGCATCCCCGACCTGTTGCCGGTCGACGGGCAGCACATCGTGGTGGACGCCATGTCAACGGAGCAGGCACGGCGGCTGGTTGCCGACGGAGTGCCGGGGCTGGCGGTCGAGACCGCAGAGCAGTTGGCCCGGGTAGCGGGCCGGTGGCCGGTGCTGCTGAACCTGCTCAATGGTGTCCTGCGCCGACAGGTGGAGCGTGGCCAACTAGCCCAGGAGGCGGCCGAGCAGGTGCGGGAGACGCTGATGGCCGACGGGCCGGGTGCGTTCGATCCGGCGCGCCCGGCCGAGCGCAGCCGAGCGGTGGCCGCCACCGTCGAGGCCAGTCTGGCGCTGCTCACCCCGCAAGACCGGTGCCACTACCTGGATTTGGCGATCTTCCCCGAAGACGTCGACATCCCCCTGGACGTGCTCGGCCTGCTGTGGCCGGGCACCCGAGTGGAGCGACTGTGCGACGACCTGACCGCTCTGGGGCTGGTCGCCGACTACCGGCTCGATGCACCCGGGCCGCGCCTGGTGGTGCACGATGTGCTCCGCGCGTACCTGCGCACCCGTCACGGCGCCGACGAGCGAGCCGCGGTGCACCGGCGGCTGACCACCGCTGCCTCCGCACTACTGGCTCCCCATACAGAGGACGCCAGGCCGCGGCCGTGGTGGACCCTGCGGACCGACGTCGCTTACCTGTGGCGCTATCTGCCGTGGCACCTGGCCGCCGCTGGCGAGGATGAGGAGCTGGCCACCGTGGTGGGGGACTTGCGGTGGGTGGAGGCCAAGACCCGCCAGCTCGGCTCGGTGGTGGGGGCCGTGGCCGACCTGGCGCTTGTGGCCACATCCACCGCCGAGAGGCTGCGGGGGGTACTGGAGCAGGCCGCACCTCTGCTCGGCCCGATCGACCCGCCTGAAGCGCTGGGCGCGACGCTGGCCAGCCGGCTCCACGGCTTGCCCGGGCTGGCCACGGTCCTGCAGCGCTACCAGGCCACCCTGGCCCGGCCCCGGCTGGAGCCCGCTTGGCCCCTGCCCGACCAGATCGACCCGGCCCAGCCCCATCCGACCGGGCATATCGGCGGGGTGACTGGCTGCGCATTCTCTCCCGACGGCAGCCTGCTGGCCACCACCAGCGACGACGACACGGCGCGGCTGTGGTGCGTTGCCGACGGCCGTGAACGAGCCGTGCTGACCGGCCATGCCGGTGGCGTGTGGTCCTGCGCGTTCTCCCCGGACGGCAGCCTGCTGGCCACCACCAGCGACGACAAGACGGCGCGGCTGTGGTGCGTTGCCAACGGCACCACGCATACGGTGCTGGCCGGGCATACCGACTGGGTGCACAGCTGCGCGTTCTCCCCGGACGGTGCCCTGTTGGCCACGACCAGCCAGGACGGGACGGCGCGGCTGTGGCGGGTGGCCGACGGCGCCGAGCAGGCGGTGCTGGCCGGGCACACCGGCGGGGTGCGCGGCTGCGCGTTCTCCCCGGACGGTGGCCTGCTGGCCACGACCAGCCAGGACGGGACGGCGCGGCTGTGGCGGGTGGCCGACGGCGCCGAGCAGGCGGTGCTGGCCGGGCACACCGGCGGGGCCTGGTGCTGTGCCCTCTCCCCGGACGGGGCCCTGCTGGCAACCGCCAGCGACGACGGAAGGGTGCGGTTGTGGCGTGTCGCCGACAGCAGCGAATATGCGACGCTACCCGGCCACACCGACCGGGTGTGGGACTGCGCGTTCTCCCCGGACGGCACGCTGCTGGCGGCAACCAGCCAGAGGACGGTGCGGCTGTGGCAGGTCGCCACTGGTGCCGAACATGCGGTACTCACCGGCCACGTTACCTGGGTGTGGGGCTGCGCGTTCTCTCCCGACGGGGCCCTGCTGGCCACCGCAGGCAACGACCAGACCGCCCGGCTGTGGCAGGTCACCGACGGCACCATGCGGGCGGTGCTGGCCGGCCGCACCAACCGGATGAACGGCTGCGCATTCTCTCCCGACGGCGCCCTGCTCGCCACCACCGGCGACGACGGGACGGCGCGACTGCAGCAGGTTGCCGACGGCAGCCAGCAGCAGACACTGACCGGCCACAGCAGCCGGGTCAACGGCTGCGCGTTCTCCCCGGACGGTGCCCTGTTGGCCACGACCAGCCAGGACGGGACGGTGCGGCTGTGGCGGATTGCCGACGGTACCGAGCAGGCGGTACTGACCGGCCACACCGACGTGGTGATCGGCTGCGCGTTTTCTCCGGATGGCGTTCTGCTCGCTACCGCTGGCAGCGATCGGACGGTGCGGCTGTGGCGGATTGCCGACGGTACCGACCAGGCGGTACTGACCGGCCACAGTGGCCGGATAACCAGTTGCCCGTTCTCTCCGGATGGCGCTCTGCTCGCCACTGCCAGCAGCGACCGGACGGTGCGGCTGTGGCGGGTTACCGATGGCACCGAACAGGCGGCGCTGACCGGCCACACCGACCAGGTCAACGGTTGCGCGTTTTCTCCGGATGGCGCTCTGCTCGCCACCACCAGCGACGATCGGACGGTGCGGCTGTGGCGGGTTACCCATGGCACCGAGCAGGCGGTACTGACCGGCCACACCAGCTGGGTGGAGAAGTGCGCGTTCTCCCCAGATGGTGCGTTGCTGGCCACCGCCAGCAACGACGGAACCGTGCGGCTATGGCAGATTGCTGATGGTCAATGCCACTGTGCTCTCCGGGTTGCAGGCCCTGTGCTCGGGATCACCTGGCATCCCGGCGGCACCATGCTCTGTACCGTCGGCGGAGCCGGCGTGTACACGCTGGCCTATCTGCCGTAAACCCGGCAGGGTGTATCTCCTATGGGTCCGGCTCGTTTCGAGTGACTGGCTGAGCTGGGCTTTTGTGTGAGTGGGCTGGTGGTGGGTTCGGGACGATCTCACCCATGACCAGCTGGAGGGCCTCCTCGAAGTGCGGGGGCGTGACCTGGTGCGACAGCTTCTGCAGGATCATCTCGACCTGCGTGCGCTGCGTGAACACCAGGCCGTCTCGGTGCGCCGGCCGCACGTGATCGGCCCCGACGGTCTTCGCCGGCCACGCCTGGAGACGGGCCACCAGCGCCTGCTGGCCACGGTGTTCGGCACGGTGACGGTCAGCCGGTGCGCCTGGCGGCGGCTGGACGCGGTCAACGTGCACCCTGCCGATGCGGTCCTGTCGCTGCCGCGGGGCCGGCACTCGCACGGACTGGCCCCGCGAGGCGGTGCGCGAAGCGACCCGCGTCTCTTACGACGCGGCACGGGAGGCGATCTGGCGCCGGTGCGGCCCGGTGCTCGGCAAGCGCCAGATGGCCAAGCTTCTCGTCGGCGCCGCCCGCGACATCGACGCCTTCTACGACGCGTGCGCCATTGCACCCTCAAGCCCGCAGAGCAGCCCCAGGCTCCCACCGAAGCCCCCGGTGTTGCCAGAACTCACAGACATCGCCCTCTGGCGAAACCGTGCGTTCCCCGCTCTGAGCGACAAGTGGTGTCAGCTCCCACGTACAAAACCATTCCGGTGGCCGCGGCTCGGTCTTGCCGGACTCCCAGCCGCTGACGGTTGCCCGCCGCACGTTCAGGGCGGCGGCCACCTCATCCAGCGTCAGGCCGTGCGCGTGACGCAGCCGCTTGCGCTCCGCTGGCGGCGGCAGCCGGGAGGCGGGACGTGACCAGCGCATCGATCCGGTCGAACAACTCGGACGCCATCACCGTGTCGACGTCGGGTGCGCTCTCCCCGTGACCGGCCGCGCAGGCCCCGGGACAGGAGCCCAGCTCGCCCCACCCACCATCGGCTCGTGCGCCGACACCGTGCAGTCCGAGGCTTCCCGCCGTCGTCTGCTCGGCTCCCTCGCCGACACGGGAACCCGCTTGCTGGGCACCCCCTTCCCGCCGCCCACAGCCGACCTCGTGATCACCCGCGGGGACGCCTACCGGCTCTCGCCGGTCCCGTCGGCTCGGTGCGACGTGACCGGGCAGTAGGGCCCAGCCTGCCCGGCCGGATGGTGCATACCGTCTGTGGTCGGCCTTGTGTGTGGTCATGCCCGCTAGGGGTGCTGGCCGATGCGGTCGACCACACCGACCTGTCGCAGGCTTCTCGTCTCGCGGTACCAGCCGAACCGCCGCAGGTGGCCGTGCACGTATTCGCTGCTGCTGCCCCTGAGACGCATGCCCAGGTAGTCGAAGGTGCGGCGGTCGAAGAGGAAGGTGAAATCGACCTTGGGGTACGACACTCCCACCGCGTGCCGGCCCAGCACGTCCACCTCGTCGTAGTCCGGCCTGACCCCGGGGATCTTCGCGAGCGCCTCGAACGCGGCGGCCTGCAGCCCCGGTGGCATCACCCGTGGTCCCTGCATGAACAGACACGCCTCCCAGAACGCCATGGAGTCCGCCTGAGGCGAGCTCTTCCCGCCGAGCCGGAACGCGTCGAGGAGCTTGTCCGGGTCCGTCGGCATGGTGGCGAGCTTGGAGTAGACGGTGGGCGGCCACCGCACCTCGTGCTTGGTCAGGGGAGGGTCGTGGTGGACCTTTCCGTGCTCCTGGCGCCAGGAGGGCTTGGTGCCGTCCACCGACATCCAGCTCTCGTCCGTCCAGGTGCGGGTCCTGCCGCCCTTGACATATGTCCGCTCGATGTAGGTCTTGGTGTAGAAGTACTGGTTGTCGCGCGGTACGGGGAGTCGGCTGCCGTCGGCCCGCGACCTGTCCGCGGCCTTGTGGAGCACCTGAGCCGCGCTGAGAGGGGTGATCCGCGGCGCGTCGGTGTCCTTGCCCTCCCGCATGGTCGCGATGACGGCGCCCGCCGTCATCGCGGCGGCCGTGCCCGCGAGCGCACCGCGCAGCGCGAGCCGGCGGGGCATACCGCCCGCCACCGTCCGGCGGCGCTCCTGGACGATGGCCCGCTGCAGCCTGGTACGGGCGGCGGCGCGCGCCTCGTCGGTGAGCGGGGGAGTGCCGGCGTCCCATACGGCGGTGAGGTCATCCATGATCGGTCTCCTTGTGTGCGTCGTGCAGGACAGCGGGATGTGACGCGCTCAGCGCCTGGCGCAGCTTGCTGCGGGCCCTGTGCAGGCGTGAGCGCACCGTGCCCACGGGTATGCCCAGGGCCTGCGCCGCCTCCTTGTAGTCGAGATCGCCACAGGTGATCACCAGGAATACGTCGCGGTGACGGGCGGGAAGCCGGCCCAGCGCCCCGGCGAGTGCGGCGCGGGAGCTTTCGGCACTGACCTTGTCGGCGATCCGGTCCGCCAGGGGCTCGCCGTCGTCGCCCTCGTCGGCTACCAGCGAGGTGACGCGGGACAGCGCGCGCAGACGGCGGGCCTCGGTCCGCCGGTGCCGGCCGACCAGGTTGGTGGCGATCCCGTACAACCACGGCCGCGCGTGCGGCTGGGACAGGTCGTAGCAGCGGCGGCGCTGGAAGGCGATGACGAAGGTCTCCGCCATGAGATCGTCGGCCACGTCGGCGCCGAGCCGTCTGGCCACGTACCGGTGGATGTCGTCGGCGTACCGTTCGAACAGCCCGGCGAAGGCGTCAGGCTCCGCCCAGGACCGTTCGATGACCGAGGCGTCGGAGTCACCGGCGCTTTCCGGGCCGGTCGCGTGGCGGATTCCCACACTCGGTGAGACCGTCACTGGTCGCCTCTTCGGTTCATGAACTCCCCTTGAAGTCGCGGGCATCGTCACCTGCTGTTCGCCACTGCCCGCATTCGGGTTCCGATTTCGGGAGTGTCGTAGGTCACGGCGGACGGATCAAGGGAGTGGGCGGCCACTCGGCAGGCACGGCGCGGCATGGTTTTCTGAGGTCACGATGGTCCTCGAGACCGGATACGGTGAGAGTGATCAGCGGATCTCAAAGCAATCTCACGCACGGCCACGGCCGGTGGTGTGAACCGCTCCGGGTGTGACGGAGGCTCGGGCCTGCCCCTGAGCTCTGTGGGGGCGGGATAGCTGATGTCACGCTGCAGGTGCTGCGCGCATCATGAGTCTGGCCCTTGACGAAGCGCCGCAGCAGTCGGCGGTCGGCTCACAGTTGTCCGTCAGGGCGGTGACGGAGAATGAGGGTCGTCGTCCACGATGGCCGCCAGCTCGCGTGTGAGAGCACGCAGCGGCAGCCGGGGCTGTCAGTTCCCAGTTCTCTCTGGGGAGTGTCGGTCTGAAACTGACGCTCTGCCAACACTTCAGTGTCCGCCCGGCACTTCACCACTGCAGGGACATCGCCTCTTGGCCCAGCCGCAGCCTCCGTCCCGCGCATGTGTGGGCAGGGGATGGCGTTTTCGGGCAGGAACGTGGCGCCGCAAGCCGGGCCACCGCCACGGCCAGGATGGCGGCGAAGCCGAGTTACTGACCGATGGCGATGCGGCGGGTGGCGCCCTTGTGGCCGGCGCCCTGGGCGAAGAACAGGGCCAGGACGAGGATGTCGTCGATGTTGGTGACGGCGAACAGGCCCGCCGCCTGGCCGATGATGCCGAGGTTCACGACCGCACCGCCGCGATCGGATGGGGACGAGGCCGGGCTGGCGCACCTATGCTCGCGGCATGGCATGCCGAATCAGCGAACTCGTCATCGACGCGGAAGGCCCTGGCTGACTGGCCGCATTCTGGTGCGATGTCCTCGGCTACGTCGAGCTGGCTCGAGAAGGTGACGGCAGCATCGAAATCGGCCCGCCCGACGTCGGATTCGGCGGAGCACAGCCAACCCTCGTCTTCAACGCGGGCCGCAACCCCCGGCTCGGGAAGCTCCGTCGCTGCCGGCACGTCACGCTGCTGGGTTCTCACCGAAGGACCAGGCGGTCACTCGTCGAGGGCCTCGGTCATGGTGGCAAGGTCGGCGAGGAGAGCCGTCAGGCGCCGTGCGGGGATGGATTTGATCATGCGTTCTTCGATGGCGTAGACGGCGCTGCGGGCTGCGTGCAGGCGCTGCTGTCCGGCGGGGGTGAGGTGGACGGGCAGGGCGCGGCCGTGGTCGGTGGTGGCCGGCCGGGTGATGAGGCCGGCGTCTTTGAGGCCGCGCAGGACGACGTTGGCCGACTGCCGGGTGACGAAGGTGCCGCGGGCCAGGTCGGCGTTGGACAGGCCGGGCTTGACGTCGAGGAGTTCGAGGCAGGAGTACTGCGGGACGGTGAGGTCGTGCTCGCGCAGGGCCTGGTCCATGGCGCTGCGCAGGGCGGCTGAGGCGCGTTTGAGGCGGTATCCCACGTGCTCGGTGACGTCCTTGGCTGGGTGGGGCGAGGGCACGGGAGCGCGGTCTTCCATGTCAGCATTTTGACATGCGCAAGAACCGGTACCTAGAGTCGGGTATGTCAAAGTCCTGACATAGATGCCCTGGCATCCCAGCCCTGGAGGAACCATGCCCGCCACCGTCGAAGGCCCCGATTTCATCGCTCTGCAGGTGAAGGACCTGCCTGCCGCAGCCGCCTTCTTCGAGGAGCACCTTGGGCTGCGCCGGGCCCCCGCCTCGCCGCCCGGCGCGGTCGTGTTCACCACCAGCCCCATCCCGTTCGCCGTCCGCGAGCCGCTGCCGGGCGTCGACCTGGACGGCGCCGCGCGCCCCGGTCTGGGCGTGGCGCTGTGGCTGCGCACCACGGACGCCAGCGCGCTGCGCGAGCAGCTCGTGGAGGCAGGCACGGAAGACGTCACCCCGCTGCAGGACAGCCCGTTCGGGCCGATGTTCTCCTTCACCGGCCCCGAGGGCTACCGGCTCACCGTGCACGGAGGCTGACCGTGAAGGCCGTCGTCCTCACTCCCCGCGGCCCGTTCTCCCTCGCGGCGAGCCTGCGCTTCCTGGAGGGGTTCACTCCCGCCCGCTACGAGGGAGGCCACGACGGGGTGCTCCGGCTGGCGTTCCCCTCGGACGGCGGCCGCTTCACCGCCACCGCCACCGTGAGGCAAGAGCCGTCCCCGGACGGCACCGGCGCGGTGCGCGCCCTCCTTCTGGCCCTGGCCTGTGCCGGGCCGAACGGCCGGGCACGGGAGAGCGGGTGGGGATGTCGGAGCAGGGTGAAGCGCTCGGGCGGGAGCCGGGCCGGGACGGCGCGCTGCTCGGCGAGCAGGCGGGCGCTGCGTCGGCGCGGATGTCCTCGGTGGCGGGCGGGGCGAGCAGGGGCCGGTTGAGGTAGGCGGCGACCTCGGCGGTGTGCATCGCCGTCTCGGCGTGGTCCAGGGCCTCGATGAGGATTTTGGGTAGTGCGGGACCGGGAAGGCCTGGTTGTGGCGACTGCCGAGCTGGGTGAGGTGAGGATGGATGCAAGCGACCGGCAGTTGAGTGCGGCCCCAGGACTGGAGGGCCCGCGTGTTCAGGAGTCGCGTGCAAGTGGTGCACGCTCATCGCACACGAGCGCAGTTCCGGACGTGCCACCGCTCGTATTCCTCGGACGTCATCGCTCACGCCTTGGGCGTTAGCCGGATCCGTGGGGGGGGGTGCCTCTATGTCTTTCGTCAAGCGAGGCGTGGGGTTCTGGGTTCGTAGAAGGTGCCGTCGCGGAGCATCGCGAACAGCACGCTGATGCGGTGGCGGGCCGGACGGAGAAGAGCCTGTGTGTGGGTCTTCCCGCGGGCCCGGCATCGGTCGTAGTAGGTGCGGGAGGCGGGGTCGTGCAGGGCGGCGAACGCGGACAGGAACATCGCCCGCTTGAGTTGCCGGTTGCCGCCTCTGGGCGCGTGTTCGCCGTGGATCGAGGTTCCCGACGACCTTGTTGTCGGGGCGAGGCCGGCGTAGGAGGCCAGGTGAGCGGCGGTGGGGAAGCTGGAGCCGTCGCCGACGGTGACCAGCAAGGTGGCGGCGGTCCTGACCGCGACCCCCGGAATCGAGGTCAGGACCTTCGAAAGAGGGTGCTCCTCCAGCAGGGCTGCGATCTGGGCCTCCAGAGCCCGGCGCTGTTCGTGAACGGCGGCGAGCGAGCGGGCCAGGGACGGGATCACGATGTCGAGCGTGCCGGTGCCCGGGACCACGACGGTCTGTTCATCGAGCGCGTCGAAGACCTCGTCGATCAGCCGCTGTGCCATGCGTGGGGCCTTGGGCCGGATCACCTCAACCAGCCTGCGACGACCGGCCTTTCGCAGCGCGGCCGGGGAACCGTAGCGTTCCAGCAGCCAGGTCACGGCCTGGTGGTCCAGACGCGGCCCGAGCACACGCTCCAGCGAGGGGTGGAACTGGGTGAGCAGGCCGCGTATCCGGTTGGAAGTGCGGGTGGCCTCGGCCGCCAGGTCCTGGTCGAAGCCCACCAGAACGGTCAGCTCGGCGGTGATCTCGTCGGTCAGCTCCAAAGAGCGCAGGGTGTGCGGCATCGTGCGGGCGGCGTCCGCGATCACCGCGGCGTCCTTCGCGTCGGTCTTCGCCTCGCCCGGATACAGGTCGGCGATCCGCCGCATGGCAAGACCTGGCAGGTAGGCGACCTTGCAGCCCGCGTCCCGGGCGACCGTGAGCGGGAGGGCTCCGATGGAGGCAGGCTGGTCCACGATCACCAGCACGGTGCCGAACTTCGCCGTGAGCTTGTCGAACACGGCCCGCAGCTTGGGCTCGCTGTTGGGCAGCTGCTTGTCGAAGACCTTCTTGCCGGCCGGAGTCAGCCCGTGTCCGTGATGGGCGCTCTTGCCGACGTCCAGGCCGAGGAAGACGCCCACGTCGTCGATGTCGTACAACCCGTCCTCCTGAACAGGGCTCGTGCGGTGCTGGCCGGGGCGATGGCGCCGTACGCGCGCATCCACGTTATGCAGACCTGCCGCCCACAAGCGGCCGGGCATTGCACCTGGCCAGGCGGTAGTCGGACCTCTCATCAGCGTCTCCAACGGCACCCCTCGGGCCCGGTGACACCACCCCCCCAGGTCATGCCTTCGACAGGGGGGAACAGTCATGCCGGGCCCGGAGGCCAGCGGCCCTCTTGCAGGACCGCGAAGAAGATAACGGGGGGGCGGCGGGCGGCCAGGTTGGCCGGCGCCTCCTCGCCGACGGCCCGACGGGCCGGGAGGTTCTGGGCCGAAGTGGCGATCAGGTCGGTGGGCGTGCAGTCGAGGATGTCGCAGAGGGTGGCCGGCACCGGCAGGGACAGCCGTTCCGGGGTGCCGGAGACCAGGCGGTGGACCTGGGAGGAGGACAGCGTGATGCCGCGTTCGGTCAGGTGCGGCATCAGCTGGGCGACGGTGAACATGCCGCGGGCGGCCATCAGCTCGCGCAGGCGCCACCGGTAGCTGATCTGGCGTGGCATCAGGAGGTCCTTCCCGGCCGCAGAGCGGCCTCGATGGTGGCGTCCAGGACGCGACGCAGGGAGCGGGTGCGGAAGTTGGATGAGACTGCAGGTGGAGATCGCGGTGGTGGACGCGTGGGCATGGCCGAATTTCCGGCATGTCGTGACACTGGGGATCCTTCCAACGCCGTCAGCCGGCCGACGGCACGTGCCGCGGGCGGCCGCTGTGCGCGTCGGGCAGGGCCAGCAGCCCGAAGGCGCGGTGGGCCGCACCCGTCCCACGCCGGACGACGGCCACGGCGATGAGGGCCGCCGCGGCGGGTACGCCGAGCCACCAGTCCAGCAGATGGATCAGAACACTTGAGGCGACGGCGCTGCCGAGCGCCACTCCGAAGACGGCACCCAGCACCGCGAGCACGATGCGGACGTGCCCGGGTGCCGCACTGCTGCCCGGCTCACGCTCGCCCGACCCGAGCCAGGAGA
This sequence comes from Streptomyces sp. NPDC001530, assembly GCF_042894545.1. Taxonomy (NCBI): domain Bacteria; kingdom Bacillati; phylum Actinomycetota; class Actinomycetes; order Kitasatosporales; family Streptomycetaceae; genus Streptomyces; species Streptomyces sp. NPDC001530. The sequence goes on from NZ_JBIAVS010000029.1 coordinate 11,637, forward strand.
CCATCGCTGCCAGCATCACGGGTACGAGGACAGCTCCCATCCCGTACAGCGTCAGCGCGACCGGCGAAGACAGCCAGTCGCCGACGCGGGACAGGACCTGCCCGAAGCCCGGGTGTTCCGGCCAGGCCGCGAAGTTCTTCCGGTCGGCCGAGAAGAACCGCTGGTACCCGCGCCCGTCCCAGCCGTGGACCAGGATGAAGAACATCCCGAGGTAGCCCACTCCGGCCTGGAGGAAGGCTGCGTACACGCGGCCGGCCGCGATCAGCCGCGCAGCGACCCAGTATCCGAGCAGGCCCTGGCTCACGTTGGTTGCGGCGAACAGGGCGACCAGCCAGGCGGGCAGCGCTTCGTGCCCACGGGCCACCTGCATCGTCTCCCAGTCCGGGAAGCCCCAGAGCAGCCATACGCCGCTGGGTGCGAACAGCACCGAGCAGTACAGGACGGTGCCCATCAGGTACGGGTCCGACCACCGAAGGACGCGGCGGCGGGGCGAACCGGGACTGCTGACGAGCCGATACGCGGCGGCGGTCGCGAAGCTTGCCCCGATGCCGTACGACCAGAAGACGTCGACCTGGACCATCGTGCTCTCCCATCCGGAATGACACGTCATTCCGCTTCGAAGGCAGAAGAAATGAACGGTCCTTGCGGGCCTGCGGCTCAGGAGGAGCCGAGGCCGTCGAACATGAGGGTTTCCACCGTGTGGATCCACGGCTGACGCATGCCGGCGGGGTCCTGCACGTGCAGCAGGCGTACGGCTCCGGTCACGATCATCCCGTTCACCGCGAGCCCGACCACATGGGCGTCCAGATCGCGACGCAGAAAGCCACGGTCCTGGCCGTTGCGGATGAACGCGGCGGTGTACGCGGCTGCCGCCTCCATGGCCTGGCCCGCGAGGTCGGGCTCGGCGCGGTCGATGGCTATCGCGTCGTAGAACAGAATGCGGCCCAACTCCGGTTCCGCAACGACGAGCTCGAACAACTTGTGGCCGATCCGCCTGACCTGCTCCCGGTACTGCGACAGGGTCTCCGAGGAGCCGGGGTCTTCGTCGGACAGCGCGTCCGTTATCCGGCCGAGCGCTCGCGACACCACGCTCCGCGCGATGTCCTCCTTGTTCTTGAAGTAACGGTAGAACGTGCCGTGTCCGGCGCCGAGCTCCCGCGCGATGTCGGAGATACCGGTCGCGTGGTAGCCGCGTTCGGCGAATACCTTTCCGGCGGCGCGCAGGATAGCGTCCCGCTTGTCGACCACACCTCCGGGCACGGAGTTCCCCTCACGTCAGCGGAAAGCGGAATGACGTGTCATTCTCGAACTGGCCACCGGCCGCCGTCAATAGACCCGACTCCGTCCGCTGGGCGAGGAAGCCGAAGCGGATGGCGTGATAGGGCCTTACTCCACACCGGAGGGCACGCGTGTGGCCTGGTGGTAGTACATCCGCCGCGGTGGCGGGTCTGGCCGCGTAGGCCGGTCTCCGCGGCTCGCAGGTCAAGGACTCGTGGTGGGTGTAGATCATGCCCTTCTTCAGAAAGCCGGTGTCATCGACGATCAGGACGGCGGCCCGGTCTCCGAGGTGTTCGACGACGTAGTCGCGTCCTCATCAGCTAGGGCTTTGGGTTCGGCGACGTGAAACTCGCCCTCGTCCTGGGCGCTTTCCGGGCTGGTACGGCTGGGCCATTGTCCTGATCGGGACCTTCGCCGGGTACCTGCTCGGCGCGCTGTACGACTTGAGTCGTGTTGATGGTTGAGCGCTTGGTCCCCGACAGACTCGGCAGGCGGCCCGCAGCGCGTCAGCGACCAGCTCGGTGCGCAAGTGGTCGGAGGTGGCCCAGCCGATGACGCGGCGGGAGGAAATGTCGATGACGGTGGCCAGATACAGCCAGCCCTCGTCGGTTGGGATGTAAGTGATGTCGCCGCACCAGCGCGCGTCCAGGCCTGCCTGATCGGGCTGGAAGTCCCGCAGAACCAGGTCCGGGCGGGTGGCCGCGTTCGGGTCCGGGATCGTGGTGCGGGTGCGCCGTCTGCGGTAGCGGCCTGCTACTGGTCGTCGCCATCGTCTACACAGCCACCTCAGAAGAGCCTCCGCGCCCCGACGAACAGACGCTCGTCTGCAACGACGGGGACGTCCAGCCGCCGAGCTTGCACCGCGAAGGTTGCCTGCACCACGGAGGCCTCGACCACACGGAGGACGGGCGCCGCTACTGTAACGGCATCATGGGGCCATGGAGTCGCTCAACATCCGGCCCGGCCACCTCACCGCCCACCAGGCCGCGCAGCAGCTCGCCATCAGCCTCGACGGCGTCCGCAAGCTCGTCCAGCGCGGCCAGCTCACCCGATCCGGCGGCAGCCCCCGCAGCCCTGGTACGCCGTCCAGGACACCGCCACCCTCGCCACCAAACGCGGGCAGGCCACGGCCGCTTGACCACAGGTCAGGCGCGTGTCACGATCCCGGTCACCTGTGCCCTCAACCGGCACCAAAGACGCACGACGAAGCCCCAGTTACGGTCCCCCCGGCTGGCGCTTCGTCGTGTCTGACTGGTGGATGATGTCCCCTCAGCAACAACATCCCAGGGGGGGATCATGCGCACCCGCATCACCATCGCGGCCGTAACCGCCGCGCTCGCAGTCACGCTCGTCGGCTGCACCGGCGAAGACGGCAGTGCCGACAAGGCCGCGCCCACCAAGGCCAGCACGCCGAAGGCATCGAAGTCCGTGGACTACAGCGACGCAGAGAAGGCAGCCGGCATCCCGGCCAAGCCCGACGCCGCCAAGCGAGCCCAACTCATCAGAGCCCTCAGCGCCATCGACCCCACCCTCGTCACCGACGAGGACAAGGCCGTCGACAACGCGCGCAACCAGTGCTCAACCATCAAGGGGGGCGGCAACGCCGACATGACCGCCAAGGCCCGCTTCTCCACCAGCGACCACAAGGTCACAGACGAAGAGGCCAGGAAGATCAACATCGCCGTGTCGAGTGTGCTCTGCCCAAACTGACGCACACAGATGTCCCAGCCGGGGCTGCCGCTCTCCCACCCCAGGTCCACTCGTAAGCCGAGCACCGGACGGAACGAGCCTGGGGCGGGAGCGGCTATCCCACCCCAGCCGGTGACATCAATCTGCCGAACCACTGCTCGGCGCCGTAGTCCTCAAACCGCTCTACCTCGATGAACCCCAGCTTCGCCGCGAGGCGCATCGAGCGGACGTTGGCGGTCTGGGTGGCGAGCACCACCGGCTCGCCAGGAAGCGCGCCGGCGAACCAGCCGAGTGCAGCCGCGCACGCCTCGGCGGCATACCCGCATCCCCACGCCTCCGGCAGGAACAGGTAACCGAGCTCGGCCGCCCCCGGCAGCCTGACGAATGTGCCCCGTGTCTCTGGTGAGCGTGATCTGGCCGATCATTGCTCCGTCGAGATCGACTATAAAAAGGCCGGGGCGCCGGCTGGGCGCCCCGGCATCGCGCGCTCGAGCTCGTCACGCGGTCGAGGGCCACCAAGGTAGGTGCCCACTTCTGGCGAGGCCAGCAGCTCGATGACCGCCGCACGGTCCCGAGCCTCGGGCTCACGGAGCACGAGCCTCTCGGTCTTGATCGGGGCAGGTGGCCAGGCGACGGGTCCAAGATCAGTCATGCCGGCCAGCCAATCAGCAGGCTCGGCAGCTATCAACCCACCGGCCCGGGCCCCACCCTCACCGACCTCCGACCTAGGACCGCAGCAGCACGGAAGGCCGAGCGGGGACATGGCCTGATATCCCCGACGCCCCAGGGAGGTGGGGAATTACGGGCTCTGGCGGGGATCTTGTGGCCATCAGGGCGCCGGGGCCCTACTGGCTCGCTTCGGCATGAGCGCTGGCACCGACTGCGCGGAGTTCGGCCACCATGGCGGTGGCGACTTCTTCCGGCACCTTTTCGAGGATGCTCGTCGGAAGTTTGCTGATGAGGGACTTGCAGTGCCACAAGCTCAACCCGGTTTGCCTGTGAAGTAGTTTCACGATCTCGATGGCCCGGGGGCCAGCGTCAGTCAGGACTACTGTGTGCGGCAGGTCGTCGCAGATCAGCAAGAACGATTCACTCACCGTGTCCGATCCCCCTATCAACCCGCAGATGGCCTGCAGCATATGGCGAGGCTCAGCGATCACGTGCTGAGGAGGATGCGTCTGCGGAGCAGATCAAGGTTGGCCCGCCCGTAGCCCATGCGCTTGAGGAATGGCTCTGGTCACGTGGCCTTCGACCTGGCCGGAGCTCCAGTGCGTGGACAGGCCGGCGGTGACGGCGTCCAGGTCTCGCTTCATGCCGTTGACCAGGGAGTGGAGAGCGGGCAGGTCGTCTGCGAGGACGCGGTCCATCCATGCGGGCAGTTCCTCGCCTCTCAGATCGCGCATCATGTCGGCGAAGTCGCGGACGTGGCGTGCGGTGGCGTCGAGGTGTGGGCAGGCGGTCCGGATCTCTTTGAGCTCGGCCGCGTCGGTCTCGGCGAGGTGTCCGGGGTTGGTCATGATCCAGCGGGCGACGCGCCGGGGTTTCGGGGCGGGCCGCAGCTCGGGAGCGGGTGCGGGCGGGTTCTTCGGCTTGGGGCTGTGCGGCTTTTTGAAGGGGCGGAAGTAGCGGCGGACGCACTGGATGTCTCCGGTGAAGCCGCGTGCGCGCAGTTCGCGGTGCAGCTGCGGGATGTCGTGGCAGCCCTCGCGCCAGCGCCTGTGCAGGTAGGGCTTGTGTTCGTCCAGGATCGATGCCCGGTTGGTGGCTTTGACCAGCAGTTCGTCGAGGCTCTGTGCGCGGGCGAAGCGCCGTATGGTCGCGTGGTCCAGCCGCAGCTGGCGGCCGATCGCGGCCAGGGACTTGCCCTCGGACAGCAGCTGCTGCAGCGACGGCCCGTGCCACCCGCTTGGGGGCTTCGGAGGCCGCGACGGACTCCACGCACAGAGCCGTCGCTTTCCCCTGGGCCGCTGCTCGCTTTCGGATCTGGTCGCACGGCACGGTGCTCTTGGCGTGCTTACGCGGCTGTACAACCTGCGGTCTGTCGATTGAGCTGGATTCCGGTGTCGGCGAAACGGCTGCCGCACGTGCGGAGTTAGCCGCGATGTCGGCCGAGGCTACGGCCGCGCTGCTTCCGCTCGCGGTGAGGGCAAGCGCGGATATCGCCATGAGGACTCGTCTGAGTCGCACGTCTTTTCCCCTGCCTGACGTGTCGGCGCGCACTGAGCTTCAGTGAAGATCCGACTGGACCTCGGTCAGTCGATGCCTTCGACGATGCGGAAGTCGCGCTCGACGCCGTCGGAGAGGGCGACCAGCGCCTCCTGGTAGGCCGCACTCTCGTGCGCCGCGACGGCCTGCTCGAAGCTGTCGAACTCGATCAGGACGGTGCGCTCGGCGATTCCGGCGTCATGCGCCACGACCCGACCGCCACGGACGAAGGTCCGACCGCCCCCGGCCTTGACGGCCGGAGCGGCCAGCTTGTTGTAAGCAGCCAGCTTCTCAGGGTCTGAAATGGTGCGGTAGACGCTGACCCAGTAGCCCTTGGGCATGGAACCTCCAGTGTTGGGATGAGTGCATCTGACTTACGGGTTGGTCTCGGACGAGCGTCGGCGGGCGAGAGCGAGGCTTGTCAGCGTCGTGATCGCCATGGCGCCGATGCCGACCAGCGCCGCGGTGGTGTAGGCGCTGTCGTCGGGGAAGAGGTGGCCGGGGCCGGTGCCCGCGGCGAGGATCAGGCCGCCGATGGCGCTGCCCAGGGAGTACCCGACGCTGCGGACGACGTAGTTGAAGCTCATGGCGCTCGACGTCTCGCTCTTGGGGGTGACGGCCAGGATGACGCCGGGCATCGCGGCCGAGAAGCCGCCGACGCCGAAGCCGAGCACGCCCATCGTCGCGAACAGTTCGGCCAGGTCCGACCGGGCCGCCGCGAACAGGGCGAACCCGCCGCCGACCACGACGGCGCTGCCGGCCAGGAGCAGGGGGTCGGCGATCCGCGTCCGGACCCGCGGCGTGAGCTTGCCGGCGACGAACCCCAGCACCGAGAACGGGATGAGGACCAGCCCGGCGACGAAGGTCGTCAGCCCGAAGCCGTAGCCGGCGCCGTGCGGCGTCTGCGCGTACCGGGTGATGAGCGTGAGCAGGAGGTACATGCCGATCCCGCCGACGAACATGGCGAGGTTCGCCCCGGCGACCGCCGGGTGCCGCACCGCCCGCACATCGACCAGGGGCGTCGTGCTGCGCAGCTCGATGACGGCCCAGACGCAGAGCAGCACCACCGCGACGACGGCGAGGCCCGCCGCCACGGCGAGGTGCCGGCTCCACAGATTCCGTTCGCCGGCGAGGAACAGCACCAGGAGCAGCGCAGCGGCCAGGACGACCGCGCCTGCCACGTCCACGTGGGCGGAGCGGCCTTCGGGGGCTTCGGGCATGGAGCGCCACGCGGTCAGGAGGGCGGCGGCGGTGACGACCAGGCCGAGGCCGTAGGCGGCCCGTACCCCGCCGAGCTCGGCGAGCAGTGCGGCCAGCGGGTAGCCGACGCCGGCCCCGATGATCGAGACCACCGAGATCAGGGCGATCACGGCCGCGCTGCGCTCCTCGGGGAGGTGGTCCCGGGCCACGCCCATCATCAGCGCCGTCAGCCCGAGCCCGACGCCCTGGGCCGCCCTGCCGGCCAGCAGCCACGCGAACGGCAGCGGCAGCACGGTGAGCGCGCTGCCGGCGACGACGAGCGCCAGCGTGGCGAGGATCGTGGCCCGCCGGTGCGGGCCGGCTCCGAGCCGGCCCAGGACCGGCGTGGCGACGGCGCCGCTGAGCAGCGCGACGGTCAGCGTCCACTGCGCGCTGCCGAGCGAGACGTGGAACGAGGTCGCCACGCTGGTGATGAGCGGCGTCCCGAGGCTGGCGACCGCCGCCACGACCAGAGCGATGAACATCAGGGCGGGGACCAGCAGCCGCGCCTCGGAACGCGCCACCGGGAACGCCTTCACCGCGACCCCGCCGACCGGCTGCCCGGTCACTGCTTCAGCCCTTCGCGGTCCTGGCTTTCGAGTTCTGCCAGATGCTTCAGCGCCGGAAGGGCCGCCACCAGCGCCTCGACCTCGTCGCCGGTGAGCTCGCCGATCAACCGCTCGAACGCGTGGACGCCCGCCTGGCGCCGCGTCCGGACATAGGAGGCGCCGGCCTCGGTCAGGCACACCAGCGTGACCCGCTTGTCGGACGCGTCGCCCCGCCGCTCGACCAGGCCGGACTCCTCCAGCACCCGGACCAGGGCGGTCATCGCGGGCTGGGTGACGCCCTCGACCGCGGCCAGATCGGTGATGCGCCGCGGGCCGGTCCGGTCCAGGGTGGCCAGGGTGGCGGCGGACGTCAGGCTCATGTCCCGGGGCAGGCGTCTCGCGGCCCTGGTGGCCAGGCCGTAGAGGGCTGCCCCGATGGCGGCGGACGCGCCAGGAGCGGTGTCTTGACGACTCATGCTCGAAGCATAGCAATTTTATATTCATAGTTTATGGAAATGGTCGACTGGCGCGGGCGGCCTCGATCCGCACCCGCGACGGCGGCCGGCCATCGCGCTCGGTGCGCGGCCGGAACCTGCCGCGCCCGTCGACCAGGAAGTGCTCGTCCAGCACCTCCGGCGCGTGGTGGGCCATGGCCGTCTCAGTGCCCGGCGATAGCATGGCGGCCCGCGCGCCCGCCCACGGCGTTCCAGCAGTACCTCGACAAACGAGGACTGCCCCGGCCCCTGTGGTGGAGGCAGGGTAAATGACCCCGAACCTCAAGATTCCCGACAGAGTCGCTCACTGGTCATGTGCGCACAACATGCAGCTGGATGTGGACACTTGCCGCACCCAGCCCGGCGAATCGGATCATGGACCCCACGGAGGAGTCAAAGGATCTGCACAGGGATCAGCCATCGATGTGCGTGCTGGCCGGAACGGGCGCGACCTCACAGGAGATCCGCGGCTTGCGCAGGCAATTGGCCCCGCAGAGGGTGGCGTCCGGCGACGGGGTGCAGCCGACAGCGCAACGGAGTAAGGCGTTTAAGGAGTACTCGCGGGTGGCTCCGCCCGGGCGAGTCACTGCGGCAGCGATGCCCGACTCGCAGATTGCAAGCCAGGTGCTCCACCTCGGGAAGCGTTCCGGAAGCTGTCAGGAGCACCGGGTGATCTGGCGCGGCCCTTACATCAAGGGGCCGTCCGACGCGCCGCTGATGGTGGGGGAGAAGGCCTACCTCGTGGACAAGTAGCCCTACCCCGGGGCGGATAGGCCACGGGCCCTCCCCGTCCTACGGCGTGTGTGCTCCTTCGCGCGGGACCCCGCGCGGTGTGGTGACGATCGGGTGGGGCAGCATCTGCTCAGCTCCTGCCTGCTCGTGACGGGTCATCATGCGCTCCGCTGTCCGCGTCGCATCGTCCGTAGTGCTTGCCACGCTCTTCGTGGCGGCGTGTTCATCCGTCTCGCTCGGGGGGCTTGCCGGCGTCCCCGAGCGGAACGCTGGCGGCGGGCCAGTCAGGAACCGGCACTGCGGGCGGAACGTCCGGGCGGGCGATCGCCGTGGGGCCCGGTCCGGAGAGAATGCGCTCGGGTAATTACACGTCCCGGCGCCTCTCGCCAGCCCTTTGCAGCCATTGCTTGGCTGCGACGCTGTTCTGCTGGGCGACCCAAGAGTCGAAGTCCTCAAGCAGGTATGCCGACTTGACCGGCTTGAGCCGAATCTGTGGGCGCTCGTCCATCCACCAGATCTCGAAGTCAGTCACGGTGCCCTCTTCCGGCCATCGGGCTGGGTCGCGCGGGAGGAGGAGGACATCGACGAAGCCGCCTACAGGGAGCCCCAGATCAACAAAGATGCCGATGGCACCGAGCTTGGGAACGCGTACGACGGTCCCGGTCAAGCACTCGCCGATCCGCAGTCGAGATCGCAGTTGCTCCCATGGTCCATCAACAGGCATCCCGCCATCCTGCCCGATCGGATCTATGGCTGCAGATCCTCGTGGAGTCCTTCGATTCTGCGACTCAGTCCAGCGTGGGCTCCTCCTACCTCCACCGGGCTCCAGCCCGGGTGTTCCTCTGAGGTTGCGGCAAGGAATTGGGGATATCGCGCGCACATCACAGGGGGAGTGGCCTGGGGACGATCTGGCCCGCGTCGGTGCGCGGGATGTGGTTTTGCTCGCGGAGGAAGGCGCGAGCTGCCAACAGCACGTGCTGCTCAGAGGCGCTGGCGCCGCGTGGTCCGTACATCGCGTACGACGGGCTCCCGCTGCTGCACGCGACGGAGACCGACCTGCCGCTCCTGCGCCCGTACGGCCGCCTTCAAGCAACTCGCGCTCGCCGCCGAGGGACGCTGCCTTCAGGCGGGCTGCAAGCACTCCGCTCGGTTCTCCCCCGGCAACGTCTACTTGCGGCTTCGAGGTCCGGCGCGGCTCCATCGAGCTGCCCACCTTCGTGCCCGCGCTACTCGCGATCGAACTCGGCGACTTCGGGCCGGCCGGCCGCCTCGCCGACGTGACCGTGGCCGACGTCGCCGAGCCCTCCCGGTAGGGCGCCAATCATCAATCGCCACTACCCTGTCGCGTCTCGGGTGAGGCTTGACGGTTCGGCGTCAGGTGATGCTTGACGTCTGACCTAGACATCGTGGCTTACTGTCTGCCATGGTGGACCGTTTCCCTGAGATCACCTCCGTGGAGGAGTTCATCCGGCTGCGGGAGAGTGAGGAACCGGCCGAGTACAACCGTTCTGCGTGGGCAACCTTGCCACTGGCAGTCTGGTGGGACCTGGTGCGTAACCATCCCGACATGCGTTTCTGGGCCGCGCATAACAGAACGGTGCCGTCGGAGATTCTGGCCGAGCTGATTAAGGATTCCGACTGGCGAGTCCGAGACCGGGTGGCCAGCAAGCGCAACTGCCCGCCTGAGCTGCTGGAACGGCTGGTCGACGATCCGCATGACGCCGTGCGGAGGCTCGTTGCAGGCCATCCACGCTCGCCGCGGTCGACAGTTGCGCGTTTGGTTGATGACCCGTGGCCCGTCATTGCGCAGGAAGCCCGCGCCCGGCTGGCCGACTGGCCGTCCGCGGAGTCGTCCGAGCCTTCCTGACGCGGCGGGCACGCGATCTTCCGGCGGTTGTGTTCGCCGACTTGCGGACCACCACCTCCTTCCTGGTGACGCGAGGGACGGTGAGCTCCTGGCCGTCGAAGACGCGGATGACGTCCTCAGCCAGGTGGGCGGTGACGACCTGGTGGGCATAGCCACGGCCGAGCTGGATGCGTTGTCCGGCGACCATGAAGCTGCCAACGCTGCTGACGGTCCGCTCGGCGATCTGCTCGGCGGGCGGAGGCAGCTGCGGCGGCGGTCCGGCCGGAGGGGCATCACGCAGGCGGCCACAGGCAGCCGCCGACAGCGGAGAGGACAAGCAGAACCCTCTGTTCGTCGAGGACCTGCAGCACTCGACCGTCCAGCCGGAAGGTGACCCGTTGTCCGGCGAACGGCCAGCCGATCAGGACCTTGTCTCCGCCCAGGCCGAGGTATCCGACCGCGTTGACGGTGCGGTCTACCTCCACCACCCCTCCGGTGGGATCGGCCGGCCCGGGATCATCCAGCCACGGCCCCGCCGGACCAGGTTCCCGCCCGCCAGCAGGGGCCTTCGGATCCCAGCCGGTCATCATCGAGAGCGCCCGTTGCGACTGATGGTGGGCGAGCAGGCTAATCCCGAGCGGATAGGCCACGGCCGCTCCTCGTCCTATGGGGTGTGTGCTCCGTCCGCGCGGTGTGGTGACGATCGGGTGGGTCAGCATCTGCTCAGCCATTGCCTGCTCGTGAGTGAGGGTCGTCATGCGTTCCGCTGCCCGCGCCGCGTCGTCCGTACTGCTGACCGCACTGTGTGTGGCAGGGTGCTCCTCTGCCTCGATCGGTGGCTCGGCCGTATCTCCGAGCGGGGCGCCGGCGGCGGGCCCGTCAGGAACCGGCACTGCGGGCGGAACGTCCGGGCGGGCGATCGCCGTGGGGGCCGGGCCGCAGGAGACGTACACGGTGCAGCAGCAGCCGGATGCGGGCAGCTGCCACTACCGGTACGAAAAGGGGGAGCCGCTGGAGGATCCGAAGTGCACGCCCGGCGCGATCTCCCCGGCCGTCACCCAGGCGAACCTGAAGACCACGATCTGCCGCAAGGGCGGCTACACCTCCGAGATCCGGCCGCCCACCTCGGTCACCGGCAAGGAGAAGGAGTTGAACGCCGTCACCTACGGCTACACCAGGCCCCCGGGGGATGCCGAGTACGACCACCTGGTCAGTCTGCAGCTCGGCGGCGACCCCAACGACCCGCGGAACCTGTGGGTCGAGCCGCCGGATCCCGGCCACAAGTCGGGGACCGGGGTCAACAACAAGAAGGACCCAGTGGAGACGAAGCTGCACACCGCGGTCTGCTCCGGCAAGGTCACCCTCGCCGCCGCACAGCAGGCCATCGTCACCGACTGGACCACGGCACTCAGCAGACTTGGACTCGCCTGAACGGGCAACGCGGGGCAGCGGAATCAGCTCTGATCATCAGCGCGCCAACGATTTCGGCGGGCGGCTGAGCGGGGGGCCTGCTCGGCAGGCTGGTCCAGCTGCTGCCGGCGGAGACGCTGTTCGTTTCGGAGATCGTCGACCGCTCCGACGGCTGGGCTGGTTGTCAGTGCTCGTTCCTAGGATCACGGCATGTCTGATGCCTTCACCGTCTTGTGGACCCATGACACCTGCCGTGCCCTGCGCAAGACGGGCCGCGTGGGCGAGCGGCCGCCGGTCGCCTTCAGCGGCGTCCATTCCTCCCTGCCCGCCTGGTCGGGTGCCCGTGTTGGGGACGAGGTGTACGCGCTGCACGTCAACCGGCGCGTCGTGTCCGTGGTGAGCCGGATGCGAGTGATCGACATGGAGCGGGGTGACTGCTGCGGCACCGCCCCCGCGACGTGGCAGGACCCGGCGTTTCCCGGGCACGGCGACTGGTCGATGCTCGGCGCCGGCGGCTGCGGCGCTGCGGCAGTGCACGTGGACGCGACGCCCGTACGCTTCGATACACCGATCCCCGGCGATCTTCTGGCGAGGCTTACCTGGCGTAACCGCCGAGGCCAGACCCGCGGCCTGAAATACGTGGTGGACGGCCGTCTCGAACGCTCGGCCAGTCTCCAGGGGTTCTACCGCCTGACCCCCGAGTCCGCCGACGAGTTGGCGGAGGTCGTCGGCAATGCCGTGCGAACGGTCGCATGACACGGGGGCACAGCTTCTGTCAGGGCGCGGAAGGTGGTCGGTCGGCGAATGGCTTGCGGTTCGCGCTTCCTCCGAACAGCCGGTGCTCGGCCCTGGTTCACTTGCCCGCTTGTGGCCCGTACCACTGAAGCGCCCACAGGGCCCAGTTGGTCATCGCCGTCAGGCAGACGGCGGTGCTGGGCAACGTGGAGTCGGAAGAGCCGCTGATGCTTCCCATGGAGGCGATCGAGCTGGACGTCTTCCGCCGTCGGCACGAGCCCGACACGTTCTGGTGCGGGCTCCTGCTGGGCGGCTGCGGCAACCAGTTGACGACGAAGCTGTACACCGACCTTCTCTGAACTTGCGGGGCTCCACGTCAGTTGCGCGTACGCCCGGCCATCGCGTCCCAGAACCGGTCCAGTTCCCGGACGCGCATGCCGACCCAGTGCGGTGTCTTCCTGCGCAGGATCCTGGGAAAGCACCGCCGCACGGGACCGGGCAGCAGCGCCTGCTGCTGACGGCAGAACGGCTCGCGGATCTCGCTTCGGGGCAGGCAGCCGCGGGGCGGGTACGGGCAGAACTGGAACTTGCAGTCGGGCAGACAGGCCGAGCCCGGTGTGGGCGGGGCCAAGGTGCCGGTCGGCCTATCGGGCCGCAGCGGCTCGCGATCGGTACGAATGCACGGCGGGAGCTGCATGCCGGGCTGCTCCGCGCGGGCCAGGCGATCCTCGACCTCGTCCGGGTGCCCGTCGCGTTCGATGAGGTTCAGCATGATCAGCACGTCGCCGACGAGACGCTGGGCGCGGCTGTCGAGGGTGCTCCAGCCGACCGAGGGCGGGATCCACAGGTTGTGCTTGCGGTATGCCCCGCTATTGCCGGTGCGGGAGCCGATGTTGTCGGTGACGCCCTTCTCGTCGACCCAGAGGAAGCGCTCGGGCTGCCCGGTCTCCAGGGCGAGGGCGGCCAGGTCGCCCGCCTCGGCGACGAACGGATGCAGCCGCGGGGGTGAGTCGCCGTTCACGCCGGGCGCCCTGTTCACCGTGCCCGCCATCGACAGCCAGCGCTCCACGGTCTGTACGGCGGTCGTCCCGCCGATCGCCGGGGGCGGCTCGTGCGACCCGTCGCGGTCGTCGTAGCGGCCAGCTCTGTCTGGGAGCTCCCACAGGCACAGCGCCTGGATCAGGCAGAGCTGCGCGTACCAGCACCGGGACTGCCGCAGCACGGTCTCCGCCTGCCGGATCAGGTCGGCGCGACCACCCGGATACGCGTCCGGATGGCGTTGCCGCCGGTTGGCCGCGTACTTGAAGCCCTGGGCCAGCGCGGCCTCCAGAGCGAGCGGCAGGTCGGGGGTGCCGCCAGTGGATTTCGGGTCGAGGTGGCGCAGCCACTTGTCTAGACGCTCCCGGGCCTCGTCACGGTGGGCGTCGTCGACGGAGCCCAGGAGCATGGGGAGCATCCAGGCTCGCATCACGAACTCCCTGAACAGTTCCAGCCGTTGCTGCCGGTACTCCCGATTGAACTTCTTCCGGTCGCGTTGCAGCTTTTCGATGCCCTCGGACAACGCGTCCTGCGAGGGGCTGCGGGCGGCCCTCTCCTTCTTCATTTTCCTGGCCCAGTCGTCGCACTGCCACTTCTTCCAAGCCTTCAGCTTTCTGATCTCGTTGTCGTACTGGGTCAAGGGGTCGTTGTGCAGACCGATCCGCTCACGGATCACGGCGAACGCCGCGTTGCCGCCGGTGCCGAACTCCTGGGCGGCGGCCAGGCGAACGGAGTAGGAGGGCTCCGCCTTGCCGATCTGGAAGAGCTGCCAGTACAGCCGCGAGGTGTCGATCTTCTTGTTGGCCGTCCGCAGCCCCGCGCCGAGTTGCTTGAGCAGCCTCAACTTCGCGTCCTCGAGAGTGCGGTGATCCCCCTTGATGCGGTTCCAGCGACCTCGCACCGCGGAGACGATGTCGCGCAGCAGTCTCGGGTCCTTTTCCACACTTTCGATCTCCAGGGCGGCCGCGTAGAGATCGAGGACCTTCGGGTCGTCCGGGCGGCGGTTCGCGGCCACGAGGAGCCGGTGGGCCAGGGTGCGCCCGCCCACTGGTGCCCGGCGCCCCCGCTCGTCCTTCCATTTCCTCAGCTCGGCTCGGACACTGCCTCCCTTGTCCGTGAGCTTTGCCGCCCGGCGGCGGGACAGAAGCACCAGGGCAATGAGCAACTCACGGCTGGGACCGGGCGGTTGGAGTGCCTGTTCGGTCGCCGCTCCGGCGTCGTTCTCCTGCAGGTGGTCAAGCATGCGGTAGCCGAGGTAGGCCTGGATGATGCTGTGCGGGAAGCGGACCTTCCGCTCGAAGCCCTCCACGAGCTTCAGCTTGTCCGCGTTGCCCGCAAAGCGGGCGAGCACAGCATTGCACTGGACCATGTTCCCGCCGCGCAGGCTCTTGGCCGCCTTCTTGCCGAGCCGGCCGCAGAGCGTGTTCCAGATCTGCTGCCGGTGCCACTCGGAGTATGCCTTCGTGCGCTTGCCGTACTTGTCGAAGCGACGACGACTGTTGGTCCAAACGTGCTCCGCGTGCGCCTGCGCGATCCGCGCCGGACCAGGGTGGATGTCATGGTCGAGCAATTCCTCGAACGAGACCTCCAGCTTGTCCTGGAGCAGTCCGATGCACGCCAGGGCCGACACCACCTCCATGGTGTCCTTGCGCTCCTGCGGGGAAACCGCGACATCCTCGCGCAGCCGGCCCTCGATCAGCGCCGAGCCCCATGTCTCCATCAGCCACAACCGAAGCGTGCCGCGGTCGCGGCTACGCGTGTCCAGGCGATCCTCGTCCTCGCGGGGCCGGTCGCGCTCCAGAAGACCGTGCTGGTGCAGTTCGCGGGCGATCTGCAGGTAGATCGGCGACTCGGTTACCTCCGCCGTCTCCACGATCCAGTCCACGCGGCGCTCGTCCGTCTCCGGTACGTGCGCCTCGACGAAGCGCAGCGCCTCCTCCTCGCTCAGCGGTTCCAGCTCCACGATCGCGGCGGCGGTGCTCTCCAGCGGGCTGTGCGGCCGGGAGGCGATGACCAGCGGCAGCTTTTCCTCTTGGGCGCGCTCGATGGCCCTGCGGATGATGTTGTCCCGGTTCTGCTGAAGGTTGTCGTCGAGAAGGGCTTCTTCCAGGCCGTCGGCGATGACGACCGGCTTGTCGTCGGCGAGCAGCTGCTGCCAGACCCGATCGTTCTTGGAGCGGGCCAGGATGCCCGGGGGCGCCTCCTCGGCGAAGCGCCGCTTGGCCAGGCGTTCGAAGTTCAGGTCGGTCCCGTCGGCCACGTCCCGCAGCCGGACCGGCACCGGCACGGCGCGCTGCCGGGCCAGCAGTTCGGTGAGCCGCACCAGGACTGCGGTCTTTCCGACGCCGACGCCGCCGACGAGCAGATACGGCCGACGGGTTTTGCGCTCGCGCAGCCGTTGGGCGATGACCTGCGCGATCTCCTCGCGCCCCACGATCTCGGCGGTCTCCGGCCCGGCCGTGAGCACCAGTCCACCCGGATTTTTGCGGGCTTTGGTGAGGTAACGCCGTTTGCTCCAGCTGTACCACCAGAACAGGAAGAGCGCGGCGGCAATCGAAGCGGTGAGGACGGGACCGACGAAGCGGAGGAAGGCGTCGAATCCTCCGTTCTTCCGCAAGTCCTCGAAGCCGGTCGACTCGCCCGAGATCAGGATGTAGAGGCCCTCCCCGCACCAGGCGAGGACCGCGAGGACGGCAATGGTCCAGACGATTCTGGTCCCGTTGGCGTAGGAGACCCATCTGCGCCACTTCTTCGGGCGGGTGGTCCCGCGGCGGGCTTCCAGACTGATCGTCAGAGTGTGCCAGCGGCCCACGAGGATACGTCCGACCCGGTTCCCCGCCCGTCTGAGGTCCAGCGTCGCCATGGGCGCGTGGCGCGGTCGCTCCTTGCCCGGGGGGTGGCGGACGATCTTCGTCATCGTGCGCTCTCCTTCCGAGGGCAACTCCGGTTCGGAAGACCCGCGCACGCGCCTACTTCCATGAAATCACTCCCGCGGCACCCCGCAACCCGGCCGCCCGGCGCGAAAAACACGCGCTCCCCCCCCGGGGGCGTCGGGCAGACTCGGGCCATGGGGTGTTGAATCTGTGCTGGCAGATGTTGAAGTGGTCAAGGACCACCCCCGTCTTTCCGCCGGCGGCCTGGTTGGCTTCACACGCGGCGAAGTCGATCACGCCGCCCGCCCGCTGCAGCGGCCGGACCGCCACGGGACGCCCCGCCCTCACGCTCGCAGCGGCCTCCGGAGTGCGCTGCACGGTGGACTTGGGGCGCGGCACGACGGAACGCGAAGCCCCGGCTGGACGGGGGAGACCAGCCGGGGCCGTGGGGTGGTGACGTGCGGAGGGCGGTCACCTCTCGGCGGAAGGCTCCATCGGGCTTCAGCCGGACGATCGTCCCCATGGGCTATGGGTGAGGCCCGGGGACACTGTCCCCTCCGCAGCCACATGTAGGTGAACGGTCAACTGCCTGGGGTTGTTCCCTCCCTGCGCGCGAGCCGCAGTGACGTGCGGCACTCCGCCTCCTCGGGGTGCGGTCAGTCGATGAAGTCGCCGGCGAGGGTGGTGAATTCGTCGGGCCACTGCCCAGCGGCACCCGCCCCCTGCGGTGCGGCGAGCCAGGCGCGTGCGCTGGGGTCGCGCTGCAAGTGCGCCGGAGACTGTTGAGCGGGTGCGGGTCCGGGGCGTGAGCGGTGGGCGCAAGTGGGTACGGCGCGGCCAGTGTTCGCGGTTTCTAGTGACGAGGGAGGTCCCCGGGGCACATGAGGTTTCCGGGGAGCCGGGTGAAGTTGCGAAAGCGGCCGCCCTGTTGGCTCACTTCGTGCCGGTGAGCGGTTCGTTCGACGGCCCGTGCCGCAGATCTGCCGGGTGATGAAGGGCCGTAGGGCGCTGCCCGGACGGGTGTAGAGGTAGCGGCGCGCCGCAAGGATCTGCAGCGTGTTCAGCCCGTCGACCTGGGCGCGCCCGCACCCGGGCAGCCCTCCGGCTCCTCCAACAAGCCCATCACCGATGTCCCAGGGCCGCCTCCACACCGTTCCCGACGAGCAGGACGGTCTTGCCTCCCTCGGTCCGCCGTATCGGCAGGAGGCTACGGTTACGCCGTAGTGGTACGCGCGAGTAGTGAGGAGACGGCGTGGCGTTCGGGAGGGGTGGGGCACGGGAGGAGGCCCCTGTGCCCGCTGTCGCGTGGGCTGGGGTACGAGAGTTCACCATCGGCACTGTGGAGCGTCCGGTCACCAAGAATCGTGCCCGTCCTGTGCGTGGCCCGCGTGCCATCCGCGTCTCCAAGGGTGCGGGCAACTCGAAGGTATTCGCTCCCTGTGCCTACGTCGCTGCGGTCGCCCCTCCCGCGCCGCCGTCGGCCATGGAACCGTGCCTGTACGAGGACCCCGAAGCGCAGCAGTTGCTGTGTTACCTCGTCGCCGAGGGGGACGAGGGCAGCGAACGCCGCATCCAGGTGTTCGATGGACATGGAGAGGGAATCGGCGCTATTCGACGCATTCCCCAATCCAGCAAACTTTTCAAGCACACTTGGCGCATCGAGCAGCCCGGACACCCGGAAATTGTTGGGCGTAATCAGTGGAGCGGGTTCAACGCCAAGCGGATTGCTCAGCGGGCAGCCGACAATGTCGTCCCAGAGGTACTGAACGCCGTGACCGGTATGGGGCCTGACGACACTCACAGCAGCCCTGTTCGCAAGAGCCGTACGTTGGAGTGGGTGTCTGGCGGCGAGCTGGTCATGATCTCCCAGAGCATCAAACTGCTTACGATCAAGGCAGATTGGCTGGACCGTCGCCTTGCCTTCGCGTTCGCTGTCCTCGGGGACCGCTGAGCGTTCGCCGCTGGACGGCCTCGCGGTGGCCGGCCGGGCACCGGCGCGCGGAGGTGAGCTGGCACCTGCACCGGGTCCTGGCGAGCACCACGCAAGAAAGGGGACGCAGCCCGCTCGCACGCCGAGTGCATCCGCAAGGTCCTCCACGAGGCCCAGGGCGTCGGGGTGACGTTCTCGCAGCTGGTGAAGTCGACTGAACTCACCCGGAGCCAGGTCCAGGACGGGCTGGCGATGCTGCGCGACCAGGCCGCGGAGAAGGACTGGCCGCCGGTGGTGTGGTCGCTGGGCGAGGGCTATCGCTTCAGCGGGGATGCCGACGTGCTGCGCAAGTACGAGATCGCGCGGATCCACGAGTGCTTCGTGGAACTCGGCCGTCTGCTGACCGGCACGGTCGCCCCGCACGGCCGACTGATCCCGCAGGACAAGTGGATCGCCTACGTCGAAACCCAGCTCAACGCCGTCGAGACCACCCTCGACCTGCTGAGCGCCGCCTGACCACTGTGATCGAACTCAAGGGGACGCGATGCGCCCACGCACCTATCCCTCCGACACCACCGCCGCCGAGTGGGCCCTGCTCAGATCCCTCCTGCCGGTGCCGGCCTGCCAGACCCCGAAGGGCGGGCGGCCGGAGAAATGGCCCCGCCGGGACGTGATCTTTACCGAGCGTCGTTCTGATCGGATGGGCTGTGAACTGTATGGATGCGTCGCGTGGATGTCCGTGACGTGGCGGACTCCGCGGCGAGGGTCAGCAGGTCATACTCCGATGAAGCTCACTGTTTCTGTCATGTCCGCCCGCCCGGTACGCAGCCGTGGCACGCCTTCCTTCTCGAATCCCACCGCGACACCGCAGAACAGCACGAGCCCGTCATCGGCTCCGACCATCTGGCTGACGGTCTCGCGATACATCGTCCACATCACCTGGGGGCAGCTGTGTAACCCTTCCGCCCTCAGCAACAGCATGACCGTCTGCAAGTACATCCCCGCGTCCCCCCACTGACCGGGCCCCATCGCCCGGTCGAGGTAGCAGAACAGCACGACCGGCGCCCCGAACGCCTCCGAGTTCAAGGCGGCGATTTTCATGGGCCTGTCGGGGTCCTCGCGCTCGATTCCCAGCGCTTTGTACCGCTGGGCGGCCGCCGCGGAAAAACGGTCCAGATACGGCGAGGTCAGCTCGGGCGGATACATCGGGTACTCCCGCTCATCACCCGGGTCTCCCGCCAGTGCCCTGGCCGTCGCACGCTTCTTCAGTTCGGCCAAGGGCTCGCTGGTCACGACATAGACATGCCACGGCTGGAGGTTCCCACTCGACGGAGCCCGCGTCGCTGCCGCCAGCACTCGCTCGAGTACTTCCTTGGATACCGGCTCATCGCTGAACGCCCGCACGGCCCGGCGACTGTCCACGGCTTCATACACATCCACGGCTTTTCGTCCTCTCACTCCATCGTGGGCAGCGAAAACACGAGGATGATCATCGCACCAGGCGAGCACACCGGGCGGAGCTTTGGTGCTGCCAGAACTCGGCTCTCAGTGACAAAGCCAAGGCAGCCTGGTCGCCGTCGAGGCGAATCACTTCGGCGGTTGGTTCGTCGGTCATGGCTGGTCCTGTTCAAGGAGTTGGGCTTCGAGGTCGGCGATGCGTTTCTCGGCGAAGCGGAGGTTGGAGCGTGCGCCTTCGAGCCGCTCCTGGAGCTTGCGGTGCTCCCGGGTGAGCTGGTGGACGCGGTGCTTGAGGGTGGTGTTCTCGGTGGTCAGGGTCTGGAGGGACTCGCCGGGGACCATCTGGTCGAAGTCGCGGAGCTGTCCTATGAGTTCCTCGATCCGATGACGTTGAGCGAAGACCTCCTTCTGGGGGCGGGTCAGCTCGGCCTCGGCGTTCAGAGCACGCTCCCGCCAGGACGCCTCGATCCGGTCGTGTTCCTGCTGGGCCTGGCGGTCGTGGCGGCTGCGGTGGTCGGCCGTGGCGTTCTGGACGAGGATCCGTGCGTCGGTGTTCTCGTAGAGGAATGTCGCGGACACTCCTGCTCGTTCGGCGACGGCCCGGACGGTCAGGCGGCCGCGTTCGCGGCGGAGCTGGCCGAGCGCCTTCTCAACACGGGCTAGCTTGTCCTGGGTCTGCCGGCGAAGGGCGGCGATGGCGGCCGCTGTGGAGGCGGTCATGCGGCATCGTCTCCGTGCTGTGTGTGGGCCAGATCTCGGGCTCGGAAGGCGGTGCTCCAGACCCTTCCGAAGTAGTCCTGGGGCCGTCGCAGGTCGAGAGCGAGGGCGTCGTCGAGCAGGCCGACGGCCGCCAGCGCGAGCGCACGGGGTGCGGTGTTCTCATGCCCCGTACATGCCGTTCTGGCGGTGTTCGGTTGCAATCATCCCGTGGCAAAGACGAGATCGACTGCGCGTATGTCGGAGGGAAGGTTTCGCTGGGCGCCCCACGCGTCCTGAAAACCCTCGACTGCCTGGCCTCCGTGATCCGCAGCGCCGATCCCGCCGTCTGGAACCTCGTCTGGGGGCCAGGCCGTTTGCAAGGCTTCCAGGGAGGCCATTGTGGCGCTAGATGTACTCGGTCATGACTTTGGTGACAGTCGGGTGATCGGTGGCTGGCCGCCGAGCGCAGTGTGTCGGCGGCCAGTGTTGTAGAAGTGCAGCCAGGGCGCGAGTGCGTCGGAGCGCTCGGTGTTGCTGGCAAAGACCTGGTGGTAGGCCCACTCGGCCTGCAGGGTCCGGTTGAAGCGCTCCACCTTGCCGTTGGTCCAGGGGCAGCGGGGCCGGGTGAACTTCTGCTTGACGCCGAGGGTTTGGCAGGCCTCGCGGAACGCGCCGGAGGTGCGGTAGGTCCGGGCGTTGTCGGTCATCACGCGCTCGATGCGGGCGATGCCGTGGCTTGCGAAGAACGCGGCCGCGCGGGTGAGGAAGGCCGCGCAGGTGGTGCCTTTTTCGTCGGCCAGGATCTCGGCGTAGGCCAGGCGGGAGTGGTCGTCCACGGCGGCGTGGCTTCTCACGGTGTCTCACACCGTGTCCAACCGGCCAGTCTCACGGGCGTGTCCAAATCCTCGGATCCTCGCGGCAGTCCGTTCAACTTCCTGGCCCCGGTCTGCAACGCGGACTGACGAACCGCTACCAGGCGGGTCGGCCGTTCAGTGCCGCGGATGGGTCACCGTGCCGGGCCGAGGATGAGGGGACGGAGCCAGGACCGGAAGGTCGCGCCCTTCGGCGCCTGAGCGACCGGGGCAGTGGCGCCTGCCGTGGAGACCACGCTTTCCGGGCAGGAGACGTCGATGTCGGCTTCGCCGCTGGGCATCGTCGTGCGTGCCAGCCGCCGCCCGGTTTTGGCCTCGAACACCTCATAGGTGAGGCGGGCCGGGTAGACATCCGCAGCCGCCAAGTCGTATTCGCAGGTCCCGATGGCCTTGGTGCTTGTCCTTCGCAGGCCGGTCAGGCACACGATCAGCTGGGCGTGCGAGGGGTCTTGGAGCAGATGGTCGGCCGCGAAGGACACCCAGGAGGCGGGCAGGTCGAATTCTTGCCCGCCCGCATAATTCATGTCCTCTCCAGCCGTGTCGACGAACTGGCCGATCACGACGCGATGCGGGCCTGGACCCGCGTAGGCCGGGGCGGAGGGGTCGGGGATGGCGGCAGGGTCGCCAGCGGTCGGGCTGGCGCAGTCAGAGACGTCGGGGAGGATGCGGGGCGATGGGCCGCGGGAGGTGGCTGGCCGTGTTGCAGGTGCCGTCGTATGGCCTGCGTGGTGCGGCGCGCTCGGTCCCGTGGTACATCCGGTCAGGCCGAGCAGCGCCGCGGCTGCACATATCGCTGGGCCTCGAAGTCGCATCGGTCTCCCGAATCTGACGATCGGCCGGTCTCCGCCGCGGCGGTGTGCGAAGGATCTTAGAGCCGCCCAACCGGGACCCCCGCTGTCCTACCCGCCCCCTGACCGTTGACACGTCGGCCAGTGGCCGAAAGGCCGCGCTGCTAGGAGACTGTCCATGGGAGGCTGACCAGCCTGTCTCAGACGTATGGCCGATCGGCCACCGAGTGGTCATCGGCCGTGAGATTCGGCCACGGAAGCCGAGATCCCACAGGTCTCGGGGCTTGTCACGGAGGTCCGTCGTGCCCCCCACCACCATCTGGGCTGGCGCCATCAGCTTCGGCCTGGCTAATGACGTTGAAGCCTGAGAGGGGATCCAGGCAGCATGATCTGATGTGCCGTAGTGGCGGTTTGTCTGCCAGACGGTATGGCTGGTCCGATGGGGGGATGGTGGAGGATCCGGAGTTCGACGTGCTGCTGTCCTCTAGCGGCGATCAAGGGATCGACCTTGTCCAAGCGGTTCGCTCAGTAACTGGGCTGAGCGCATGGCGAAGCAAGCAGCTGCTTGAAGCCGCTCCGACGACGGTTGTCGACCGAACATGGTTCGAGGCCGCGACGGAAGCGGTGAGGCGCCTCAACGCAGTGGGCGCTCGAGCTGACTTGCGTTGCAGGTGGTGTGAGCGGGTGATGTCTCTCGAGGACTGCCCGGTGGACGCCGGGCCGTGCTCGTCGCCCTTCTTGTCCCCGGACGGATGCCCCGCAAGCCGGCAGAGAGCTTGATCCCTCCCCGTCCGGGTAACGGAACCTGATTGCGTTCAGGCCGTCACAACGGTCAACTGCGTTCTGTCGCGAGACTGCTTTCCAGGCGGCCTCCTCCATTTACCAAGACCCCCGAAGGCGGTGCAGAGAGGCTATCGCCGTGCCGGCATGCCGAGGAGTACGGGCTCGCCTCTGGCCGCCGTGTCAATCTGGCTGATCTTGGACTCAGCGTCGGCCAGGCTGACACGGAGTACTTCGATCTCGCCCAGCCAGGCCTCCTGCTCTGCCTCAGCAATGCGGTCAAAGAGGTTGTCGCGGATCTCGACCAGACGGCTGCGCTGGGCGGGATCGGGGCGAAGAAGGGAGCAGCGGACGCAGGGTTCTCTGAACTAGCGCTGGCGGGTGCGAATCACGTCTCGTCGGGGCCGATTGCGGCGTTCAGCGCGCGCAGGGCGTCATCGTATTGGTGACGGTCGAACTGGAACGGACCGAATGCCGTGTACTCGCGGGACTTGCGATGGGGTTGCTCGAAGGAGTCCCAGATCACGAGGTCGGCTGTCGTGGTGATGCGGGCCATGAGAGGCCAGCATCCCCACTCGCCGCATTCACAGCCGAGAACGGGTGTCTTCGGCCCCAACGCTTTGGTGGACCGTCCGAGGAAGTGGTCCTGCATCGGGCCGAACCGGAAGAACTGCGGAATCAGACCACCGTAGGCGTCGCCTGCGGGCTGCATCCCGGCGGCGATCTCGAAGCTGTCGATCAGCTCGGTAAGTGGTGCTCCGTCGATGCGGGGGAGGATCACGAGCACGCCGCCGTCGCCACGTTGCTGGCTGTCGAACCGGATCTCATTGCTGGTCATCCAGTGATTGTCTCAGCGCAGCTATTCCCTCCTCCTCCCGGATGGGATGAGCTGGTGATATGCGTGGCATGCCGAGGTTGATCGCCGTGCCGCCGGGAGTTCGTCGGTCCATTTGAGCGAGCTTGTCTTCGGCGCCAGCCAGGCTGACCCGGAGTCCTTCGACCTCGCCGAGCCAGCCTTCGCGCTCGGCCTCGGCGATGCGGACAACGAGGTTGTCGCGGATCTCCTCCAACCGGCCGCGCTGGGCCGGGTCCGGCCGGAGGAGCGAGCAACGAACACAAGCGTGTTCATGAACACAGGGGCTTGAAAAGGCACGAGCGCAGGTGCCGATGGAGACCTTGCGCTTCTCGAAGTGCGCAAGGAAAGCGTCCCATTCCTCTTCGGTGGGGGTCCGATACTCATCGCTGGGTCGGGTGGCCCTGCGGCGGGCGATGAAGGCGCGATGGGCCTCGATGGTCTCGGCCGGGCCAGGACCCCCGCCACGACCTCGTCCTGGTGCGGCGCGAGGTAGATCTCGGTCGTGGTCAGATGCGCGTGCCCGAGGACCCACTGCAGAGGAGAACCTTCGTCACAGCGCCGCCGCCCGCATGGTGCGCGACCCGGCGCTGACGCTGACCGACGCGGCGCGGTGCAGGTGCCCGCCTTCCAGCCGGGCTGGGTCCACAACCACTCGACGAACATCACCAGGGTGCCGGAGGTGACGGCGAGCAGCTGCACGCCGCTGTCGCCGCAGAACTTGCTCCAGCTCGCCCAGTCCTGGGCGTAGCCCTTGCGGGTACGCTCCGGTCGGCCGTCCGCGACCGCGCGCACGGCCTGTCCGTCGATGTGCTCCAGCGCGGCCCGGGTCGCGGCGTCGTACTCCTCGGGCCGGACCGGTGCCGCCGGGGTGACAACTGGAGTGACGACCGGGGTGACTGTTACCCGACTGTCTGTCATGCCCCGTCCCGTATACCGGAGATGAGCCCTGCTCTGGACTCCGGACATGGGGAGCTTGTCCGGAGTCCAGTCCATGACTTCGCGTGGTTCCGGCATCAGTCGGTGTGTGGCAGCAACCGGCGGACGGCCCTGACCGTCCTGTTGATGCGTGAGAGCACCTGCGCCCCGGCGCCGGACCGAACGGCGCGGCCTGCGTCTTTGGCCGGTCGGCCCTGTCTTGGTCCTGACCTTCACCGCCGCGCTCCTGGTGGCCGCCGCGGTGTTCTTCGCCGGGTGGGACCTGCTCGGCGCCCGGGAACTCAAGCCGGAGCGTCGCATCGACTCCAAGACGCTCTTCGACCTGGTGAAGCTGTCCTTCGGCGTGGTCGCCGGGGCCGGCGCCCTGGTCGCCCCGGTCGTGGCCTACCGGCGCCAGCGGGTCGACGAGGACGGCGCTCTGCGAGAGGCCACCCGGCTGCACACCGAACGCTTCACCACCGCCGTCTCCCAGCTCGGCCAGGAATCCGCCCCGGTCCGCCTCGGCGGAGTGCACGCCCTGGCCAGCCTCGCCGACGACGCCCCCACCCGCGACCTGCGCCAGACCTGCATCGATGTCCTGTGCGCCTACCTGCGCCTGCCCTACACCGCCGAGGCCGACCTCCCGGCGAACGACGCGGAAGCCCGGCACGCCTACCTGGCCCTGCGGGAAGTCCGGCACACCGTCATCCGACTCGTCCGCGACCACCTCCGTCTGGAACCCGAGCATCCGCACTCCTGGCAGGGCCACGACTTCGACTTCACCGGAGTCACGTTCGACGGCGGAGACTTCTCCGCCGCGACGTTCTCCGGCGGTACGGTCAGCTTCACCGGGTCGACGTTCTCCGGCGGCAGGGTCAACTTCCCCTGCTCGACGTTCAGCGGCGGCAGCGTCTTCTTCGAAAACGCAGAGTTCAGGGGCGGCGCGGACCGCTTCTTCGTCGACGCAGGGTTCAGTAGCAGCTTCGACGGGTCGACGTTCTCCGGCGGTACGGTCGACTTCTCTGGCGCGACCGGCGAGGCGCCATCCGGTCTGGTGCTGCCGAGCGGATCACCGCCAGCCGGCTTGCTTCTGCCCCCGATTTGGTCCAGCTGACACTGTTACCGGCGTTCGAACGACACGCGGTCTCAGGTTGTTTGGGGCCGGAGGGTGTACGGCGCCTCGTGCCGGAGCATCCGTCGCACAGCCTCTGGGTTCCCAGGGCCGCAACGTCACGAGCGGTGCGGAGCGTGACGCCGAGCACGCGCTCACCGAGACCGGCGTGGTGCTCCTGCCATCAGCCGGCCGACCACAACGACCGCCGCGAGGAGGGAGCCGAAGATGACGCGTGAGGCCCTGCCGCGGGACCCACAGATCACAAAGGACACCCCCATGGCCGCGCTGGACGGACGCCCCGTACTGACTCGCAAGGAGCTCGCCGACACCTACGAGCTCAGCATCACCCACCTGGAGAGGCTGTACCGCGAGCGCGAGGTCAACGGCCACCCCGAGGCCGCGGGCACGATCAATCGCGCGCTGGTCTGGTACGCCGCCGACTGGCACCAGTGGTACAAGCGCCACACCGACGTCGCTGCGCTGGAGAGCCGCGCGGACCTGCACGACCGTACGGGCCTGGGTCTGAGCACCCTCCAACTGCTGTGGCGTGACAGGAAGTCCAACCGGCACCCCGAGCCGGAGAAGACCATCGGCAACACCATGTACTGGAACCCGAAGACCTGGGACACCTGGTACGAGGGCTACAAAGCCAATCAGCAGTGGCGCACGAACGTCGACCTCAGTGGAAACGCCGAGGACCTGATCTCACTGTCCGAAGCCGCCCGGGTCCTGGGCATGCAACCGACCAGCATCACCCAGTACCCGGTGAGACCGCCGAAGCACTGGCCGGCACCAGCCGAGGAGGCGACGACGGAAAAGGGCTTCGTCAAGCGAAAGTACCGGCGCGGCGACATCTGGACCTACGCCGAGCGCCGCGAGCGTGGAGGCGGCCGCCCGACCGGAACGACGGACCGCCGCTACCCCTACGACGGCGATCCCCGCCTGGACCAGGCCCGCACCGCGATTAAGGCAAACCCCAAAACTCCTGCAGCCCAACTCGCCGGCCAACTGGCCCACGAGCACGGCGGCACCGCAGGCACCTGGTCCCACATCGTCGCCAGCGCGCGACAACACCCCGAGGACTGACCCGCGGCGATCAGCAGAGAGGTCTACGCCGTAAGCACCCCTCTGGCTCCTGCCTCCTTGTCACCAGCGGGCCGGCCCTGGCCGCAGCCAAAGAAACAGCCGCCCCCGCCAGGGGGGACCATCCCCGTGGGCGCGGGGAGCAGCATGCGGCACACGGTCATGCGTGCGATGCGGAGGGACCATCCCCGCGGGCGCGGGGAGCAGACCGAACGTGTCGGGCGGACCGACTGCGTGTCGGGACCATCCCCGCGCGTGCGGGGAGCAGGGGCTGACGCTCTCCGAGCGGACCCGGGCCTGGGGATCATCCCCGCGGGTGCGGGAAGCAGTGCTCGGCCTGGATCATCTCGTAGTCCCAGTCGGGACCATCCCCGCGCGTGCAGGGAGCAGTTGCCGAAGTCGGTGAGGGCCTCCCATTCGCCGGGATCATCCCCGCGCGTGCGGGGAGCAGCCGATCCGCTCGTCGGACAGGCCGCCGTACATGGGACCATCCCCGCACGTGCGGGGAGCAGCCGGCCACATCCAACGACGGCGACGGGGCCATCCCCGCGGATACGGGGAGCAGCCGACGATGACGGCCTTGCCGGACGCCAGCTCGGGACTATCCCCGCGGGTGCGGGGAGCAGAGCCAGTACGGGGCCACCATCTCCAGAGTGGCAGGATCATCCCCGCGGGTGCGGGGAGCGGTGCGTCAGAACGCGGTCATTTCGCGCAGGCCGAGGGGTATTCCCGCGGGTGCGGGAGGTGTGGTGACGGCGCGGGCTTCGACTCATAGCCAGGGGTCATCCCTGCGGGTGCAGGGTGAGGGTCGGGGGTGGCGGGAGTGCTGTTCATGTGTGGGATTGCAGTTGTTGATGTTGGTTGAGGGTGTCGGTGACTGTGTGGAGGGCTGTGGGGTGGGTGCGGGCGAGTACGGGCAGGGCCTGGTGCCAGCTTGGGGTGTTGAGGGTTTGGTGGAGGAGGTTGTGCACGGTGGGGGTCTGGTCGAGTTGTGGCGGGTGTGTGTGGTGGGCGAGGGTCTGGAGTAGGGAGAGTGTCCAGTGGTCCTCGTCGGCGGTGACGTCCAGGTAGGTGGGGATGCCTGCCAGGTAGGTGGCGAGGGTTGCTTGTGCCGTGCCGCGGGCGGTGGGGTCGGGCAAGGCGGCTGCTGTGTCGCATGCGTGTTTGGTGTCACCGAGGGTGGCGTGGAGCAGGGCGAGCCCGGTGGTGATCGAGGGTTCTGTGCGGAGGCGGGCGCGTGCTGTGGTCTGCAGCGAGGCGATCTGGGCGTCGGTGTGTGCTCCGGCGGCACGGTCGCGCAGGACTTGGAGGAGGCTGGTTCCGGATGAGCTGAGTCTGATCTGTGGGACGTTGTCGGTGAGGATGCGGGTGCTGGTGGCCTTGGGGTTGAGGCCCATGTCGAGGGCCAGGGCGGTGCGCCGGTACAGGATGCCTGCCCTGCCGGTCGGTCTGTGTCCGTGGAATCGGGATGCCCAGTGGGTGGCTTGCTCGCCATCACCTGCGTGAGCGAATGCCTGGGCGACGAGGAGGGCTTGTGGCTGTGGGGCCGTCATGCGTTGGGTGATCGCGGCCGCCTTCTTCGTGTACTGCAGTGCCTGGCCACGGCGCCCTGCGTCCGCGTGTGCCAGCGCGGCTGAGGTGAGGACCTGAACGTGCAGGGGGGTGTCAGACAGTTCGGCCTCCAAGGCGGAGAGGAGGTCGTTTCCGGTGGCGTCGCGGGTGCTGGACAGGGCTTGTGCCAGGAAGGGGAGCCAGGGGGCGGCGGCAGATCTCTTGACGGTTCTCATCGTGAATTGCTCGAGATGCCATCGCAGTTGGGGGCCGTTTCCGAGGTCTGACAGGCGCTCGATCTCCTTGAGCAGCTTCTCGGTCTCCTCTGCCTCGGCGAGCAGGGCGTGCACTTTCTCGGGACTCTCCCCGGCGGCGAGCAGTTGGTGCGCCACCTCGGCCGACGGCGTGCTCGGCTCGCGCGGCGGCATCACGCCTCGGGCATTCCTCGCGCTTCGCGAGATGCCGGCGCGGTTTCGCTGAGCGCGACGGGCCGCCGGATCCGAGGATTCCTTGTTCACCTCGGGGTTGAACTGCAGCATGCGGCGGTGGATCGGCTCGGCCCGTTCCGGGTCGGCGGCGGCGACGGCCGCCCAGATCTCCAGGGCGAAGGCCGTGCCTTCGGCGGATTCCGCCTGGTCTTCCGCTTCGGCGGTCAACTCGTCCAGCAGCCGGCCCGCGAAGGCCGGATCGGTCCCGAGCAGCAGAGCGGCGGCCTGGGCCACGGCCGAGACGTGGTCCGGCCGGCAGATGTCGATCGTTGTGAGCATGCGGATCGCCGCGGCCGGCTGCCCCGTTGCGGCGAGGGCGACTGCGGCGCGGGGGACGATGGCCTCGCTGTCGAGCTCAGCCACCGCTTCGGTCACCGTGTTGTGCTGCTGCGCCTGTTCGGCCCACGCCGCGGCCTCGCGCGCAAGACCGGCTGCCTGGTCTGCCGCTTTCGCGGATCGGACACTGATGAGAGCCTGGACCACCTCGAGGAGCCGTACCGCTTTGGAGGCGGCATCGGAGGGCGACAGCGCGAGTGAGCGGGCGCGGGCGATGTCGCCGACCACGCCAAGAGCGTGCAGCACCTCACGCGGGACCAGCCGACTCTGCGCCTCGAGGAGTGAGCGGGAAGCGGCTGCTGATGCCAGGACCGCGGGTGTGGGTGTCGTCTGTGTGATGTGGTCGAGGCAGGCCAGGGCGACGTCGGGACGTCCCCGGTCGGTGAGGCGCAGCAGGCGGCGGTGATCGATAGCGAAGGTGGTCAGGCGGTCGAGGTCGCCACCGTTGGCCAGGAGCTCGTGGTAGCCGTGGAGCAGGTACGGGGGAGTGGATTCGGGCCAGCCTTGGGCACGGTAGCGGTCGGCCCAGGCGTGGAGGCGCTGGGTCAGCTCGGCGAGCATGTCGGGGTCCAGTGACTCCGTGGCTGCTTTGTACAGTTCTTCGTGTGCCAGGACGAAAGTGTCCGGCTCCAGGTCCTCGGGCCCGAGGACCCGCCCGGCCACACTGTGCAGCAGATCCTGCACGTTGTACGGGATCAGCGTGGGCACCGGGCCACCGGCTCCGGCCAGTTGGCTCAGGTCCTTGTGGCTGAGCCCTCCGCTGGCCAGGGCCAGGAATCCGACCACCTCGCTTACCCAGCCCCGGGAATCGCGGAACAGTGCGCTTAGGTCGTCCAGCGCGGTGCTGCGTAGGACACCGGCGTGAGGAGAAGACCGGAATCCGGGCATCTGCTCGGCTCTGCGTAACGGGTGGTCCATGGGCACGTCGCCGGGCAGAGGCGGGTGCCACCGGTGGCTGACCAGGACGCGTAGCCCCGGATGCGGCTGTGGTGGCAGCAGCGAGGCGATGCTCTCTCCGCCGCTGTTTCCGGCGTTGTCTTGCCTGGCGTCCTCATCCAGGCCGTCGACGATGAGGAGAAGGTTCCGGCCACGCGTGATGCTCGTCCGGGCGGCCTCCTCGTACAGGGCGAGCAGAGTGGCTCTGTCGGGCCGGCCCCGTCGCTTCCCTACATGCAGGCTCAGCTGTTCCACCATGGTGCCAAGGAAGGCCTCAGCGGTGTCCGTGCCGTGCTTGCGGCGGACGAAGTAGGCGACGAGGTCGACGTCGTCCGTCGCACGACTCGTCACGAAAGTGGCGAGCAGCGCGGTCTTGCCCGCCCACGGCGGCGCGACGAGGACCAGGTAAGGCGACCCTGTGCCAATCAGTGTCTGTAGCTGCTCGAGTTCGGCTTCCCGTCCTGTCAGGACCTGAGGCATGTAGGCCGCGGCGGTGTGGCAGTAGCGGAACGGCGCTACGCGGGCGGGGCGGGAGGTTTTGGGGGGCCGCCCACCACGCTTGCCGTGGCTCTCGTCCATGGCTGCCTTGATGAGCAGATCCCACTCCGCGCTGGTGCGGCGGGGACCCTTGGCACGCTCCTCCAAATAGGCAATCAGCTCGCGGTACTTGGGAAGTCTCCGCCGTGACGGCGCCGACTGGCCGTTCAACCAAGCACCCAGCGCCGAGGTGGACACCGCAAGTGCCTCGTTCAGTCGCGGGAGCGTGACCCCTGCGGCGTGCGTTCTCTTGGCTTCCTCATGCAGCGCGTTCAAGCAACTGCCCAACCGTGCGACGGCGTTCTTGGTGTTCTCGGCGTTCAATCCGTCTCCTCGTCGGAAAGTCCCCGGACACTTTTTGCGGCACGTATGACCAGCACGGATGCCAGCTGGTCGGGGCTGCCTACGTCGCCGGAAACCCGCCGGACGCGGGACAACTGGCGCACCCGCTGACCGGCAGACCCGCCGGACAGCTTGTCCGGAAGGGAACCGTCATGCCCGCACTGCCCGCCTTGGTGACCGACGCCACGGTACTGGCCGCCGCGACCGGCCTCAGCTACTCCGTGACCCTGCTCGGCGTCGCCCTCGTCTCGGTCGCCTCCCGCACGCCGGCCCGGCGCCGCGACGCACGGGCGACCCTGGCGATCCTGGTGCGGCGGACGCCCCGAGAGTGACCGGCCGATGGGCCTCGCCGCATCCGCGGCGGAAGATACCGCAACACGGAAGGATGTGTCGTAAAGACTTTCCAACTCGTCCGTGCCTCATCCGGGCGATGGCATCGTGTGAACCTGGCGGTGCTGCCCGGCGCCCCTCCCGCTGTCCCGCGCCCTGCATACCGCCCAGGGCGCGGAGCGCAGGAGGAGCGTGAACGGTGAGCGAGTGCGTACGTCGCCGGCTGAGGGAGCGCCTGATGGAAGCGAGGGGGTGGTTACGGAGACACGGCGAGGACATGGTCTGGCTGACGATTGAAGTCGTCGTCGCGACGGTGGTCTCACGTCTCATGATGCTCAGGTAAAGAGGTCTCTCCCGGCACGCGTATTGCCGGGAGAGACCGCCTCAGGCCACGGCCAGGGCCTTGCTGCCGAGGATCAAGGCATCGGGGCCGTGGCGGCTTGTGGGCAACTGCTGCGGACGATACCGGAACCTGCGGGCTCAAAAGCCGGCCAACTCCCTGCGACAGCAGGGATGGCCCGACGGAGGGAGGCGTCGGACGTCACGTCTCCGCTTCTTCCCCGCGCCTGCGGGGACGAGAGCCCTGCTGCTTGCAATCGAGCAGACGGCCCCCGGTCGGACCATCGGCGTACCCCGGCCGGCTGAGGCAGTCCAAAGAGCAGCTCTATGCCGGGGACACGCCATGGTGCTGAACGCCTCGGTCCCGGCCTGGGCGCCTGCTAGCTTTTCCTGCTCCATTCAGGTGGACGATCCGCGAGACATCGAGGTCGCACGATATGAACCTGCCTGATTTACCCCCGCTCAACGACGCGGGCGGACGGCCGCGTTGGGATCCCCGCGAGCACGTGTGCGTACGGGCTCTGTCGCTGGACGGCGAGGTCGTGGGACGGAACCTGGTGGAGCTGTTCTCGCTGGCCGAGGAGGCGGCGGACGTCGACGGGGACACCCCCGGCGAGAAGATCGCCGTCGTCGAGTTCCTGCTCGCCCTGTGCTACGCCTCGGGGGTTCACCCCACCTCGGTGCAGGAGTGGCAGCAATGGGTGGAGGAGGCGCACCCGTTGGCCGAGGTCGCGTCCTGGCTGGCGGGGCAGCCAGCGGGGGAGTGGGACCTGTTCCATCCCACCCGGCCGCTGGGGCAGAACGCTCAGCTCGCCGAGTTCTTGGCGGAACACGGGACGGGGCCGGCACAGCTGGTCATTGAACATGCCGGTGACTACAACCAGTTCGCCGATCACCACCATCTCGAGCACCCCGATCCGCTGCCCGCGGCCAAGGCGTTCCGGGCCATGCTGACCCAGCACGTCTTCGGCCTGTCCGGCCGCGCCCGGATATCGGGCAAGGCGACGCTGGGGGCTGCCGTGACCAACCTGGCCACGGGGCGGCTCGGCGGCCGGATCCGGGTCCTGGCCGTGGGGCGGACCCTGGGGGACACCCTGCGCCTCAACCTGATGCCGGCCCCCGATGAGTCGCGCGTGCTCAACCTGACGTGGACGCAGGGGCCGATCACTCGCAGAGGGTTCCAGGCCAAGCCACCGGCCCGTCCCGTGCAGGGGTACGCGGACCTGCACAGCTATCTGGGCCGTTCGGTGCTGATGAGACCGAAGGCGGGACTCGACGGCGACAGGGCCGTTGTCGACCGGGTGCTGATCGGTGCCGGTGAACTTCTCGATCTGGACGCCGAGTTGCATCTCCAGGACGCCGTCATGTCCGTCACGCGCTCGGGGGAGAAGAAGCCGCTGTGGCCGTCGGTCACCCGTGACCTGTGGCGTGAGGCGCACGCCCTCTACGCCGCGGTGGAGGAGGAGTCCGGAGGCCTTTATGCACGTCTGGCGAAGCTGCCCAGGCAAAAAAGCGCCGACCGGCATCCCGTCGACCTGCTCGCGGTCGGCCTCCTGTCGAACAAGACCACCCCGATCGGCTGGGTCACCAGCGTCTTCCCCTTCGCCCCGGGCCTGGCCCCGGTCCTCTACCAGGCGTCGCTACGCGGCTCCCAGGTGGCGGAGCACGTGGCGCGAAGCCTGGACCGGGCTGCCTACGCGGCCTGGGAAATCATGTATGCCAACCCCAAACCCGCCGACAAGAAGGCGCAGATCGCTCGCTTCGACGCCCGGGGTGAGCAGTGGAAAGCGACGGAAGAACCCTTCCACACCCTGCTTCTGGACGTCGCCGACGGGGCCATGGTCACCGACTGCATGCCCGGATATGTGGAGTGGCTCGTGCAGACGGCACGAGAGTTCCTCGGCAAACGACTGGACTCGCTTCCGAAGAACGGGCAGGGCCTCAAGGCCCGCGCTGCGGCCCTGAGGCGCTTCACGAGCGAGCTCACCAGCCCCAGGGCGCCGGCCGACCTCACTGGCTTCAAGGACGGAGAAGCATGACCAGCGCAACCGGGCGGGAATCCGCGCAAGAGGGTGCAGACGGCCTCACGGCCTGGCTCACCACGCTGGTGCACAACCGTGCATACGGCGACCTCGCCCAGCTCCGACGCGTCACGGCCGGCACCAGCGCGGGCATCCGCGCCGGCTGGTACGCCCCGGACCAGGACCACAGAGAGATCTACGAACAGGTCGCGTTCCTGTTCGCCGTCTACCACCGGGGCGTGGGACGGCCCGCTCGAGGGTTCGGCAGTCTCGGCACAGCAGCCCGCAGGATCGGCAGCCCGGGCAGCCGCGGGCCAGGGGACCCCGGCGCCACACGGCTGGTGGACCGGATCGTGGCCAGCCGGCGCATCCCCTGGCGGCACCTCCAGCACGCGATCACCCGGCTGCGCGCCTGTGAACAGCAACCGCCGTCCTGGACCGACCTCGTTGTCGATCTCGAGCGGTGGAACGACCGCCAGGCCCGCATCGCCTACCACTGGGCGGTCGACTTCCACGAGCCGTACCAAGCCGGCCCAAACCCTCAGAAGGGCAGCAGCACGTGACCGACACCTCCGCCCCGCGTGGCCAGTTCCTCTCCCTCCACCTGCTGGAGACCCTTGCCGCGGTCCTGCCCGTACGCGACGAGAACGGATCGCCGAAAACCATCGTGTACGGCGGCACCGAACGGCACATGATCACGAGCCAGGCCCGGCGCCGCGCCGAGCGGGTACACGCACGCCAGCGCGCCAACGCGGGAGTCGGCCCCCTGGCCGGCCACACCACCGGGATACGAACCCGGGAATGGGCGCTGCTCACCGCGCGGCAACTGGAGACGGCCCACGGCTGGGAGAAGGACGAGGCCCTCATTACGGCCCGGGCCGTACTGGAGGCGACGGGACTGAAGTTCGGCGACCAGGCCAAAAAGACCGTCGCCAACCTCACCAAGGTGCTCCTGTTCGCCCCCGCCGACACCGGCGAGCGGATCGCCGCGCACATCGCGGCAGAAGCCGAACCGCTGCGCGCATGGCGGGAGGAGTATCTTGCCGCGCAGAGCGCCCTCGCCAAGCCCAAACGGGGCGCCCGCAAGACACCCGAGAGCGCCGAATACGAAGACGCCGGCGGAGCGGACACCAAGGACCTGCCCCCGCTGCCCAAGCAATCACGCGCCGCGGTGCTCACCGCACTGGCCCCGCGCGACGCCATCGACATCGCCCTGTACGGCCGGTTCCTCGCCGAGATCCCCGACTCGCCCAACGTGGACGGCGCCGTGCAGAGCGCGCATGCCTTCACCGTCCAGGAAGCCGAACAGATCGACGACTTCTACGCCGCGGCCGACGACGCCAAGCTCGAGCGCAAGAAGAACGCACTGGACTTCCTGGACGCCGCAGACGACGCGGGCGCGGGAATGACCGGCTACCAGTCACTCATCTCCGGAACGTTCTACCGGCACGCCGTCCTCGACCGCCGCCGGCTGAAGAACAATCTCCAGGCCGCGGGCATGACCCGGACACAAGCGGAAGAGGCCGCGGCCGCCGCGGAGCAGGAATTCGTCACCGCATTCGTCGAGGCTTTCCCCGAGGCCAAGAAGAACTCCACCGCATCCACCGGCTCGCTGCCCGCGCTGGTACTGGCCTTCGAAGGCGAACGCCCCTACAACTACGCGGCCGCCTTCCAAAAACCCATTGACGAGAACCCCGAGGACAAGGGCGGCGAAGGACCGGCCGGACCCGCCGGCGTCAGACGGCTCCTCGACCACCACACATTCGTCGCCACCCGCCGCCCCGACATCCGCACGGCCCGCCTGCTCACCTACGACCCGCAGATCGACGCACTCCTCGACACCCTGAACTCCGAAGGAGCGACCCGGGTGGACACCATCGAGGGACTGACACCGTGACATACGTGCTGCTCATCCGGCTGGCCGGCCCCCTGCAGTCGTGGGGCACGGCCAGCCGCTTCGCCGCACGCCGCGACTCGCACAGCCGGCCCACCAAATCGGCCGTGACCGGAATGTGCGCGGCAGCCCTGGGACTTCCGAGGACCATGGCCCTCACACACCCGGCAGCACGCACAGACAACGACAACAGGGAACAGACGCGGCTGACGGCCCTGGGGGAACTGGCCCGGGCCTTCTTCGGGGTGCGCGCAGACCACCCCGGCGTCCCCGTCCGCGACTACCACACCGTCGGCGGAGGAACCTATCCACTGCGCCCCCGCGACCTCATCACCGACCACCGGCGGGCCTCCGCCGTCTCGGCAGCCCTCGACGCGGCGGCGTCGCCGGACCAGTTCGGCCACCACACGCTGGCCGGATGGTACGGCGCCCCCAAGAAGATCGCGACCGACCCTCTCTCCGGCGTGCTCATCTCCGGCGAACTGGCCCGCTCGGCCCTCATCACCGAGCGGTGGTACCTCGCCGACGCCACCTTCCTGGCAGGCCTCCAGCACGAGGACGAAGACTTCCTGAACTCCGTGGCGCGAGCACTGGAGCACCCGCAGCGCCTGCTCTGGCTGGGCCGCAAGTCCTGCCCCCCGTCCGGAACCCTGGCCCTCAAAACCATCCGCGGCGACCTCGACACAGCATTCCGCACCCACCGTCTCCTGCCCGGGCCGGACGGCACCGCCGACCCGGCGCGCAGGCCCTGGGCATGGATCCAGACCCCGCCCTCCGAACGGGGCGCCGTGCCCGTCCAGGACCAGCCGGTCAGCTTCGACGCACTGCAGCCCGAGCACACCACCCGCTGGGAGGTCAGACGCAGGCTCACCATCGCCCCGGACGCCACCGATTGGGAAGACATCATCCCGTGAACAATTCCCCGCACACCGGCACGGCCGCAGCCCGCTTCGTCGCGACCCACTCCGTGCTGACCCTGGACGCGCGCCACCCCTACGTAGCGAAGTCACTGATCGACGCCCAGGACATGCACCGCACGGTCATGAGCGGATTCCGCGGCTGGGTCACCGATGGCGACCGCGATGCCCGCGCGCAGATGGGAGTGATGTCCACGTGGTCCGTCGACCTGAAAGCAGGCGCCCTCGTCCTGGTCGTGCAGTCCCGAGTCCCCGGGGACTGGGCCGGCATGCCCCGCGGCGCGCTCACCGACAAACCGCATGTGATCACGGTCGACCGCACCTTCCGCACCGGCGACTCCCTGACCTTCCGCACAGTCGTCAACCCCATCCGCAGCCGTCCGTCCGGGCCGCCGGCCCCGGACCGTCCCCGCGGCCGCCGCGCCGCGCACACCCGCCCCGACCACGTGAAGAACTGGTTCGCACGCCGCCTCCAACCGCCCGGCGAGCCGCGCAAGGATCCCGACGGCGTCACCCGTATCGGCGCCACCGCAGAAGAGGAGTCCCTGTCCGTACGCATGCTCCCCACGGTCACAAGCGCCGGCCCCCACAAGGGTCTGCGCATCGCCCGCGCGGAAATACGGGGCACGCTCACGGTCACCGACCCAGGCGCTCTGGTCGACGCGATGACCCAGGGCATTGGGCACGGCCGGGCGTATGGCTGCGGACTACTGCTGACCCGGTAAGCGGCCAACCTCGCTCCGGCCGGGCCGACTTCGCCCCACCCGCGCGAGGATGGGCCCTGCTTGACGACCGGGTAGATACGGCCGTCCAGCTGGTCGCTGCGCGCACGTGGATGGTCCCATGCGACGCGGCCACTGCTCCCGCTGGGGAACTGCTCCCCGCACGCGCGGGGATGGTCCCACGTACCCGTACATCGAGATCCACGGGCCGTGCTGCTCCCCGCACGCGCGGGGATGGTCCCGAGGCCATCCGCGGTGTCTACCAGAACATCGGCTGCTTCCCGCACGCGCGGGATGGTCCCAGCAGAGAGTCGATGACGTGCTGCAGGTCGCCCTGCTCCCCGCACGCGGGGATGGTCCCAAGGCGAAGGGGCAGATCAGCAAGAGTCTCGGCCGCTCCCCGCACGCGCGGGGATGGTCCCCGGACGGTCATCAGCCCGGTGACGGGCGCCTTCTGCTCCCCGCACGCGCGGGGATGTTCCTGGCCCTATCTTCTCGTGTGTCGTCGCGCGGCACTGCTCCCCGCACGCGCGGGGATGGTCCCAGGCGCAGCCCCATGAACAGGGCGGCAGCCACCTGCTCCCTGCACGCGCGGGGATGGTCCCGCCATCGAGAAGTGCGACAACGGGCCCGAGGCCTGCTCCCCGCACCTGCGGGGATGGTCCCACCAAGCCAATCTTCGCCGGATCGAAGAGCTTGCTGCTCCCCGCACGCGCGGGGATGGTCCCAAGGCGTTCGTGTGCGACGCGACCGCCTACAACTGCTCCCCGCACGCGCGGGGATGGTCCCATCACGAAGATCGGCAAGTACGGGACGTCGCCCTGCTCCCCGCACGCGCGGGGATGGTCCCACGCCTGCTGTGAAGCCCGATGACGACAACGACTGCTCCCCGCACGCGCAAGGATGGTCCCGACGCCGGCCTCGACGACACCCCGGTCTGCTGCTCCCCGCACGCGCGGGGATGGTCCCTTCACGGGTATCGACAAGAGCGCGTTTGAGAGCTGCTCCCCGCACGCGCGGGGATGGTCCCGTCACGGTGCGGTCCGTGATCGTGGCGCCGTACTGCTCCCCGCACGCGGGGGATGGTCCCAGAACGGGCACTCGCTGGGCGCTGGCGTTGGACTGCTCCCCGCACTGCGCAAGGCGGCCACCCGGCTCGGCACCTGCTCCCCGCACGTGCGGGGATGGTCCCGACCAGTACGGCATTCCCCCGGGCGGGAACAACTGCTCCCCGCACGCGCGGAGATGGTCCCACCGACCGGACTTCGACGACCACGGTGACCGACTGCTCCCCGCACGCGCGGGGATAGTCCCGACCCGTACTTCACATCGGCGTACGTCTGTCGCTGCTCTCCGTACGCGCGGGGATGGCCCCCCGGCACTCGCCGAGCAGATCGCGGAGAAGGTCTGCTCCCTGTACGCGCGGGGGTGGTGCCGCGGAAGGGAGCCCCTCCCAGAGCCAGCTTGTAGCCATCGGTTCGCCTCTGGACCCTTGGCCGGCTTCGGCTCCTCCGACCCAGGGTCGTCCTTGAGGCGGTACGCCGGCACCTCAAGTTCCCTGTACGCCCAGAGCCGTTCCGGCATCCGGACCCCTGATCCTGCGGGCGGGAGCGGTCACGGTCCGGCAGGCTTGTTGCCCAGGTCTCTTCAAGCAGGACGGAGCTCGTTGGAGCTATGACCGCACAGCATCACGTCCAGCAGCTCGCCGCCCACATTCGTCGCACTCTTGGCGACGGTCCGTTCCTGGCACCCGGAGGCTGGACGCACATGGGGGCCGTCATCTGCGACGCCAGCTTCCAGGCACGCCGCAAGTACGCCTCGACGATCCGCCCCCGTCTCCTCCAGCTCCAGGCGGCCTGGCCCGACGCCGCCACCGTGCGGGGCTTCCGGGCTCGCCTGGCCACCGACGACCTGGCCGTCGCCATGAACTTCAACAGCCCCCGCAGGGTCGCCACCGCCCACCACATAGCCGACCTGCTGGCCGCCCGCGCCGTCGACACCCGGGAAGACCTCAACACCTGGGTAGGACACCGAGAAAACCGCGCCGCTCTGCGGACCGTGAAAGGCGTCGGGCCAAAGACCGTGGACTACATCGGCAACCTTGTCGGCCGGTCTCAGATCGCCATCGACACGCACCTACGCTCCTTCGCCGCAGACGCCAGCATCACGGGCCTGACCCACCAACAGCTGCGGGCCGTGTATGAGGCGGCCGCCACCCAGCTCGGACACGATCCCGCAGGCCTGGAACATGCTGTGTGGCGGTGCAAGTCATCGGCCCTCTAGCCATTTCTGGTTCATCTCCGAACCCGTGGGGATGGTGCCATCATCTTCGAGCTGCGTGACAACACCGGCTCCTGCTCCCCGCGCGCGGGGATGGTCCCGCCAAGAACTACGCTTTCTCCACCCGGGTCGACTGCTCCTCGCATGCGCGGGGGTGGTCCCCCGGACCGGGTTGCGTCCAGGGACTGCGCAAGTTCGCTGCTCCTCGCACGCGCG
Source organism: Streptomyces sp. NPDC001530 (assembly GCF_042894545.1). Classification (NCBI taxonomy): domain Bacteria; kingdom Bacillati; phylum Actinomycetota; class Actinomycetes; order Kitasatosporales; family Streptomycetaceae; genus Streptomyces; species Streptomyces sp. NPDC001530. The sequence continues at coordinate 51,128 of NZ_JBIAVS010000029.1, forward strand.
GGGATGGTCCCATCGCGACGTTCCTGCGCACCCCCGAGACGCGCTGCTCCCTGCACGCGCGGGGATGGTCCCTCGTAGTGCGACATCACCCCCGCGCCGACCGCCTGCTCCCCGCACGCGCGGGGATGGTCCCAGGACCGGGCCCAACGCCCGGTTGCTGCTCCACTGCTCCCCGCACGCGCGGGGTGTGGAACGTCACGTAATTCCCCACCTGCAGCGTCAGCTTCCCCGGCCAAACGTTCGAGCACGGCGGGCGGATGGCGTCTGTGCGCTCACCCGAATAATCACTCAGGCGGTTTGCGGCAGCCCTCGTATCTTGGCGCCATGACGAGCGAGAGAGAGCCGCGGCTCTGTGTGAATCGCTGGGGCGACACATCGGATCCGGCCCCGGAACGGCGCGGGTCCCGCCAGGACGTCTGCGCGTGCTTCGACCAGTCCAGGCCTCATCCGCGAGCCCGGGTCGGATTTCACAACGAGCGCCAGGACACCTCCGCTCCAGGCTGGCAGCATCTGCTGGAGCTGATCGACGAGGCCGCCGCCGACGGGCGCGAAGAGTTCCGCCCCCTGATTGAGCTCAGCCCGGAAGAGCGGCGGCAGATCGTCACCCTGCCGCCGAGCATCGCCCAGCTGACCGCGGTCAAGCACCTCGTGCTCTACGGCAGCAACCTGGTCCGGATCCCGCCCGAGATCGGGGCCATGACCAGCCTGGAGGAGTTCACGCCCTACACGTCCTACCGGCTGCACTGGTTCCCCTACGAGATCACCCGATGCCGGAAGCTGACCCGCAGCACGGTGAGCACGCGCGCGTTGTTCGGCAACTACAAGTTGCGACCGCCGTTCCCGCGGCTGCAGCCCTTCCCGGACTCCGTCACGGACCTCGACCCGGGAAGCCTGGATCCCCGGCGCTGGGGCACCACGGCCATCCACAGCTGCAGCGTCTGCGACTGCCCGATCGGACAGGCCGGGCTCCACCAGATGTGGATCTCACTGCGCGTGGCCACTGACGTATTGCCCTTGCTAGTGAACGCCTGCTCATCGGCGTGTGCCTCCGCGCTGCCTGGCGGTGCGCGCGACTACATCCCCACGCCGCACAAGGGCGGCCGAGTCGACCAGCCGCCGTCCGACTGGGACTGACCAGCCGGGCACCGCTTCGCCAGCTGTTCGGTCAGAGAGGCGAGTACAGCCGCGTGCCTGAAGCCCGAACGTCTGGGCGAGGAAACTGATGCTGCCGATGGGAAATACGTGATCGTCGACCACGAGGATGGTCCCACCTACAAGAAGGGCCACTTCGGCCTGTTCCACTGCTCCCTGCACACGCGGGGATGGTCCCCGTCAACGTGCGTACCAAGAAGTGAGGTAGTGCTGCTCCCCGCACGCGCGAGGATGGTCCCACCGGCTCGGGGCGCCCCGTCCCGTTGTAGGCCTGCTCCCCGCACGCGCGGGGATGGTCCTGACCCCGCGCGGCCGGGCGGGCGCCCGCCCGCCTGCTCCCCGCACGCGCGGGGATGGTCCCGGCTTCGTCAACGAGTCCCGGTTCCCTGTGCACTGCTCCCCGCACGCGCGGGGATGGTCCCGTGCCCCGGCAGAACGGGAAGGGCGGCATCATCTGCTCCCCGCACGCGCTGGGATGGTCCCTCTGCTCTTTGTATTTCCGAGCGGGGCCGCGGCTGCTCGCCGCACGCGCGGGGATGGTCCCGAGCAGTGGCAGCGCCGCGCGGTGCAGATCCTCTGCTCCCCGTACGCGCGGGGATGGTCCCAGCCCGAGTGGTGTCGGCGTCGGCTGAACTCGGGCCGTCGTCGAGAAGTGGGTCCTCGACGCCCGCCGCGCTCTGCTCCCCGCACGCGCGGGGATGGTCCCTACCTGTATCCACAGAAGAGCGTCCACACCACCTGCTCCCCGTACGCGCGGGGATGGTCCCTTCGCCAAGCAGGCCTGGCGGTACGCGGGCAACTGCTCCCCGCACGCGCGGGGATGGTCCCCGCGCCACCCGAAGCGCCATACAGCGCGCAGCCTGCTCCCCGCACGCGCGGGGATGGTCCCTTCCCCTTCAAGTCCTCGAGCTTGCCCTTCGCCTGCTCCCCGTACGCGCGGGGATGGTCCCTATCTGCGATAGACAGGACGCCGTGACTGGCGAGCCCGCCATCCCAACGACGACGCCGCGGTCGGTCCTTGATGTACTCGCCACCGCCGTCTGACGACGACGCACACTGCATGGAGGTCGCTCTAGCCCGCGGAGCCTCCACGCCGGGCGCCACCGCACGCGGCTGGCAGTTGAGCCCGCCGCCGACGTTGGGCCAACGAGGAAGCCGTCGTCGCCGGCGAGCCGGGTTCCGGAGGCCGGGGCCTGGTCCTGCCCGTCCCCGGAGCTCATGGGGTACGGGGTCGGGCAGGGTGCTAGGTGCGGGCGGCGCGGTACGCCCTCCACAGCTGGTCCGCCTCCGCGCACCGCCGCTCTCCGTGCCCGCAGCCGTCGCACGTGGTGGCGTGGTCGATGTAGGCGCGATACGCGGTCTGGATGCGGTTGTACGTGCCGCTGCTGGCGACCTGTTGCATGTGGCCGGAGGCGCTCCCCGAGTCGCGCCATTCCCACCGGGCGCCGGTCACGACCTGCCTCCGTGGCGCTTGGGGTGGGGGTGGTTGCGGATCTCGACGTTGCAGTCCGTCGCACGAGAGGGGTCCCCGGCCGCGATGGCGTCGGCCCGCTGTCGGGCCAGGGCCGTACAGACACCGCAGCCCGGCGCCGGCGGGGGCTCGTCGATGGGCATTCCGAGCGTGACGGGTGGGCTCATGGTCGTCTTCATCCGCGTGCCTCCGCTGGCGTGGGCCTGCCCAGACACCGGAGCGCGGCGTGTGCATGGGCAGATAGTGGGCTGCCGCTGGTCACGACGCTACGAGCCCGGTGTGCCGCAGTGCCAGCAATGTGCACCTATGTACACGCGGCTGGTTTGCGCCCTTGGCCTGCTATCTCTGGCACAGAATGGTGGTGTACATCCCTGAACACGACGAGCGCTGGAGGCGGCCGTGGACCTACAGTTCATCGGGATCGACCCCAACACCGGAGACGGCGAAAGCCCCACCGTGTGGGTTGACCAGGAGAAGGAAGAGCTCGTGCTCCAAGGATGGAAGCCGAGCCTGCAACTTGAGGCGGCGTGTGCAGAGTTCGAGGTCCCCGGCCACGCCAAGGGGATCCCGGACCACGAGGCAGTGATCCGAATTCCGGCCCGGATGATGCCCATGATCAGGGAGGCATGCGATGTCCTCGATCGTCCCGACATTCGCTGAGCTTCTCGGGTCGGCAACGCGCTCAGCCGTCCACCTGGAGATGCGCGACTCCTACGCCGTCGACTACGAGAAAGGCCCGTTCGCCGAGTGGCGGGCCGGCTTCCGCCACGACCCGGCAGACCGCGCTTCCTGGTGGCGGCCATGGCTCGATCTCATCGCGGAGACGGTGGCCCGCCAAGTCGTGGTGCGCCGCGCCCGCATCGTCTCCGAACCGGTCAGCGAATACATCCGCTTCGAGCACTCAGGCACGTTCACCAACGTCGCTGCGGGCGAGCAAGTGCGGTGGCTGCCACGCCGCCAAGCATCTGACATTGCGCTGCCCGGCAATGACTTCTGGCTGATCGATGATCGCCTCATCCTCTGGAACCATTTCACCGGCGACGGGGCCTCGGCGGGCGGGGAGACCAGCGACGATCCGGCCGCGGCGAAGCTGTGTGCCGACGCCTTTGCAACGGTGTGGGCGCGCGCGATCCCCCACGAGAACTACAAGATCAGCTAGCACGAAGGTGACCAGGCCGGCTCATGCCTCTCTCTCCGTCCTCCTCGGCCCAGGCTGCTCGCGAAGCAGTCGCGCAACGCCTGCGGGAGCTCCGTGCCGATGCAGGGATCACGGGGCCTGAGCTGGCCGCACGCTGCGGCTGGAGTCACCCGAAGACCTACCGGATCGAAGGCGCTCGCACGCCCCCGTCGGCCGATGACATCCGCCGCTGGTGCGAGGCGTGCGAGGCAGCCGACCAGGCGCCGGACATCATCGCCCAGTCCCACAACGCCGAGTCCATGTACGTGGAATGGCGCCGTAGGCTGCGCACCGGACTCAAGCAGCTGCAGAAGAGCTACGTGCCCCTGTTCAAGTCAACCCAGCTCTTCCGCGTCTACTCACCCACTCTCGTGCCCGGCCTGCTGCAGACCGAGGGATACGCGATGGGACTGCTGTCCCTCATCACAGAGTTCCGCGACATCCCCAACGACGTGGCGGAAGCCGTAGCCGCGCGCCTGGACCGCTCCCGGATCCTTCACGAACCAGGACGCCGCTTTCTCCTCGTGGTGGAGGAGGCTGCGCTGCACCACCAGGTCGCCGACGCCGAGGCCATGGCCGCCCAGCTCGGCTATCTGCTCACCGCGGGCGCGCTGCCGGCCGTGTCGCTCGGCGTTATCCCCATGTCGGCCCAGACAAGGCCCATGTGGCCCGTGGAGACGTTCCACATGTACGACGACAGTCTCGTATCGGTGGAGCTCCTCGCAGCGCGTGTGACGGTCACGCAGCCCAGCGAGATCGCCCTCTACGCGGACGCGTTCGAACGGCTGCACGGCATGGCCGTGCACGGCGCCAACGCCCGCGCCCTGATCGTGAAGGCCATCGACGCACTGCACTGACCCTGGCACGACGAAGAGCTCCCTCTCGCTCGAACGCTGAGTCGCAGGGTGCGGCGCAACAATGTCCGGGCTGTCGGCGACTTCGCCGCCGGCGCGCATGACGGGAACACCGGGCCCGGGCCGGAGGCACCGATCGTGTCCGGCCCCCGCCCAGACCTGACCGACCTGGGCCTCTCCTCAGCCCAGCCATCCTGCGAGGGCGTGGGCGAGCGCTTCGCCGCCCTGTTGCACGACGGTGCCGGCCACGAGGGCTGGCAGTGCTTGCACGGCTCCGCGCAGGGTGCCTTGTGCCTGAGCGTCCGGCGTCGTGAGCGAGGTGTCGATGGAGTCCGCCATGGCCTGCAGTACCTGCGCGTTGCGCAGGTCTCCCGCGCTGCGGTCCACCTCGGTGCGGAAGGAGGCGAGGAGATCGCGCACGGTGTCGAGGTCTACTGGGGTGGTTTCGGCGGTAGCAGACTGGTGAACGTGTGAGATGTTGTGTCCCACCACGTTCTGCAGCGGAGCGATGTTGTTGCCGCCGATGCTGATGCCCGAGCCATGCCCGTGCTCGTCCTCGTGGCGGCGTCGTCCGACCATCATTTCGTTCCCCCCTGGGCGCTGTTGTCCTGGCCGATATTGCTGATACCGCTGCCGGCGATGTTCTGGATGGGCGCGTTGTTGTCGCCGTAGACCTGGATGTTGGTGATGACCATGGCTACCTGTTCATCGAACTGGGCGGTTTCGACGCCGAGTTCGACGAGGTATTCCGCGACGGCCCGGAAGATGCATGTCTGCATCAGCACCACGTGCCGTTTGGCATCGTCGCTCTGGTGCATGTCGGTGACTTCCTCGATGGAGTACCGGTCCCGCAGGCTGAGCGGATCCTTTTCCTCGACGGAGTCGTCGTCCCTTTGCTGGCCCCGCCCGAGGCGGGTCACGAACTGCCACAAGGAGAGCGGGCCTTCGGCTGCGTCGAGCATCGCCTGTACCGCCGTCCAGCCGAGCAGCCGGAGCCCGCGCTTGGCGAGCGGCGCGTCGGTCACTCTCAACTCGTTGTACAGGGGCGTCATCACGTGCGGTCGTAGGGTCAGCCGCAGCTCGCCGGCCTCCAGTGCGGCGTGCACGAACACGCTCACCACGACCTGGCCGTCCCAGCTGACGCACTGGGCGCGCAGGTACAGCCGGTCGGGGACGCTGGACGGCGAGCGGCGGCCTCGGCCTCGTAGGTCGGGCAACTCCAGCTTCGCGGCACGGGTGCGCCGCAGCCACAGCGCGGCCGGCAGCCCCTTCACCTGCGTGACCGAGAAGCCGGGCAGCGGATCGGTGATCTCCCGTGCGCCGCGCCCCAGGTCCTTGAGAGCGGTTCCCATCCGCCGCAGGAGCTCGTCTTCACCGAAGGACCTGACCGACTCCTGCGGATCCTTGGGCTTGAGCGGAATACCGATGTCCGCGACGCCCCACACCTCGCGCCCGGCCCCGACGAACCTCTCCGGATTGTTGTAGGGCAGCTCCTGCCGCTTCTGCTCCGCGCTGATCTGAGCCATCCGGCGCCCCGCCTTCGCCGCCACCCACGGCAGACGGCTGGTCGCGACACCCTCCCCGGCGATCTCCGCCAGGGCCGCCCGCGCGGCCAGCCGGTCGCCCATGCAGACAAGTCCCGCTCCGGCCAGCAGCACGAGCGGAAGCAGCAGCAAGCCCAGCCGCAAGGGGACCACTTCGCTGCGGATGGGCTCATACGGCACCACGGCGAGAAGCAGCGGCACACACAGCACGACATACGCGGCACGGGGCGACGGTGCCAGCCGCGACCTCTTCCCTCTGCGGACCGCCCGCAGCGCCGCCCACCGCATCACCAGCGCCAGCAGGACAATCACGCCCCACACGACGGCAGCACGCGGAATCGCGTACGCCACAGCAGCGGCCCAGAGCAGTACCAGCACCCGCCGCAGCCACTGCCGTCGTCTGCTGCGCAGACTGTGCGCGACCACGGGCAGCAGATCGAAACCGTACGACGGCACGGGCAACGGCGGCCCATGCAGGACATGATCCACCACCCACCCCGCCATGGGCTCACCCAGAGGCGGGCAGTCGTCGCTGCCCTCCAGATAGATACGCCTGCGGACACTGCGCCGGGGCTTGCTCGCCTTGTTGCTCTTGCCGCGGATCCTGCGCCACCACGTCGTGACGGCTTTCACCTGGTCAGGGCGTGAGTAGACGGACTGGCACAGCAGCCGGGTCACCTCTGACGACGTCGGATCCACCTCACCGGAGGAGCGGCTGGTGGGGCCTGCAGCCCCGGCCTGAACCGGCACTGCCGGCCACTCGGCCATCCCCTCCGCACCCCGTTCCCGAACACGCAGCCCCCGCCCCAGCCCCATACCGCCCCCCGGTGCACCGATCAGGCGGGCATCCTCACGGCCAACACGGCAAAGCACCAGAGCACAAACACGACAATGCGCTCAACACCATTGGATGAACGAAGCTTTGACCGAATTCCGCCCTCGCAGTGACACAGCAGGCCGCCTCATTGATCACGGAAGACTGCCTCGCGGTAGCCCGTCATGACCGGCACGACCAGGTGTCGTGCAGGCCGCGCTGTCCGGGTGACGCTCGCCGACGAGATCCTGTCTCTGAGATCTGCCGGCCACCCGCCGCAGATCCTGGTCCTGATGAACTTTGGCGGCCGGGGCCGTAGCCTGCGAGGGCCACCGGCCGCGCCAATCGCACCTGCTCCACGAGAGTGGTCGGCAAGGACAGGGAGACGCTTTCGGGATAGGGTGCGGATCCTTTCCAGGGAAGTCCCTGCGCAGGTGGGCACCCCGATTACTCGTAGACGGTCGCTGCCGCGAGTGCCCGAGCGAAGTACGTCCAGTCACCCTCGGGCGGCAGTTCTTTGCCGAAGTTTCGGTACCAGTTCTCTGAGCTACCGACCCATGCGGCAAGGGCTTCCAGGAAGCGGTCAAGCGTCGGGTTTTCCCACTCGTGACCTCGCTGTTGGAAGTCGAGGTGAAGGTCACGAAGAAAGGCGACCAGGTCATCAGGGCCGCGGAGCTCATCGTCGGGTGACAGCAACATGGCAGCACCGTATCCCCGCCAAGCGCCTATGAGTCTTGGGATTTCCTCCGCGGACCGCAGGAACCCGCAGGGCGATTGCGCCGGGACTGATCAGGCCGTCAGGGCATATCGGCCCTGAACGGGGGCCGGGTAGAGACGCTGATGCTCGCGGGCTGCATGCAAGATCCAGTAGTCCTCGAAGTCCCCATTCGTGATCAGCGTGCGTAGTTGGAGGACGGCTTCGGCGCCGTCGAGTCCCCATCGGGCGCCGGTGATATCGAGGCGGTCGGCGATCAGGTGCCGGCAGGCGCCCTCGACAGCGCCGGTGGCGATCGGCCAGCCGTTCTTCAGGGCAGTGTCGTAGTGGAGTTGGTCGAGGTGGCCGGTGAGGTAGCGGGCGCAGGTGGTGACAGCATCGTGGCGGGCGGCGGGAAGCTGTTCGGCTGCGGCCTGGGCGGCCATCTCGGTGGCCGCGCAGTCGGCGTGTCCGGCGAGGATCGCGGTGAGTTTGTCCGCGGCCCAGGTCTCGGCCTCGCGGCTGCCGGGCGGATTAAAGATGTGCGCGGCCGTCCAGCAGTACTCCGCGACGTGCACGAAGTCGAGCAGGACGTGGACAGCGTGGCCGCGCCGGGCCGCTTCGTCGTAGATCAGGTCGAGTTGGTGGCGGGCCCCGTCGACGAGCACGATCCAGTCCCGCAGATGCTGCGGGTCGCGGGCAGTGGCCTGGGCGAAGGCGTCGGCGACGACCTGCTCCGGGGGACGGATCACCGAGGCAGTGCACCATTTTTGCTCCGCCTTCGGTCCCGGCCGCGGCGGTCGGGTTTTGCTGCGGCCGCCGGGCGGGTGGACGATGTCGTGCGGCCGACGTGGGGCCGGAACAACGTCGAAGACGCAGGCCACCGTCGCCATGCGCTTGCGGTTGGGTTTCTCGCCCGGGGCCAGGCGTCCGCGCCGCCCGGCTGCCGCGCTCTTGGCCGCGGCTCGGCGGGTGGCCTCGCGCAGGGCCTCAGGACGCATCACCACCCCCTTCCCATCGACCTGGATGATCAGAGGCATCTCGCGGGTGCACGGGATGGGGATCTTCGCCGTGTAGTAGGCGGCGATGTCCACTGCGGCGGCGACCACCAGTTCTTTGAGACGGCGCTTGCCCAGCACCTTGCCGCACCGTCGCTCGATCGCGGCGGCGGCCTGGTCGAACGAACCGCGGACCGCTTCCAGGACCGCGAGCCGGGCCAGTCCGCGTGAGTGCCGGCCGGCGGGCAGCGAGAGCACCGCGTCCGCCGGGTGCACATTGGCAACGCCGCGGCCGCGATAGGCGATCCGGGTCACCCGCACCGGCCCGAACACGCAGGTCAACCAGCGGCCGTGGTCGCTCTCCCGCCAGGTCCTCGCCTGTCCTTCCGGCCCGCGCACGACCGGCTGTCCTCCGTCCGCGCGCACGGCGTCCTCTTCGCTTATCGCCCGCTTGTCGAGGTGATCCTGCATCAACTGCCGCAGCAGTTCGCGTCCCTGCCGCTCGAGCAGCAGCTCCAGCTCGTCATGGGCCATGCCCCGCGCCGGGGCACCGGCCAGCGTCGAGACGAGGCGTTCGAAGGCATCACGGGAGGCGATGTACGGATCAGGCTCGGATAAGGCGTCGTACTGTTCCACCGGGCTCTTCTTTCAGCGGATCCGATGTGGTTGGCACCCTCGAATCTAGAGAGAAGAGCCCCTTGGTCACCGGGAGTTGGACCGGCCGGCGCCCGGCCCGCGGCGGGCGAGAGCGAACTGTCCCGGCGCGTCCTCGTCCAGCCAGCCCCGCTCCACCAGACGCTTCAGCTTTCCCCGGGTCCCCTCGATCTTCCCGGTCGTCGTCGGCAGACCGATCCGCGGCACGATCTGCTTGGCCTGCAACGGCCCCGGCGCATCGGCGATGACCTCCACAATGTCCCGGTACACATCCGGCAACACCGCCACGACCAGGCCCTCCCGCCACGGCGGCACCATCATCACCCCGACCCCATGAGGCACCGACGTCTCATTCGCCTCCGGCACATCCTCCGCCGCAACGTCCGGCTCGGCCTCCGCGGCCGACAACTCCGCCAGCACCTGCGCGACGGTCTCCCGCGTGATCTCCAACCGCGACAGATCCTCCCGGGCCCGCTCCAGCCGGACGGCCAACTCCACCGCCTCGGCCTCAAGTTCCTCCACCCACTGTCGAGCCGCCGACTCCCGCGCCTGAAGCTCTTCCGGCAACGACACCATGGCGCCACCTCCACCCCGCCACGGTAGAAGCACGACGCCACCGACCACACGCCAATCAGCGTCTTCCCAGCTCAGTCATCCCCCGAGAGGATCCACACCCAACTGACCATCCCACCCCACCAGTTGGGCCTCGCGACTACCCCCGACGCCTCCGTCGCCGATTCCGAAGCAGAGGACATGCACCGCCGTACTTTCCTTACAGCGAGCATCGCCGCGCTCGCTGCCCCCGCCACCTCAACTGCCGCGCACGACGGCCTCGTCCAGGCCCTCCTGCCCGGCCCCAGCCCGGCGAGTACTGGCGCTCCCCTGGACACGGCGATGCTCCGCGAACGGGTCGGCGCGGCGCGCAGGCTCTTCTACACCTGCGACTACACAATGCTGGAACGCACCCTGCCCGGCCTGATCGCCGACCTGCGGCAGGCCGCCAGCGACACCACAGCCACAGATGTGCTCTCCGGGCTGCTCGCCACGGCGTACCAGACCTCGACCAGCCTGCTGCTCAAACAGCACGACCAGGGCAACGCCTGGCTCGCGGTCGGCCGCGCGATGGCCGAGGCCGAACGCTCCAGCGACTCGGTCGTCCTTGCCTCCAGCGTCCGCGTACAGGCCCACGTCGTCGCCCGCGAGAAGCACACCGCCCAAGCCATCACCCTCGTCCGCCACACCGCCGACCAGCTCACCGGCTCCTACGACCGCCGCACCCCGAAGTACCTCGCAGCCGTAGGGCTGTTGCTGCTGCGCGGCGTGACTGCGGCCAGCAGCGGAGGCGACCGCGCTGCCACCGAGGCGTTCCTCGCCGAGGCCAAAGAGGTCACCCGATACGTCTGCCTCGACCAGCCCGACGCCTGGGCCAACTTCAGCCCCACCAACGTCGCTCTCCGCGAGATCAGCGCCCTGGTGGCCTTCGGCGACGCAGGCCTCGCCCTCCAGGCAGCACGCCCCCTCATGCGCCGGCACATCCCCGTCCCCGAGCGCCGGGCAGCCCTATGGGTGGAGACGGCTCGCGCCTACAGCCAGCAAGGCCGCCTCGCCAACGGCTATCAGGCACTGCGCATCGCCGAGACCTGCGCCGCCCAGGACGTCCGTCGCCCCGCCGTCCGTGACCTCGTCGCCGACATGGTCGCTCGCGATCGCCGCCGTACCCTGCCAGAACTGCACCACTTCAGCCGCCAACTGGGAGCCCCCGCGTGACCGAGCCGAACGCCCCGGACAAGAAGCCCTTCCTGTACGTCATCGTGTGCGCATGCGGCACCGCTGGCGACGTCGCCAAGCTGATCACGGCCGCGCAGGAACGGCACTGGGACGTCGGCGTCGTCGCCACCCCGCAGGGCCTGGGCTTCCTCGACACCGAGGCGCTCAAGGCGCAGACCGGCTACCCGATCCGCTCCGCCTGGCGCACGCCCAGCGAGGCACGGCCTCTGCCGCCCGCGGATGCCATCGCGGTCGCGCCGGCCACCTTCAACACGGTCAACAAGTGGGCTGCCGGCATCTGCGACACGCTGGCCCTGGGCATCTTGTGCGAGGCATACGGCATGGGCATCCCCACTGCCGTCCTGCCCTACCTGAACGCCGCCCACCCCGCCTACCAGCAGAGTCTGGAACGGCTGCGCGCCATGGGCGTATTGATCGGCAGTTACGAGCCTCACAAACCCAAGGCTGGTGGCGGCGCTGAGCGCTTCCGATGGGAGGAGGCGCTGGATCTGCTGGGGCCCGAAGTGAAGTAGAGCCTGTACATCCCGTGAGATCAGATCCCTGGTCTGCCGCCATATCTGTCACACCAACTGTCGCGACAAAATTAACGCCATCTGTTGCGTCAACTGTTACCCCGCTGCGCGCGATCCTGCCGTCAATCCGCAGGTCAGCAGGCCCTTCAGCCGCCGCCGTGCCTCCTTCTGCCGCCGCTCGGTACTGGCCCGGGGTGGGAGCGCCCGGGGGCGTGTCCTGCGCTGCTGGCCGGCGCGCCTGGATGCGTTCTGTCACCGGGAGTTCGAGTGCGCCGTGGGCCGGTTGCTGGGCGGGGTGTTGTTACACGATGCCCGCGCTGCGGGCGGCGGTGAGCCAGGTGGGGAATTCCTGCAGCAGCCGGTCGAAGAGGAGGTCGTCGCTGACGGTCAGCGGTGTGCGTCCGGCGTGGAAGAAGCCGGCGTTGTCGACGGCGCGGCGGTCGGGGACGGCGAGGGTGTCGAGCTTGCGCAGGAACGCGAACTCGTTGTCGGCGGGGTCGCCGAAGCCGATGAACTGCCAGAACAACGGCAGGCGGGCGGCTTTGCACAGGTAGCGTTCGGCGGCGGGCCTGCTGGTGGGGCCTCCGTCCGTCTGGAAGATCACCAGGGCGGGCGCGTCGCTTTTGGAGTCGAGGTAGTGGTCGATGACCTCGTCCATCGCCCAGTGGTAGTTGGTGCGTCCCATGTGCCCGAGGTTCTGATGCAGTTTGTCGATGCGGCCGCGGTGCTTGCCGAGACGGAGGTCGGTGGATCCGTCGACGTCGGTGGAGAAGAAGACCACCGGGACGGTCCCGTCGTCGTCCAGGTGGGCGGACAGCGTCAGTACCTGCTCCGCGAGGTGCTGCATGGTGCCGTCGGCGTAGTAGGGCCGCATGGAGCGTGAGCGGTCCAGTACGAGGTACACGGCTGCCCGTACTCCTTCCAGTCCGTGATTGCGGATGCTGGTGCCTGCCGTCTTGTAGAGGCTGACCAGGTCCGGGGCTTGTTCCAGCATCTTGGACAGGCTGACGGCAGAGGAGTGCTCACGGCGGTTCGTCTCGATCACCCCTACAGAGTGGTCTCAAGGAGCGGGCAGGATCCCGGCTTTGCCGACTTCGCTTCCCTCTCGGCACTTTCTGGTGCCGGCGGGCCGGCAGCGTGGGTCGAGGGAGCAGTGGGTGCGCTGCAGCTCTCTCGCACAGCTCGGCCTGCGCGGGCGGCTCGTAGCCGCCGTACAGTCCGGGCGCGCATTCGGCGGGGAAGCCGGGTGCGATGCGGAGTTCGGCGTCTGCCAGGTGCCAGGTGCGCGGCGGGTGCCGGTTCGGCACTGGTCGGGTCGGGTTGCCTGCGCGGCCCGGAATGGACGCGGGCCGTCCTTCTGGCGTAGTCGTCACGGAAGCGCGGTCACAACCCCGCAACTGGCCATTTTTATCGCCGTGTTGGCCAGGTCGCGGCGGGCTCACGCCTGTGCCACATTGGCGCGTATGTCAGATGCCGTGTACGGACTGGTCGGGGCTCTTGGCGGGTCGCTGTTAACCGCTGCGGTCGCTTACTGGGGCCCTCTTCATCAGCAACGCGAAGCTGCAAAACAGGCGGAGTTGCAGCGAAGCGCAGATCTGAGACGCGCGGAAATGGAGATCGAGGCCGCGCGCGCCCAGGCGGAGGAGGCACGCAGGCACGTGGAGATCCAGGCACAGATCGGGCGACTGGTTGAGGTTCGTTCGACGCTGCGTGCGTGGCAGTTCTTACTAGACGGGGCCCTTGCGGAAATGAAGGTGGTGGGCAGCCTCGACCTGGATCGGTTCAGGGAGGAAGAGCAGGAGGCAATGAGGAAGGGCGTGAGGGCCCTAGATGAGGTCATGCACGATCAGTGGTATGTGCCGATTTCGCACTACGAACTCGCCCCTGGAGATCCCCCCACCGAGTGGATGGACAGATCCTTCTCACCGAACGGGCTGCTGGTTGAGGCGCTGAAAGAGTACGGGGCGCGCATCAGGGCACTCGTACTGGCCGGTCGCCCAGCATCAGTTGAAGACATGAGGAAGATTGACAGGCTAAGGGCTGAAGCTAGCCGGGAGCGGGGCGTTATGAGTGAGATCATCGAAGACCGCCTGGCGACCATCATCACTTCGCACGATCTGCCTCGCGACTCGGTCCCAAGCCGAAGTCGGCGAACGCATCCGCAGCACTAGGCTTGCACGCTGGCTGCCATGCCCGCCTCGATGCACGTGATCATCATCGCGCTTTGCGCGGCGCTCGCCCGAAGATCCGGAAGCCGCGCCCGCCGGGCCGGCCGAGCGCGTTGAACTGAGCATCAGAGTGGCCAAGTGAAGCACTCGGTGGTCAAGTGTGGCGCTCAGTCACAACGGCCCTCCAGGCGTCGCTTCGAACGGTCTGGCGTTTTCGGCGGCACCGATGTCGTCAGAGCCTGAGATGGGCTGCTCGTTCCGTGCGCCGACGTCGGAGTAGAGCCAAAACTGCGGGAGTTGGCCTATCGATCAGGTCAGGGGCATACCGGAGGGCATAAACCACGGCCGATGGGGCGGGCGGGGGGAGAGGGGGAGTGGGTATGGCGGCTGGGCGGCGGCGTAAGACGGGTGCGGTACGGCAGGTCGGCGGACGGATTGCGCCGGAGCACCGCAACGGTGCCCTGAGCCAGGTCGTCGCTTCACGGCTGCCCTGCACGGTCTGCGGATCGGGCAGGATCCGCGTCATGCGGTCCATGTGCTGGACGCGGAGCTCAAGCGCCGCTGCACGGCGGGCTCGCTCCTCTCCCAGCCGCTGGGGGTCACCGACCGGCAGGCAGCAGCCTTCCGGCGGCGTCTGTTTGCCGACCTGGCGGCGGGACGACAGTGCGTCAACGACCTGATCCAGCAGGACAACCGCCTGGGAGAGCGGCAGGCCCTGTTGGATGCGACCCATGCCTTCGCGGTCTTCGCCGCCAGGTACGGACACCGGACGGCTGCCCAGGCCTTCCGCCGGAGCGCAGTGGCCACGAGTCTGTTCTGGCAGTCCGCGGCCCCGCACCTGCCGGCTCTTGCTCAGGCCGCGGCGGCCGTCGCGCTTCCGCCTGCCGACACGCACGACCGCCTTGAAGAGATCACCACGCTCACCAGCGGTCTCGAAGCAACTCACGCGTTGTGACGGGGCTAGGGGAACATCTCCAGTCAGCGGCGTTTACCGAGCGTCGGCAGCCCGCCGGAGATCGAGATTGCACAGCTGTGCTCCCGGAGCGGGTCCGATCCCACGGATCAGAGAGCAGGTTGGAATCCTGCCGAGTGCGCACGGAACAGAGGCCCCGGAGAGATCCGGGCCTCTGGCGTTGGGGAACCCGTAGTCTGGGCGCGCGTAACGTGTTGTGCCGTGTGGTGTGCGGACGGTGATACGGCCAGGGGGTGGGGCCAAGGCGGATGCTGCCGAATCGTCGTGGGGTCGTCCGTCAGTGGCGGGCTTGTGGTCGTCATTGCAGGGTTGACCGTGACCGATTGGCCCCAGGGGAGCCTTCGGAGCTTTTGGAACCAGCATGCCTTTCTTGCCGGTTCACTGTCCTCGCTGCTCTTTCTGGCTCTCGGCGCGACTCTCGTCGAGGAGTGGATCGCGCGGCACGACGAGGCTCGGCTGCGATTGGTCATACTCGTGGCCTGCGGGTCGTTGGCTCGGGCACCTCTTGCTCAGCGGCGGGTGATGTGGTTCGTGTTGAACGCTGGCCACTTCATTGAGGATGCCGACTTCCGCCTCGACCCTGAATCGGCAGACCGGATCAGGGCGATTCTGGCTCGCCATCAGCGTGCTCGCCGCCGATCCGGAGTGGGTCCAGACGGCATACGACCTTCTGCGGGGGTGCTCTCACGGGTTCCGCGTGATCATGGCCAGGTGGGCGCCGCTGCTGACCGGGACGGACACGAGTGCGGCGATCCTCGAGGAGATCGCCCTTCAGACGGAGCAGTTGACACAGGTCCAGGTGAGGCTGCTCCCTGTCGCGCGGGGGCGTGTGAGGGAGTTCCAGCCCGGGAAGATCGATGAGCTGGGTGAACTGTGGCGGAAGGAGTTCGCCAACTCGATCGCTCTCGACGAGGCGTTGACGCAACTCAGCGGGAAGAGGGGACCCGGCTGGGTCACGGACGGGCGGAATCTACTCGAGGCCACGGATCTGGAGGCGCTCAGGGCGCGGGAGTCGGTGAGAGTGAGGCGGTCCATGCGGCTGTACACGTGACCGCGCGGTTGGCGGGCAAGCGGACGGTTCGGGCGTCGAACGCCGATGCCATCACGAAGTCGAGGAAGCATTCGGCACGAAGGCACCCCCTGCTCCAGGCCAGCAGCATGACCGCGACCGTGCTCATGTGGCAGGTGTCAGAGCCCGCGCAGCACCTTGACGACCTCAACAGGATCCTTCTTGCTGCTCCCGGGCTTGCGCATGTTCAGACGGAACCAGACGGTCCTCCGGTTGACGTATGCCGATATCGGCATACGATGGCGTCCATGGCACGAGCAGCGACGACGTCGGACGTCTTCAACGCGATCGCCGAGCCGCAGCGCCGGGAGATCCTGGTACTGCTGCGGGCGGGTGAGCGGCCGGTGACCGAGTTGGCCCAGGAGCTGGGGATGACCCAGCCGGGGGCGTCCAAACACCTGCGGGTGCTCCGGGAGGTCGGGCTGGTGCGGGACCGCAAGGCAGGCAAGCAGCGCCTGTACGGCCTTGACGCCCGCGGGCTGCGACCGGTCCACGAGTGGACCGGCGGGTTCGAGCGGTTCTGGAACGAGAGCTTCGACCGGCTGGACGCGTACGTGCAGGACCTCAAGCAGGCAAGGCAGGAGGAGTGACCGTTGGCAGCGACAGGACGGGACGCGCCGGCGCAGTCAGCGACGGCCGACCGCGAGATCGTGATCTCCCGGGTCATCAGTGCCCCGCGGGAGCTGGTGTTCGAGGCGTTCACCGAAGTCCGGCACCTGTCGCGATGGTGGGGACCGGAGGGGTTCACCACCACCACGCGGGCGTTCGAGTTCCGCGTCGGCGGGGAGTGGGACTTCGTGATGCACGGACCGGACGGGACGGACTATCAGGAGTGGATCTCCTGGACCGAGATCGCCCCGCCGGAGCGGATCACGCTGCTGCACGGTGAGTCCCGCGGCGACCCGAACGCCTTCGAGTCGGTCCTCACGTTCGCGCCCGACGGCGCGGCGACCCGGATCGAGATGCGCACGGTGTTCCCCACCAAGGAGCTGCGCGACGAGGCGGTCGAGAAGTACCACGCGATCGAGGGTGGCCAGCAGACCCTGAGCAACCTGGCTGCCTACGTCACCGAGATCGTTCGGAAGGGAGTTGAGGACTGATGGCCGGAAAGGTGTTCTTCAGCGTGACGATGTCGCTGGACGGGTTCATCGCGCCCGAGGAGCGCATGGATGACCCGGATGCGCAGCGCTGGATGGCGCAGTGGATGGAGCTGCAGCAGTGGATATTCCCGCAGCGGTTCTTCCGGGAGAACCTGAAGCTCGGCGAGGGCGGCGAGGAAGGGCGCGACAACGACATCGCGCGGGAGACGTTCGAGCGCACCGGCGCGAGCGTGATGGGCAAGCGCATGTTCGACCTCGGCGAGCAGGCGTGGCCGGAGGAGGCGCCGTTCCACACGCCGGTCTTCGTCGTGACGCACGAGAGGCGTGACCCCTGGGAGCGGCCGGGTGGGACCACCTTCCACTTCGTCAACGACGGCATCGAGACCGCGCTCGACCAGGCCCGCGAGACCGCCGGCGACCGAGACGTCCGCATTGCGGGCGGCGGCGCAACGATCCTGGAGTACGTGAACGCCGGCCTGATCGACGAGTTCTCGATCGCGCTCTCACCCGTGCTGTTCGGCTCCGGAATACGCCTGTTCGAGGGCGTGAACGCGGGCCGCGTGGCCCTGGAGCCGGTCCGCGCGGAGCCGACGCAGCGGGTGACCCACCTGACCTACGCAGTCCGGGAGCGGTAACTGTCTCGACCTCAGCGCTCCCCCGCCGAGGTCAGCAGCGCGGTGAGATCCCCGACGCTCTGAGCGTCAGGAAGGGCGAGCGTTCGGGCCGTGATCTCGGCCGCACGCTCCTCCGGGAGGGACCTCACGGCGTTGTCGTGGAACTTCCTCGCCAGCTCAGGCTTCGCCAGCGAGTCACCAAGGGCCCCGGCTCCCGCGCCGCTGGTGCTCGCGATGGCGTTCAAGCTCATCGAATCAGCACAGACCCGGTGGCGGGCCGTCAACGCACCCCCACCTCGTCGCGCTGGTCCGTGCCGGCGCGGTATTCAAGAACGGCAAGCTCATCGAACGACCCGACGAATCAGAGGGTGGTGATCAGCAAGTCGCGTGACACGCCGATCCACAGGTCTTGATGCGATGAAGGAGCGGGGCCTCCCGCTCCGGCCGGGTGCAGACGATGCTCGGTCCAGGAGAAGAAGTAACCGTCCACAGGCAGGAGGCCCCTGATGGACCGTGAGCAAGCCTACGACGGACCCCAGATCGTGGGGATGGACCTGCACCGCAACCGTTCAGTGCTGCTGCGCATAACCCCCCAAGGGCAGCGGCTGGAGCGGATACGCATCAACAACAGCCCCGCCGCCCTCACAGCCGAGATCGCCAAAGCCGGCCCGCACCCGCGAGTGGTACTGGAAGCCACCTACGGCTGGTACTGGGCCGCCGACACGCTCCAGGAAGCCGGAGCCGAGGTCCACCTCGCGCATCCACTGGGCGTGAAGATGTTCGGCTACCGACGGGTGAAGACCGACGACAAGGACGCCGCTGATCTGGCCGACCTGCTACGCATGGGACGCCTGCCCGAGGCGTGGATCGCCCCCAGCCGGATCCGCCAGGTGCGCGAGCTGGTGCGCTACCGACACAAGCTGGTGGGCATGCGCACATCGGCGAAGGCACAGATCCACGGGGTGCTCGGCAAGGCCGGCCTGCACGTGCCCGTGACCGATGTGTTCGACCGCGGAGGCCGTGCCTGGCTGGCCGGGATACCGCTGCACGGCTCCTACCGGGTGCGCGCCGACTCCCTGCTACGGCTGATCGCCTTCCTGAACAGCGAGATCGCCGAAGTGGACAAGCTGATCGTGCGGGCCCTCGCGGGCGATCCCGGCTACCTGGCCGTGCAGACGATCTCTGGTATCGGCCCGGTCTTCGCCGCCGTCATGGTCGCCGAAATCGGCGACGTGACCCGCTTCGGCGGCCCCAGCCAGCTGTGTTCTTGGGCCGGGCTCACCCCGCGTCACCGCGCCTCGGATACCAAGGTCCACCGGGGCCGGATCACCAAGCAGGGGTCCCCACTGCTGCGTTGGGCCTGCGTCGAGGCGGTACAGCGCAGCAGGGCCGACACCCCGATGCGCCGCTTGAAGGACCGCATCATCGACCGCCGCGGGAAGAAGGCAGGAAACGTCGCCAAAACTGCCGCGGCCCGTAAGCTGCTCACTCTCGTCTACTACGCCTTGCGCGACGGCGAGGTCCGCTGCCTGGCACAGACGGCAGTGACGTGAGCAGGCCGGAACACGGCCGACGCGTGATCGTTAATTGTCTGGCTCCCGCTTCGGCGGCGTGGCCGTAATTTTGATCGATCCCGTCGGTCGTCGCGGAACGCCCCATGCACAAGCTCGTCCGGCCCCGCGGCCGGACGCAGCCGCGAAGGGATGACCGGCAGCCGAGCCTGCCCAGACCATGACGACACCTTTGGGGCGAGACACCACAACTCCACAACCCGGTCCCCGGCACGGCCAGTGCGCGCCGACCCGGCGCGGCCTCGGCGCTACGGCCTTGGCCCCGCGCCTTGGCTCGACGCTGCCCACAAGCACCCGGAAACCGGAAGAAGAACGGACAAGACACCCACTTGACCGGCCCCACTTCTTCAGGGATGACTATTCCTCGAACGAGCTCCAGGGCGAAGCCCAGGTGCGGGCGCGCACCCGGTCCGGCCATGCCGCTGCCCACCGACATCCTGGTCCACGACTACCTCACGGTCCGAGGCCGCAAGATCAGTAAGTCCGGAGCAACCACTGTTGACCCGGTCGCCCTGGCCGACGCCTACGGGCTTGCCTGTCCCGCGGCGACTGCGTTCGTTGAATCGAGTCCGCCCTGTCTCGCCTGATCCAGTCCATGCAGGTCAGCGCAATCGCGGACGACCAACTTCATTGAGACTGGACAGCAGGAGAGCGAGATCTGGGGGTGCTTACGACGTAAGCACCCCCAGATCGCTATGTGCGACACCCGTGCCACAGCTGTCTCGTCCGGCGTCATCTTGTCACTGTCCCATGTGATTCGCCGTTCGTCCCGGGGCATGTTGCCGCTCGCAGCGCACGGCCGGACCTGGTGTCTTGTCGTTGTCGTTGTCGTTGTCGTTGTCGTTGTTTTGTCCCGTCCTGCGCGCCAGCCGCGACGGAGAGGTGCATCCGACGGGGCCGAAGGGGTGGGCGAGGCGACTGCTAAAGGAAAGCTGCGGTCCGACGTGTCAGCACCATGGGCAGGGAGCTGGGCCGCATCGTTCCCTTGACCAGCGGGGTGACCTTCGGACCGGTGGCGTGCCGCAGCCGCCAGTGCCGGAGCATCGTCGCCACGATCAGCGGGATCTCCGTCAGGCCGTACACATCACCGATGCACTTGCGGGTGCCGACGCCGAAGGGGATCTGTGCTTCCTTCTGCGCGGCCGTCACCCGTTCGGGCAGCCACCGGTCGGGATCGAAACGATGGGGAAAGGGGAAGGTCTCCGGATCGCGGTGGAGGCAGTACAGGCTGAACACCACATCCGCATGAGCGGGAATCCTGTACCCGCCGAGTGTGGCCGGGCGGGTGGTGACACGGCTGAGCAGCCAGAAGGGCGGGTACAGGCGCAGTACTTCGGTCAGGACGCGCCTCAACACGGGGAGGTTGCCCAGGTCCTGGGCGTGCAGGCGCCGGTCCCCGACCGTACGGCGCAGCTCTTCGAGGACGGCTCCTTCCGCGTCGGGGTTCTCGGCCAGGCTGTGCAGCAGCCACGCAGCCGCGCTGCCGGTGGTCTCGATGGCGGCCATCAGCATGCTGATGACCTGTTCCTTGAGTTCGGTGTCGGTCAGCGTGGCGCCGGTGCGTTCGTCGGTCGCGTGCATCATCGCGGACAGCAGGTCGCCCCGGTCCCGCCCGTCGGCGCGGTACGCGCGGATCTCCTCGCGGACAATGCGGTGGATGTCGCTCAGGGCCGTGTCGAACTCGATGTTGATCGGCAGCGGCACCTTGTGCGCCCAGGCGGCGGGGATGAACATCCGGCGGTACAGCCCGGCCAGCATGGGTGGGAAGAGCCGCTGGATCTCCTGCGCGGCGTGCGCCGCGCCGGGCCCGGAGAACAGTGTCCTGGTGACGACTTCGGCGGCCATCCGGTGCATGGTCCGCACCACTTCCAGCTGCTGCGCGTCGCTCCACGAGCGCGCCAGCGTGTCGGCGCACTTCTCCATCACCTTGGAGTACTCCACGATCCTGCGGTGGTGGAAGGCGGGTTGCAGAATCGGACGCTGCACCTTGTGGTCCGTGGTGGAGCACGTCGCCACACCGTTGCCGGCCAGGGACCGCACCCCCTCGATGAAGATCCCGCCCTTGTCGAAGGTGACCGGGTCGGTCAGCAGGTGCCGTACCAGCTCCGGCCGGGTTACCAGGTGGACGGGTTTCGGGCCCACGCGGACCACCACCACGCTGGCGTCGCGGTGCTGCCGTTCGAAGAAACGCAGCGGATCTCGCAGGATCTGCCACAGGTGCCCGGCCAGCGGCATGCCGCCGGGTGCGACCGGCGGGACGATGAGCTCTGGGACCTCGGGGGTCGGCTTCATGACTCACTCCTGCTCGTATTCGAATTCCGTCCTGTCCGGGTGCAGCACCAGTCCGGTGGGCGGGTGCCCGTTCCAGGTGTGTCCGGGGCCGTGGTAACGGCGGGACTCGTAGTGCCAGGCGACGTTTCCGGCCATCATGTGGCCCACTCCTTCCAAGTACCGATGCATGGCGCCGCCCTGTGGGTGGTCCCGGTAGCGGGTCCGCAGCAGCCGGCACACGCGGGTGTACTCGTCGTCGGCGTTTCTGAGCCGTTGCAGCAGCACGTCGACGGCGGCCTGTGCGGTGAGGTCGTGGTGGTGCATCAGTGACAGCAGCAGGTTCATGCCGTCGCCGGAGATCATTTCCTTGCGCATCGAGAACAGGTCGTTGACCAGCACCACGTGTGTCCCCGCGATGCGCCACATGCCTGCCAGGTCAGTGTCCTGTGCCATCACGCCGGTCAAGTCGATGCCCAGGCCGTGTTCGATGGGCACCATGATGGTCTCCCCGCCGGTGGAAATGCGGCGCAGCGGGAAACAGACGTCAGGGTGGGCGGGGTATCCGGTGGCACGTATGGCGTTCTCCATGGCCAGCGCCTCGGCCCAGCGCTGCTGGGTGCGCGCGTGCCGGTCCCGGAGCCCTGAGGACATCGCCCCGGTCAGGTCCGACCAGACGTCTTTGTAGGCGGTGGAATAGGGGCCCGCATCGTGACCTGTGCCGTCGAGCGTCCGCATGAAGTCCCCGTAGGTGCCCCATTCGTGGACGGCCGTGTCGTCGAGGGCGAACAGCAGTGTGTACAGGCGGCTGATGCCGCCGATCCGGTCGGCTGCGGCGGTGGGGTAGCACCAGCACGACCAGCGAGGGATCTTCTCCATGAGGAACACGTCCCTGCTCTGCCTGTCCGTGAAGGGCACTGCTGCCCCCAGCCAGGCGTGGTCGGCGTCCGTCACTGCGTCGTGTCCGGGGTGCAGCCGTGCCTGACCCGGGTACGGAATCGTGCCGATGCGAATGCGTGTCCCAAGGGCCGGCGCCGTCGAATGCCTTGCCATGGTCCCCCTGTCGGTCGGCTTGGGCGGTGGTGGGGACAGAGCGTGACAGCGTGGGCCACCGCGGAGGAAGGCGTTCGCCGAGGCGCGCGGTGTGCCCGCGAGGCTTACCCTCTCGTCCACGCGCCCTCACTCGTGGCTCCCCGTCTGCACCGTCGAACCAGGGCCCTCGGCCCACTCGGCACGCTCCGCATCGCGCCCCTTGCCCGTATTGGTTATCCGATGCCTGGCCCGTGACGGAGGTCAGCGCAGCATTTGCACGCCCGCCCTGGCTTTTCATCGCGGGCCGCTGACTGCGCGGCGGGGGTCTCTACGATCATCGGCGGATGGTCGACAGCAGGGATCGCTCGGCACTTCGACAGGTTGGCCGCTCTGTGCTCAGCGGCCGGTTGGGACGGCCGTGTCCCTGTTGGGACACAACAGGCGCACGACGCACGACCTTTGCCGCAGTCGCGCTGATTACGGGCTGGTCGCCTCCGCCGACGGCGTGCGCTTCACCGTCCCCGTTCTCGGCGCCGGAGGACTGGTCGCGGCCAACGTCTACGCCTCGGCCACCCAAGGGGGCTGTGAGCGAGACAGCCAGCCAGCAGACACGACGATGTCCAAAGGCTGCTGGTGGATGCCGTACTTGGCGAACAGCGCGGCTCCTGTGCCGGTGCGCTGCCGGCCCGCGAGATCGCCGAAAACGCCTTCGGTTTCAAGGATGACCGCCCGCCAAGGGCAAGGACGGCAGCAAAGCCGAGGAGGGCAACTCGACGTCCGTGCCCGCTTGGTGGTTCGGCGGTTTCCCGGCGGCCCCCGCGACTCGTGCGGTGGCGTCGTGCGGCACTACGATCGCGGGCATGCCGGGGTGGGAGACGGGTGGGGAAGTGGCAAGTGGGACCGCCGCCGCGTGGAGCGCCGACGTGGTAGACCACCGGTGCGCGGTGGGGCGGCCGCCGTACGAGCTGGCCCTGCCCCCGCAGAAGCCGCTGGCGCGCCGGGACGGGCTGCGCATTCACGGCGACGTCGGGTCGGTCAGCTGCGTCGACTCCGTCGGCCGCACCCTCTGGACGCACCGCTGTGCCGGACGGCCCAACGCCGCCCATGTGTCCGGCGACCGAGTGCTCGTCACCACGGACTCCCTGGAGTACACGCCCTGGGGCAACCTCGGCCCGGCTCTGCTCCTCGACCTCGCGGACGGGCGGCTCGTCGCCGAGTTGCGCGGGGAGCGCGGCGCCGCGCGTGGAGACGGCCGATTCGTGCTCGGGCTGGAGGGCTACGGCGTCTTCGACACCTGGGAGTACGACCGCGACGGCAACGAGATCGACGCCTGGCGTTCCTATGGCCACTACGTCGTGGGCACCGGTCTGCGCGTCGTCGAGGCCGACCGCAATATACCGACCGACGGCCGGGTCGTCCGGCTGCTGCCCGGCGGTGTCGTGGAACGCGGCCCGCGCCTGTCCGACTCGCAGCCGCCCAAGCCGCTGGTCCTGCACGATGGCACGATCCTGGTCCTCGACGGTGGAGTGCTCCGCGCGGTGGGCCGCGGGCTCGACAGCACCGTCCTCGCTGAACTCGGCGGTATCGCGGCGGACCTGGGGGCGCGGACGTTTCGGGCGCTGAGGTGGGACGGCGACCGGGTCGCCGCGGTCGTTGCCGTGCCACACGCGGACGAGCTCACCCGCTACATGGTGGACACCTGGACGCTCGCCCTCCGCCACCGCACCTGAGCCTGACACCGGCCGACGGGCCCGGTGCCAGGGTCTAAGACTGACGATCACCGTTGACACCTGGTCTCCGATCACTACGGAGATCCACATGCCGAAGTCCACCCCCACCTGATCGACGGCTGCCTCGCCGAGACCGGCCTGACCCTCTGCCCGCCGTAACTTCACGAGTTCAAGCTCAGTGATTCTCACGCCCACTCCACGCCCAGGTCAGCGAGCGCTGCCCGAACGGATCTCCGCCGCCCGCGTCGAGCGAGCTCTACGTGCGCCTTTCCTGCTCGATTACGGCAGTAGCAGTCGAAAAGCGGTTCTCTCGCGCTCATGCCCGATCGCCGGGTGTCAGCCTCGGAGATACTCCGCCGGTGACTCGGGCGTGCGCATACGGTGCGGTCACGCGGCGGGACGGGCATCGCCGGTCCTGCCGCGCAGCCGACAACCAAGGGGAGGCGCTATGGCGAGTGTGGAAGTGTCACTGAAGGAAATGATGACCGCGGTCGAGGGGGCGTTGGGGGCGGCCGTCGTCGACTACACCAGCGGCATGGCGCTGGGCACGCTGGGCGGGGGCAAGGACCTGGACCTCACGATTGCCGCCGCCGGCAATACGGATGTCGTCCGCGCGAAGGTGCGCACCATGGAGCAGACGGGTCTCAAGAGCCGGATCGAGGACATCCTGATCAGCCTCGGAGCTCAGTACCACCTCATTCGACTGGTCACCGGACGCAACGGCAACGGCCTGTTCCTGTACCTCGTGCTCGACAGGGCGTGTTCGAACCTGGCGATGGCCCGCCACCAACTCAAGCGCGTCGAGGAGCAGCTGGAGATCTAGGCCGACCGGAGCCTTGGGTTGACGTGTGCCCACGATGTGAAGGCTTCTTCAAGTCGCCACATCAGGATGATCCCAATTAGTGGATGCGCGTGGCCGTGGGCGAGAAGGATCGGTACCGACGGACACATCCTGCGGCGGCGCCTTCCGGGCGTCGCCGCACCGTGAAGACCATCCCCACGTGCCAGGGAGCGAGCACCGATGCGGGTCCCCCTCTACCAGGCCAAGGCGGAGTTCTTCCGCATGCTCGGACACCCCGTGCGCATCAGGGTCCTGGAACTGCTGCAGCACGGCCCCGTCCCGGTGCGGGACCTGCTCGCCGACATCGAGATCGAGCCGTCCAGCCTGTCGCAGCAGCTGGCCGTCCTGCGTCGTTCCGGCATCGTGGTGTCCATCCGGGAGGGCTCTACCGTCAGCTATGCGCTGGCCGGCGGTGACGTTGCAGAGATCCTGCGCGCGGCTCGCCGCATCCTCACAGAGCTGCTGGCCGGGCAGAACGAACTGCTGGTCGAACTGCGACAGGACGACACGTCCCCGCCGCCGGTGCCCTCCAGCGGCTGACTTCCCGGCTGGCGCTCAGCCGAAGATCCCCGGCTCCTGGCTGGTGGACCTCTCCCACGTCGAGCTGGACCCGCGCCTGCCCTCGCCGTTCACGCCGACCGGCGAACGCCCCACCGGCCCGGCCTGGTACCAGACCCACACCGTCGCCTACGCCCAGGAACTCGGCTACAGCGTCGCCTCTCTCGAGGCGCACCTGCGCCGGGAGACGGGTGCATACCTGGACCCGTGGCACGACCGGCTCAAGACCGCCTACGTCGACACCCTCGAAGACCTCGGCGTCACCAAAGACCTGAGCGACACCGAGTTCCTGGCGGCGATGGAGCGGCACAAGTAGGCCGACCCGGCCCTGGCGGCCGTCGCCGCCATCAAGGCCACCGTCAAGGGCGGCGTCGGCAAGCTCCGCGAACGCCCGCAAGGGCGCCACTACAAAGACGGTGAGCGGTGGCCGGCGCTGGAACGCCCGACCTGGCGCCCGGACATCCGCGCCGCGGTCATCAGCAAGGCCCGCATCAACATGCACCGCAAGCTGGCCAACATGGCCAAGATGACGGGCCCTTTCCCGCTGGCCGTGCTCTCCGACTGCGTCGTCTACCCCTCGCCCGGCAAGAGCCCGCTGGATTTCCTGCCCTACGACGCTTCCGGCAAGCCGATCCCCGGCGCCTTCCGCCTCGGGCCCACCCCCGGTCTGGCCAAGCTGGAAGGCGTCCAGGAGATGGCCTGGGCGGTTGACCTGATGGAGCAGGGCCTCAACCCCGCCCGCCACATCAAGGGCGGCGACGCCGTCCTGGACGAAGGGGAGTAAGCCATGGCGCGACGGATCCGCCCGGACGGCGCCGACGCCGACGACGCCCTCATCAACGAGGCCGTCGACCGCGCCGGCGAGGAAGCCTTCACCCGCGAACCACCCAAGACCCTCAAGGGCCGCATCAATTTCCTGCTGGGGAAGCTGAAGACGACGAGGGCGGTCGCTCAGGAACTCGGGATCACCCAGCGCTCCGTGGAGCGCTACCGCACCGGCGAGCGCAAGCACCCGCCCAAGGCGATCGCCGACCGCATCGAGGCGGCCGTACGCGCCCGTTGGCAGCCCAAGGTCCGTGACCGGCGCCGCAGGCAGGCCGCCGCCACAACCGGGATCACCGTGGAAGCCCGCGCCAGCTTCGGCTACACCGCGCCCATCGGCACCACCGACGACGGCCGTCTACGCCGTATCACCGTCCACTTGCCCGCCGACTACGCCCGGCGTCTGTTCGACGCCCAGCGAGGCATCGGTGCCCAGAGCCCCAACGAGGTCATCGCCGAAGGCATCCAAGAGATGTACTTCAAGGACAATGGACGCCGGGCCGACCAACTCGAAGTTGAATTCACCGACATCGACTACATCGACGTGTCGTTCTGATCTTGGACGCTGCTGACTCGCGGCCCGGGGCGGATAGGGCACCCTGCGTGGCGTCGTGCTGCGCGGGCGCGACCGGCCTGGAGCCGCCAACAGCGGCGTGACCGCCCGCTACGCGCTGGACGCCCCATACGGCGGTGGAGCGCCGCGAACAAGGACCCTGCTGCCCGGAAGGATCGAGACGAGCTGGGCGGGTGGCTGACGGGAAAAACGCTGGCAGCCCGCCAGCCGCCCTACGCCTCCCGGCCCGAGGGCACAATCAACAAGCCCATTCCAAGAAGCGATCCCAACATCCTAGGCAATGGCCGGGCCCCGCCTGGGCGGCGCGTTGCCGTCCGCCGGTGCGCCGCCTCGGGCCGCCCCTTCAGCCGGCAGATCGGAAAGACCACCGTGACAACACTTGACGGCCGCGAGGTCTACACCGCTGTGACCCACCGCATTCAGGACCGCCCTGCTCCCCAACACCGGCGGCACCCGGTTCATCCTGCTCGCCGACGAGCAGGGCACGGTGCTCCGGACCGGGCATCGACGATCAAGGACAGCGACATCGCAACGGCCACGAGGCCGACCGAGTCCGGCATGGTGCGATGGCAGCACACGCGGCAGCAGACCCAGGGCCGCAACGTCACGAGCGGTGCGGAGCGTGACGCCGAGCACGCGCTCACCGAGACCGGCGTGGTGCTCCTGCCATCAGCCGGCCGACCACAACGACCGCCGCGAGGAGGGAGCCGAAGATGACGCGTGAGGCCCTGCCGCGGGACCCACAGATCACAAAGGACACCCCCATGGCCACGCTGGACGGACGCCCCGTACTGACTCGCAAGGAGCTCGCCGACACCTACGAGCTCAGCATCACCCACCTGGAGAGGCTGTACCGCGAGCGCGAGGTCAACGGCCACCCCGAGGCCGCGGGCACGATCAATCGCGCGCTGGTCTGGTACGCCGCCGACTGGCACCAGTGGTACAAGCGCCACACCGACGTAGCCGCGCTGGAGAGCCGCGCGGACCTGCACGACCGTACGGGCCTGGGCCTGAGCACCCTCCAACTGATGTGGCGGGACAGGAAGTCCAACCGGCACCCCGAGCCGGAGAAGACCATTGGCAACACCATGTACTGGAACCCGAAGTCCTGGGACACCTGGTACGAGGGCTACAAAGCCAATCAGCAGTGGCGCACGAACGTCGACCTCAGTGGAAACGCCGAGGACCTGATCTCGCTGTCCGAGGCCGCCCGGGTCCTGGGCATGGAACCGGCCAGCATCACGAAGTACCCGGTGAGGCCGCCGAAGCACTGGCCGGCACCAGCCGAGGAGGCGACGACGGAAAAGGGCTTCGTCAAGCGAAAGTACCGGCGCGGCGACATCTGGACCTACGCCGAGCGCCGCGAGCGTGGAGGCGGCCGCCCGACCGGAACGACGGACCGCCGCTACCCCTACGACGGCGACCCCCGCCTGGACCAGGCCCGCACCGCACTCAAGGCACACCCCAAAACCCCTGCAACCCAACTCGCCGGCCAACTGGCCCACCAGCACGGCGGCACCGCAGGCACCTGGTCCCACGCGCCCCCAGCTCGAGCGGTCGGCGCTCGCGGCGTCAGGAGGTGCGCACGTATCCGACGATGACCAACTCCCTGCTGGAGATGCGGGACTGGCTCCTGGCCGAGAAGGTCACCCTCGTCGTGATGGAAGCCACTGGCGACTACTGGCGGCCGGCGTTCTACCTGCTGGAGGACTGTCTGAACGTGATCCTGGTCAACGCCGCCCATGCCAAGGGACTGCCCGGCCGCAAGACGGATGTCGCCGACGCCGCCTGGCTGTGCCAGCTCGGCGAGTGCGGCCTGCTCAAAGCTTCGTTCGTACCCCCGGAACCCGTCCGGCATCTGCGCGACCTCACCCGCTATCGCACCAGCCTGACCATGGAACGCTCCCGTGAAGTCCAGCGTCTGGAGAAGGAGTTGGAGGACGCGGGCATCAAACTCTCCTCGGTGGCCACCGACATCATGGGCGTCTCCGGCCGGGCCATGCTGGAGGCGCTCATCGAGGGCGAGCGCGATGTCCACACACTGGCAGGGATGGCCAAGGCCCGCATGCGTCCCAAGATTCCCGCTCTGGTGGAGGCACTGACCGGGAACTTCGGCGAACACCACGCCTTCCTCTGCCGCCTCCATCTGGAACGGATCGACCATCTCACCGAGGCGATCGGCGAGCTGTCGGCACGGATCGAGGAGGAGATGCGCCCTTTCACCCGCCAGCTTGAGCTGCTGCAGACCGTCCCCGGCGTCGGCCGCGGCGTCGCCGAGGCCATCCTCGCGGAGACCGGCGGCGACATGGCCCGCTTCCCCACAGCCGGGCACCTGGCCTCATGGGCCGGGGTTTGCCCTGGCCACCACGAATCCGCCGGCAGACACAAATCCGGTCGGCGCCGGCACGGCAACCGGTGGCTGGGGGCCGCACTGGGCACCGCAGCGATGGCCGCCTCCCGCACCCGCGACACCACCTACCTCGGCGCCCGCTACCGGCGCCTGGCCCCCCCGCCTGGGCAAGAAGAAAGCCCTGGTCGCCCTCGAACACTCGATCCTGACCGCGGTCTGGCACATGCTCACCCACGACACCAAGTACACCGACCTCGGCGGCGACTACTACGCCAAATACGACCCCGAACGCGCCATGCGCCGCCTCACCCGCCAGGCCAACGCCCTCGGCTACACCGTCCGCTTCGACCCCATAGAAGCCGCATGAAGACACGGCAGCCACTACTTCGCTGACCTGGGCTCATCTCTCATTTTCGGACCAGCGTCCGGTCGGTACAACGATGGCGCCAGGCTTGGGAGCACGACGGAACGTCAGCCTTGGAGTCGCAGGGGCCAGCGTCCAGGCCCAAGCTGAGCGAGGCACTGTTCGAGGTGCTCGAGCAGGAGCTGGCCAAGGGGCCGGTCGCGCGCGGCTGGCCGGACCAGACCTGGACACTCGCGCGGATCAAGACGCTGATCGGGCGCCGGTTCCACAAGAGCATGACGCTGTCGGCCATCGCGCAGATGCTGCACCGGCACGGCTTCAGCCACCAGGTCCCCGCCCGCCGCGCGGTGGAGCGCAACGAGGAAGCCGTCACCGGCTGGGTGAAGGAGACCTGGCCCCAGGTGGAAACGCCGTGGCGGCGCTCGGGGCCTGGCTGTGCTTCGAAGACGAGGCCGGGTTCTCGATGACGCCGCCCACCGTCCGCACCTGGGCCAGGCGCGGACACACACCTGTCATCCGGGTGCGGGGACGCTCCCAGCGCCGTTTCTCCATCGCCGCTCTGGCCTGCTACAAGCAGGGCGAACGCTCACGCCTGATCTACCGGCCCAAGCGGCACATCGATCACAAGCGGGGCGGCAGACGCAGTTTCACCTGGACCGATTACCGCGACCTGCTGACCGCCGCCCACCAACAACTCGGCGCGCCGATCGTACTCATATGGGATCTTGAACGTGCACAAAGACGCCCGGCTGCGGGAGTTCATCGACACCCACGACTGGATCACCTGCTACTTCCTGCCGGCCTACGCACCGGACCTCAACCCTGTCGAGGGCATCTGGTGGCTGCTGCGCCGCAGCAGCCAGGCCAACACCGCTTTCACCGACCCTGACCACCTGATGCGCGTTCTTCGGCAGGGCCTCCGCGAGATCCAGTACCGCAGCAACCTCGTCGATGGATGCCTCGCTGAAACCGGCCTCACCTTGACGACATCACGCCAGCAAGGTCAGTAACGACCCGCAGCCGCAGGCGCTTACGCCGTCCAAAGCCCAGGCCACCGTCGAATCCGCACAGCTCCCGCCGCAGCACACAGCAGCAGCTACAGTGCCCACCGCCTCCGATCGCTCTGCTCCGCCCCTTGTCCCGGCCGAAGTCACGGCCCCGGAGCAGTCTGCAGACCCCCAGACGACGCGGGATCTGCCCTCCATTCCGGCCGGCGGCGCCGTCGACGCCTGGTTCGTCCACACTTCCGGTCTGGCCTCCACCCGGCCTAACTTCACCCAGCAGGCCCGCTCCACCGTCTTCCTGGACACCACCACGGGCGTCCTGGTCCACCGCAACCAGACCCACCACCTCGACCTCGCCGGCAGGTCAGCCGCGGACATCCTCACGGCTGTCTTCCACGCGGTCCCCGAGGGCGCGGAACGGATTTACATCACCGCAGGCGACCCCTGGCACCGCGACACCGGCCGCTACCCCTACCTACGCGACGCGGTCGCCGCCTGGCTGAACGCCCCCACCCCCGGCTGGCGCACCGACACCGGCCGCGGCCGCGACCGGATGGCCGGACACTTCGTCCACGCCCGCAACCCCGTCGGCCGCTACCAGCGCGAGAACGGCGAGCAGCACGTGGAAATCCGCTCGGTGGGGGAGTGGTTCGACGTCGACGGAGACGACCCGCGCACCGTCCGCGATGCGTTCGTGCTGCTGTGGCAGGCCCTTCGCCGCCACTGGAGCGATGCCGTCGTCATGGGCTCGCCCTCGCAGACCGGCCGCGACGTATGGACCCGCACCATCCCGCAGCGTGGCCAGCATGCCGACGGCTTCCCCGTGCTGTCCGAAGAACTGCGCGGCCTGCTGCACGCCACCGCCGGACAGGGCCGCAACGAACTCATCACCCCGCCCCGCGTCCCGGCCCAGCTGCCCCAACTCGTCGAGTACGACCGCACCTTCGCCTACGCCAAGCACACGTGGAAGTCCCCGGTCGGAACACCCCGCCGCATCACCGCCGACAGGTTCGCCGCATGGCCGGAAAAGGAGCAGATGCGCGCACTGTATGGGTGCGGGCATTGGCGGGTCCGCGTGACGGTCCCCGACACCTGGAACCACGTCGGACTCCTCCCGGCCCCTGCTCCCGGAGACCGCGCCTGGCACTACCCAGCCGCACCCGGCACCACCTTCACCACCTGGGCCGGCGGCCCCGAAATTCACACCGCCCTGACCAACCCCATCCAGCCGTGGAAGATCGAAATCCTAGAAGGCATCATGTGGGACGACGGCAAACCGCTGGACGACTGGGCCAAGAAACTCAAGGAGACCTGGACCAACCTCTCCGCCCAGGCCCACTTCCAGGGCGACGCCCAGCAGGCCCGCGCAGCCCACCTCGCCTCCCGCGCCGTGCGCTCCATCCTCCTGTACGGCATCGGTGCCTTCGCCCAGCGCCCCCGCATGGTCACCGGCACCACCCCCCGCACCCTGGAGCGCGACGTGCCGCCGGATGCCGAAATCATCGGCTTCGACGACGAATTGATCACCTGGCAGAAGCCCACCGGCTTCGCCCGCGACCCCAATGCCCACCCCGAATGGGCCGCCGCGATCTGGTCCGGCGCCCGCGCCGCCCCGCTCACCCAGCGCCACCGCGACGACGACACCTACGCAGGCGCCCTGCACACCCCGCCCGGCACCGTGGTCGCCTTCCGCACCGACGCCCTCTACCTAACCCAGCCACAGGACTGGCCCTACCACCACCAGCCCGGCGACTACCTCCTACGCGGCCATCTCACCGGCCCCGTCACAGCCCCCACCACCGAAGAAGAACTCCTCACGCTGCGGGATGCCGGCCGTGCGGCCCTCACGGCTGAGCGGGAGCCCTGATGCCGCCCCGCCGCCGCAACCAGCCAGGACGACAGGGCGAGTTGAACGAGGCAGCGCAGCTGGCCGACAGGCTCCAGCAGGCCGGCTACACCAAACGCGACATCGCCCGCATCCTCGACCGCGACCCGTCCCTGGTCTCGCAGTTCTACACCAAGCACAAGGGGGCCGCCTTCGTCCCCGCCCTGCGGCAGGTCCTGGCCGCCGTCGAGACCGGCGGCATCACCGACCTGCCCGAACTTGCTGCCATCGCCGCCCGCCACACCCACCGGCGCACCACTGCCTCCGGCGCCCGTGCCCGGGTACGCACCAAGGCCGTCCTGATCACCCCGACCGGATCCGGCACCGGCCGCGTCGGCGCCCAAGCCATCGCCTCCGGCTCCGCCCGCCTGCGTCCCCTGATCGCCGAAGCCGCCCGCCGCGGTCTACGCCTGGCCTTCACCGTCCGCCTCGCCAAGACCGCCTACCTGCACCCCTCGGGCAGCCGAACCGACTCACCGGGCATCCGCCGCGACGTCATCCAACGCGCCGACCACACCGAGGAACGCTCCTACGGTTCCGCACAGACCGGTGGCCACGACGCAGCCGACTTCGCCCGTCGCGTTGACGCTGCAGGCGGAGACGTCACCGCCGCAGTACACCAATGGCTCGTAGAGACCGGACGCATCCAGCCCGACGCCCACATCCTTCACCTGGAAGTTCGCACCTGGCGCCCGCGTTGATGGACTTCGCAAGGGCGAACTCCTCGGCCTGCACTGGGAGAGCACTGACCCGATCGTCGACCACCTCGGCGGCCAGCAGCAACTGATGGCCTGGCTGGACCGCCACCCCGGACGGCCACGGCTGACCGGGCGGATCTACGTCCTCCTGGGCCATCTCGACCAGTACAGCGACGACCCCGCGGTACTCGCTGTCGTACGGCACGCCAGAGCCCAGGACCCCTACCCCGACGGCCTGCGCGGCTACCTGACGCCCGAGACCAACGACGACACCCTGGGCGGCCTCGCCTTCCGGATCGAGGAACTCCTCGACGACAACCGTGAAGCGGACGCCACCGCACTCGCCCTGACGACCGCCGACTGGCTGCGCCGCGCGGTGCAGAACACCGACGCCCCGAACGCCGACTCCCGCGAGATGGGCGAGCTCATGGGCCACATGCACCAGGACAGCAGCGAGGCCGTTCCGCGCTCCCTGGCGCGGTGGCGCGAATCATTCCATGACAGGCTCGATCTGTTCCCAATCCGTGGGAGTTCCCGGACCTCGGTAGGGCTGGACATACTGATAGAGCGTGCCATCCGGGATTCCCTCGGGTGCGGAGTCACCGAGCCAAACGGCATCACATTCACGGCATATCCAGAGGCGACGTCCGTCCTCAATGAATCGGAATGCTGAAACACGTCCCACGTTGCAGCGAGTGCACAGAATCACGAATTACCTCTCTTCGGGGGGAGACAGGAACGACCTATACCGGGTGAGCCGTAATGATTCTACTCGAACCCGATTCGGTAATGATCTTAATGTCCGTCTGTCCCTGTGTACCGATTGTTCGTCCCATAGGGACGATGTACTCGTCCGTACCGCCGACGGTGAGCGGTGTTCCCCTGAGCTCCCAAGCTTCATCCACGGTACTCAGTAGCTCGCGACCGTGGCTATTGAACTGCGTATGCGTCGCCTTTGAGGGGTCGGTGGTCCCTTGCGTTCCATGCCTTAGTACATGCCTCAGACGGTGGCCATCGGCGGAACCAGGGTTGTAGACCAAACCTGCGGGAGACAACATTGATCCGTTTCCAAGCGGAGTCATGTTGAACGGGCAGCTGCTGTTGTGAACGAGCACCGGCGTCTTGCCTGCCAGCACGTAGTACGTGTGGAGGCCGTCGACGGTGAGGTTGTAGGTCCGTGTGTGCTGGGTGAAGGGGTGGTTGCCGGTGATGATGACGGTGTGGCCGTCGTCGGTGCGCAGGGTCATGCCGGGTTTGAGGCTGCCTGCTGGTATCCAGTCGTGTTGGGAGGGGGACCAGAAGGGGTGTTCGTGTGTGGCGGTGAGCTTTTCGATGCCGTCTTTTGTGGCGATGGATAGTTCGTTGAAGTACTTGTCGCCCTCGGTCCTGATGAGGCGTGTGACCTTCCGGGGACCGGTCTTACCGGTCTTAGGGTCGGTGGCAAGGACCTTGTCGCCGAGTTTGATGTCTTCGATGTTCTTGGTGGAGCCGTCGGACATGAGGACGTCTGTGCCGGCGAGGAAGCACTGGCAGTGGATTGTCCGCCCCGAGGCACTCCGGGGCCCCCCGGGTGCCCGGCTGCCGCCCCCCAGGACGCTGTTGCCGAGGCCGGGCAGTCCGCTGGCTATCACAGCGTCTGCGATGAGGGCCGGGTTGACCCAGTATTTGCCGCCGTGGCAGCTTTTGGGGCAGGCGCGCATTTTGGCGACCATGCGGGCCTGGGCTCGAGGGTCGGTATTGTCCGCTCGTGGGGCTGCGCAGTCGTAGGAGAGGCCGTCGCAGGTCTTTGCCATCTCGTCGCGGATTTCTGCCGCGATCGAGTCGATCTGCTTGTGGTGGACGGGCAGGTAGATGGCTGGGTAGATGGTCAGGTACCACTCGTTGTTGAGGCGTACGAGCTGGTTGGAGTCGCCGTGTGCTGCGGCGGGGAGGTCTCCGGTGTATCCGGCTCCGCTGTAGTGGTCGCCTCCGACTCCGCCTGCGTGCTGGGGGGCGGTGGTCACGTACTCCTTGTCGCCGCCGTTGGAGCCGGTGCCGCCGATCGGGTAGCCGATGCCGCAGATGTCTGCCATGCACAGGCCGGAGGGGTCGGAGTGTGAGACGGGGTTGTTGTTGGAGTAGGTGTAGCCGTTCATCTGCAGCGGGTCTGCGAGGTCGATGATCGGGTCGGCGGAGAGGAACCGGCCGGAGTTCTGGTCGTATTCGCGGGCGCCGAGGTGGGTCAGGCCGGTGGCGGCGTCGTCGATGCCCACGCCGAGATAGCTGCGCTTGTTGGGCCAGCTGGCCGGCTTGGTGCCGCGTATCTCGCCGTACGGCTTGAAGGCCCGGCGCGTGACCGGCTGGCCGGTGGACAGGTCGACGGATGTGTTCGCCGTGCCGACGTGGTCGGCGATCAGGACGCTGAGTTTGTGGCCTGTTGTAGCGCCGTTGGTGGTGGTGCGGACGACGGTGGGCGCGCCGGGCTGGGTGTAGGAGCGCGAGGCGCGGGTGATCGTGCCGGTGGCGTTGGTGGTCAGTTCTGTCTCGCCCAGGTACAGGGTCGAGCCGGAGGCCGAGTTTTCCAGGATGCGGTTGCCGTCGGCGTCGTAGACGTAGGTCGTCTTCTTGCCGTCGTCGGTGATCGTGTCGAGCTTGTTCTCGGGCGTCCAGACCAGGTTCTGGGTGGTGTTGGACAGGTCGCGGACGGTGGTGTTGCCGCTGTCGTCGTAGGTGTAGGCGCTGCCCTTGCCGGAGGGACTGGAACTGATGGAAGTGGCCGTGTGCGGCTGTTTCGTGTACGACGGGGTCGTGCCGCTGCCGGTGACGGTCTTGCCGTACCGGTAGGTGAAGGTGACGTTCTTCGTCGCGTCGGCCGTGTCGTGCTCGGTTGCCGTGGCCCGGTTACCGAGCCAGTCGAAGGTGAACGACTGGCGGTAGGCCGTTGCGCCCGTCGAGACGGTCCCCGCGTCGGGCGCCGCGGCCGCAAGCGTCGACGTCAGCGAGGTGTTGGGGCTCGTCGCGTCGGCTGCTTCGTCCGGGGCCTCGGCCACAGGACCTGATGAGGCCGCGTAAGAGGTGCGGTGACCCCATGTGGTGCCATTCGCGGCCTTGCAGCCCGTGCCGCTTGCGTCAGGCGTGGTCTTCGACGTCCAGGCGTGCACCAGCTCGCCCATTGCGTCGTAGGTGAAGCACTGGTTGTCCCAGGTGCCGTCTGCCGGGTCGCCGAGCTGACGTGCGTTGGAGGTGATCGTGCCGGAGGTGTCGTAGGAGTAGTAGCTGTCGTTGATGCGGTGGGGGCCGGACGTCTCGCGGTCCGCCACCGTGCGCTGGAGCCGGCCGGTGTGCGGGTCGACGAAGTTGGTCGTCCAGACTCGGTTGGGCTGAGATCCGGAGACCGTGCGCAGCGGCTCACCGTAGGGGGAGTAGGTGGCGTCAGCTGTGTACCAGGCCTGACCGGAGGTCGACTCCGGCAGACCGTCCCCGTTGTAGCGGGTGACAACCCTCTCGCTCGCCAGGCCGCCCGCGGCAGGCAGCGTGACCGACTGCTGCGCGCCCGTGGGTGTGTAGGTGTAGGCGTAGGAATAGGTTCCGGCCACGCCGGTGGTCATGGAGTTGGCCGGGATGACCGTCTCGCTGCCGGTGGCGCGATACTCGGTGTCGTAGCCGGTGACACGGTTGATGTAGTCGCCGTTCGCGGTGTGCCGGATCGACGCCACCGGCTGCCCGACCGCACCCGGCAGGGTGTCGTAGGTGTACTCCTTGACGGGGGTCGCGGTCGCGGAGCCCTGCCTCACCTTGAGGACACGTCCCAGATCGTCGTACTCGGTGAAAGTCTCCTGCTGACGCGCGTTCCTGACACGGTTGGCGCGGTCGGCGTCGTCGTACCAGGTGTCCGTGGTGCCGGTGTCGGGGTCGGTTGCGGACGTCACCCGGCCGCGAGCGTCGTAGGTGTACGACCAGACGTTCCCCGCCGGGTCGGTGACCTTGGTCCGGTAGCCCCTCGCGTCATACTCGTACGTCGTGGTACGCCCGGCACTCGCGTCGGAATTTGTCGTGGTGTAGTGCTTGACGGACGTGACTCGTCCGAGGGCGTCGAACGACGTCAGTGTCGTCGGTGTCGTCGACCCCGGCGGGTTCACCCAGGTGCTGGTGTCGTTGTAGTCGGTGTACGTCGCGTACTTGTAGTCGCCGTCGTGGTAGACCGACGCGCGGACCTCGCGCTCCAGCCCGTCGTAGCGGTGCTTGGTCCAACTGGGGATCAGCGACTTCGACCTGGGGGCGAACAGCTCTGCGCTCGGCTCACCCTTGGCCAGGTAAGCGCTGGTCTCCTGGTCGACCAGGCCGTGGTCGTTGTACGTCGTGTCCGTGATGACCCGGCCGGGACCGTGGGCCTCGGACTGGGTCTGGACCGGACGCGTCAGACCGTCATAGAGGGTGACCTCGCGGGCGTAGGAGCCGTCGTCCTTGAGCGTCTTCACGGTAATGGCGGCCGGACGGTTCTCCTTGGGTGTGGCGATCGCCGCCTGGTAGGCGATCTCGACGTTCGGCGACTTGCCGCCCGAGGAGCGCGACGCGGAGAAGCCCTTCACCAGGCGCCCCAGCGCGTCGTACTCGCTGCGTGTCACGCGGCTGTTGGGGTCGGTGACGGCCAGGGGCAGGTCACGGCCGGGGTCGTAGGTGGTGGTGGTCGCCCGCCCCTTGGCATCGATGGTCTTCACCGATGTGACTGGGCCGCCCGCGTCGCCCGGGGTGTACTGCTTCTCGGTGGTTCCAAGGCCCGGGGCCGTCACGGTGCGCACCCGGCCCAGCGGGTCGTACGTCGTGGTCATGGCGGCGGCGTAGCCGGTACCGGCACCGTTGATCTGAGCCGCCGAGGTGACCAGGCCCTTGGTCGGTGTCGCGCCGTAGGCGAGTTTGTCGTAGGTGTTCTGCGCCGCGGACTTGAGCTTGGTGGCGGGGTCCGCCGTGTCATAGCCGGCGCACGACGTGGCCGTAGTGCGCTGTTCCTTGGGCAGGCCGATCAGCCAGGCCGTGGTGTTGTGCACGTACGACGTCTTGGTGCAGGTCTGGTTGGAGAGGGTCTCGCCGGTGCCGTTGGGCTTGACGACAGCCGTCTCCACCTGGAGTGGCAGGCCATAGGTGTCGTCGACGTCGGTGAGTGTGCGCACAGCGCGCCAGCTGGAGTCGTCCGTCTGGATCTGGTCAGTCCGCTTGATGCCCACACGGTGAGCGAGAAGCGGTTCCCCCGCGGTGCCGTCTTCGTTCTCGCGGGAGCGGGAGGCGGTCTGCTTGGACCAGGGGAAGGTGAGGCCGCGCTCGAGGATCTTGCCGTCGGAGTCGCGGTAGGTGATGGTTTCCGCGGTCATGCCGGCGTACTGCGGCGCGTCGTCCGCGAGCAGCGTGTAGGTGCCGGTGGAGTCCTTGACCGCGCCGCCTGCACCCTGGAAGTAGCGGGTCACGGAGTACGACTGGGACTGCGGGACACCTTCCTCGGAGGCGGATTTGCTGCCCTTGACGGCTGTGACCTGCCGGTAGCCGTGCCAGTCGCTGTAGGTGCGCAGCGCGGGGCGCATGAACTCGTCGTCGCTCTTGGCCCAGGCCGTGTCTTTGTACTTGTATTTGGTGAAGACCGAATCTCCGTGTGAGGTGACCTTGTCGGTCTCGGTGACGGAGTCGACGACGTACTTGTTGAACCAGGCCTTCGCCGGGGTTTTTTCGTCGCCGTCGGGTGACCAGCGGACCGGGTAGCAGGTGCCGTTGCTTTTGCCCTTGTCTTCTGAGGGTTCGGCCGCGCAGCCGCCGGTGTACTCGATCTCGATGTCCCCGCCGTATTCGGTGGAGACCGTGCCGATGCGGGGGCGGGTGAAGCCGGGTCGCTGGTCGCTCTTGCCGTTGAGCACCAGATTCGGCAGCTGCCTGTCCTTCAGCCGGGTGTGCAGGGGAGAGTCGGCGCCGACGGTGTAGGGCGCGAAGCTGATGCCGTCCGCGGACTGCAGGGTGCCG
The DNA here is from genome assembly GCF_042894545.1 of Streptomyces sp. NPDC001530. Taxonomy (NCBI): domain Bacteria; kingdom Bacillati; phylum Actinomycetota; class Actinomycetes; order Kitasatosporales; family Streptomycetaceae; genus Streptomyces; species Streptomyces sp. NPDC001530. The sequence goes on from NZ_JBIAVS010000029.1 coordinate 90,389, forward strand.
GTGGTGTCACCGGGCGCATATCCGGTGCGGGTGATCGAGTTGAGCCACAGGCCGGGTGAGGTGTCGTACCAGTCCTCGGGGAAGGACTGGTGAAGCGTGTACTTGTCGACGAGGCCCAGACCGGTCTCCCCGGCGCGGGCTGCCTTGCTCGTCACTGTGTCCAGACGCATCTGCGTCCAGAAGGACGGGAACGGTGCGCACAGCTTGGAGGTGGACTTGCAGTTGAGGTTGCCGGGGGTGTCCCACCAGGGGCGGTAGGCACCCGGGTCGTCGGTCTTGGCGAAGTTGGCGGCGTCGCAGGCCGTCTCGGACTTCAGGCACCGTTGTTTGGCCCCGAAGTCGACGGTGGCGGACGGCTTGGTGAGGTCCGAGCGCATGCCGTACTCGATGGTGGTCGGGTACGCGTTGCGGTCGTACTGCTCAGGCGACTTGAACTTCTTCTTTACCGCGTAGTAGTTCGTCTCCTGCTTCCAGTTGACGACCATCGCGTTGCCGTGCACGTCAACGACCTTGTCCAGGCCCCAATACCAGGCCTGCTGCTTGCCGGAGCCGCAGCGGGAGTCGGCGAAGGCGTCGGCGTGGCAGGGCTCGCCGGGATGGTTACCGAAGACGGGGGCGGTGGAGACCGAGTGGGTGTCGGCGTGACCGCCGCCGACGCTGTTCAGACCGTAGAAGTACTGGGTGCCGTCCGTGGTGGTGACGATCCAGTATTCGCCGTTGTTGTCGTCGTTGCTTCCGCCGACCCGGTGCTCGACCCTGGTTCCGTCGTCCTGCTGGGGCCGGTAGATCTCGGTGTCTTCCTCGGGCTTGCTGCCGGGTGCGGCGTCCCGGACCAGTTCGGTGGTCCTGCCCGCCAGCGACATCACCGCGTTGTACGACACCCAGCACAGGTCGGACGTCTTGTCCTTCTTCGCCGTGTTGTTGGGAGTCCCGGCGTCGAGTGCTTTGCGGTCGTCCTTGCAGGTGCGGTAGCGGCGCTCGATGTGCCCGGGGTCGTAGGACCAGCCCTCGCCGATCCACGAGGCCTGCGGCGAGGAAACCGCCGTACGGCCGTCCACGGTCTGTGAGTTGTACTCGAGCGAGATCTTGGGTGCCGGACCCGCAGGCGGGGGCGGCATCGTCAGCGGGTAGGACCAGCTGAACGCACCCGAGGAGCCTCCGGCCGCCCACTTGCCGTCGGAGGCGAGCGGTGTCGCCTTGAACGAGCCGCCCGCACTGCCACCGGAGTCGACCGCACCGACGACCGCTGCGCCGCCGGCGGCCGCGGGGGTCGCCGAGGCGGATGTCCGGTAGGCCGCCTGCGCCACGCCGGAGCCCTTGGCGCCCGAGGAAGCCGCAGAAGCCGGAGTCACTGTGTCGTCAGCTGCCGGGTCGACGGTAGCGGTGAGGGACTTCGACGCAGGGTCGTTGACCGTCTCCAGTTCCTCATACGTCTGGCACGCCTCGTCGTCCGGCGTGGTCAGGTAGCAGTCGGGGAACTGCACGAACCGCAGGCGCGAGGCCCAGTCGGCGCCGTAGAGGCTCTTGAACTTGGAGTAGTCCAGCTTGACGGAGACCGGGACTGAACCGGCAGCAGGGGGCTGGACCACCAGGACAGCGCCGTCCACCCCCTGGCTCACCGGCGAGGTGCGGTCCGGGATGGTGACCTGCCAGGTGCCACTCGGGGCGGGCTGGTCGGGGGCCTGGCCGAGACTGACAGGCAGAGTACCGACGGGAGACAGGGCGGCCGGGCTGGCGGTGGCTGTACGGGTTGAAGCTGTCGTCGTGGTCGAGCCGAAGGTGACGGAGCCCGTCAGGTTGGAGGGCGGGGTCGTCGTGCCCGTGGGGGCCGTGAGTAGGTCCTTGGGGACGTCGGCCTTGAGCGTGTCGAGGTGCCTGCTGAACACCTTGCCGGGTACCGGCAGATCACGTCCGAGGTCCTCCAGGTTCAGTGTCTCGCGCCCCTTCTCCGCCGTCGCCGGATCCGGCGGCAGAGCAAACGACTGCGCGGGCAGCAGGCCCACCAGCAATGCGGCAGCCGTGACAGGCACGGCTGCACGCGCGAAGCGGCGCCTACGGACGTGCGGAAGTCCACCGAACACGGCGAGGGTCCCCCCGAACCACTTGGAGCGGGACCGGTGAAGGACCACGCATGACGACGTATCAGACAGCGAAGATTCTGTGATCACTCTGTGAGGAAACGCCAGACATGAGGGGCCGAAGTGATGATCGTCACGGAACGTAACGCATCGCTACGCAATGAACAGGCTCGAACGCGGGAAAACCCGCTACGGAGGGTCGGTCTGCCCTTTAGTGCCCTTTGGTGTGTACGCGAACTTCCCCTGGCATAACGGCAGTCACTTCGGGCCGGTTGGGGCGGCGCTGCCCATTTTTATAGTTGACGACTCATCAACTCCGTGCCCTGCCAACGACTTCTTCCCCGCTCGCGGAACGCCGCCCGTGGTCTAACCCGCCCCGTGCGCAAATTCCGCACAGGATGACGACAGCTCCTCCATAGGTCATCATCGGCAGGCCCGGCCGCGCTCTGTCACGCGCCGGTTCCATGGGGGAAGGGGAACTCGCCCGATGACGCGCAACTGGCGCCGCATGCCTGGCCGTCGGACCAGTGCGGCACTGCTCGCCACCGCAGTCGCCACGACCGGCATTGTCTACGCAGGGCTCCGGCCGGACAGTGACGCCAAGGGCGGCGGGGCCGGACACGACCGATCCGCGAAGACCGTCACCGAAGCCACAGCCATCAACCAGGCGGCCAGGACCGGAAAACCCGTCGAGGTCACCTCCGCGCGCACTACGCATTCCACCACCTGGGCGCGCCCCGACGGCCTCATGATGAAACAGCTGTACTCGTCGCCGATCCGGGCCAAGGTGGGCGGTGAGTGGAAGAAGATCGACCCGAACCTGCACCGCACCAAGGACGGCTGGGAACCGGCCGCCACCAACACCCGCATGGTGTTCTCAGCCGGCTCCGCCGCACACGGTCAGCAGCGCGCGTCGCGTTCAACCACGCGCCGGATCTCTTTGCTCAAGGGCGCAGCCACAGCAGACACCGGGACCCCGCTGGTCACACTCCATGTCGGCGATGGCGCCTACGACATCCAGCTCACCTGGCCCGGCGCCGTCCCCACGCCCATCATCGACGGCAACCGCGCCCTGTACCCGGAGATCTTCCCGGGCGGCGACCTGGTGCTCACCGCTGATGACGACGGCTTCGGACAGCTCATCGTGCTGAAGAACCGCCAGGCGGCTTCCGATCCGCATGTGCAGCAACTGGTCTACGGTCTCCACTCCGCCGAGCTCACCTTCCGCCTGGACCCGGCCTCCGGGATCATCAGCGCCGAAAACCCTTACGGCGAAGAGGTCGCGGTCTCGCCCACCCCACTGATGTGGGACAGCAGCGGCGCCCCGGCCGACACCGACGGCGACGTGGGCGAAACCGCCCAGCCGACCGAGCCCGAGTCCCCGGATCCTTCGGACTCCGCCGCGCCAGATCCCAGCGACACCCCGACTGCCACGGCAGAAGATCCCGTCGAATCCGACGAGCAGAGCGACACCGACGTCGAAGCGCTGCCCTCCGCGAGCGACGGACCCGAGCCGACGGTCTCGGAGTCTCCGCTGCCGTCCGCGCCCGCAGAGCCGACCCCGGAGCCCTCGCAGACCGGCCCGGCGGCCACGCTGAGCCTGCCCTCCCTCGACGGTCCCTCTCCCGACTCGCACGGCGACCTCGTCGAGACCGATCTGTCCGCGGGACAGTGGACGATCACCCCAGGCCAGGACTTCCTGACCGACCCGGCCACCACCTACCCGGTGTTCATCGACCCGTCGGTCAAAAAGCACACCCAGAACTGGACCACCGCCTACAACCGGCACCCCAAGGCCACCTTCTACAACGGCAAGGGCTTCAACAGGGGAGGGACCCACGAAGCCCGCGTCGGCTTCGAATCCGACACCTGGGGCACCTCCCGCTCGTTCTTCAACATCTCCTTCGACAAGGACCTCAAGGGCACGAAGATCACCAGTGCGAAGCTGCGCATGCTGGAGACCTACTCCTGGTCCTGCAGCGCCCGTTCGATGAGTGTGCACCTCACCAGCGAGATCAACTCGCACACCAACTGGAGAAACGCACCCAAGCTCCACGACGGCAACAAACTGGCCACCAAGAGTTTTGCGCACGGCTGGAAGGCATCCAGCTGCCGCGACGCGTACGAAGCCTTCGACGTGAAGAAGGGCGCCCAGAAGACCGCCGACGAGGGCGACGACACCATCACCTTCGGACTGCGCGCCCGCGACGAACACTCCCAGTACGCGTGGAAGAAGTTCCAGGCCAACGGCGACAACGCCCCCGTCCTGGAACTGGTCTACAACCGCAAGCCCACGATCGTCCCCAACTCCCTTGACCTGGGGCCGGACGCCAAGTGCACCACCACGAAGCCCTACGTCCGCATGGGATCGGCAGACCTGACCTTCACCGCCAAGGCCACGGACAAGGACAAGAACCTCAACTACCTCGACTTCGACCTCTGGCCCACCGGCAAGTGGGACACCAGCGGTGACCTGCTCGACTCCACCGGCAAAGTCTCCGTGGGCGGCGACACCGACACGGCGCTGAGAACGACGAAGGGCTTCTCCACCAGCTCGCTCAAGAGCGGCACCACCTACTCATGGCGCGTGCGGGCAGTGGACGACGCAGGCAGTTCCTCGGCGTACCAACCCACCAAGACACCATGCCGGTTCGTTCTGGACGTAGACGCTCCCCGCCCGCCCAAGGTCAGCTCCGCCGACTTCCCGAACGCCGACGGCAGCGAAAACGGATTCGGCAACGACGGCGAGGACGCCAACTGGAGCACCAAGAAGTTCGGCACACCCGGAACGTTCACCGTGCGCGCCCTCAACACCGATGTGGTGCGCTACGAGTACGGCTTCAACTCGCCCTCCTATCCCTTCCACATCGACCGCACGGCCGGCACGGCCACCAGCGTCAGCGCCACGATCAGCAACGCCAAGCCTCCGGCTGCCGGACCCAACGTGCTCTACATCCGCACCATCGACAGCGCGGGCAACGCCTCTGATCCGACGAGGTACTTCTTCTACGTCACCCCCCGCGACCAGGCCGACGCCGCGGGCGACTTCACCGGCGACAAAATGCCCGACCTCATGGTCGTCACAGATGGCGGCAACCTGGCCCTCTACCCCTCCCAAGCCGACAAGGACGACCTGACCAAGGCAACCGGTGACCTGGACTACTCCATGCCCGGCGCCTACCAGGTCAACCCCGACAAGGACCCCAATGGAGACGAACTACCGCCCTATGCCGCCCCGCCCAAGGGCCACTTCAAGGACGCCCTGATCACCCACAACGGGGACATCTACGGCGGCGACGGCCTCCAGGACCTCGTCGTCCGCCTCGGCAGCAAACTCTGGGTCTACCCTGGCGACGGCTACGGCGCCGTCAACATCGACAAGCGCCGCGAGATCCTGCTGCCCGACGGCGCACCCAGCCCCACGACCTTCACTCAGATCGTGTCCGCGGGCGACGCCACCGGCGACGGACGGACCGACTTCTTCGCCACCATCGGCGACGAACTGTGGGTCTTCACCGGCTACCACGGGGCGACCATCGACCAGGCGACCCGCCTGTGGGCGTCCGGCTGGACCAGCCGCGACCTCGTCACCGTGCAGGACATCACGGGTGACGGCGTCACGGACGTCGTCTACCGGTCCGACACCTCGGCCCAACTGAAGCTCCGGACGGGCATCGCGGCGTCGGGCGGCGGAGTCAAACTCGACTCGCTGGCCTCCGCCGGAAACTCCGCAGGCGGCGACGACAGCACGTACGGTTCCGCAGGCTGGTCCACCGCAAGCATTCCGCTCCTGATCGGTACGCCGGACGCCAACGGAGACTCCGTCCCGGACATCTGGGCCGTACGGTCCGACGGCTCCGTGCGCTTCTATCCAGGCGGCAAGACCGTCCTGTCCGGATCCGGAACAGAGATCATCGCCGCAAAGGACTACTGGAAGACGCGCATCGCCATCGGGTGAAGCACCCGCCAGGGCGACGTTGGGCCCACTGCCCCCAGGCAGTGGGCCCAACGGCATGCACAGCGAGCATCACCGTTCCTGACAGCGGACGCCCCAGAATGACCGCGGAAGGGCCCAGGCGGCTCTGAACGACTCCCGGGCTCACGCCCGAGAGCCACTGTGCTGCAGGGCTGTCGACGTGACAACACGCAGTCCGGGCAGCCTGGCCCGTTCGCCGGAGGCAGACGTCCAGCGCCGACAGGTCCAGGCCCGGCCCAGACTCCCAGGACTCGATCCCTCTCAACTGCGCAGTCTCGCCCGCCTGATGACCAGCCTCCCCTCATGTGCCCCCGATGCTGCACCCCGGATGGCCGCGCGCCTGGCGGACCGCGGTTCAAAGACTCGTCCGCCCCTGCGAGCGGAAACGCGGTCTCCTTTCTGCATGCCGATGCTTCTCTGCACTTCACTTGTTTGGGTGGCGATCGGGATGTAGTTCGTCAATGAGTCGCGTGCATCGTGAAGCCGCAGGTCACGGGTCTGGTGTGAGTAGCGATTCGGGTACTCGCGCTGGTCGGCGGCCGATGACCACGGCGTAGATCATCGGGCAGGTCCCGTTCCGGCGGTCTGCCGGGTTCGGCTGCGCCCACGACCGACCCCCGCCTACGATCCGTCGGCAGGCTGGCACGCCATGAGATCGAGGGGGCTGCGGAGATGCAGGAGCGGCAGTGGATCACCACTCGCCGAGGCGAACTGGACGCCTTTGCCGAGCAGTTGACCAAGCAGCTGCAGGAGGTCCAGGTCGAGCGGGACGAACTGGCGATCGCGGAACGAGTGTTGAACCGCTTGGCCGAGCAGGCCCAGGCCGACGCCGAAGCTGTCGCTCCGGTATCCGCGAAGGTGGCCGGGCGGACGGTACTGCTCATCCCTCACCGCAGCGACGCGGCCGCCGAGGACCCGTTGCCCGGTGACTACCGCAAAATTCTGGCGATCGTGCGGGAGACCGACGGCCCGGTGCAGGTCAGGGCGGTTAGCGAGCGGCTGGGCCTGGACGCTGCGGTCCGCGGCAAGCTGGAGCCGCTGCGAGCGAAGATGACCAAGCTCGCCGATCGTGGCTGGCTGCACAAGCGGCCCGACGGGCGGTTCACTGCGCGTCCGTGACCGCGCGGCGGGGCATAACTGGCGGGCCCCCAACGGCAGTTGGGTTTGGTGTGAAGAAAGCCAACAGCACCGTCGAGGGCCCTGACGGCCTTGTCTACACCGCCCGCCTGCCCCTGTCGAGCGCCACTTTGAACTATCTCGCGGCCCTGATGCGCGGCCATCTGAAGAAGATCGGCTCACGGTGGCGGACCCTGCCTGCGGGAAGGATCGCCGCCATCGCGCTCGCGGTACTGCGCTGTGACCAGCGGCCGGGCGATCTGGCGGGCGGCAACGGGATACACCGCACCACCGTCACCCGGTGGGTCCGCGAGATCGTCGGCTTGCTGGCCGCCCGCGCCCCGCGCCTTCAGCGGGCCCTGAAGAAGATCGCCCGAACGGGCGGCGGGGTCGTACTGCTGGACGGCACGCTGATCCGCACCCGGCGGCGCACCGGCACGGCGAACCGGAAGAACTACTCGGGCAAGCATAAGTGCCATGGCCTGCTCGTGATCGCGCTTACCGACAACAGGGGCCGGCTGCTCTGGGTCTCGGCGACCCGGCCCGGACGGACCTCGGACATCACCGCCTGCCGTCACGACCAGCTCACCGCCCAACTCCGGGCGGCCGGACTCGGCGCCATCGCCGACCTGGGATTCGTCGGACTTGACGACAGCGGACCGGACACCGACCCGGCAGTGATCACCGGCTACAAGGCCACCCGGAACCGGCCCCTGACACGGGGACAGAAGCTGTCCAACAAGGCACTGGCGGCCGTCCGGGCCCCGGTCGAGCACGGATTCGCCCACCTCAAGAACTGGCGCGTGCTCGGCAGGCTCCGCACCGACCCCAAATGGGCGACCGCCCTGGTCAGGGCCCTGCTGGTCCTGACGAACCGAGAAGTCTCCCGGTGACCGACGATCTTCACCGAAGCGTGACGGGCGCCGATAGTACCGGGGTGCCGCCCGCCACCGCAGGGGCGTTTCCCTGACGTCATCCTGTACGTGAACCGGACCGGGATCCCCTGGCGCTACCTCTGCTCGACTACTCGCAACGGCTCGCGGCATGGTAGGTTATAGGTCGACCACTAACATAGGAGTGAAGATGACAGCCAAGGAAGACGACGCCACCCGCCGCACCGCTGCCCAGCACACCCTGGCCGAGCACCTGCGCCTCACCGCCGCAGGACGCACCGACGAATGGGTGGAGCTGTTCGCCCCGGACGCGGTGCTCGAGTTCCCGTACGCGCCGGCCGGCGTGCCCCAGCGGGTGACGGGGCGAGAGGCACTGCGCGCGCACATGAGCAACTTTCCCGAGACCTTCGACGTGGAGTTCGTCGACCTGGTGTTCCATGACACGGTCGATCCGAGTCTGGTGATCGCTGAATTCCGCTCGAAGGGCACGGCGCTGCCGACCGGCAAGCCGTACGAGCAGACGTGCATCTCCGTCGTGCGGACCGATGACGACGCGCGCATCACCCACTACCTGGACTACTGGAACCCGCTGGTGGCGATCGAGGCGCTGACGCCCAACGACGTGGCGTCCGACTCTGACCTCAGCGTGACGTTTGGAGGCTGAGGGGAGCCGTGTTTGACTGACGCCCATGCCTGCCGCCGGTACCAGCACGAAGAGCGACGAACGACGTCGGGCCATCATGGCCGCCGCGGTCGATTGCTTCGCGCAAAAAGGTTTCTACGGTACGACGACACACGAGATCGCAGAGTGGGTCGGCATCTCTCAGCCGTATCTCTACCGCCTGTACCCGAACAAGGAAGCACTGTTCGCGGCGGTGGTCGACCACGTGTCCGTCGTCATGACCGAAACGCTGCTCGCTCACCCGCCAGCCTCGGGTGGGGCCGGGCCGGCGCCCGAGGCGGCGTTGGATGCCGCACGCGGCGCCTACGCCGCGCTCGTCGCGGACCAGAACATCCTGCGTTTCCTCATGCACGCAAACTGTGCCGTCGGCGAGCCGCTGGTGGCACAGGCCGTGCGCCGGTGCTACGCCAAGCAGGTTGACACCGTCCGGCAGCTGCTGGGCGACGACGACGCCGTGCGGCGCTGGTTCGGCGCCGGAATGCTCGACAATGTCGTCGCCGTGCTGGGTCTGGCCGACATCGATGAGCCGTGGGCGCACGTCCTCACCGCTCGATGACCCGACACCGGCAGTTCGGCGACGACGGCCCCGATTCTTCCTCGTAGGCCAGCTCGGCCGGTGGGACTCGGCTTCTTCGCCCAGGCGATCACGAGCTCCTCCCGCTCGGCCTGGCCCTCCTGCAGCTGCTTGGCCAACTCCGCAGCGAGCGTGTCCAGTTCACTCCGGCGAGCCGTGATCCGTTCCAGCTCCTGCATCCCCGCACCCTCCCACGCTCTCCCGGCGTACCTGCCCAGCCACGGATCGTAAGAGCGGCGCAGCAGAACCCGAAGACGGCCCCGAACGACATGTCAGACGATCTTCGCCATGGACTTCGGCCGACGACCAGCGCGAGTAGCTCTCCCGGCCCTCACACCAGACCCGTGACCAGCAACTTCACGATGCACACCACTCAATGAGGCTCCGATGGTGAGGGGGCGGTCGGCGTCGGGCTTCTTGGCGAGCGTCGATGAGCAGGGAGTGGTGCTGGCCCGGGTGGCTTTCGGTGCCAAGATCAGCGGCGTGAAGACCGACGGCGAGGGTGAGCGGGTTGAGGCTATGACCTCAAGGCAGTGATCGCGCGGAAGGGATTGCTGGATGCGGTGACGGGCGATCTGTCTGCCGCGCGCGTCGTGGATCTGCGTCACGGTCTGGCGCTGGTGCCGATGACCGATGTGTTGTCGGACGCGCTGACCGATGCCTCCCGGGCCCGGCGTACCGACTTCTGGAGCCTCCCGGCCAGCTTCGACGGTGTGCTGGCCGAGTGGTCGAAAGGAGGCCCCGTGGCCTATGCCGAAGCTGAGTACTTCGGTGGCGCAGGGGAAGAGAATGTGGCGGTCTGGCGTGACGGAGAACTCGTCCTTGGGCCGCTCCACCTGGTGGAGGGTGAACCGGCACCGGCCGAAGCAACCCCGGTCTGCCAGGCTCTGCGGGAGCTTGGCGTCCGTGCCGGTGAGGATGACGAGTTCACGGTCGTGGGCCTTGGCGAGCATCGGGACAATGAGGGGTGGTTGTCCTGACAGCGTGGACGTCGCGATGTTGTAGCCCGTTCGACCAATCTTCGCTCTCCGTCACAGGGGTTCGTGGCTTCGGCATGCGGGGGGCAACAGGCAGACGCTGCGCTCGGCGCTGAGAGTCGTCCTTTTTCGAGCGAGGGAAGGCGAGGGTGAGGCTGATGCCTTCGATCTCGCCGCCCCGGCCTTCGGCTCGTGCGCGACGTTCCAGGAGATCGGTCTCCGGTTCCGGCAGAGGGTGGCTACGGCAAAGAAACGTGGGGCTCGGCGATATCAACGCCGTGTGTGCCGGCGCCGTGTGATCAGGTGGAGGACAGGAACGGGTGCGCAGAGGACGACAGCGCTGATGAGTAGATACCAGCCACCGCCCATCATGGTGATGACCCAAGATAGATAGGCCACCAACATGCTGACGGCTGCGGCCATCAGCCACATGAGCACCCTCCACACAACTGTGCTGCTGGCGTGGCGGCGATTCGTTTCAGTCATAGCGCTCTCCGCCCGGTCTATTGCAGACGCTGACGGCTCCGGATGCGGCAGGTGCCGATCACCTGCCGGAGCACCCGTCGAGGCCTTGTCATGCCTGTGTGTCTGAGCCCCTTCGCACAACAAATAGATATTCGCTAGAGAAAACTTGAGGGAGTTCTGACGCTTGGGCGGATGGCTCGCTGTGCGCGCCTCGTATCTCTCGCGGTTCTGGAAGAGGCCCGGTGCCCCGGCGTCAGGCGGCGATCATCTTCACATGAAGGTCAGTCAGATGGGAAATGCCTGGGTGCGTGACATGCGGTTCGCGAGGAATGGCGCTTGCGCCCTATTTGATCTAGACCGATTCGAGTTCCTGCAGGCCAGAGATGGACGAGCCGATCAACTTTAACAATCCTTGATTGACGGTCAATCGGATTTGATGATTACCTGTTTAGGTTCCTTTGTAGAACCTGTGAAGTGGCTATGAGGGAGCTGCCGTTCATCGGGGACGGTGACGCGACGGGTGATGAGGGCGGTCCGGCAGTTACGCGCCAGCAAGTTCGGCCGTGGCCGCGGCCCAAGCTGGTGCTGCTCGCAGCTGGGGTGGCGTTTGCGAAGTGGACTGCGCCTGTAAATAACGGGCCTAAAGTTGGGTTGCACAAGGCCGGGTTCTGGCAGGCCGGGGCCAGTCGCCGGGATCGCCGGGTCATGCCACGAGGACGAGGTTGTGCATGCCGGCGACGGCCTGGAACGCGCGGTGCAGGCCGTCACCGCGCTGTCAGCAGTCGCTCAGGATCTTGTAGTTCTTCATCCTTACGCAGCGCACCATTCCGCCGCCGCTGAAGCGGCTGCCCCGCCCTGCAGTCCCAGGCCTGGTCTGCTCGGCATCGTCTCAATCGCGCACCGCTGACCGCCGGTTGCGCCCTTCGCGCTGACATTCCATGCCGGCGCGCCATCACACGAGGAGCCGACGTCGTTGTCACAGGCGCCCGGCGGTGCTCAGCTGGTGACGTCGTCGGCCTGGGGTGTGGTCTGCGCGGACTCCGAGTCGGCCGAAGCGCTGTAGAAGACGGACGAGCCATGCCTGGTGCGCTGAGCGCGGCTCTTGGCGACCAGCCCTTCCAGGGTGGTGCGCACGACGGTGGTCTTGACCCCGCGGTCGGGGTGAGGACGGCTAGCGGGCACCCCTGGGCGCCCAACCGCCGTCCGTTGGGGCGACATCACCCCGCTCTGGCTGCGGGAGGGGACCAAGTTCTACCTACGGCTGCAAATGGAATCCGGGCAGCTGACCTGGTCGACGGTGATGCAGCACCGCGTGAACACGGCGCGCTTCGCCGCGTTCGTGACCGAGCGCGGAATCGACCACCCGGCCCTGGCCGACGACACCGAGCGAAGCCTGCGCGTCCTCGCGCTGGACTTCGGCACCTTCCTGCACCACTGGCAGCGCGAGACGCCGGGCCGCGCCGAGGTCGGCGGCAGCCTCCAGCCGAGGACGATCAACAAGAACTTGCAGACGATCGACCTGTTCTACCGGGTCATGACCGACTGCCGCACTGAGGCCGCCGAAGCCCTGGACGATGCCCGGCGGCTGGCGCTCACCGACAGCCATGCCCGCATGTTCCGCCCCGCCGACCGGCCCCGTCAGCGCGAGGTCCGCGAGGCCGACGAACGCAACTACATCAACGACACCGATCTCAGCAGCATGCTCACCCACATCGAGCTCCTCGGCCTGCCGACCGAGCAGACCCGCACCGTCGTCCGCGAGGCCCGCCAGGTTGAGCTGGCCGGGCTCGGACATCCCGCGGTCATGCGGGCCTGGCTCATCCAGGCCATGACCGGACGCCGGGCCAGCGAAGTGCTGATGATGGACTTCGAGCCGCTGTCCGACATCCCCGGCCTGGACGCCGCCGCCGTCCCGGAGGGCGGGATGGTCGCGCGGCTCCGCTACCAGCAGACGAAGATCGACGCGGCGCCGAACACCATCCTCGTCGGCCGCGACGTGGTCGAGATCATCCGGGAACAGCAGGCATGGGTGCGCGAGCATTGGCACCTGGGCCCCGCCGACACCATCCGCTACCTGTTCCCGAAGACCACCGGTAACCGGCACGGCACCAAGTCCTGGGAGACCAGCAACTACAACCATGTCCTGAAGGACTTCAGCCACCACCTGGATCTGCGCGACTCACGCGGCGAGCTCCTCCTCTACTCACGAAGCCACCGGCTCCGCCACACGGGAGATGACGATGCGTTACGCGGCGACCCTCGCGAGCACCGAAGAGCGCGAGTTCCTCGCCCTGGCCAAGATCGGGCGCGGCGGGCGCGAGATCGGCATGGGCCGCCGCGACATGCTCGACCTCGTGCAGCTCGACCGCCGCACCGACCGCATCCTGCCCAACGGCTACTGCCTGCTGCCGCCCACCCGGTCCTGCGACAAGGGAAACGCCTGCCACGGCTGCGGCCACTTCGCCACCGACCGCACCTTCCTCCCAGACATCCAGCGCCAACTCGCCGAGACCCAGTCCCTGGTCGCCACCCGGCAGGCGCGGCACACCGAACGCTACGGCGAGCCGATGAGCGGAACCAACGTCTGGATGGAACAGCGCAACGCGGAGATCCGCAGCATGCAGCTGGAGATCGTCGCCCTCGAAGCCCAACCAACCGATAGCACCGCCGTCGTCCGCGGCGCCGGCGTGCTCGGTCGCACCGGCTATCAGGACGCCGCCAACACCTCGGACAGCAAAGGGGCATCACACTCATGAGCAAGCAGCCGAACGAGACGGCCCCGCAAACCGTGCCTCCTGCTGACCGGCGGATCGCCGCCCTCGGGCAGGCCGCACAGGACAAGCACCAGCAGGCCGTCCAACGAGCGGAGGCAGGCATTCGAAGGCTGATCAAGGAGAGCGAGGAGATCAACTTCCGCACCGTTGCGCGGACGGCCGGCGTCAGCCTGGACTTTCTCTATGCCCACACCGACCTGCGCAAACGCATCGAGACCTTGCGCGGCCAGCAAACGGACCGAGAACCAGTCTCCCCCGCAGGCACCCTCAGCCGACGACGGCACAGTGATTCATACCCTTACCGAAGCCCTCCGCCGTGAGCGCACCACCCACCGAGAGCGCGTCCAAGAGCTCGAACAACGACTGGCCGCGGCACACGGCGAGATCCTGCGCTTGCAACGTGTGATCCAGTCACATAACCCGAGACCGTGACAGCACTCGCCGGGCTCCACGGCTCACGATCCAGAACGCAATCCCAGAACACTGTGCTCCACCACACCCGAGGGAAGATCACTCTTCCCCGAAGCCCGAGCAGTCAACTCCACGAGTCCGGCCCGGAGGTCGGCGGCTGCCTCACCAAGGACGATCGCGCTGATGACCAGCTCCAGCATCAGACGGTCGTGCTCGTCGCCCATGCTCCGATAGCGCTCGCCATCGGCCTCCACCACAGCAGAGGCGATCCTCCACCCACCACCAGCCACGGGGGCAAAGGACGCCTCATAGACGCCATGACCGGTCCAACTCCGATGCATGAACAGGACATCGCCTTCGACGAAGACGTTCCACTTCTCATCCATGTCCCGGGCCCGATATCCGCGCCGGATCCGGTCCCAGTCCTCGTCAGTCCAGACACGATCCGGCAACTGAGACACCGGCCTGGGCGCGTTAATCGGCTGGAGGCGCCGGAACGACTCTCGGGTGAGCGGGGCATCGGCAGTCATGACGTGATCCTACGGATGCACCACTCCAACAGGACAGCGACTTACCTCCAACTGGGCAGAGGATGAACCTCAGCCACCTTTCGGACGCGTCCGCAGCTTCCTGAACAGCGACCTTGCCAAGCCCCTACACCGCTACCCCAGATAACCGCAGGAGTTCGACTTCACCCACCTGCGAGTGGCGCCGTATGGAGGGTGCCGGGCTGAAACGGGTCCAGGCGCGTCCGCGGCGGCGCGTGCCCTGGTCGGTGCGGGCCTGACCCACGCGGTGCAGCTGCCCTCGTTGTGGCCGGCCTCGCGGCCGCAGGCTCGGACCGCGCCGCCGTAGAGGAGACCGCGCGGGTCGCGGGTGGCGTACATGGCGGTACGGGTGCCGGTGGTGCCGGACGGGGTGCTGGTACGGCCGAGGGAGGAGCCGCCGGGCCAGGTCGAGCCGCCGTCCCAGGAGCGGTCCAGCCAGATCTCGTCGCCCGCGCCACCGGATTCGATGCTCGCCCAGGCCATGGAGTTCTTCTGGTCCAAGTGCAGCCGGACCGTGCGCCCGTAGATGGTCGTGGACGGCACCGGCTGGTCGTCACCGGCCGCCTGGCCGGCGCTGGTGCCGTCGCAGAGCGTCTCGCAGACGGTGGGGTAGACCCAGTTCGTGCAGCCGACGCCGACGGCGTCGCCGCAGGCCCGGACCAGCCCGCGCCGGTGGTTGCGGGGGTCGGTGATGTTGTACATCAGCGTCCTGGTGCCGGTCCAGGTGCTCGGGATGCTCGCCTTGCCGAGCAGTCCTTCCCAGGTGGCGCCGCCGTCCCAGGAGCGGTCCAGCCACACCGCGTCGCCGGGCACGCCGTCGTCGATGCTGGCCCACGCCATGTTGTCCGCGTCGGAGACGTGCAGTTGGAGGCGACGGCCGTTGAGGTTCTTGGTCGGTGCCGGGAAGCTCTCCTGCCGGGCCTGTGAGGGGTCCAGCGTGTCACAGGCCACACCGGGGTGGCGGCGGCCGCGGGCGTCGCGGCCGGGACCAGTGCCGCGAAGGCGAGCGCGGCCGTCAGCAGGAAGCTGAGAAGCCGCGATCTGACAACGATGTCGGAGCTTCGTGAGCGCACGGCAGATCGCCTCGATTTCGCGATGGGGGACGCCGGTCGGTGGGCGCTGCTGGGGTCGACGACTCTCACCGAGCCGGGCCGGAATCGCGCACTGGTCCATACCTGTCTCCGAGGCAGTGAACCGGCTTGGCGAGTCCCTGTCAATGCCTTCAACGGGAGTCTTTCGCAGGGAAGTTCACGGTGGTCACGACGGGTTGACACCTCGATTCCGCGCGCCCATCATCGGTGAAACTTCGACGAGGCTCCTCGTGCATCCGACTGTCCGAACAGGCGATGGGGCTCGCAGGCCGCGCTTTTGAATCGTTTCATACACCACGTCTCCGTGTCCCCGCACCCGCCCCGGGAGGTCTCCATGCGCCGTCGTCCCCCACTGAGCAGATCGCCAGGCCGGCACCATCTGCTCAGCCTCGCCATGGTCGCGGCCGCCGCGCTGGCCGCAGGTCCCGCGCCGTCCGCCTCCGCGGTGACCCTGACGACCGCAACGAGCGTCGGTGCGGCGGCCGTTGACCCCCTGAGCTACTCGCCGACCTCCCGCACGCTCAAGCCGACCGCTGTGTACCGCACGTCCGGCAGCGTCGCGAACCCGCAGAACGTCCTCAGCGGGCAGTCGACGCGGATCTCCGGCTCACAGTCGGCCATCACGCTCGACTTCGGTAAAGAAGTCGCCGGAATGGGAACGTTGTCATTCGGCAGTACGAGCGACAGCAATCAACGGGTCGGTCTGGCCTTCAGTGAGTCGTCCCTGTACGTGGGCACCAACAGCGACCGCAGCAGCGGCCGCGACGGCGAGGACGGGGCGCTCTACACCACGGCCTCCGCCAACGGCACCTACACGATGCCCACCGCGCAGCAACGAGGCGGCTTCCGCTATCTCACCGTCTTCCTCGACACCTCGGGGTGGGTGGACCTCAAGGGTGTCAGCCTCGCGTTCACCGCGGCTCCGGGGAAGGCCAACCCGGCCGACTACGCCAACTACTTCCACTCCAACGACGACCTGCTCAACCGCATCTGGTACGCCGGGGCGTACACCGTGCAGCTCAACACGATCGCCTCCGACCAGGGCCGCGCCTGGCCCCCGCCGGCCACGGAGTGGGACAACGGCGCCACCGTCGGCGTGGGGGAGTCCGTCCTGGTCGACGGGGCCAAGCGCGACCGTACGGTGTGGCCCGGCGACCTGGGCATCGCCGTACCCACGCAGTACGCGTACTCCAACGACCTCACCTCGACCCGCAACGCGCTCACCACGATGTACAACGCGCAGTCGGCGGCGGGTGAAATCCCCTGGTCGGGACCGCCGTTCAACCTGACCGGCTCGGACACCTACCACACCTGGACGCTGCTGGGCACGGCCACGTACTACACCTACACCGGCGACCGGGCGTGGCTGGACTCCGAATGGGCCGACTACAAACGCGGGATGGCCTTCATCATCAACAAGATCGACGGCAACAACCTCCTCAACGTGACCCGCACCCAGGACTGGGCCCGGTCCGGCCAGGGCGGTGAGAACATCTCCGCCAACGCGCTGCTGTACGCCGCGCTCAAGGGCGGCGCCACCCTGGCCCAGGCCAAGGGCGACAGTGCGCTCGCCGCGAGCTGGTCCGACAAGGCGGCCGCCATCAAGACCGCGGCCAACTCCCGTCTGTGGGACGCCTCGAAGGGCATGTACAAGGACAACCCGACCAGCGCCCTGTACCCGCAGGACGGCAACTCCCTAGCGGTCTGGTACGGGTTGACCGACTCCACGGCCAAGGCGAAGAGCATCGTCGCGGGGCTCGGCAACAACTGGGGCATCTACGGCCCCACCACCCCCGAATGGGGCAGCAACGTGTCGCCCTTCGCCGGCGGCATGGAGCTGAACGCCCGCTTCACCGCCAACGACGACTTCGGCGCCCTCGCACAGATCCGCCGCACCTGGGGCCACATGCTGGGCAGCGACATCGGCACCAAGAGCACCTTCTGGGAGGGCATCAAGGCCGACGGCGGCCTCGCCTACGGCGGTTCCTTCATGAGCCTGGCCCACGGCTGGTCCTCCGCGCCCACCTCCACGCTCACCTTCGACGTGCTCGGCACCGCACCGGAGTCGGCGACCGGCGCCTACCGCTTCGTCCCGCACCCCGGCGACCTGACCAGCGCCGAGGGCCGCATCACCATGCCCCAGGGCGCGATCAATGCCTCCTGGTCCCGCGCCCCCGCCGCCGGCACCTACGCGGCTCAGCTCACCAGCCCGTCCGGCACCACCGGCCGTATCGGCGTCCCGAATCTGGGCGGCTCCAACATCTCGGTGTCCGTCAACGGCAACGTCGTCTGGAGCAACGGCACCTTCACGCCCACCTCCGGCATCACCGGCGCGAGCCAGGACGACACCTACGTCTACCTGACCGGCGTCGCTCCGGGCAGCTACAGCGTGACCGCCAGCGGACTGGGCAATCCGTCGGCACCCGCCGAACCCGGTACCGGCGCCCTGAGGGCAGGCTTTACCCGGTGCGCGGGCGAGGGCGGCACCTGCTCCTTCAGCGGCACCCGTGCCGTGGCCTACGGGGCCGGGACGTACCGATACAAGACGGTGACCAGCAGCACCGCCTGCACCAACGCCTCCTTCGGCGGCGACCCGGCGGCGAATCTCCTCAAGTCCTGCTACGTCGCCGACGCGGGCGGTCCGCCCGGATACACCGTCTGCGCGGCCGAGGGCGGCACCTGCGCCGTGCCCGGCTACAACCGTGACGTCGCCTACGGCGCCAACGGCAACTTCGCCCACCAGGTCACCAACGGCTCCGTCGCCTGCACCAACGCCCACTTCGGCGATCCCATCGACGGAGTCGCCAAGTCCTGCTACCTACCGCCATCCGGAGCCCCGGCCGGTGGCTGGACCAAGTGCGCGGACCAGAACGGCACTTGCCCGGCGGCCGCGGGCCAGCCGGTGATGTACGGAGCCTTCGGCGCGTTCACGACGATCAAGGCCACCGGCGACACCCCCTGCACCGACGGCAGGTTCGGCGACCCGATCCCCGGCGAGTCGAAGGCCTGTTACACCGCCACCGGCGGCCCGGCCGGCTACGCCACCAGCTGCTCCGCCGAAGGCGGCACGTGCGCCTTCAGCGGACAGCAGACCGTCGCCTACGGCGCACGGGGCACCTTCGCCTACAAGACGTTCAGCGGCGGCACCGGCTGCACGACGGCGGCCTTCGGCACCGATCCGCTGCCCGGTGTGAGCAAGTCCTGCTACCTCACGTCCTGAGCAGCGCCGGGGCTACTGGCCTTCGCCCTGTGCGGTCAGGGCGAAGGCCAGCAGCGCCGTGGTCGTGAAGTCCAGTGCGGGCTCCCCGGTCTGCCAGGCGCCCACGTCGTCGACGTACCGCGCGCCCTTGCCGTCGAAGTCCGTCCAGGCACCTGTCGGCGGGGCGGCCGTGCACTTCTTCGCCGTTCAACTCCTCCAGCTTCGAGGCCTCGTTGGGACCGTTGACCACGGCGCCCCGCAGGATGGCGCCCTTCCCGTCGTGGCTGCCCCTGAGGTTGGCCAACTGGCGTTCCGGGCAGTGCGGGAAGACCTCACCGGCACCTATCACGAAGCTGGTTCCCCAGGCGTTGACGCCCAGCGCCCAGCCGCACTGCCGGTCGGCGAAGGCCTCGTATTCGGTGTCCCCGGTGGCCTTGGCGTAGAGGCGGGCGGTGGCCACCAGCCCGAAGGTGTGCGGTACGGCGTCGAAGTCGTCGTAGACGGCGCCGGCGCCGAACGGGTCGTGCCCGGCACGCTCGACACCGTCGTCCAACTGGCGGCGCAGGCCTTCGTACAGTTCCTCGGCGCCGATGCCGTTCGTCCGGTCGCCGTCCAGGACGGTGGCCAGGTCGACGTGGGCAAGGGCGCTGACGTCGGCGACGTTGAGGGTGCCCTTGACGTCGGAGTCCAGGTAGTCCCCGGCCCATCCGGCCGCGGCGTCGGCCCAGTCGTCCTCCCGGTCGTCACCCAGTTCCCGTGCGGCCAGGGCCAGTTCGGTGTCGCCGCTGCTCACCGGTCCGGCATCCGTGTCGTGTCCCCTGGCGGTGGAGTCGGGCGACTTCGGCGGGATGCGCGCCGTGGCGCCGTGAGGCGCTCTTTTATGCGGTTTCATGAGGGTTTATGCGGGCTTCGTACCCGTGCCGTGGCCTGTCCGGTGGCAGAGGGCCGGGCCCGAAGTGCCGACTCGGCGATCTGCTCAGGGTCGCGTCGTTCGGCGCTGTCGCGGGCCTGGGCGGACCTGCGGTGCAGGACGGCCGGGTAGAAGGCCGCGAGGGCAGGGGCGTCGGTGTGGGCGGGCAGGTGGTCCGGCGGCGCGGCGGCGTTCTTGTCTTGGAGTGCGCAAAGGCCTGCGGCACGCAGTCGGCGCAGCCGGCCGGTCATGCCGGCGGAGGGGGGAGCAGTTGGCCGCCGCGGTGATCAGGAGGCAGCCGCGCGGCCGGGCCTGGTGCAGGCGGCCGCCGCCTCGGGCAGCAGGCGCTCGGGGGCTGCGCGGGCGCTCGGTTCCTGGGCCGGTGCGCGTGCGGTGAACGCGCCGTAGGCGGTGAGGCGGCGGCCGAGGAACCGAGCGCCTCGGGGAACAGGGCCCGCTTGTCGCCGAACGCCGCATACAGGCTGGCCGCGCGTGAGCGGCTGGGGGAGCAGGGCGATGGAGGTGGCTTCGTAGCCGTGTTCCCAGATGGTCACCGTGGGACTGCTCGTCCGTTTCGGGGTAAAGCCGGACAAGGCGCCGGAGGTTGGGGCCGCGTTGGAGCGGGCGCTGGATCAGGTACGGGAGGAGGCGACGACGCCCCTGTGGGTCGCGCTGCGCCTGGGGCCGGCGACGTTCGGTGTCTTCGGCGCCGTCACGGACGAGGCCGGCCGCAGCACACCTGGAGACATGCGGCGAGGCGCTGCGCGTGGCAGGTGCCCGGCCGGGCACCGTGCCGCCCTCCGTGGGGTACGTCGGCGTCATCGGTGCAGGGCTCCCCGGCGCGTAAGCCGGATGCGCCGGCCGGGGGGGGGGGGGGGCGGCCCCCCCCGGGGGGGGGCCCGCCCCCCCCCCCCCCCCGGCCCCCCCCCCCCAAACCCCCCCCCCCCGGGGGGCCGCGGGG
>NZ_JBIAVS010000030.1:0-47473 GCF_042894545.1 Streptomyces sp. NPDC001530
ACAGCCGCGTCAGGTCGCCGACATCGTCAACATCGGCTCACTCGCCGGCCGCAACGCCTACGCCATGTCCGCCGTCTACAGCGCCACCAAGTTCGCGTCGGCGCCTTCAGCGAGGCCCTGCGCCAGGAACTCACGCGCCAGCACGTCCGCGTGTCCGTCATCGAGCCGGGCAGCGTCGACACCGAACTGCGCACGCACAACCCCGACGTCATCCAGCAGCACATCGTCGCCGCCCTCGGCGACATCGAGCGGCTGCAGAGCCAGGACATCGCCGACACCGTCGGCTACATCGTCACCCGCCCCCGGCACGTGGCCGTCGCCGAGCTGCTCGTACGCCCCACCGAGCAGGCCTGAACACCAACACCGGGGCCAACTCCGAGACAAGCAAGGAGTCATGATGGCGGCCGGCACCCCTGTCACAGCAGCCCACACCATCGTCCGTGTCTGCCTGTTGCTGGCCGCTGCCATCGCGCTCGGAGACGGCCTGCAGCAACTGGCGCAGGGAGGCCCAGCGGGCGCGGCGGACGCGGACAACGCGCACCGCTTCCTGGCAGGCGTCTACGTAGGCTGGGCTCCCCTGTTCGCCTGGGTGGCGGCAACGATCCGCTGGCAGGGAGTACTCGTCTACTTCCTGGCCGTCCCGATCTTCCTCGGTGGCGTCGGGCGGCTGGTCTCCTTCGCCCGGGACGGCATGCCCAGCCCGGCGGGAGTCTTCCTCGCCTCCGCCCTCCTGGAGTTCATCCTCCCGATCGTCATCGTCTGGGCGCAGTCCACCGCACTCAGATCCAGACGAGTGCCGGCCGCCGCCTGAGGTAGCGATCCCGGGCGGCAGACCGGCAGGAGGCACGGTGCGTCGAGTTGGGCCCGGCGTTGCTGGGTCGGGTCACCAGATTTTCGCCGCGGCCAGGAGATGCTCGCGGACGAGTGTCACGTGCGGGTTGGTGGAGCTGCCCGGGCGTTGGACGAGGTAGGCGGTGTTGATCGGCGGGTCCTCCGGCTGGTGCAGCAACCGGAGGGCGCCGGAGGTGAGTTCGCTTTGGCACAGATAGCTGGGCAGGACGCTCCAGCCGGCGCCGGCGGTGACGGCGGTGAGGACGCTGCGCAGGTCGGGAACGGTGATTGCGGCCTGGGCGTGCAGGCGGCGGCCGAAGACGTGGCGCCAGTAGCGGCGGGCGATGGGCAGGTCCTCGGCATAGGTGATCAGGGGGAGGCTCTCCAGCGCGGTGGGCAGCTCCTGCCCCTCGAGCCGTTCGCCCCATGCGGGGGCGGCGACCAGAACGAATTCCTCGTCGGCGAGGAGTTCGACGTGCAGCGTCCGGCCGCGGGGCCGCCGGGTGGCGACGACGAGGTCGTGACGTCCGGCCCGCAGTTCTTCGAGCAGCGGCTCGGCCAGCCCGATGGCCACCCGCAGCCGGACGCCTTGCGCGATCAGCGGGGCCAGAACCTTCAGGCCGGCCACGCTCATGAACTCCGCGGGTCCCGCCAGATGCACCGGTGCCACGGTGCTGCTCGGCTCCTCGCCGGTGATGACGGCCAACTGGTCGAGGGGGGCCGAGAGCCGGGTGGCGAGTTCGTCCGCGTGGGGCAGCGGGGTGACGCCTTGCGCCCGGCGTTCGAACAGCTCGCGGCCCAGGCGGTTCTCCAGTGCCCGGATCTGCGTGGTGACGGTGGACTGCGACAGGCTCAGCTGACGTGCAGCGGCGGTGAAGGAGCCCAGGCGGTGCACCGCGAGGAAGGTGCGCAGCAAGTTCAGGTCCAGCGCGCCGGACCCATGAGTGTCGTGATCGCTCACGTCCCCGAGCCTACGAGATACGCATGACAGCCACATGCCGCCCGTCCCCGGGACGAGTCATCGGGTCACCGATACCTGACATCGGTCTCTTCATTGGCGCGGATACTTCAGCAGCTTTAGTTTCAAGACCGAAGAGCACTGGGTTCTATAGACCACCAGCGTCGGTGTCGTTCTGCCATACCCGGCCCCGAGTGCGCAGTCGGCCGACAAAGGAGACGTGGGAAAAGTGAGACAGAAAAAGATTCTGGCGGTGGTGACCAATCAGGCCACCTACGGGGCGAGCAAGCATCGGACCGGCCTATGGCTGGGTGAACTCGTCCATTTTTACGACAAGGCGGTGAAGGACGGCCACACTGTGGATGTGGTGAGCCCGACGGGCGGCGAGGTGCCCCTCGACCCCCGAAGCCTCGGCCGGTTGTTCGCCGACCAGACGGTTCGCAGCTATCTCGCCGACCCCGCCTTCATGACCGCCTTGAAAGCCACCGCTTCTATTGCCGACGCAGATCCGGACGACTACTCCACGATCTTCTTCACGGGTGGTCATGGCACCATGTGGGACTTTCCCGACAACGCTGACTTGCAGCGAACAGCCCAGGCCATCTACGTCGGTGGCGGCATCGTCTCCTCGGTCTGCCACGGCGCCTGCGCCCTCATCAACCTCCATGACGCCGACGGGAACCCGCTCGTACAGAACCGCACTGTCACAGGCTTCGCGACAGTCGAGGAAAGACTGGCCGGTGTGAAGAGCAGGGTGCCGTTCCTCCTGGAGGACGAATTGCGCGCGAAGGGAGCCAAGTATGTGCGCTCCACTGTCCCGATGACGCCGCATGCCGTGCGTGACGGCCGCCTGATCACGGGCCAGAACCCGGTGTCCACCAAGGCCGTCAGCGACGTGATTCTCCGTGCCTTGGCCGAGACCGAGTAACCAGTACAGAAACCTGGGGCGCCCGCCTCTGCGGGGCGTCACTGGATAGACCCGGCTCTAGGAGACCGCACCATGTCGAAGATCCTTTTTGTGATGACCGGCGCCGACCACTGGACGCTGGCGGACGGCACCAAGCACCCGACCGGCTTCTGGGCCGAGGAGGCCGTCACCCCGTACCAGGCGTTCACGGCCGCCGGCCACGAGATCGTCGTCGCCACGCCGGGCGGTATCGTCCCGCCCCTGGACCAGGGCAGCCTGGCGCCGCAGTTCAACGGCGGCGAGGAGGGCGCGAAGAAGATAGCGGACGCTCTCGCCTCGATCAGCGAGATCCAGCACCCCGTCAGGCTGGAGGACGTCGACCTCGACGACTATGCCGCCGTCTTCTACCCCGGTGGCCACGGCCCGATGGAGGACCTGGCCGTCGACGCCACCTCAGGCAAGCTCCTCATCGACGCTCTTGCCTCGGGCACGCCGCTCGGCGTGGTCTGCCATGCCCCGGCCGCGCTGCTGGCCGCCACCAAGGCCGACGGCGGCAACGCCTTCGCCGGCTACCGGCTCACCGGCTTCAGCAACGCCGAGGAGACTCAGGCGGGTCTGGCGGCCAGCGCCAAGTGGCTGCTCCAGGACCGCCTGGTCGAGATCGGCGCGGACTACCAGGAGGGCGAGCCGTGGGCCCCGAACGTGGTCGTGGACCGCAACCTGGTCACCGGTCAGAACCCGGCCTCCGCCGGACCCGTTGCAGCCGAAATGCTCAACAAGGTGTCCTGACCAACGAATCCAGACTGGCGCCACGCAGGCCGCGGCTGCGCTGACCGCCGCCCGCCTGCCTGCGCATGCGCTCCCGTCCCCGTACGGAGGGCATCTGCGTAGAGGGCGTCACTCTGAACGGCGGCGTCGAGATGCCCATCCTCGGCTTTGGCGTCTGCCAGTTCCGCCGGAGCAGACAAAACAGGCCGTCGCCGCCGCGCTCGCCGCCGACCAGCGCTCGCTGGACACTGCGGCCGCCGGATGGGCAGCCAGCTCCCGAAGCCGCGCCGATCCGAAGCCCCCCACCGCTTGGACCGCCCTTGCGGCACACCACGTAGGCCGCGTCGACCTCGCGCCCCGCGCCCTCGCATCAGCATTTCGACGACGCCTGGCAGGCGCACCCACCGCCACCCATCAGGTGCGCGAGAAGGAGAGACATGAAAGCAATTTCGATCAAGGAACCCGGGGGCCCGGAGGTCCTGGAGTGGACCGAAGTCGAGGACCCGTCCCCGGCTGCGGGCGAGGTCATCGTCGAGGTGGTGGCCGGCGCGGTCAACCGAGCGGATGTCGCGCAGCGGATGGGGTGGTACCCGGTCCCGCCGGGAGCATCGCCCTACCCGGGACTGGAGGTCTCCGGCCGGATCAGCGCCATCGGCGAGGGCGTGACCCAGTGGCAACCGGGTGACGAAGTATGCGCGTTGCTTGCCGGGGGCGGGTACGCGCAGAAGGTCGCCGTCCCTGCCGGGCAGCTGCTCAGGGTGCCCAAGGGCATCAGCCTTGTCGAAGCGGCGGCCCTGCCCGAAGCCGCCGCCACGGTGTGGTCGAACGTCTTCATGACCGGTGTTCTGAAGGCGGGCGAAACCTTCCTCATGCACGGTGGAGCCGGCGGCATCGGCACGATGGCCATCCAGATAGCCAAGGCCCGCGGAGCCCGAGTCGTCACCACTGTCGGTGGCCCCGAGCAGGCCGCCAGGGTACGAGACCTCGGCGCCGACCTCGCGATCAACTACCGCACCGAGGACTTCGCCGAGCACGGCCCGTACGACGTGATCCTCGACGTCATCGGCGGCCACTACCTCCAGCGCAACGTCCACTCCCTGGCCCCGGAGGGGCGACTGGTCATCATCGGTCTGCAGAACGGCCTGGAGGGCGAACTCAACCTCGCCGAACTCCTCTTCAAGCGCGCGTCCGTACACGGGACCACTCTGCGTTCCCGCCCGACCGGGCAGAAGGCAGCCATCGTGGCCGAGGTCCAGGACCACGTGTGGCCACTGATCGAGAACGGATCCGTGCAGGTGGTCATCGACCGGACCCTGCCCATGACCGAGGCTGCCGAGGCGCACCGGATCCTCGACGCCCACCACATCGGCAAGATCGTCCTGGTCAACCCCGACACCGCGTAACGCCGACGCGCCGTCGCTCACGAAGCTGACGGCAGGGTTGTGGTGCGCGTCGGAAGCGGCCCGAGAAGCACAGGCGCGCCCGGCCCGAAGACGCCGGCGAGCAGGTTGGCCGGCAGCAGTACGCCGACGTCGTGCGTGGCGACTTGGATTCCGGGGCCGACGACCACGGCGATCAGCAACCCGGTCATGTCTTTGGGCGCTGAACGCCGCGATGGCGAACTTGCCCCGGTTCCGGCCGCATTGGCACATCACCATCGTGACCCCAAGTGGCGTCGCGCTCGCCCTTGATCGCCTCAGCCTCAGCCTCGGCCTCGCCGGGGGTTATGGGCGGGGTCTGCGGGCGTGGAGGACGAAGGCCGGGGGTGTGTTGCGCCATATGGTGCGGCTGGGGACGACTTCCTCGAAGCGGTCGGCCAGCAGCTCGCGGAACCGACGGGCGGGGGTGAGGGGAACGGCGTGGAGGTAGGTGAACGCGGTGAAGGCACCCGCCGGGGCGAGCACCGCGGCTGCCGCCTCCATGAGCCGGTGTTGGATGGCGGAGGGAAAGAGTGCCCAGGGCAGGCCGCTGACCACCACGTCGGCCCTCTCGATGCCGCGCTCATCCAGCAGTTGGCGCAGGTGTACGGCGTCGCGCTGGATCACCTCCGCCCCCGGGTGGCGGTGGCGCAGGCGCTGGGCGAGGAGTGGATCGATCTCGACGGCCAGGTGACGGCCGCGCCCGCCGAGCCGGCGCTGGATCTCGGCGGTGAACGGTCCAGTGCCGGCACCCAGTTCCACCACAACGGGCTCGCCACGTTCGGGCACCGGGGCGCAGACCGCCTCGGCCAGGTGCCGCGAGCTGGGCGCGATGGCCCCCATGCGGGCCGGTGAGCGCACCCACTGCCGCAGGAACAGGGTGTAGTCGTTCGGCTCCTGCGAAGGCTTGCAGAGACGGCAGTGCCGGGCTGTGCGGTGCGCGGTGCTGGTGGTCATGTGGATGCCTTTGTCGGGGAGTGCGGAGGGTCGATCATGTCGGCGTGAACGGGCAAGGTGCGGTGAGGTCCCGTTGGTGGGTGCAGTGGGCGGAAGGATTGGAAGGGCGACGTCGGCCGTGGAAAGCGCGGCACCTTCTACCGGCACTTCGCCTCCAAGGACGACCTGGTCGTGGCCTATCTGCTGACCAAGGACGCCTACTACAGGGAGGTGGCCGAACCGCTGGCCGCCGCGTACCCGCCCGCGGAGGCGATCGACCTGATCTTCGAGGCGATCGCCGAGCACGCCCGCGAGCGCGGCTTTCGCGGATCGCCGTTCCTGAACGCGGCCGCCGAGTACCCGGACGCCGACCACCCGGTCCGCTGCCTGGTGACGTCCCACCGGGACTGGATCCGCACCCTCTTCCAGGATCTGCTCACCAGGATCGGCCACACCGATACTGATCCGATCGGGAGGCTGACCCCATCGAAGGCGCCCAAGGAGGGTCACCAGGGCGTCGCGCACCGGTTCGGGATGGGCCGGCTGGGCCATGACGCGCGGTGTCAGGGCCGGCGCGGGGCTGGGCGGCGGGGGCCGCCCAGCCCCTGGAACGGATTGGTTTCATGGAGCTTTTTCATCCCTGCTCGACGTGCAACGGGAACCGTGGCGGTCCTCCCGCCTGGAGAAGGACCCAGCCGGACAGCCCCAGAGGCCGTCCGACAGAAAGACCGGTCGTTCTACCATCCCGACGGTAGCTCCCCCGGCGCCCTCGCGCCACTCGTCAACCCGATTGAGAGGTCCCTCACCGTCCACCGCTGACACAGAAGACCCACTGGCGCCGCAAGAGCCCGAAGAACAGCGAGGTGCTGCCGCTGCTCTACGTGCATGACGCGCCCTCCGGCAGCTTCGTGCCCGCGTTGGAGCAGGTTCTTGACGGTTCGGCCGGGCTGTCACCGGCCACGATCACCCGCCTGTCAGCCAGCAGCGGCAGGCCGACCATGCTGCGCTCTTGACCGCGACCTCGCTTGACCGCGACCTCGCGGAGGTCGACTACGTGCGTGGGTCGACGGCATCCACCTCAACGTCCGCCTGGAAGGGGCCAAAGCCTGCGTACTCGTCCTTGTCGGCGTACGCGCGCGGACGGCACCAAGGAGCTGGTCGCGCTCAGGGACCGCTACCGCGAATCGGGCGAGCCCTGGGCAGACCTGCGGCGCGACTGTGCCCGCCCGGACATGCGGGCTCCGGTCCTGGCAGTCGGCGATGAGGCTCTCGGCTTCAAGGCATCCACAACGCCGAGGACCGCGACATTGCGCTCCAAGCGATCAAGACGTTCGCCTGGCTCTACAGCGCGAAGTTCCGCAATGCGGAGAAGAAGATCACCGGCCTCGAGGCCGAGCTGCCGGAACTCTACGACTTCACCGCCGAACAACGATCCGCCTGCGGACGGCCAACCCCATCGAGTCCGCCTTCACCACCGCCCGCCTGCGAATGAAGGGCACCCGCGGGGCCCTGGTCGGCGCGCCAGTCACCGCTCAATTGTTCGACAGGCAGCACCTGCGCACATCAGCGCGGGAAGACGACCGTCAGCAGGCGGAAGAGTTCGGTGCGCTCCTCGTCGGACAGGTTGTCCAGACCGGTCTGCGTCCGTTCCATCCGCTCGCGGATGGTGTCGATCGCCTTCTCGCCCGTCTCGGTGAGGGCGACGTTCTTCACGCGGCGGTCGGTGGTGCTGACTTCGCGGCGGACCAGGTCGCGCTTTTCGAGTCGGTCGATGATCCCGGTCATGTTCGAGGCGTCGCAGGCGAGGGTGGTCGCGAGCGAGCGCATCGAGGCGGGCGCGCGTCGCAGCACCGTGAGGGTCTTTGCCTGGCTGGAAGTGAGGCCCATGTCGGCGGCGGATGCGGCGAAGTCGGCGTAGTGCGTGCTGACCGAGTGGGCGAGCAGCTCCATGAGCTGCGCCTTGGAGGGGATGGGTGGCATGCGTCGAGGGTACCGCGGAAAGCTTGAGTATCCCAACCTTTGACATCCACCAGCTCTATATTGTTTGATGTCCTCAAGCATCGAGCACCTCAATGGTCGGACTCCTCGACCATCGATGCGTCCATCCTTCGGGCACCCTTCCACCGGAAAGAAGACCGTGAAGTCCTCCCTTGCCACCGCGCCGGACCGCCGCACCGGCAGCCTCAGCCTCGTCCTGGTACTGGGCCTCGCCGCCATGGTCGTGTCGATGATGCAGACCCTGGTCATCCCGATCCTCGGCATCATCCAGAACGACCTCGGCGCCACCACGGCCCAGGTCAGCTGGGTCACCACCGCCACGCTGCTGTCGGCCGCGGTCTTCACACCGCTCCTGGGCCGCCTCGGCGACCAGCGCGGCACGAAGCCGACGCTGCTCGGCGTGCTGGTGGTGATGGTCGCCGGATCCGTGCTCGCCGCGACCACGAGTTCCATGCTGTGGCTCATCGTGGCCCGCGTGATGCAGGGCGCCGCCACCGCGATCTTCCCGCTCGCGCTGTCCGTGCTGCGCCAAGAGGTCGCACCGGCGCGGCTGCCTGGCGCCATGGCCCTGGTCAGCGGGACGCTCGGGTTCGGCAGCGGCCTCGCCCTGGTGAGCGCCGGGCTCCTGAGCCAGGGTGCCAACCCCGACTACCATCTGGTCTTCTGGCTGGCCGCCGCACTCGCCACCGTCGCCCTCATCGCGGTTGCGGTCGCCGTCCCCGAGCCCCGCACCCGGACGGGCGGGCGCACCGACTGGCTCGGCGCCGCCGGCCTCGCCCTGCTGCTCGTGCTGCTCCTGCTGCCCATCTCGCAGGGCCACACCTGGGGCTGGACCTCACCCCGCACGCTCGCCCTCTTCGCTGGCGCCGCCGTCACGACCGTCCTGTGGGTCCTCGTCGAACGCACGGTCCGCGACCCCCTGGTCGACATGAAGATGTTCGTCCACCGCCCGGTGCTGTTCACCAACATCGCCGGACTGCTCGTCGGATTCGCCA
This sequence comes from Streptomyces sp. NPDC001530, assembly GCF_042894545.1. NCBI lineage: Bacteria > Bacillati > Actinomycetota > Actinomycetes > Kitasatosporales > Streptomycetaceae > Streptomyces > Streptomyces sp. NPDC001530. The sequence continues at coordinate 8,812 of NZ_JBIAVS010000030.1, forward strand.
TGTTCGCGCAGTTCATCGGCGTCTCCTACCTCGTCCAGACGCCCGCCGAGATCGCCGGCTACGGCTTCGGCGCCTCCGTCCTGCGCGCCTCCGTCCTCTACCTGCTGCCCTCCGCCCTCGTCTCGCTCCTCGCCGCCCAGTTCGGAGGCATGCTGGTACGCCGCATCGGCGCGCGTCTCACCCTGGCCGCCGGTGCCCTCTTCGGCGTCGTCGGTTTCGCCTGGCTGACCCTCGCCCACGACACCACCGCGTCGGTGATCCTGGCCGGCATGGTCGTCGGCGTTGCCATCAGCTTCGGCTACGCCGCGATGCCCGCCCTGATCGTGGCCGGCGTCCCCCACCACCAGACCGGCATCGCCAACGGCATCAACTCCATCTCCCGCTCCACCGGCAGCGCGATCGGCAGCGCGGTCATCACCTCGCTGCTCGCCTCCAACACGCTCGACAACCTGCCCGCCGGGGTCCCCGCACTGCCCGCCGAAAGCCAGTACACCCTCAGCTTCGCCCTCGCCGGCATGGCGTTCGTGCTGGTCATCGGCGTGGCCATGGTCGGCCTGGCGATCCGCCGTACGTCCGCATCGCCCGCCACCGGCACGCCCATCCCGGCGGACGACGGCGAAACCACGCCCGCCCGCACGGCCGTCACGGTCTGAGCGCGCCATCTGCATGGCCACGACTTTCCTCCCCCATCCCCCGGATGCCGACCGGCTTTCCCTCCTATCCGGCTTTCCCTCCATAGCGAACAGGACACGACTGTGACGGACACCAAGGCAGCCTTCACCCTCGACGACACCTTCACCGCCGCCGAAGCCACCGCGCTGGTGGACCGGCTGCGCGCTGCCTTCCGCACCGGCCGCACCAAGCCTCTGGCCTGGCGCCGGAAGCAGCTGACTCGCCTGCGCGACCTGCTCACCGACAACCGCGCGGCGATAGCCGACGCCCTCTACGCCGACCTGCGCAAGAACCGCGCCGAGGCCGACGCCATGGAGATCGACACCACGATCGTCGAGATCGACGACTACCTGGAGCACCTGGAGGAGTGGACCGCCCCGCAGCCCGCCCCCGTGACGGTGCCCGGAGTCCCCGGCAGCACCGCCCGCACCGAGTTCGACCCTCTGGGTGTCGCCCTGGTCATCTCGGCGTGGAACTACCCGATCAATCTGCTGCTTGTGCCCGTCGCGGGCGCGCTCGCCGCCGGGAACGCGGTCGTCATCAAGCCCGCCAATTACGCCGCCCGCACCTCGGCACTGCTGGCCGAGCTGCTGCCCGCGTATCTCGACACCGACGCGACCGCGGTCGTCGAGGGCGGCGCGCCGGAGACCACCGTGCTGCTGGAGCAGCACTTCGACCACATCTTCTACACCGGCAACGGCACGGTCGGCCGCATCGTGATGACCGCCGCCGCGAAGAACCTCACCCCTGTCGTCCTCGAACTCGGCGGCAAGTCACCGGTGTTCGTAGACCGGGACGCCGACATCGCCACGGTCGCGCAGCGCCTGGCGCAGACGAAGTTCGCCAACGCCGGACAGACCTGCGTCGCCCCCGACTACGTCCTGACCGACCCGGACACCGCGACCGAACTCCAGGCCGCCCTGGTCGTCGCGATCAAGGGACTGTTCGGTGAGGACCCGCAGACGTCCGACGCCTACGGACGGATCATCAACGAGCGGCACTTCGACCGGCTGTCCGCGCTGCTGGGCTCCGGCCGTACGGTCACCGGCGGGCAGACCGACCGCGCGGACACCTACATCGCCCCGACCGTGCTGGCCGATGTCCGGCCCGACGAGCACGTGATGCAGGAGGAGATCTTCGGCCCCATCCTGCCGATCCTGACCGTGGCGGACCTGGACGAGGCGATCGCGTTCATCACCCAGCGCGACAAGCCGCTCGCCCTGTACGCCTTCACCGAGAACGACACCACCAAGCGCCGCCTCACCGCCGAGACCTCCTCGGGCGGCCTCAACTTCGGCCTGCCGATGCACCACCTCGCCGTGCCGACGCTCCCCTTCGGCGGTGTCGGCGAGAGCGGCATGGGCAGCTACCACGGCCGCTACTCCATCGAGACGTTCAGCCACCGCAAGGCCGTCCTCGACGTCCCGCTGAGCTGAACCACCCCGGCCGTCGGCGGCGGTACGCAATCCCACCCCGCAACCTCACGCTCGCCGCCGTCCCGCCCCCCTCCTCGGAAGAAGGCATCCCCATGCGCGAATTGACATCGCAGTACGCCGCTCAAGTGGCCAACGACCTCGAACGCAATGGCAAGGAACAGAAACGCATCATGGACGACACGCTGCTGGAGCAGCTCGGCGCCGGCAAGTACATGCTCGTCACCAGCTACCGCAAGAACGGCACCCCGGTCGCCACCCCGGTGTGGGTGGTGCGCGACGGCGACACGCTGGGCGTACGGACACCCGCCGACTCCTGGAAGGTCAAGCGGATCCGGGCCCGCGGCGACATCCTCGTAGGCCCCTGCGACCTGCGCGGCAACCCGACGGGCGACCAGGTCCCGGCCACCGCCGAGATCGCCGACGCGGCGACCGGCGCCCGCTACCGCACCCTCATCGCCCGCAAGTACGGCATCCTCGGCCGCCTCATGATCCTCGACAGCTGGCTGCGGGGAGCGGACCGGACGCTGGGCATCCGCGTGCGGCTTACTCCGTGACGAGTTGACGCACCGTCAGGTCCCGTATCAGGGGCCGCCTGTCGGATGGCCTTGGTGAATGCCATCAGACGGTCACGGCACACAAGAGTGAGCGATCAAGGGGGTCGGATCATGGAGACAGCGCAGAGTCAGCAGCAGGCGGCACCCGGCACCCGCACCGCCTTCGCCCGCTTCGTACTCTTCGGCGGCGGCGTGGGGCTCGCCTCCAGCTTCGCCGTGGCGGCCCTCGCCTCCTGGATCTACTGGGGCCTGGCCAACGCTCTGATCACCGCGGTTTCCACGCTCCTCGCCACCGAGTTGCATGCCCGCTTCACCTTCGGCGCAGGCGGGCGCGCGACCTGGCGCCAGCATGCGCAGTCGGCCGGGTCCGCGACGGCCGCGTATGCGATGACCTCCGTGGCGATGCTTGTCCTGCAGCAACTGGTGGCGGCACCCGGTGTGGTACTCGAGCAGGTCGTCTACCTGTCCGCCTCCGCACTCGCCGGTGTCGCGCGGTTCGCGGTGCTGCGCCTCGTTGTCTTCGCGCGGAGCCGCTCGCAGGTCGCGGCCACCGTCCGCACCGTCCGTCCCGTGCACGCGACAGCGGCCCGCGCCGCGGCACCCGCCGGCCCAGTGGTGCTGTGCCGCGCCGCCTGACCGTTCCGCCGGGCGGCCCGCCGCGCGGGACGGGCAGCCTCGCCGTGGACCGGCGTCCGCATCACGCCCCAGCGGCGGGGCCAGTTCCCCGCTGAAGTGAGGCCGGTTTCGGCGAGACAGCCATCGACGAGGTTACTGCGGTACTGGATCTCGCGGAGACCCTGCCGAAGGGCGCGCATGAGATGGTCAGGGTCGGTGAAGGCGGTGTTGGCCTGGCTGCTGCGTCGCAGCAGTGACCAGACGCCCTCGACGGGGTTGAGGTCGGGTGCACAGGCCGGCAGGAAGTAGCACGTGATCCAGTCGTGAGTGTCGATGAACTCCCGTAGCCGGCGGGCTCTGATCGTGCCTCCTGTTACGGTTCCGCGAACGCCAGAACTGCGTCTCGCGGTGCTGAAGTAGCGGATGGTGCTTGCGTCAACCCGCACAGCCGAGGTGCCGCAGGCGAGTGCCGCGATGAGACGGTGGTCCGTTGTCAGCAGGAGTGACCGAGTCCCGACTCTGGCTCCGCACATGACCCGCCGGACAGGCCCCCTAGAGCATGCTGAGTGCCTGCATCGCATCGCGTTCGATGCGCGAGAGCTCGTGGAGGATGGAGCCGGCCTGCATGAGGTTCTTCGCGTCGCCGGATTCGCCTGCTGTCGCGACGAGTGCGGCCACCTGTGTCCAGAGGGTGGCGGCCTCGGTATACAGGCTGTGGCCAGTGCGCAGGTGGCTGCTGTCGATCCGCTGCGCACACTCGGCGAGGAAGTCCCGGTAGAGATTGCGGAACAGGGCACCGCCGGTGCCGGCCCTCTCCATGAGGACGGCGGCCCGTGCCAGGTCCTCCCGCGGATTGTCGCTGCGCTGCAGCCACTTCGGCACTTGCTTGGCGGTCTTCTCGATGCCCCGGTGGCCCAGATTCACGATGGGCGGGTTCAGGAAGGCGTTGGCGCAGGTCTTGATCGCGGGGATGATCCGGTCCTGCGGTGACGTCAGGCTGCTGGGCGCTGTGATGGTGAAGGAGCGGTGCTTGGCGGTCATGGGGCCGCGCTCGGCCCTGGCCCTGGCCAGGCCGGCGAGGCTGGTCGAGACGGCTCCGCCCTGCGGGTCGGTGTCCACCAGGTAGGCGTCCTGTTCGTCGTAGCCGTACATGGCCACGACGTGCCCGCCGAAGTGCACGTTGGTGCTGAAGTAGTCCAGGTGGTAGCTGTCGAGCTGAAGGCCGACCGGCCGACCGGCGTCGATGGGTGCCGCCACGTTATGCCATGCCTTGCGCGGGGAGGTGGTCTCCCCGACCAGCAGCTCAAGCCCGAGTACGGCGGCCAGGTTCCTGGTGAGCTCGAACGGCTTGACCCGGCCTCCCAGGAAGGGAAAGCCCATGCCTTTGCTGTCCCAGTAGATGAAGGACAGCCCGGAGCCAAGCCCGAACAGCATGGGCTCGGACAAGTCGAGTCCCTCATGCCGCAGCAGCACGCCCAGCGCCGTCGTCTCGCAGTGCTGCATACCGCGGACATCGATGTCCTTCACCATGGTCATGCCGCTCATTCTCCTCCCTCACCAGACGACAACGTCGCAGATGGGCGTGCCAGACCATCACGTCCCAAGGACCGTCCAGGCGTGCTGCCGTACCGTGTCCAGTGGACCTGGCCACCGTTCCTGCCCTGTTGCGGCATTCTCGGCCAGCGACGTCACCGCACTGACCAGCGCGGTCACCACCGCAGAAGCCACCAACCCTGGCCGGCGACTGCCCCTCACACGCCCCCCACCCCGCGCACTGGCCCGCGAGGCTACCCCCCGTACTCGGACCAACTGGTCTCGAACGCCGCGATCCGCCAGTCCCCGTGTTGCGTCAGTAGTACCGACTACGAGGAACATGCGCCCGGTTGGGGCGCGCTGCGTGGACGCCGTGAAGTTCCAGCAGAAGACCCCAGGGCACGTACGGGCCAGCACAGCGGAGGAATACCACGCACTTTGAATACGCGCCTGGTACCAGCTGCTCGTGAGGACCTCACCCCCGACCAGCTGCCGCTCTTTGGCACCTGACCATCGGCCCGCCGCAGTTCCGGTACAGGATCGGCCCTGCGGATGCCGAAGTCAGCCCCGCAGCGCCGAGGCGAAGATCTTCGGCAGTGCCGACCAGCGGGGCGCCGCGGCGAAGTCGGTGAGCAGTCGTCCCGTGGTGGCGGCGGTGCGGTTGGTGACGAACCACGGAGGCCTCGGGGCGAGGGACGGCTCGCCGTGCAGCAGCGACCGGGGTGCCGGGCGGAACGGGCCGCGTACGACAGTGCGTTCGGGCCCGTCGAGCAGGACGGCGTTGTGTACGACGCCGATGCCGCTCTGGACGTCGTCGATCGTGTGCCCCGGGAAGGCGCCCCAGCTCGCGGTCGCGGTGAGGTAGCCGAGGCCGGTCCATGCGTTCAACGTGACGGTGCCGTAGCGCAGTTCGGCGATTGCGAGGTCCAGGGCCGGGCCGAGTTGTTTGATCGTTCGGGGATGGGCGATGACGTTCACACCGAGGGTTCCGGCGAACTGGTCGTTGGCGGTGTGCACGGCCGTGTCCAGGAAGTCCTGTGCTTCACCGGGGAGTTCCAGGACGGCGAGGACCGGTGCGAAGTACTCGGTCGTCAGCGCCGGGCCGGGCTCGTGCGGATCGAGGCCCTCGATGAGGACCCGGTCGCCCAGCCGCCGGGCGTTCGGGTACGCGCCCAGCGCCTGCAACACCCGGTCGTCGCTGCCGGGGTAGTAGGCAGTGCGAAGAGGAGCCTTCGCCAGCACAGTGCGCAAGTGGTGCAGGAACCGCTCTTTCTGCGGCCAGTCGGAGCCGATCACGACGACCTGTCCGGCCACGCAGTTGTAGCCGCCGTTGTGCAGCCGTTGCGTGGCCACGTGCTCGGCCTGGAACCGCAGGTCGGCCTCCGACCACGGGCCCGGCACAACGATGGTGGGCGACACCCCGCCCAGTTCGCTGGTGATCTCCTTGGCCAGGAGCGGCTTGCCCTCCCGCTTGCGGGCCGCGCCCTCCGCGCCGGTGCCGAAGACGATCGCGTCATGGGTCAGCGCGCTGCCGGTGATGTGCACGTGCCGGACCTCGGGGTGGTGCACGAGATATGTGCCGGCGTCGGCGCCGCCGGTCACGATGCGCACGGCACCCAGCTCGACGAGCGGCTCCAGTACCTTGCCGAAGACGTCGTACAGGCCGTCCATGACCGGGTTGAGCTTCAGGACGACGACTCGGTTGTGGGCGTACAGCTCGTACAGCACGTCGAGCACGGGAATCGAGGTGATGTTGCCGGCGCCGAGCACGACGCCAACCCCTGTGGTCCGCTCCGGCCGGCGCAGTGCGAGCCCCGCCTGCCGGCGGACCGTGTCGACGCTCACGCCCGGCGGCATCCACACTTCCGCGCCGAACCCGCTCAGCAGCAGCCGGTCGTAGACGCTGTGCGGAAGGATCCGAACGGCGACCCGGCCGCCCGGGGCGCTGCCGAGGGTGAAGTCGTCGACCGGGCTCCGCCCCTCTTCAAGGGCACGGATGCTCGACGCGAGCGCCGCCGTCCCGGTGAGCACGGGATAGGGCCCCGAGGTCCATTCCTCGCCGAGGAGCGGGCTGTCCAGCGGCAGCTTCTTGTACGCCGCCGCGGCGCGCACCCACGCCTCGGCCCAGGTCGCGGTGGCAGCGTGCACGCGCTCCAACAGCTCTCTGCGTTCGGCCAGACTGCACGCCGCCCAGGCGGACTCACCCCGGATGAGGTCGTCGAGGATCCGGTCGAGGCCTTCGGCCCTGTCGGGGGCCAATACCGGTGCCGTCATCGGGCATTCTCCTTGATCAGGTCGGCCGCCTTCTCCGCGGCCATGACGGTCGGGGCATTGGTGTTGCCGCGGGGTACCGACGGGAACACCGAGGCGTCGACGACCCGGAGGCCCTCCACGCCGAGCACACGCAGCGCGGGGTCGACGACGGAGCCGATCGCGCACGTCGACGTCGGATGGAACAGCGTCATGCCCGTCTTGCGCGCCCAGGCGAGCAGGTCCGCGTCGCCGGCGTCCGCGTCCGGGGCGTCGTACGGTGCGGTGATCGCGTCGGCGAGAGGCGCCTGCCGAGCGATGTCCAGGGCGATCCGCACCCCCGCGACGAGGCACTCCTGATCCTCCGGCGTGGTCAGATAGTTGTGCACGATGCGCGGGGCGGCGTCGGGCCGTGGTGAACGCAATGTCACACGGCCCCGGCTCGTCGGTGCCAGCACACAGGGACCGAGGGCGAGTCCGTGCTCGTCGACCGGGCCGAGGCCTTCCCCGTGGAACAGCACCGGTGCCATGTGGAACTGCACGTCCGGTGCGTCCAGTCCGACGCGGCTGCAGAAGAACCCGCCCGCTTCGCCGATGTTGGAGGTCAGCGGCCCGCGCCCCTCGCGCTGCAGCAGGGCCGCGTTGTCGGGGCTCGCGGCGGTCAGCAGGGACTCGATGTGGGTGCGGTAGTTCAGCAGGGCCATGCAGTGGTCCTGCAGCCCCTCCCCGACGGGAAGTTCGGTCAGCACATCGATGCCGAGGGCGGACAGTGCGGCGGCCGGCCCGATCCCGGACAGCATGAGCAGCTTCGGCGACTCGTACGCCCCGGCGGACAGGAGGACCTCCCTCTCGGCGCGGATCACCTCGACCACTCCCCCACGCTCTACCTCGACCGCCCGCGCCCGCCCCTGTTCGATCACCACCCGCCGGGCCGAAGTCGAGGGCAGCACGGTCAGGTTGGCGCGTTCTCGCACCGGGTGCAGATAGGCGACGGCCGTGCTGCACCGCATCCCGTCGCGCTGTGTCAGCTGGTAGGGCCCCACGCCCAGCTGCGTGTCGCCATTGAAGTCGTCGTTGCGCTTGTACCCGGCCCTGACAGCGGCCTCGACGAACGCGGCGGCGAGCGGATGGCGGGACCGGCCGTTGCTGACGGCCAACGGGCCGCCCACGCTGTGGAAGGCGTCCGCGCCGCGCTCGTTGTCCTCGGCACGCAGGAAGTACGGCAGCACGTCCGCGTACGACCAGCCGGTGGCCCCGGCGGCGGCCCAGGCGTCGTAGTCAGCCCGGTTGCCGCGGATGTAGATCATCGCGTTCATCGAGCTGCAGCCGCCGAGCACCCGACCGCGGGGCAGATAGGCGCGGCGGCCCACGAGCCCCGGTTCGGGTTCGGTGTCCAGGTCCCAGTCGAGGCCGCTCTTGAACAGCGAGCTGAACGCAGCCGGGACGTGGATCTCCTCGGCGTCGTCCGGTCCGCCCGCCTCGAGCAGCGCCACGCGCACGTCCGGGTCCTCGGTGAGCCGCGCCGCCAGCACACAGCCCGCCGATCCGGCCCCGACGACGACATAGTCGTAGGTGTTCATGCGACCCCCTTCGATCGACCACGGCTTGTGCACACGCCCCATGCCCGAGGCCATGGTGAAGCACGCTGACGGCGATTCCATCGCCCGTTGCGGGATTCGGCCATGGGCCGGGGGCGGGAATAGTCGCCGCCGTTTTGTGCCTGTGCACAATCAGGCCGGGCCGGATCGGGTCTAGACTCCGCGTGTGAGCGCACAGCTGAGGACCGGCGACCGCGTGGCCGAGCTGATCGCCCGTCTGCTGGCAGACGTGGACCGGCTCGCCGACGAGTTGACGGACGAGATCGTCGGCGGGGAGTACTCCTACGTCGAGAGCACGCTGCTCACCCGCGACCAGCTGCGCAGCGCGGTGCACGACAACCTGCGCACCCTGTTCACGGCGTTGCAGGGGCGGCCGACGACCCTGGACGCGCCCCGCGCGGCGGGACGGCTCAAGGCCGAACAGGGCATCCCCCTCGCCGCGGTCCTGCACGCCTACCGGCTGGCCGGGCGCTTCCTCTGGGACCGGATGCTGGCGGCCGCCGTGGACGAGGAGAGCACCCGACAACTGCTCCTCATGGCGTCCGACATCTGGGCGGCCATCGACGACTATTCCAGCGCAGCCGCCGACGCCTACCGCGCCACCGTCGAGGAACGGGATCGGCGCGACGCCGCCGCGCGCGGCTTGATGCTCACCACGCTGCTCGACGGCAGGGCGGGCAACGGCGTCCGCGCCTGGGAGATCGTCCGCGTCCTGGGGCTCGACCGCCAGGGCCCGTTCCTGGTGGTGTGCGCCGAGACCGCTGACGGCGCCGAACCGTTGCCCGGCGTGGAGGGCCGGCTGCGTACGGCCGGGGTCGGTTCCGAGTGGATCCGGCAGATCGGGGCGTGGGTGGGCCTGCTGGCGCTGCCCGCGGAGCAGGCGATCACGACGGCAGTCGACCACCTCACGGACCTCGCCCTGACCCGCATCGGCATCAGCCGCCCCTTCCCCTCCCCCGTGAACGCCCCAGCCGCCCGGCGGCAGGCACAGCTGGCCGTCCAGTGCCTGCCGCCCGGCACCCACGGCACACACCTCTACGGCACCGCGCCGATCTCCCTGCTCGCGGCGGCCTCCCCCGACATGGCGGACGAGGTCACCCACGCCGTGCTGGGGCCGCTGCTCGCCCTGCCGCGCGCGGAGCAGGACACTCTGCTGGAGACCCTCGACGCGTGGTTCGCCGACGGCGGCTCGACGACGGCAGCGGCCGAACGTCTGCACTGCCACCGCAATACGGTCTTGTACCGCCTCAACCGGATCGCCGAACTGACCGGGCGGCGCACCACGGACGCGGAGTCGTCGGCCGAGCTGTACATCGCCCTGCGGGCCGCTCGCCTGGGTTCCCGACCGGATGACGGCGGGACGATTCCGTAGGCCTCGGTTCGACGACACCGTCGAAGGTCGCCGCTCTCCTTCACTCCGGCACCGGGCGCATCTCCAGGAGTTCAGCCCCAGGGACCGGAACCTGGCCAGCAGGCCGTAGCGGTGCGCCTCGTCCAGAACTGGGCCGAACAGCAGGGCTGGTCGGACACGACCAAGTGGTCTACCTCGGAATGGCTCCGGCGAGCCTCTTGTGCAGGCGTCCGGCGATGCGGATCTCGTACCGCAGGGGTCTCCCCCGCGCGGGGCGAACGAGCGGTGCCGAGCAGACGTCGGATCCACGAGACCCGGCCTCGAGGGACAGCCGCCGCATGCGCTCCGCCGGGCTCCAGCAGTGGCTGGGCGACGAGCCGCCCTGCCGTGGCCGCGTCGCCCGCACCGTCAGCGCGGGCCGCTCGGACCGCCCGCCGGCAGGCCGTCGGTCATCGCCGCGGCGGAGTCCTCACGTCTGGTGCGACGCCCCCAGCGCCGAAACCCCGAACCAGACGGCCGAAGGGATCAAATACCCGCTGCGTGCTCTGGCGCAGATGACGTGGGGCTCCCCCAAGCCGGTGAGCACATCCGCCTACCGATAGCGGCCCCGGTCTGATGAGGTGCTCACCGCACACCATCAGACCGGGGCCGCCGAGGCCTGAGCACTCAGACCTTCACCAGTCCCTGCTCCTCATCCGGATCCGCACCCTTCGAACCGCCCGAGCCGGGCGAGCCCAACGAGTGGACCGAGTCGCCCTGCGTCCGCAGCCCCTCCCCCTCGACATCGACGTTCGGCAGCACCCGGTCCAGCCACTTCGGCAGCCACCACGCCTTCTTGCCGAGCAGGGCCAGGACGGCCGGGACGATCGCCATCCGCACGATGAACGCGTCGAAGAGGACCGCGATCGCCAGGCCGAAGCCGATCATCTTGACCATCGCCTCGCTGGAGCCGATGAAGCCGGCGAAGACCGCCATCATGATCACCGCGGCGGCCGTCACGACCCGCGCGCTGTGGTTGAAGCCGGTCACCACGGCCTGGCTCGGCTTCTCGCCGTGGATGTATGCCTCTCGCATCCGAGTCACGAGGAACACCTCGTAGTCCATCGCGAGGCCGAAGACCACGCCGATCATGAAGATCGGCATGATCGCCACGATGGGGCGGGTCTCCTCGACGCCCACGAGGTCGGCCAGCCAGCCCCACTGGAAGACCGCGACCACAGCACCGAGGGCCGCCATCACGCTCAGCAGGAAGCCGAGGGCCGCCTTCAGCGGGACGAGGATCGAGCGGAAGACGACGATCAGCAGCAGGAACGCCAGGCCCACGACCAGGACCAGGTACGGGATCAGCGCGTCGTTCAGCTTCTGTGCGACGTCGATGTTCATGGCCGTGGAGCCGGTGACCAGCACGTCCGCGTCCGTGTCAGCCTTGATGTCCGCGCCCGCGTCCCGGATCCCGTGTACCAGGTCCTCGGTGGTCACCGACGACGGCTCAGCGTCCGGGATCACGGTGATCGTCGCCGTGTCGCCCGCCTTGTTGGGGGCGGCGGGCGTCACGCTGGCGACGTCCTTGAGGCCCTTGATCTGGTCGGTGACCTCGGTGAATGCGGCATCCGGGTCGTCGCTCGCCTTCGCGTCGACGACGACCATCAGGGGGCCGTTGAAGCCGGGGCCGAAGCCCTCGGACAGCAGGTCGTACGCCCTGCGCTGCGTCGTGGAGGTCGGCAGCGAGCCATTGTCCCCAATGCCCAGTTCCATGGAGGCGGCGGGGACGGCGACGGCGCCGAGGCCGACGACGCCGAGGAGCAGGACGGCGATCGGACGGCGTACGACGAACCTCGCCCAGCGCGTGCCCATGTTGGGCTTGGCCTTGCCCGAAGCGGCCTTCCGCGCGGCCCGGGCGCCACCCAGGAACCTGCTCTTCTCGCCCGCCGGCTTGACCCTCCGGCCCGCGTAACCGAGCAGCGCGGGGATCATCGTCAGCGCGATGAGGACCGCGACGGCGACCGTGCCGGCGGCCGCGACGCCCATCTTCGTCAGCATCGGGATGTTGACGACGGACAGGCCCACCAGCGCGATCACGACCGTGAGACCGGCGAACACCACCGCAGAGCCCGCGGTGCCGACGGCCCGGCCGGCCGCCTCCTCGCGCTCGCGGCCCTCGGCCAGTTCGGTCCGGTAGCGGGAGACGACGAACAGGGCGTAGTCGATGCCGACCGCCAAGCCGATCATCGTGGCCAGCGTCGACGTGGTCGAGCCCAGGTCGAGCGTGCTGGCGAGGGCCGTGATCGCCGAGACTCCGATACCGACGCCGATGAGCGCCGTCAGCAGCGGCAGGCCGGCCGCGATCAGCGAGCCGAAGGTGATGACCAGGACCACCGCGGCGACCGCGATGCCGATGACCTCCGTGGCGCCGGTCTCGGGCGTCGCCTGAAGTGCGTCACCGCCGACCTCCACGGTCAGCCCGGCGTCCCGCGCGTCCTGCGCGACCTCCTCCAGGGCATCCCGGGTGCCGTCCTCCAGTTCCATGGCAGGGACTTTGTACCTGACCGACGCGTAGGCGATCGTGCCGTCCTCGCTGACGGCGTCGGCCTTGTACGGGTCGGCGACGGAGGCGACCTCGGAGCCGTCACCCAGCTCGTCAACAGTCTTCTGCACGGTGTTCTTGTTGGCAGCGTCCGTCATCTTCTCGCCGGCGGGTGCCTTGAAGACGACGCGGGCGGTGGCACCGTCGGCGCTCATCCCAGGGAAGCGCTGTTCCAGCAGGTCGAAGGCCTTCTGGGCCTCGGTGCCAGGGACGGAGAAGGACGTGTCGCCCGCCGCGGGGGCGCTGGCCGCGCTGACGCCGGCGAGCGCCAACAGTGCCAACCATATGAGGGCGACGAAATGCCGTCGCCTGAAGGCGAGTCGGCCGAGTCTGTAGAGAAACGTGGCCACGAGGGCGTACTCCCAGTCAGGTCGTGGGTTCTTCGGGCAGGGGTGATCAGCCCGGCGGGGAGGCAGGATTGATCGGCCGACGACGTGGGCGGCCACCGTCAGATGCTGAGTGCGGGCTTGTCAGGCGGTGGGCGCGGCGAGAGCGGGGAGGACCACGGCGTCGAAGTACGTAAGGAGGAAGTCCTGCGTCGGAGGCTGCTCGTCGATCAGCATGCGGCGGCGAAGGCGCCGCTCATCACCTGCACCATGAACCCGATCGCCGGGGTGTCCGTTCGCGATCAGCCGACTGGGCGCGCATCGTCAGGCTGGCGAGGAGCTCACCGACGGGGGGCACCTCGGGCCTGGAGCGGATTGGTGTCATGGAACTTTTTCATCCCTGTTCGACGTGCACCGGGGACCCCGCGAGAGGCCTCCGGCCGGAGGCGGAGCCGCCCAGACAGCCCAGAGGGCCACTTCACAGAAAGACCGGTCGTTCTACCACCCGATAGTAGCTCCCCTCGGAGTCCCCGCGCCACACGTCGACCCGATTGAGAGGCCCCTCACACATCCACCACTGACACAGAAGACCCCTGGTGCCGCCAGAGCCCGAAGATCAGCGAGGTGCTGCCGCTGCTCTACGTGCATGGCCTGCACTCCGGCACTTCGTGCCCGCGCTGGAGCAGGCAAGCTTGGACCCGTCGAACATCACCGAGACGAGACCCAGAGACACCGCTTCCGTTACCAGGCCCACGGACTCGGCGTGGTCGAGGTGCACGGCAACAGGGGCCGCCGAGCGGCGTGCTGCTGCGAGGGTCGCGAGGGCGACGGGTTCCAGCGCGCCGTGGTACTTGATGGCGTTTTCGCTGATCTGCAGCACAACGGGCGCGTTCGCTTCCTCGGCCGCGGCGACGAGGGCTTCGGCATGCTCGAGCTGGATGACGTTGAACGCTCCGACACCAATGCCTTCGCGAGCGGCGGCGCCGATGATGTCACCGGTCGCTGTGAGCGTCATGGATCTCCTCCAGGGGTACGGCAGGGCGGAAGGCTCGGTAGGCGTCGAGGTCGACGTCACCGGCGATCGGGGCGAGCACGGCGGCAGCTGAGAGGGCCACCGCGTCACGCAGCAGGTCCGGCCACGCCCGCTTGGCGGCCAGGCCGGCGGCGAGCGCGGCGACGCACGCGTCACCCGCGCCGGTCGGGTTGCCGGAGACCGTCTCGGCCGGGCGGGCGCGCCAGGCGCCGTCGGGGGTCACGGCGAGCAGGCCGTCCGGACCCAGCGATGCCACTACGGCATGTGCGCCCCCGTCGCGGAGTGACGACGCGGCGGAGAGCGGATCGGGCAGCCCGGTCGTGGCCGCGAGTTCGGCTGCGTTGGGTTTGACCAGTCCGGGGCGCGCGGGCAATGCCGCGGCGAGGGCCGGACCTTCGGCGTCCACGATGGTGATGCTTCGCGGCGCGTCGGCGACGAGCTGGGCGTAGGCGTCCGTGGGGACGCCGGGCGGGAGGCTGCCGGACAGGACGACCACGTGCGCCGTAGCCGCGAGATCGGCGAACCGGGCGCGGAACGAGGCCCACTCCTGCGCTGTCACGAGTGGTCCGGGTTCGTTGAACACCGTGGCGTCGCCGTGGGCCGAGGAGGCGACCGTCACCGTGCGCCTGGTTTCGCCGGCGACAGCAGCCAGTTCGTCGCGCAGGCCGGAGGCGGCGAGGTCGGCGCGGAGGAACTCGCCGGTGGTCCCCCCGGCGAAGCCGGTGACCGTGGTCTGGTGGCCGGTGATTCGCAGCACGCGCGCGACGTTGATGCCCTTGCCGCCCGCTCGGGAGTGCACCCGCCGCACCCGGTGGCTGGTGTGCGGGACGATGGCGTCCACGTCGTAGGTGACATCGAGTGCGGCGTTCAGGGTGACGGTGAGGATCACGTGATCCACGCTCCCTTCGCCATCACGTGCTGCACCGTCAGATCGGTGTCGAGTACGACGAGGTCGGCGTCCAGTCCGGTTCGGATGGCACCGAGGCGGTGGTGCAGGCCGAGGGCCGTCGCGGGGGTCGACGACAGGGCTTGTACGGCTTCAGCGACGGGGATGTCGGCGCGGACGGCGTTGCGCAGGGCTGCCGATGTGGTGAGGGTGCTGCCGGCGATCGAGGTACCGTCTGCGAGGTGCGCGGCGCCGCCCGCCACGCGCACCGGCAGACCGCCCAGCACATAGGTGCCGTCTCCGACTCCCGCGGCAGCAATCGCGTCGGTGACCAGCGCCAGGCGGCGGAGGCCGACCGTCTGCGCCGTGGCCCTCACCACGGCGGGGTCGAGGTGGATCCCGTCGCAGATCAGCTCAACGGTGATGCGTTCGTCCTCCAGCAGGGCGAGGACCGGGCCGGGCTCGCGGTGGTGCACCGGCCGCATTCCGTTGAACAGGTGGGTCGCGACGCTCGCGCCGGCCTCGATCGCCTGTCGGGTCACCTCGTAGGTGGCGTCGGTGTGTCCGATCGCGGCGGCCGCCCCGTGGGCGACCACCGCGCGCACCGCGTCCAGTCCGTTCGCCAGTTCGGGGGCGAGCGTGATCATGCGCACCGTGCCGTGGCCGGCGCGCAACAGCCGTTCGACGTCGGCTTGCGCGGGCGGGCGCAGCATTGCCGGGTCGTGCGCGCCGCATCGGGCCGTACTGAGGAACGGGCCTTCCAGGTGGACACCCGCGAGCAGACCGTCCTCCACCAGCTCGGCCAAGCTCGCGACGGCCCGTTCCAGGATCTCCAGCCGCGCCGAGACGAGGCTGGCCACCAGCGTCGTCGTGCCGTGTCGGCGATGGAACTCGGCCACCCGGCGGGCATCGTCGGCGTCGCCGGTCGCGAACGAGGCGCCGTCGCCACCATGTACGTGCATGTCCACGAATCCGGGAACCAGCCATTGTCCGCCGAGGTCCATGTCCACGCCGTGGGGCGGTTGACCCGTCCCGACAGCACTGATACGACCTCCCGCCGTCTCGACCCACCCCGGATCGAGGACACCCCCGGGTGTGACGACGCGGGCGAAACCGAGCACGGTCACCGCAGCCGCTCCCAGGCCAGCAGGGCGGCACCGAGCGCCCCGGCGCGATCACCCAGCTCCGCCCGCGCAAGACGCGGCCGACGCTCGAACGTCAGCCGGGCATCCAGTGCGCCGCGCAGCGGATCGAGGAGCAGGCCGCCGGACTCGGCGAGGCCGCCACCCAGCACGATCACCTCGGGCGCGAGCAGGGTCGTACAGGTCGCGAGGCCCGCGGCCAGCGCATCGACCGCCTCGTCCCACACCATCCGGGCGACAGGGTCGCCGCTGACGGCCAGATGAGCGATCTCACCGCCGCCCGAGGCGGCGCGGCCGGTGCGCTCTGCGTACCGTCGCATCACCGCCGCGGCGGACGCGACGGTCTCCAGGCAGCCGCGGCGGCCACAGCCGCAGGATGCGCCGGCCGGGTCCACGGCCACATGCCCGATCTCTCCGGCCAGGCCGCCGCTGGAAACCAGGTGGCCGTCGACGACCATCGCTGCACCGATGCCGGTGCCGACCGGGACGAACAGCGCGGTGACCGTGCCTCGGGCAGCGCCCAACCGGAACTCCGCAAGCCCGCCGGCGCGCACGTCCTGCCCGAATCCGAGGGGCAGCGCCAAGCGCGACTCGATCATGGAGCGCAAGGGCAGGTCGCGCCATCCCAGGTTCGCCGAGAGGATGGCGACCCCCTTGCTCTCATCGACGAGGCCAGGGACGACGACGCCTGCTCCCGACACGGTCCCGCCCGCGCGGCGGCCTCGCTCGGCGAGTTCAGTGGCGAACGCGACGATCGCGTCGACAACGGCGTCGGGGCCCTGATCGCGTGGGGTGGAGCGGGTCTCCTCGTGAAACCTGTGCGCCGCCGCGTCCACCAGGGCGCCCTTCAGACGGGTGCCACCCACGTCGATCGCCACCACGAGCTCGGGCGAGGTGGTCACTGTGGGGACACTACGCGCGAGCCGGTGAGGATCACCGAGCGGGTGAGATGACGGGGATGGTCCGGGTCGACGCCACGCCCCGCCGCCATCTCCACTGCGACACACTGTGCCCGGACGAGTTCGGCCATCGGATCGAGTTCGCTGACGACGAAGGTGCCGCCGGTTCGCGCGATGTCGTCGGCCAGGCCGACCGGCGGTTCCCCGAACATCCAGGCCGGCCGACCGGGACCCGTGATGCTGATCGGCCCGTGCCGGTACTCCAGCGCGGGGTAGGACTCCGTCCATGCCCCGGCCGCCTCACGCAGCTTCAACGCCGCCTCGTGTGCAAGGCCGACGGTCCAGCCGCGGCCGAGGAACGTCAGCTGCTCCACCCGGACCAGTTGCGAGTCCGGCTCGGCCTCCAGGGCCTTTCGCGCATCGGCGGCAACCGGCGCCAGGTCATGGCCGAGCGACGACCGGAACAGGGCAAGCGTCGTCGTGGCGAACCGGGTCTGCACCACCGACCGCTCATCAGCGAATTCCAGCACTGCGACAGCATCGGCAGCGTCGACCACGGGCGTTCCGGGGGTGGCGGTGATCGCCGCGGTGGGGACCCGGCCGCGCACCCGCCCGAGCAGGTCGAGCACCTCGGTCGTCGTACCGGAACGGGTAATCACCAGGACGCGGTCGTAGGGTCGGCCGAGCGGCATCTCCGACGGTGTGAACGCATCCGTCTGCCCCTGCGCGGCGGACTCGCGCAGCGCCGCGTACGACTGGGCCATGAACCACGATGTCCCGCAGCCGACGACCGCGACCCGCTCGCCGGCCCGAGGCAGCACGCTGTCGTACTCGCCGAGCAGGGACGAGGCGCGCAGCCAGTACTTCGGCTGACTGGAGATCTCTTCGGCAACGTGACTCATCTGCATTCCTCATTCCGAGTGGATTCCAAGTAGTTGATTCACGCCGAGCTCTTGCTCGGCCGGGGTTGTGGGTCCGTGGCCGCGGGGACTTCCCTCTTTGCGCGGAGAGGCCGGTGCACCGTCGTTCCGCCGCTTGTCGACCCGGGATCACGGAGCTCAAAGGAGCGAGGGTTCAGGGGGCGCGACCGGGGATGGCGAACCAGACGGATTTGCCGTCGGCGGCGGCTGAGTAGAGGCGGGTGGGTTGGACTGCGCAACGGCCCCCGGAGAGCCGCGCGATGATGCCGAGCCCCCGGCCGCCGTCCTGCAGGGCCCCAAGCTGGTCCGGGACGGCCCCCGCGGCGAGTCGGGCGGCGATGACGTCGAGCTGGTCGCCGGTGTCCGCGATTTCGATGACCAGCGGGAGCCCACCGTGGGAGATGATCCGCAGCTCGCAGGGTCCGGGCGCGTGGATGGCCGCGTTCGTGGTCGCCTCGGAGACCATGACGGCCAGGTCTTCCAGCAGGCCTGGATCGTCGATGTGTTCGGCGAGCTGGTCGAGCACGGTCTGACGGGCGTACCGGACCGGGTTGGGTACGCCCGTCAGGGGCCGAACGGTCGTGTGCAGGGCGTCCATCAGGTCAGCAGGGTGGGCTGCTGTGCGGGGCCGGTCGGTGACGGAGTCGGGGGCGTTCACCGCAGTGCCGCCTTCGGCGCGTGGTCGCGGACGACCATCAGCCGCCGACCGAAGTTGTCGACGAGACGGGCGCGTTCCTCGGCCAGGGTCCGGGCCCCGAGGACCGTGCACGTCCGCGCGGACATCGATCGGGGACTGATCATGTCGCGCGTCCTCCTCGGGAGGGGATGGGCCGTGTCGCGCGAGCCGACTGCATCATGATCCGGAAGGGGGGAGAGCAGATCTGATGGCGCCGGCAATGGCCACACAGACAGAGGATCGGCAGGGTGGATGACCCTGTCGGACGTGGCGAGGTGGGGCGGAGATCCCCTGGATGACAAGGGATCTCCGCCACGTTCCTAGCCGGGGAGCTTCCACTTCTGGTTGTTGTCGCCGTTGCAGGTCCAGATCACCAGCTGGACAGGGCTGGTGCTGCTCTCCGGGTCGTCCAGGCATCGCCCGGACTGCGTGCCGCGCAGCGTACCGTCGGCTTGCTGAGTCCACTTCTGGTTGTCACCGCCGTTGCAGGTCCAGATAGAAACCTTGGTGCCGTTCTTCGTGGCCTGCTCAGGGACGTCCAGACACTTGTTGCCGCCGATCCTGACCGTGCCGTCGGCCGGGTTGTAAGTCCAGACCTGCGCGAAAGTGTTGTTGCAGGTGTAGATCTTCACCGGCGTGGCGTTAGTGGTGTCGCCACCGGCGAGGTCCAGGCACTTGCCGGAGATGCCCGAAGGGACGGGGCCGACACGGGCGAGGATCGGATTGGTCCCGGGCGTGACGGAGAAGGCGTCGAACTGCTGCGTCTTGTATCCGCCGCCGGTCGTCGCGACGGCGGAGTCGACCGTGCCCAGGCCGGCGCGGCCGTGAGCGTAGGTCGAGTCGGTGACGCTGCCGAGCACCGTACCGTCGACCTTGGCGGTGAGGGTTGAGGTCAGGGCGACGGAGTGCCAGCGGTTCGTGCCAAGGGCCGCTGTGGTGCCGCTCACCAGTTTGGTGAACTTCCACGAGGAGTCGCTCTTGAGGATCGACCAGGCACCCGTGTCGCTCAACCGCAGGTGGTACGCCTCCAGGCCGTTGTTGTTCCTGCCCTGCATGGTCACGCGGCCAAGGAGTTCCACCGCGCCTGGTTGTTCCAGCATCGCGTCCGCGCTGACGGTGTAGTTGCTCCACGCGTCGTCGCCCATGAAGGTGTACGGCGCGTAGTACGACTCCCCGGTCCATCGGATCGGGGCGGCCGTGGCCATTTGACGCAGGCATGTGCCCCCGCGTGCGCCACCGCAGGACACGGTCTGGAAGGCGCCGTTCATGTCCGTGAAGTACTTCGGAGACGAGGTGTCGCCCTTGGTCTCGAAGTCATTGGACTGCGGCAGGCTCAGCGAGGAGGCCGCCGGCGATCCCGCCGTGCCCTTGCCCTGCCCGTTTGTCGTGCTCAGCGTGTAGACACGGCCGGGCTGCAGCGTCACGGTGTATCGGCCGTCGGAGGGGGTGACATCGGTGGTGTGCGCCAGGTTGTCAGCGGCGCTGTCCGAGTTGGCGTTGACGTTCGTGGCCCACACATGGACCTCATCAGTGGACAGGCCGCCGGTGACCCGGACATCCAACGTCTGCGGGGCGGTGGCCTCCGTCGTCTCGATGATCGTGCTGTAGTCGTCACCGTC
Organism: Streptomyces sp. NPDC001530; assembly: GCF_042894545.1. Classification (NCBI taxonomy): domain Bacteria; kingdom Bacillati; phylum Actinomycetota; class Actinomycetes; order Kitasatosporales; family Streptomycetaceae; genus Streptomyces; species Streptomyces sp. NPDC001530. The sequence continues at coordinate 28,906 of NZ_JBIAVS010000030.1, forward strand.
GGGCGCTCGCAGCGTCACATAGCTGCCGTTGGACCGGTCACCGCCCAGATAGCCACTGGCGGAATCCTGGTACCGCCATCCGATCCGGGTGAACTGTGTCGTGTGGGCCATGACCCAGGCGGTCTTGCCGACGCGATAGTGGCCCGACCAGGGCTGGTTGGCTGACACCAGCCCATTGAAGGCGAAGTACGTGTTCGGATAGAGCGAGCCCACCAGCGGCCAGTTGTAGTACGCGGTCATCCGACCGTCGATGTAGTCCCGGTTGAGTGCCCGCGCCACCGGCGCGGCGCCCGCTTCGGTGTCCTGTGATCCGTTCTCGCTGGCCCACAGTGGCTTGCCGATGTTCTGCGCGGTGCTCGTGCTGTTGCAGGTGGTGAACGGGTGGTTGTTGCCGATGGCCCCGCCGTTTTTGTAGCCGCACGGGTAATGCACGCCGATGACGTCCACCGCGTCCCGGAACGCCGCGTCCGCCTTCATGTCGTCGGCAACCGCCCAGGAGTCGCTGTCAGCCGCCACGACCTTGGTTGCGTAGCCCTTCGAGACCAGCGCCTTCTTGAGGTCGACGTACCACCAGGCCTTCCAGCCCCGCTCGTTCCAGCCGCCGAGGTAGTCGATGGTCAGGTTGTGCTTCTTGGCGCAGTCCATCCAGCCCATCAGGTAGTCGATCGTGTCGCTGGACCAGAAGTTCCCGTCGGGGATCCAGCCCGGCGCGCCCCAGGACAGGCCGGCGAGCTTGATGTTCGGGTTGCGAGCCTTGGCCTCGCCGGCCAGCCACCACTCATAGCCGGCGTTGCAGTCCACGGCGCCCTTGGTGTGCTCGTGGCTGGGTTCGGCGCCGTCGGTGGAGTTGGTGTCTCCTCCGATCTCAAGCTTGAGTGTCTGCAGCGAGGCGCCGGTGCCGGGCTTGAACAGGTAGTCCAGGATCTGGCTGCGCTGCGGTTCCGGATAGTCGACCAGCAGTCGAGTGTTCCCTCCACCTCCGCTGATCGCGCCGGCTCCGTCGAACACCCGGCCCGGCTCGGTGCCGTCGACGGTGATCGACGTCGAGGCCGCGGCGTATGCGCGCGGAGACGCCTCCATCGCGGCTGTCGCGCTCAGTATCAACGCCATAACCGCGAGCAGGACAATATGGCTCCGGGATCTGCGAACCACGCTGGCTCCTTAGGGACTTCGCGCAGGTTGGGATGCTGACCCGCCCCCATGCCCTGGCTGCCGGCGGGGGCGCGGCGCCGTGATGGCAGTCGTCCACTGACGGCCAGCGGGATGAGTGAGGGGTCGGGCTGGGCCGGTGCAGCCGTCTGTCGCAGGACTGGCTCTGATTCGGCTCGGCACCGTTGGGTCAGGGTTTGCCTGGACGTCTTTCGTTGCCAGAAGCATGAACGTGACCCACCGGCTCGACCATGGACAAATTGAGGCGGTAGATGGACATTCGCAAGGCGCGATGCAGGCATCCCAATAGCAGTCCATGGTGCGGCGGAACCCTGGGGATAATCGGTCTCCCCCAAGCAGAAGAACGAGCGACCGTATGCAGGGCAACAGCATTTATGGGCCGCTTTGAATACAGAGCACTGTGTTGTATCAGGTCCAGAACTGCTGCTCGCGGAACGTGCTCGTGGGCGCTCGCCCGCGTCCGCCCGATCGTGTGGAAACTCGGCCTCGACCGGATCAGCCAGTGGTCCCACCAGGTCGGGTTCCGCCCGTCCTCCTCTCTGCCCGACCACCCCGAGCACGGCGACGCCTACTGGTACGTCGCCTCCACCCGCCGCCTGGACAAAACCGACCGGTGCGCGCAGGCGCTGCGTGGGGCCGGGGACGAGGTCACCGTCGAGATCGACCACACCCTTCCGGCCACCTTTCGTACGGCGGGCTGGAGCAGGAGCGGTACGACCGCGCCGACGCCCGCGCCAAGCGAATGGGCCGACAAACGCCTCGAAGTGCAAGCCCCGCCGCAAGATGTCCATGGACGCCCTACCTGCCCCGAGGCGAAGGTTGCCGCCATCGATACAACCCCCCAGCAAGGCAGGGAAAGGATCCACCCATGCGCAGAACCTTCGCGCTCGGTATCGCCACAGTTCTGGCGGTGTCCGGCCTGGCAGGGTGCGGCGGAGACAACGAGGACGGGCCCGAGGCCAAGCAGACGAAGGCGGGTCCGGTGACCATCGAGTGGTGGGGCTGGGCGCCCGGTTACGACAAGGCCGCCGCCGCGTGGAACGCCGCGCACCCCGACATCACGGTGAAGTTCACCCAGACCGAGTCCGGGGCCAAGGGCGGCTACCAGAAGATGCTCAGTGCGGTGAAGGCCGGCAACGCGCCGTGCCTCGCGCAGGTCGGGGCGGAGACGCTCCCCAGCTTCCTGGTGGAGGGCGCGGTCGAGGACATCACACCCTATGTCAAGGACAGCGCCGCCAAGTTCCAGCCGTCCGCGCTCAAGTCCGTGACGTTCGGCGGCAAGCAGGTCGCCGTGCCGGTCGACTCGGGTCCGATGGGCCTGTTCTACCGCAAGGACATCTTCGCCAGGCACAAGATCTCCGTGCCCAAGACATGGGAGGAGTTCACCGCCGCCGCCGAGAAGCTGCACGCCGCCAGCCCCGGCACCTATCTCACCTCGTTCAACCCCGACGACATGTACGGATTCAGCGGCCTGGCGCAGCAGGCCGGGGCGAAGTGGTTCAGCACCGAGGGCGACGCCTGGAAGGTGGCTGTCGACGACGAGCCCACGCTCAAGGTCGCGGCCTACTGGCAGAACCTGATCGACAAGAAGCTCGTCGACGTCCAAGCAGCATGGTCCGACGCCTGGTTCAAGCACTTCAGCGACGGGAAGATCGCATCTTTGGTCGGCCCGGTCTGGATGACCAAGGTGCTGGAGGACTCGGTCAAGGGCACGAGCGGCAAGTGGGCCGTCGCCCCGATGCCGAACTGGGTCGCCGGACAGACCGCGACCGGCAACGTCGGCGGGTCGCCCAACGCCGTGCTGAAGGGGTGCAAGAACCCCAAGGAAGCGGTGGAGTTCTCCACCTGGCTGTCCACCGACACCTCTGCCTTCGACGGTCTCGTCACCAACGGCGGTCTGTTCCCCACGACCGTCAACGGCGCCGCGCTGCCGTCGATCGGGACCGGCCGCCCGTTCTACGGCGACCAGCCGGTCTTCCAGGTCTTCGCCGAGGCGGCCAAGACGACCGTGCCGGACTTTGGCTGGGGGCCGGCGACACCGGAGCTCAACGAAGCCTTCAACGCGGCGGTCGGCGACGCGGTGAAGAAGCAAGGCACGCTCACCGAGGCCTTCGCGACGATCCAGACGAAGGCCGTGGAGTCCCTGAAGGGCAAGGGCCTGACCGTCAACCAGTGACCACCCGATCCGGGGCGCTCCAACCGCAGGAATCCGACCGGACGCCCCGGATTCAGTTCAGAAAGGTGGTCTGTTGACAGCCACCCAGCTGCCGAGCGTCGCCGCAGCCCGGGGCCGGGCGCGGCGCCGCCGTCGGCCCTCTCCCTCTCGGGCGGCGTTGCCGCTGCTCGCGCCGTTCTGCCTGCTGTTCGGAGTGTTCTTCCTGCTCCCGATCGGCTATGCGGTTCAAGAAAGTCTGTACACGGTGCACCGGTCCGGCCTCGGCTTCGGCACTCCGGAGCGGGTGTTCGCCGGGTTCGACAACTACGCGAAGGTCTTCGACGACGGGGTCTTCCTCACCGGCGTCAGACGGCTCCTGCTGTTCGGCTTCGTCCAAGTCCCGATCATGCTGGGGCTGGCTCTACTGCTCGCGCTCCTCCTCGACGGTGCCGCGGCCCGGTGGAAGCCCTTCTTCCGCCTCGTCTACTTCCTTCCATACGCCGTTCCGGGCGTGATCGCCGCGATCGTCTGGGCCTTCCTGTACACCCCGCAGATCTCCCCGTTCGGCCTCGATCTGCTCGCCGAGGACGTCGTCCTCGGCTCCATCGGCAACATCGTCACCTGGACCTGGACCGGCTTCAACATGCTCGTCATCTACTCCGCGCTCCAGGCGGTCCCGCGCGACATCTACGAGGCCGCCGCGATCGACGGCGCCGGACCGCTGCGCATCGCCTGGCAGATCAAGATCCCCATGGTGCGGCCGAGCCTCGTCCTCACCGCCGTCTTCTCCGTCATCGGCACGCTCCAGCTGTTCAACGAGCCCAGCGTGCTCTCGGACGTTACGACGAGCGTGCCCAAGGACTACACGCCGCTGATGTGGTCGCTCCAGGTCGCCCTCGACCGCAACGACTACGCGCTCGGCTCGGCCATCGCGGTCGTGCTCGCGGTGCTGACCGGCGGGCTGTCCCTGCTGTTCCTGCGGCTCTCGTCGTGGATGACCGCCCGAGGTGCGCGATGACCCGCGCCCGTGTGCTGACCACCGGCTTCCTGTTCGTCGTCGCGACGTACATGCTGCTTCCGCTCTGGTGGCTGATCGTGTCGTCGACCAAGTCCGGTGACGACCTGTACGACGGGTCACTGTGGTTCTCCCACTTGTCCGTCGGCGCCAACATCGACCGGGTGATGTCCCAGGACGCCGGCCTGTATCCGCGCTGGCTGCTCAACACCGCGGTGTACGCGGGCGGCGGCGCGCTCGGTGCGACGCTCCTGGCGGCGATGGCCGGTTACGCGCTGGCCAAGTACCGCTTCCGCGGAGACCGGCTGATCTTCAGCGGGATCATGCTGGCGGTGCTGCTGCCGCTGCCGCTGCTCACCATTCCGATCTACCTGCTTGAGAGCAGGATCGGGCTGCTGAACACCTACTGGGGAGTCCTGCTGCCGTGCATGGTGAGCCCCTTCGGGGTGTTTCTCGCCCGCGCCTACGCCATGGCGGCGGTGCCGGACGAGCTGCTGGACGCCGGGCGCGTCGACGGTGCGAGCGAGCTGCGCCTGTTCGCCGCCGTCGGCCTGCGCCTGATGGCCCCGGCGATGGTGACGCTGTTCCTGTTCCAGTTCGTCGCGATCTGGAACAACTTCTTCCTGCCGATGATGCTGCTCAACGACCAGGAGCTGTGGCCCGTCACGCTCGGCCTGGTGAAGTGGAACAGCATCCGTACCGGCAACCTGCGCGACGCCGTGCTCATGGGGGCGCTGCTGTCACTGATTCCCGTGGTCCTGGCGTTCCTGTCGCTCCAGCGGTTCTGGAAGGCCGACCTCGCCGCCGGGAGCGTCAAGGCCTAGGGGGGAACGGTGGAAGTTCTGCTCGCGGAAAGCGCTCGGAGCGGTCCCCACCCGACGGGTGAACAGCCGGGTGAAGTAGGCGGGGTCGTCGTACCCGGTCCGGCGGGCGACCGCCGCGACCGGCAGGTCGGTGGTGGCCAGCAGCTCCTTGGCCAGGTTCAACCGGATCGTGAGGATGAAGTCCTTCGGGCTGGTGCCTGCTCCCCGCCGGACGGCCTCGCGCAGTTCGGCGGGGGCGAGGCCGAGCCGGCGGGCGTGTTCCGGCACCGACCACGGCTCGACGGCGTCCCGGGTCAGGGCTGCCAGCACCCGGTCGCCGCTCGGGTCGTGCTCGACCCGGGAGTGCAGCAGCGTGACCAGCAGCTCGTGGACGCCCGCCGCTGCCCCGACGTCGGAGTGGGGTCCCCCGTTCCTTATCGCGCCCATGATCTTTCGGACCACCAGCCTGGCCGGTTCGGCGCTGGACAGCGGTGTCACCGGCCGGGACGGATCGATCAGGCCCATTTCCGCGTAGGCCTCCACGGCCGTGCCGGCGAAGTCGACGAAGCATTCCGACCAGCCCGGTTCGTAGGGCCCGTAGTGGTGCTCGACACCGGGGAACAGCCACAGCAAGCACGGGGACTCCACGTCGATCGGGGGCCGTCCCCCGCTGGAGAACCAGCCCGCGCCCGACAGCACGACGACCGCGACGTGATGCCCGAGGGTGCGGGGGCCGACGGCCGGCAGGCGCCCGTGCTGGGCGCCGACGGCCAGGCAGACCATGCCCAGCCGGCGGTGGACCGGGCCGGGCGTCAGATAGCGCCACCAGTGGTCCCAGGGTTCCCGGCCGGGCGCCCAGTCGTCACGCTCCACGGGACGCTTTTCCACCGCCATATTCGAGCCCGACTTCATTTCCATGTCGCCGAAAGATATGACGGGAAGCGTTTTCGGCACCACACTCCAGCCTCATTTGATTTCACCGTTACCAAGAGACACGAAGGAATTTCCTCTGTGCCCAGTTTTGACATCGAGAATGGTTCGTTCCGGCTGGACGGTGCCCCGTTCCGCATCCTGTCAGGGGCGCTGCACTATTTCCGGGTCCATCCAGGGCATGTGCGGCATCGGCTGGAGATGCTGCGCGCCATGGGGCTGAACACCGTGGAGACCTACGTCCCCTGGAACTACCACGAGCCCCGGCCCGGCGCCTTTACCCGCCTGGACGAGCTGGACTTCTTCCTCACCGAGTCGAAGCGGGCCGGGCTCCACGCGATCGTCCGCCCCGGCCCCTACATTTGCGCCGAGTGGGACAACGGCGGGCTGCCCTGGTGGGTGCCTGGCCGGATCCGGACCAGCGATCCGGTCTTTCTGGAGCATGTCGAGCGCTGGTTCGATGTGCTGCTGCCGCTGGTGGCCGAGCATCAGGTCACCCGGGGCGGCAACGTCCTCATGGTGCAGGTGGAGAACGAGTACGGCTCCTACGGCAGCGACCACGCCTACCTCCAGTTCATCGCCGACGTCCTGACCGAGCACGGGATCGACGTTCCGCTGTTCACCGCGGACGGCCCCGAGGACCACATGCTCACCGGCGGCAGCCTGCCGGGCCTGCCGGCCACTGGGACCTTCGGATCACAGCCCGCGCGGCAGCTGGCGGCGCTGCGCCGGCACCGGCCGGACGACCCGGCGATGTGCATGGAGCTGTGGATCGGCTGGTTCGACCACTGGGGCAAGAAGCGGAGCACCCGGTCGGCGCAGGACGCCGCCGACACCCTCGCGGAACTGCTGGCTGCCGGGGCGTCGGTCAACCTCTACATGGCGCACGGCGGCACCAACTTCGGCCTGTGGGCCGGCGCCAACCGGGATCTGGAGACCGGCGAGTACCTGCCGCAGGCCACCTCCTACGACTACGACGCCCCGATCTGCGAACACGGCGCCCCAACCCCGAAGTTCTGGGCGTTCCGCGAGGTCCTCGCCCGGTACCGGGACGAGCCCGCTCCCCCGCCTCCGCCCGCCCCGCCCGTCCTCGCGCCGGTCACTGTGGAGCTGACCGAGTGGGCCTGCCTGGACGCCCTGGCACGGCCGGCGGTGACCCGGCCGACACCGCCGACCTTCGAGGAACTGGGCCTCGGCCAGGGGCTCGTACGCTACCGGGTCGACATACCGGGACCGCGGCAGCCGTACCCTCTGATCATCGACGGCCTGCGGGACCGCGCCCATCTCTCGGTGGACGGTGAACGGGTCGCCACGCTCCACGAGCGGTCCCAGCCCGTCGAGATCGCCGGCCCGGCCCGGGTGGAGCTGCTGGTGGAGTCGCTCGGCCGGGTCGGCTACGGGCCCACACTCGGCGAGGGAAAGGGCATCCTCGGCGGCATCCGGCACGAACGCCAATACCTGCACCAGGTCACCGCGGAGGCGATCCCGCTGGACGACCTGACACCGCTGTCCTTCGCCGACGGCACCGCCACAGCCCCGGCCTTCCTGCGCGGCGTCCTCGAGGTGGCCGAACCGGGCGACGCCTTCCTCGCCCTTCCCGGCTGGAACGCGGGACTCGCCTGGGTCAACGGCTTCTGCCTGGGCCGGTACCGAGCCGAAGGCCCGCAGCGCACCCTCTACCTGCCCGGCCCGCTCCTGCGCCCCGGCCGCAATGAGCTGATCGTCCTCGAGCTGGACCGCGTCCCCTCCACCCCGCACGTCGAGCTCCGCGACCAGCCGGAGCTCGGTGACTGATCCATCCGTCCCCATACAAGGGAGGAAACCATGCGTCACCCTCTGTCCCGGCGTCAGGCCCTCGCCCTGGCCGGCCTGACCGGCGCGGGCGCCGTCCTCGGCGTGAGCGGTCGCGCGGCTGCCGACACGACCTGGACGACCGTCTCCCACCGCGGCATCCGTCCCGACGACACCAACGGCACCACCGGCCTGGCCAACCCCTCGCGCGGCTTCCGCTACGAGATGTCCTACAACGCCTCGGACCTGACCAGCCCCTGGCCGCACGAGTCCGGCTTCGCCGGGGACTCCGCGAAGGCGCTGGGCCTGCTCGAGGCCAAGTACGGCGCCGGCGCCAGAGTCACCCAGCTCTACTTCTACCTGTGGGACTACGCCACGACCACGATCCCCTCCAGCGCCCTGGCCAACATCCAGAAGATCTTCGACGGCCTTCGCTCCAAGGGCTACCAGGCCGTCCTGCGCTTCTGCTACGACGACGACGTCCGGTCCCGGCGGCCCTACACGGTGCAGGACATCCAGCGGCACATCACCCAGCTCGCGCCGATCGTCGCCGCCAACCGCGACGTGATCGCGGTCTGGCAGGCCGGCTTCGTCGGCGCCTGGGGCGAGTGGGGCCCCAACTACTACAACCACCAGAACTGGCCCGACGCCACGACGGCCATCATGACCAGCCTGGTCGACGCGCTTCCCGCCGGCATGGACACGCAGATGCGCTACCCGTGGCTGCGGGACAGCATCACCACCTCCAGCGTCAAGTCCAGGGTCGGCCTCCACAACGACTTCTTCACCCTTGGCGGCGGATGTTGTGAGTACTACGTGCCGTCCAACCAATGGTGGTCCACCTACCTGGAGGTCACCCCTACCCACACGATGGACGGCGAGATGCCCTGGGACAAGGGGCAGAGCGCCGACCCGAACGCCTGGAGCACGCCGATCGACGGCCTGAACGCGGCCAAACGACTGCAGACTCTGCGCTTCGACACCCTGTCCCAGGTCCACAACGCGACCGTGACGATCCCCGCCTGGAGGACGACCACCCTCACCAAGGCCCAGGCCACAGCGGCCAAGCTGCCGGTCTCCGACGGCTACTTCACCGACTCCTCCGGCAACTCCGTCCCCCGGACCTACTTCGACTACATCCGCGACCACCTCGGCTACCGCATCGAGGTCCAGCAAGCGCGCTACGCCAAGCTCCCATCCGGCCTGTCCGTCCAGGTCGACCTGGTCAACCGGGGCTTCGCCGCACCCAAGAATCCCAGGGTCGCCCGGCTGGCCCTGCTCAACCGGTTCGGCCAGACGGTCAGCACGGTCGACACCGGCGCCGACTGGCGCACCTGGCTTCCCGGCCCCCGCTCGGAGACGAGTGAGCCCGCAGCTGCCCCGGCGACCCAGACCATCACTGGCACCCTCCCCCTGCCCGCCACTCCGGGCACCTACTTCCTAGCCCTGCTGCTGCCCCACCCGACCACCTCCGCCGCGGCCTACGCGGTCCGCTGCGCCAACGCCAGCGTCTGGTTCCTGGCGTTCGTGAAGGGCGAGAACGTGCTGGCCACCATCACCCTGTGATCCACGAGAAGACGGCGTCCGGTCCGGTGACCGGACCGTCGTCGCCCGCGGCAGTCGGCGTCGGGTCATGAGCCGGTGGTGCCGGGTGACGGGGGAAACATCCCTACCGTTGTGCCCCCTTGTCCCTGCCGCGCTCTGTCCGAGCGACCCCGGCCAGGCGAGGGCGTGCCTGGCCGGGTCCTCGGCCTCAGCCGGTCGTGAGCATCCGGGCCTTGCTTGGCACCCGTTGAGCGTCGCGCGCGAAGAGCATGTACGTCCCTGGCAGGGCGATGCCCGGGTCAGCCGGCATGTCGACCAGGTACGAGGTACCGGCGGTAGCCCGGAACCGCAGTGGCAGGCGCCGCTGGTCGTTGTCTGGGGAGTAAGTCGCTGCACCGGCGCGTACGAGGGCGAAGGATGTGACGGCGACTGTCCCGGCCGCCGAGCGTGACTCAGCTCCCTGGATCCGTGGTCGAGAACCTGCGGCCTGGGCCGCGCGGCCGGGGCATGCGCACGACCGTGGCATCGGTGGCGTCCTCCTGCTCACGGCGAAGGTTCTCCACCTCGATCGACGGTTCTACCGTGGTGCGGCGCAGGAATGCAGTCAACTGCTGTTCTGCTGCCAGCTGTTGCTTCGTCTCCTTCAGCTCCTCGACCACGGCGGCATATCGCTCGGCGAGCTCCTGGGCGGCTGTGGGCACTCTCTCTTGCGCCTTGGCCCTGAGCCGGAACTCGTCGACCAGGTCCTGGTGCTGTGGATAGACCACGTCACGGCGCAGCCCGGACTCGACGATCAGTTCCTCTCGACAGCCCGCGGTCTCGTATCGCCACACGCAGGTCATTCCCAGTCCGTGGTGGATGTCGGGATGCTTGCTGGCCAGCAGGCGTTGGGCGTTGTCCGCCTGGTTTACGACTCGGCCCGCGAAGACGGCCGCGGCCTTCCGTATCCTGCGCCGGTACTCCTGTGCGGAGGGCCCGCTGACATGTTCGCCTTCGTCGAGTGCCCTCGGACCCTTGTGCGACATCCGTTCGGACCCGCCCCACCTGCGCAAACACCGGGCACCCTCGGTTCAGCCCGGCACCGTGGCACGCGGAAGCCCCGCCCCCGCGAGAGCGGGAACGGGGCTCCATCGTGCGTGCGGGCCGTCAGCCGATCTGCGCTCCGAACGTCGAGAGCGCCTCGGTGACCGGCTGGAAGAAGGTCTCGCCACCCGAGGTGCAGTCGCCGCTGCCGCCGGAGGTGAGGCCGATCGCCGTGTCGCCGTCGAACAGCGAGCCGCCGCTGTCACCGGGCTCGGCGCAGACGTCGGTCTGGATGAGTCCATTGACGATGTCGCCGTTGCCGTAGTTCACGGTGGCGTCCAGGCCGGTGACCGTGCCGTCGTGCACCTGGGTCGTCGAACCGCTGCGGGTCACCTTCTCGCCGACGGTCGCTTCGCCCGCCTTGGTGATCTTCTGCGTGGAGCCGTTGTAGAGGTCGACCTCGCTCGGGTGGTCGACGCTCCCCGTGTACTTGACCAGGCCGAAGTCGTTGTCCGGGAAGCTGGACTGCTCGTTCGTGCCGATCTCGTTGCCGCTGGAGTCCGACCAGGTGGAGATCGCCTCGGTGCAGTGCCCGGCGGTGATGAAGTACGGCTGCCCGTCCTTGACCACGTTGAAGCCGAGCGAGCAGCGCCCGCCGGAGCCGGTGATGGCGTCGCCGCCCGCGATGAAGGGCTTGAACTCCCCCTTCGTGCGCTGGAGTTCGGCCTTGGCGCCGAGACCGTCGACGACCTTGGTCAGCTTCTCCAGAGCGGCACCCTTGACCGTACGGTCGGCGGTGACGACAACCTTGTTGGTCGCCGGGTCGGTCGCCCAGGACGTGCCGGGGATGGTCGCGTCCTGCTTGAGCGTCGTACGGGCGCTCTTCAGCTCGGCGAGGGAGTTCTCGACGATTCTGGCCTTGGCGCCGGCCGCCGCGACGGTCTTGGCCGCGGTCTCGTCGAGCACGTTGACGACGAGGTGCTGGGACTTCGCGTCGTAGTACGTTCCCGCCGCGTCGGCGCCCAGGTCCTTGCCGAGGGTCGAGGCGAGCTTTCCGGCCGCCGTGATCGAAAGGGTCTGCGGCGCGGGCGTCTTCGGGGTCTCGCTCGCGTTCGCAGTCTGGAAGGTCACTCCCGCGACGACGAGTGCGGCGATGCCCGCACCCGTCATGACGACACGCCTCTTGGGTATGCGTCGGTGCTTCAACTCACGTCCTCCTGTGGGGGGTCGGTCCGGGAGGTTGTGGGGACCTCCGGGACCGGAAGGCGTACGGACATGGACCCGACGCACGACAAAAAGCTGCGTCAAAACGCGTCAGGTCGCGTCCATGTCAGTTGTTCGCGGCCCACTATCCCGAGGTACACAGGGGGCACACAAGGTCGACTTCAGGACGCGCGTACTACAACAGGCGTGCGCCCCCTACGCTTTGACTGTGTGTCGTCGCACCACGTCGGTTCCCTGTGCAAACACTGCGTGCGCGTGACCGCCATACAGTCCGTGAGGTCCAGTCCTGTCTGGTTTTCGACCCCTAGGGGTTCTGATCCAAGGAGACGTCCAGGGAGGGCAGTTGCTCCTGCACCGGTTGCTGCACCGCGGGCGGCTCCTGAACCGGCCCCGGCTGGGCCTGCGCCGCCCGCTCCAGGAACCGCAGCAGCTCCACCGGGAAGGGCAGCACGAGCGTGGAGTTCTTCTCGGCCGCGACCGCCACCACGGTCTGCAGCAGCCGCAGTTGCAGCGCGGCGGGCTGGTCGGACATCACCCCGGCGGCCTCGGCCAGCTTCTTGGAGGCCTGCAGCTCCGCGTCCGCGTTGATGACCCGGGCCCGCCGCTCGCGGTCGGCCTCGGCCTGCCGGGCCATCGACCGCTTCATCGTCTCCGGCAGCGACACGTCCTTGATCTCGACCCGGTCGATCTGCACACCCCAGCCCATGGCCGGGCTGTCGATCATCAGCTCCAGGCCCTGGTTGAGCTTCTCGCGGTTGGACAACAGGTCATCCAGGTCGCTCTTGCCGATGATGGACCGCAGCGAGGTCTGCGCCATCTGCGAGACCGCGAAACGGTAGTCCTCGACCTGGATGATCGCGTCGGCCGCGTCCACCACCTTGAAGTAGACGACCGCGTCGACCCGCACCGTCACGTTGTCCCGCGTGATCCCCTCCTGCGCGGGCACCGGCATCGTCACGATCTGCATGTTGACCTTACGGAGCCGGTCGACGAAGGGCACGATCATGGTGAACCCGGGTCCGCGCACCTCCGAGCGCAGCCTGCCCAGGCGCAACACCACGCCCCGTTCGTACTGTTTGACGACACGAGCCCCGGCCATCACATAGACCAGCCCCACGGACGCGACGGAGACTCCCGCCGCCACCAGCTCCTCGACCATCACGGCCCCCAGGGTCCGAAGTGGCGCATCAGGCGTGTACAGCGTGTACGTCGACGGTAACTCCGTCACCTGGACAAGGGCGAGCCCCCGCACGACAGTTGCGTGCGGGGGCTCGCCTGCTGCTGGCTGCAGGTCTGGCCGTGCGGGTGTCTCTGTGGTGCGTGCCCGTCAGTAGACGCTGACGCCGTAGGCGCTCAGGGCCTCGGTGACCGGCTGGAAGAAGGTCGTACCGCCGGAGGAGCAGTTGCCACTGCCGCCCGAGGTCAGACCGTAGGCGATGCCGCTGTTGGAGTAGAGCGGGCCGCCGGAGTCGCCGGGCTCGGCGCAGACCGTGGTCTGGATCATGCCGTAGACGATGTCACCGCCGCCGTAGTTGACGGTCGCGTTGAGCGCGGTGACCCGGCCGCTGTGGATGCCGGTGGTGGAGCCGCGGCGGTAGACCGTGGTGCCCACGGACGGGGTGGCCGCGCTGGTGATGTCCACGCTGCCGACGGTGCCCGACTTCGTGACGGAGGTGTTGGTGTAGCGCACCAGGCCGTAGTCGTTGGTCGGGAAGCTGGAGCCCGCCGTGGTGCCGAGCGTCGTGCTGTGACTCGAGTTGGACCACCAAGTGCCCGCGCCGTCGGTGCAGTGACCGGCGGTCAGGAAGTAGTACGTGGAGCCGCTGCGGACGTTGAAGCCGAGCGAGCAGCGCCAGCTACTCGCATAGATGGCGTCGCCGCCTGAGATCAGCTTGTTGAACTTGCCCGGGGTGTGCTTGATCTGGAGGGCGCCCGCGTTGGTGCCCGCGGCCTTCTTGATCTCCGCGATCTCCGCCTTGGAGACGGTGCTGTCGACGGTGACGACGACCTTGTTGGTCTTGGTGTCGGTCACCCAAGCGGTACCCGGCACATCTGCCTTGAGCACCGAAGAGTTGACACTCTTCAGCTGCGATGCGCTGAACGTCTGCGCGTCACTCGCATTCGCGTTGGGGATGGTGACGGCGGCCGCGGCCACGAGTCCGGTGGTCACGGCGATCAGCCGGGTCCGTCTCGCTATGCCGCTGCGGGGGGTGGTGCGCTTGATCCTCACTTTTTCGTTCCTCCCATGGGGAAGTCGGGGGCCCGCGTGGGGTCGGGGCCCGTGAGGCGCAGCCAAGGCGCCCGTCCGGATTCCGGACAAGCCGTGCCCCTTGACAAGCGCTGTGGGGGAGTATTCGGCTGCACGGCCGACCGGCGCAAGGGCGCCTTTCGGCCGTGCAGCGTTCAACTGACGTACTCCGCACGGAGGTTGATCTTGCCGTGCGGGCCTGGGGCCGGCCTAGTAGATGCTCACCCCGTACGCACTGAGCGCCTCGGTCACCGGCTGGTAGAACGTCGTGCCGCCGGTCCGGCAGTCGCCGCTGCCGCCCGAGGTGATGCCGATCGCCTTGGTGCCGTCGTACAGCGGACCGCCCGAATCGCCGGGCTCCGCGCAGACGTTGGTCTGGATCATGCCGCTCACCGTGCCGCCGCCCTGGTAGTGGACCGTGACGTTCAGCGCGGTGACGGTTCCGCTGTGGGTGCCGCTGGTCGAGCCGGTGCGCTTGACCGACTCGCCCACAGAGGCGTTGGCCGCGCTGTAGCCGCCGGGGTGGCTGAGCGCGGTGTTGTCGTAGCGCACGAGCGCGTAGTCGTTGCCGGGGAAGCTGTAGCCGATGGTCGGGCCGATCAGTGTGTTGTGCGCCTGGTCGGTGTACCAGGTCTTGGCCACCTTGCCGCAGTGACCCGCGGTCAGGAAGTAGTACGTGCTGCCGCTGACCACGTTGAAGCCGAGCGAGCAGCGGTACTGGCCGCCGTAGATGGCGTCGCCGGCGGAGAGCAGCGGACTGAAGACGCCCGCGGAGCGCTGGACTCTGAGGGCGCTCGCGTCGGCGCCCGCGGCCTTCTTGATCTGCGCGATCTCCGCCTTGGAGACCGTGCTGTCCGCGGTGACGACGACGCGGCCCGAGGCCTGGTCGACATACCAGGCGGTGCCGCCGACCGAGGCGCTCTCCACGGCGTCCTCGACCTGGGCGAGCCGGGTGGCACTGGGGGCACTGGGGCTCGTGGCCGCGGCCGCCCCGGCGCCGGGCAGGGCGACCACGGTGGTGGCGACGAGTCCGGCGGCGACGGCGAGCAGTCGGGTGCGCTTGATCCTCACTGATCCTCCTCGTGGGAAGCGGAAGGCCCTACGGGGTGGGGGCCCGTGAGACGCTGCCGAGAATGGCGTGTTCCTGACATGCACCGCTGCGAGGATGACGCCGGACCCGGTCGCGCACAAGAGACGCACAGCAACGGAAACGGGATGGGCACACCAACGCAACGCGCGCACCGACGGTGGTGCACCGTCGGCGCGCGCGTCTGATCAGAACGGGATCACGCCCCGCCGACCGGGGTTCGGGCCCGGTTCCGCCGATCGGGGGTCAGGCCAGGTTCCGCCGATCGGCGGTCAGGCCAGGTTCCGCTCCCCCGCCTCGATCGCGACGCCCAGCGTGTTCCCGGGTGGCGGGAACGGGCAGATGAAGTGGTCCGCGAAGGCGCACGGAGGCAGCAGCGCCCGGTTGAAGTCCACCGTCGTACGCCCCTCGGCGTCGGGCGCCGCGGGGCGCAGGAACCGGAAGCGGTAACTGCTGTCCCCGCTGGTGGTGTCGGCGAACACGGCCCACAGCGAGCCGTCGCTCTCGACCGACACCTGGAGCGTGAGGTCCTCTCCGTCCAGGGTGAAGGCGAGGACGCCGCCGAGCCCGAGGCCGCGGGCGACTCCGTCGGCGTTCTCGACGCGTACGGTGCGGTCCTCGCCGTACGGCGTGAAGTGCCCCGGCACCGACCAGCGTGGATCGTACGGGGTCGCCTCGATGCCCTGGAAGGCCTCCCGCGCGGGTGCGGCGGGGTCGTAGTCGCGTACGCCCCAGATCCCTTCGCGCACGAGGACGACGAACCGCCGCTCCCCGCGCCCGACACGGGCTCCGGCCGCCGGTCCGAGTTCGGCGTCGAGCACTTCCTCGCCGGTGAAGGGCTCTCCGTCGACGGTGAGTCCGTCCTCGGCCGTCGCCTTCAGGGCGACGGCGTCGTCCTTGACGGTCCAGTACCCGGGGATTTCCGGAAGTCGCCCGTCCGGATAGTCCTCGATCCAGTGCGTGCCCGTGAGCGCGAGCGGTCCGTAGGGCGCGGACACCGTCTCGATGCGGTGCTCGTGCCAGTGCTTCCAGTCCTCGGATGCTTCCGTCGTCATGTGATCAACCCTTCCATACGGGCTCCGGCAACCCGAGGTGTGAGCGCAACGTCGTGCCCGTGTATTCCGTGCGGAACACGCCGCGCTCCTGGAGCAGGGGCACCACCCGGTCCACGAACTCGTCGAGTCCGCCGGGTGTCAGATGCGGTACGAGGATGAAGCCGTCGGCGGCGTCCGTCCGGACGAACTCGTCCAGCTCGGCGGCGACCGCCTCGGGGGTGCCGATGAAGGACTGCCGCCCACTCGCCTCGATGACGGTCTGTCGGATGGACAGGCCCTTCTCGCGCGACAGGGTCCGCCATTTCTCGGCGACCGCGAGGGGGTCACCGACGCGCACCCTGCCCTGCACCAGGGTCGACTCGGGTTCCGGGTCGATGTCGGGGAGGGGGCCGTCGGGGTCGTACGAGGAGAGGTCGACGCCCCAGATCTGCTCCAGGGTGAGGATCGCGTTCTGCGGCGAGATCTGCTGCCGCCTGATCTCGGCGGCCCGCTCCTGCGCCTCGGCGGCCGTGTCGCCGAGCACGAAGGTGACCCCGGGCATGATCTTCAGGTCCTCGGGCGCCCGCCCGTACCGTGCCAGCCGCCCCTTCACATCGGCGTAGAACTCCCGGCCCGCCTCCAAGGTCCCGTGCCGCGTGAAGATGACGTCGGCGGCGGACGCGGCGAACTCCCGTCCCTCCCCCGAGTCCCCGGCCTGGATGACCACCGGGTGACCCTGCGGCGAGCGCGGCACGGTGAACTCGCCCGCGATGTCGAAGTGCCGGCCCCGGTGCGCGAAGGGGCGAGGAAGGCCATCAGGTGTCCAGGAGTCCCACAGCTCCCGTGCCGTGGCGACGAATTCGGCTGCGCGGGTGTAGCGATCGGCGCGCTCAAGATAGCCGCCGCGCCGGAAGTTCTCCCCGGTGAACGCGTCCGGCGACGTCACCACGTTCCAGGCCGCCCGGCCCCCGCTGAGATGGTCCAACGTGGCGAGCCGGCGGGCGAGTTCGTACGGCTCGTTGAAGGTCGCGTTGACCGTGGCGGCGAGCCCCAGCCGCTCGGTGACGGCCGCGAGGGCGCTGAGGACGGTGAGGGATTCCGGACGCCCGACGACGTCGAGGTCGTGGATACGTCCCTTGTGCTCGCGCAGCCGCAACCCCTCGGCGAGGAAGAAGAAGTCGAACAGACCGCGTTCGGCGGTGCGCGCGAGGTGCTCGAAGGAGGCGAAGTCGATCTGGGACTTCGAGCGCGTGTCGGTCCAGACAGTGGTGTTGTTGACGCCCGGGAAGTGGGCCGCCAGGTGAATGTGTTTGCGAGGCCGTACGGTCATGACGCTCCCCCTGCCACGGCGTACTGGTTGACGGGCCGGGCGAGCCCCAGGTGCTCCCTGAGCGTGCTGCCCGGATAGAAGGTGCGGAACAGACCGCGGTGCTGGAGCAGCGCGACCGTTCCGTTGACGAGCCGCTCCAGGTCACGGCGCGGTTGGACGGGCGTGAGATGGAAGCCGTCGACGGCGTCGGCGCTGTGCCAGGCGGCGATCAGCTCGGCGAGGTCGACGGGGCCGCCCCGGTACAGCGGGCCCTGCGCGGTCTGCCGCGGGCCACCACCGCCGTGGCCCGGATCGGCCGCTTGCTCGCCGTCACCGAGGTCGACCGTGAGAGCGGCGAGGACCCGCAGACCGTCGGGGTCACGCCCGAACTGGGCCGCCGCATCCCGCAGTTCGGCCCGTACGGCACGTGCCTGGGCCGGGCCCGTGACCCGGACGAGCGCCACATCGGCGTAGCGGGCCGCGGTCCGCCGGGCGTGCCCCTCGGTCGCGTCGACGACCCGTACGGGATGGCCCTGCGGGGGCCGCGGCACGATCGACGGGCCCTTGACGGAGAAGGTGGCGCCCTCGAAGTCGACGTAGTGCAGCTTGTCCCGGTCGATGAAACGGCCCGTCGTCTCGTCGCGTATCTCGGCGTCGTCCTCCCAGCTGTCCCAGAGCCGGGCGGCCACGTCGGCGACGTCCCCGGCCTCCTGCCACAGCGCGTCGGCGGGTGCGGCGTGGCGCCGGCCGAACAGGCGGGCCTCGCCCTCGGTCGTCGACACGTCGATGTGCCAGCCGGCCCGGCCGCGGCTGACCCAGTCGAGGGTCGCGACGGCCGCCTGGACGTGAAAGGGCTCGGTGTGTGTGGTGGTGACGGTCGGCACGAGACCGATGCGGCCGGTGGCGGGCGCGACCCGGGAGAGCACGGCGAGCGCGTCGAGCCCGGGCCGCGCGAAGGAGTCGCCGAGCGTCACGAAGTCGAGCGCGCCGCGCTCCGCGAGCTGTGTCAGCTCCACGTACGAGGCGGCGTCGTAAGCCGCCTGCTGATCGATGGCGGCGGCCAGGTGCAGGAGCGCCCGGCCGTGCGGTGCGGTCATTGCGGAAGACCTTTCGGTGGGGGCGGATGGGGTGCCGCCGGGGGTGGGGCGGGGGCCCGTGCGGGTTCGCCTGCCGGCCGGTGGGTGGGGCGGGGGCCCGTGCGGGTTCGCCTGCCGGCCGGTGGGTGGGGCGGGGC
>NZ_JBIAVS010000030.1:47571-86328 GCF_042894545.1 Streptomyces sp. NPDC001530
TGGGTGGGGCGGGGGCCCGTGCGGGTTCGCCTGCCGGCCGGTGGGTGGGGCGGGGGCCCGTGCGGGTTCGCCTGCCGGCCGGTGGGTGGGGCGGGGGCCCGTGCGGGTTCGCCTGCCGGCCGGTGGGTGGGGCGGGGCCGTGTCAGTACATCCGCCCCGTCGACGGTTGCAGCTGGGCGTGGTGCCGTTGCTCGGCCTGGTGACCATCACGGGACGACGGGGCATTTGATGTACTGGCACGGCCCCTCCCGTGGTGTGGCGACAGCGGGTACGCGGGGGCGCGCCTGGAGGGGGATCCGCACGGATCACCCCCCGCGCACCCGTGCTACGACTGCGGGAGCGCGGAAGGTCACAGGACCTTGGAAAGAAACGCGCGAGTACGTTCGTGCCGCGGCTTGTCGAGTACGTCGCCGGGGGCGCCCTGCTCGACGATGCGGCCGTCGTCCATGAAGACCACGGTGTCGGCGACCTCGCGGGCGAAGCCGATCTCGTGCGTGACGACGATCATCGTGGTGCCCTGGTGGGCCAAGTCCTTGATGACGTCGAGGACTTCACCGACCAGCTCGGGGTCGAGCGCCGAGGTCGGCTCGTCGAAGAGCAGCAGCTTCGGTTCCAGGGCGAGCGCGCGGGCGATGGCCACGCGCTGCTGCTGACCGCCGGAGAGCTGCTTCGGATAGGCGTCGGCCTTGTCGGCGAGCCCGACCCGGTCGAGCAGCCTCCGCGCGGTCTCGACGGCGTCCTTACGGGGCCGCTTCAGGGCGGAGACGGGCGCCTCGACGATGTTGTCCAGCACGGTGAGGTGCGGGAAGAGGTTGAAGTTCTGGAAGACGAAGCCGATCCGGGTGCGCTGCTTGAGGATCTCGCGTTCGCGCAGCTCGTACAGCTTGTCGCCGGAGCGCCGGTAGCCGACGAGCGAGCCGTCGACGCTGATCCGGCCCTGGTCGACCTTCTCCAGATGGTTGATGGTCCGCAGCAGCGTCGACTTGCCGGAGCCGGAGGGGCCGAGGATGACGGTGACCTCTCCGGTCCGTACTTCGAGGTCGACGCCCTTGAGTACCTCCAGCGAACCGAAGCTCTTGTGGACGGACTTGATGTCGACCATGGCGGAGACGGCCTGGCTTTCCGCGGCGGTCTTGCGGAGGGGTGGATCACTGGTCAGCGACATGGGGTTCCTCGGAGGGTGAGGGGGCGAGAAGTGGGCGGCAGCGGTTACGCGGCGGCGCGACAGGCCGACGCGCGCAGGAACGCCAGCGCGGCCCGCGCCGTCGCGTCGTTCTGCCGGAACGCCGGGCCACCGGTACGCGGCCGGGTGAACGCGCCCGAGCCCCGGGCGTCGGTGTGCGGGCCGAGCGCGAAGCGCCGCGGGTGCGGGGTGCCGGAGCGGTCCAGGATCCGCCCGTCGGCGGGGTCGACGGCGAGCAGTCCCTCGGGGGTCGCGGCGGCCCCGTCGGCGTGCAGCTCCCGCAGCAGCGAGTCCCGGGTGCGCTCGACCGTGGGGTGCGGCAGCCGCGCCTCGACGAGCGCGCGGGCCTCGATGGTCGCGCCGGGCACGGTGGCGCTGCCCGCCCGGAAGACCCCGTCCGCGGCGGTGACGGTCATGTCGGCGCCGGCGAACTTCAGGATCCCGGCGCGCGACAGCGCGAGCATCTGACGCAGCCGTGGCCCGGGCGGCCCCGATGCCAGATAGCTGAAGAAGCCGTGCCACCACGAGCCGATGTCACCGAGCCGCACCAGTTGCGCGTAGACCGAGAGCAGCCCGAGGAAGACCGCCAGGTCAGGGCTGTACGAGGGATCATGACGTCTTCTCAGATTCTCCTCGATGTAGGCGCGCAGGCCGGCCTGCAGTTCCTCGTACGAGGTGTGCCGCACGCCGTCCAGCGGGTGGTCGAGGGCGGCGAGATCCAGCCGGTCGGCGGGGTCGGGCACGGCGGACGCCACCAGCGCCTGGATCTCGGCGCCGTCGCCGACCGCGTACTTCTCCTCGAAATCCGTCCAGGCGATCCGGGTGCGCCCGGGGTGCGCGGTGAACAGCCGGTGGTAGTGCGCGAACCCCAACTCCTTCTCGACCAGCGGCCAGACGTCCCGCCGGAAGTCGAACCCTCCGGGACGTGCGAGGAGTTCGTCGACCTCGGCCGGCCCGAAGAACCGTGGCAGCGGGGGCCGTTCGCCCTCCCAGTCGTAGCCGATCTTGGAGTGGTAGGGGACGCCGCGCCGCGAGCCGACGTACAGGATCGGCTCCCGCCCCGACGGGTGGTACGTCTCCCCGTCGTAGCGACCGCCGCGCCCCTCCGTGAGCAGCACCATCAGGTCGACGAAGGCGAGCCCGAAGCCGCGGACTAGCACGGGTTCGCCGGGGGCGAGGGCGGACAGGTCGCTGTCGGCGGTGAAGTCCGGCGGCAGATGGACCAGCCCGTGCTCGCGCGCGTACGCGGCCAACTCACGCTGCTCGTCGTCGAGTTCGGCGTCGAGATGGCCGAGGGCGAGGACGACGAGGTCGGCGAGGAGCGGTCGCGGCCGGCCCTCCAGCCACACCTGCTGTCGCCCCTCCCGGGACCCGTGGACGCGCAGGGCCCGGCGCCGGTGGTGATGGACCCGGACGCCCGGCGGCAGAGCGGCCACCGCACGCTCGTACACCCAGCGCAGGTAGGCGCCCTGTCGCGGCCGGTCCGCGAACGTGCGCCCGTCGAGGCGCGCCCACTCGTGCAGGGTGGGGCCTTCGAGTACCGGCCCGGCCATGTCCACCGTCTCGTCGGTGAACATCGTGACGTCCTGGGCTTCGGAGTTCATCCACAGCAGCGGCGACTGCTCCTCGCACCAGACGCGTCCGGCGCCCGGCGGGTAGGGGTCGACGAGATGGATGTCGAAACCTTCGGCGCCCGCGATGCCCTCCACTCCCTCATTGCTCGAATCGGCGTACAGCTCGGGCGCGTTGGCGGCGATGCGCTCCAGGAGGCCGGTCCCCCGCGGCCCGGCCCCGACGATCACCAAGGAGGGCCTGGATGCTCTCATCGCGTGCGCTCCGAACCGCGCGCGTAGTGCTTCTCGACGTAGTACTGGCCGACGCTGAGCACCGAGGTGACCACGGTGTACCAGATCGTGGCCACCATCAGCAGCGGGATGACCTGATAGGTGCGGTGGTAGACGAGCTGCACCGAGAAGAGCAGGTCCTGGACCGCGATCACGCTGACGATCGAGGTGCCCTTGAGGGTGCCGATCAGCATGTTCCCGGCCGGCGGCACGATGGAGCGCATCGCCTGCGGCAGCACGATCTTCCACCAGCGGCGCCACCGGCTCAGGCCCAGCGCCTGCGCGGCCTCGATCTGGCCGCGGTCGACGGAGAGGATGCCGCCGCGCACCACCTCGGCGGCGTATGCGGCCTCGTGCAGCGTGAGTCCGATGATCGCGACGGTGACCGGACCGAGCAGATCGACCGTCCTCACGCCGAGGATCCGCGGGTACAGCGCCCCGATGTTGAACCACAGCAGCAGCTGCACCAGGATCGGGATCGACCGGAACAGCCAGACGTATCCCCAACTGACGCTGCGCAGAACGGGGTTGGACGACAGCCGGGCCGCCGCGAGCAGCGTGCCCAGCGCGAAGCCGAGCACCATCACGACCGCGGTCAGCCACAGGGTGAGCCACAGGCCGCGCAGTACGGAGTCGGAGGTGAAGTAGTCAGCGACGGCGTCCCACTGGAACGCCTCGTTGCGGACGACGGAGGTGACGGCCAGCCCGAGCAGGACGAGCACGACGGCGGCGGCCGTCCACTGACCGAGACGGCGCTGCGGAACGATCCGCAGGGAGTCCGCCTGCTCCGGTATCTGCGGTGCGGCGGCTTTGGCGAGGGTGTCGGAAGACATGCGAAGGCTCCGTGACGGCTGGGGGTCCCTCCCGCTCGAGCGAAGCCGAGAGTGGGGGAGGGTCGAACCGGGTGGTGCCTTCACACGGAGCGCCGCGCGGCGCTGTACTGCCGCAGGTACGGCTGCAGCTTTGTACGGCGCCGCGACGCGGTACGGCCGAGCCCCTCAGCAGGGCCGTCCCCCGAGAGTACGGGCCCGTTTCCCCTCACTGTCAAGGCTGTCCATACTGTGAGCCGTACGTCTCAAGGCAGTTGACGCACAACCGGATGCCTGTTCCACTTGGCCCATGCATCCACAGCAGTGGCTGGTCACGCGCTCCCACATCGACTTCGGTCGAGTGTGGTCCTCTTCCTGTTGAGCTGACCCCCTGCGCGCCCTGATCCCTTGATCGGACGGGCGCCTTTCGCGTTCTCCCCCTTCGCCTTCACACGCGCACCCCTCCCCTCGCGTTTTCTCAACCCTTGCTCTCAGGAGACCGCCACACCATGCGTACGTCCACGCGTACCCGTCCTAGGCATTTTGCGCCCTTTGCCCTCATCACCTCGGCGGTGCTGCTCGTCGCCGCGTGCGGCTCCGGCTCGGACGACTCCGCCGGCGGTACGGCGGGTGTCGCCGCCAAGGCCGACAAGATCCCCACCGCGGACGTCGTCTCCGGCGTCGAGAAGGACGCGGCGGCCGCCAAGCTGCTGCCGTCCGGCGTCACGAGCCTCACCGTCGCGGTCAGCGTCGGCGGCACCCCGCCCGGCACCACATACCTGGACGACGGCAAGACGCTGACCGGCCAGGACGTCGACTTCACCCACGCCGTCGCCAAGGTGCTCGGCCTCGAGGTCACGACGGAGCAGGCCGGCTTCGAGGCGATCCTGCCCGCCCTCGACAGCGGCAAGTACGACTTCGGGGCCAGCAACTTCGGCGTCACCGACGAGCGCCGCAAGACCATCGACTTCGTCACCTACATCAATGACGGCCAGGGCTTCGCCACCCGCAAGGACAGCAAGCTGACGAAGATCACCGACCTGAAACAGCTGTGCGGCCTGAACGTCGCGACCGCCGCCGGGACGACCTTCGAGGCGACCTTGGAGGAGAACAAGAAAGTCTGCTCCGACGCCGGCAAGAAGGCGTACAAGGTGCAGACGTACAGCGAGCAGGGCGCCATCTGGTCCTCGCTGCAACAGGGCCGCAGCGACATCGTGATGAGCACGATCAACGGCCTGCGCTACGCCGTCGCCCACCAGCAGGGCGTCAAGTTCCTGAATGAATTCCACCGTCTCGACGTCGGCTTCGCCTTCAAGAAGGGCACCAAGCTGGCGCCCGCCTTCCAGGCCGCGGTGAACAAGCTGATCGCCGTCGGGACCTACGAGAAGATCCTGAAGAAGTGGGGCACGACGGGTTCGGCGATAGAGAAGTCCCAGATCTCTCCGCCGGAGTTGAAGGACTAAGACATCCGGCGTCTTCCCCGCGCCCCGCACGGCAGCGCCCCTTCAGGGGCGCGGGGCTGTGACACTATGCGGCTCCGCGGCGTGGGCACGACCAGCCACACACAACCCGCAGCCAACGCCACGCCCGCACCCCCAGGTCAGCCCGTGCCGCGGCACGGCACCCTCCGCGCTCGTATACGAGAACCGTCACAGTCCGCAGTCGCAGCACGAGCAGCACTCACAGCATTCGCAGGCCTCGCAGCAGTTGCAGCAGCCGCCGTCGCAGTCGCAGTTGCTGAGGCACCCCTCGCGCTTCTTGCGCGACCACGGCCCCTCGTACTCGTCCGCACAGCACACCTTGCAGGTGCAGCACAGCCCGATCGCAGCCGCGCACCCGGCCCAGAAGCCGCGCTTGCCCGGCCCCGGCGGCTGGAGAGAGGGCCCGCCGCCGAAGGGGTTGCCACCGCCGACGTACGGATTCCGCGGGTCGTACGGTCCACCCTGCTGAGGCGGCGGCCCGAAGGAACCCTCAGGCCCGAGCAAGCCCACCGACCCGTGCGAGCCCTCCGGCGCGTGCCCGCACCCCGACGTCCCGAACGCCCGGTCCACCGACCGCCCAAGCTCGTGCACGAGCAACACGTGCGCCAGCTTGCTGTCGGTGCTGTGCCCTTCCGGGGAGACCCCGGACCCCCAGGCGACCTCGCGCAGTGCGAGCCGTATCCCGTGCAGGGCGTCGTCGGCGAGCCGGCGGGCCTCGGCCAGCGACGTCCCCGTGGCCGTCAGCGGATTCCACGCGCCCGACGCGGCGTCAGTTTCCCTGTCCTCCACGGCATCCAGGAGATGCGCGAGCCGTCCGAAGAGCCGTCCGGCCTCGGCGAGCGGTTCCGCGTTGCCGGGGCGGCCGGCGAGGACGGCGGTGTGCGCGAAGGCCGCCGCGGTGGCGGTCTCGGTCGGTTCGGTGACGGTCAGCAGCGGTGTTCCGATCCCGGCCAGCGCCTCGATGCCGGCCTGCCGGTCCACGGCGTCGACCAGCACAGCGGTGTCGAACCCGACGTCGGAGCCGGTCCGCGCACCCGCCTTGCCCCAGCTCGCGGCGACCCGGCGGGCGGCGAGCGCCACGGGCTTGCGGGCCAAAAGGCCGTCCCCGTCGGCGACATGGTCACGCACCTTCGCCGAGGCGAGCACCAGGGAGACGGCGGCGGCGAGCCGCGCACCCTCACCCTGCGCGACGGACGCGGTGCGCATGCCCCGCAGGGGACAGGGCCCGGCGGTGCGCCGCCATCCCGTCGTCCGCTCGGCCTGAGCCTCCGTCAAAACCGATATCAGCAGCCCGTCGTAGTTCGTGACGACCCGGGCGAACTGGCCGTGGTCCCCGCGCAGCGCGAGGCACAGCCCGCACAAATGCGCCATCCACTGCGTCTTGAGCCCTTCACCGAGACGATGACTGCAAGGCCTCACGATTCCGAACACGACACTCCCCCGTGACACGTACGACGTTGAGCTGCGGCATCGTATCGACCACCCCGTTCACCCGTACGCACCGCCCGTCACCCGAACGCCGTGGGAAATCATATTTCACTCACAGTCAGCAGCCGTATACAGCAAGACCCTTGGGACACGCGGGCTCTCGACGTATTCGCTGTGCACCAGTACCGTCACGAAACCCCCGCGCGGCGTCTATCCACTTGGCGCGACATCCGCATCATGGACGACCATGGGGATGCGGAAAGCAAGAAAGACCGCTGTGAGAGGAGGCGTCCATGGGATCGGTGCGCAAGGCGAGTGCCTGGCTTGGCCTCGTCGACGACAACGATGACGAGCGTTACTACGACGATGACTACGCCGAGGGTCAGGAATCCGGCGATGCCTGGGTCACCGACCCGCGCGTGAAGGTCGCGTCCGAAACGGCGGAGGAGAAGGGCCGCCGGATCGGCACGGTCACCCCGGACAGCTTCCGGGACGCGCGCGGTATCGGCGAGCTCTTCCGGGACGGGGTCCCGGTCATCATCAACCTCACGTCCATGGAGCCCGCCGACGCCAAGCGCGTGGTGGACTTCGCGGCCGGCCTGACCTTCGGTCTGCGCGGCACGATCGAGCGGGTCGCCACCCGTGTCTTCCTGCTGACGCCGGCCAACACGGAGATCGTCAGCGGCGAGGCCGCGGGCCGTCAGACGGACGGTTTCTTCAACCAGAGCTGAGGCAGGGCCGCTCACCGGCCCTGCCCCGCGGGGTCCTGACCGTCTCTACCGGAACGCATCGAGTCCGGTGAGCGCCTTGCCCAGCACGAGTTGATGCATTTCGACGGTGCCCTCGTAGGTGAGCACCGACTCCAGGTTCGTGGCGTGCCGCATCACGGGGTATTCGAGCGAGATGCCGTTGGCGCCGAGGATCGTGCGCGCGGTACGGCAGATCTCGATGGCCTCCCGTACGTTGTTGAGCTTGCCGAAGCTGACCTGTTCGGGACGGAGCCGTCCCGCGTCCATGCGCCGCCCCAGGTGATGGGCGAGCAGAATCCCCTTGTGCAGTTCGACCGCCATGTCGGCGAGCTTGGCCTGGGTGAGCTGGAAGCCGCCGATGGGCCGTCCGAACTGCTCGCGCGTCTTCGCGTACTCGACGGCGGCCTCGAAGCTGGCCCGCGCGGCGCCCATCGCGCCCCACACGATCCCGTACCGCGCGTGCGAGAGGCAGCTGAGCGGACCCTTCAGCCCGGTGACGTCCGGCAGTACGGCGTCGGCGGGCAGCCGTACGTCATCGAGGACGAGCTCGCTGGTGACGCTGGCCCGCAGGGACCACTTGTGCTTGATCTCCGGAGCGGAGAACCCGGGTACGTCGGTGGGCACGACGAACCCTCGGATCCCGTCCTCGGTCTGCGCCCAGACGACGGCGACCCCGGCGACGGATCCGTTGGTGATCCACATCTTCCGCCCGTTGAGGACCCAGTCCCCGCCGTCGCGCTTGGCGTACGTCCGCATGGAGCCGGGGTCGGAACCGTGATCGGGCTCGGTGAGCCCGAAACACCCGATGACGTCACCGGAGGCCATGCGCGGCAGCCAGGCATGCTTCTGCTCTTCGCTGCCGAAGCGGTGAATGGCGTACATGGCAAGCGAGCCCTGCACGGAGACGAGCGAGCGGATCCCGGAGTCGGCGGCCTCCAGCTCCAGACAGGCGAGCCCGTACTGCACGGCGCCGGCCCCCGCGCACCCGTACCCCTGGAGCGACATCCCGAGCGCCCCGATCCCGCCCAACTCCCGCGCCAGCTCCCGGATCCCGGGCAACTCCCCCTTCTCGTACCACTCGGCGACATACGGCAGCACCCGGTCCGCCGCCCAGGTGCGCACGGTGTCCCGGATCGCGAGGTCCTCCGCGTCCAGCAGGTCGTCAATACCGAGCGGATCGGCGGGGTCGAAGGGCGGGAGCTTTGAGGACGCGGACATGGTGGCAGCCTCCGGAACACTAAAAACTAGCACCGCTAGTTACGGGTCTCGCCCCGACGTTACGACGCAGTGTCCCGCAAGTCCAGAACGCACGAACCCGCAGCCGCCGACGGCGACCCACCCCCACAGGAAACGCTCGCATCTCAACCAGGCCGAACGGGCGGTGCGCAAGTGGGAGATCCCCTGCCGGGCCGAAGGCCCAGGCAGGCTACGCGGTCACGCGGGACTCGGCGACTTCCCGAGGCGCAGGAATCGCCGGGCTCGCCGCAGGCACCTCACACTCCATGACCCGCGGCAACCGCAGCGCCATCACGGCCCCGAGCAGCAACAACCCCGCGCTCACCAGCAACGTCACATGCAGCCCGTGCACAAAGGAATCCCGCGCCGCGTGCCGCAGCGCCGCCCCAGGAGACCCGCCCAGCCGCCCCGCGACCTCATACGCCTCGCCGAGCGAGTGCCCGGCCGCACGCGAATCGGCCGCCGGAACTCCGGGAACCGACGACAGCCCGGGCGCGTACGCCGCGTTCATCACGCTGCCGAGCAGAGCGATGCCGATCCCCGCACCCAGCTGGTACGACGTCTCGCCGATCGCCGCCGCCCCGCCCGCCTGCTCCGGCGGCGCCTCGCTCAGCATCGACTCGTACGCCCCGAAGAGCGTGGTCTCCAGCCCGAAGCCCAGCAGTACGAACCCGAAGAGCAGCAGCCCCGTGTTGTCCTCCGCGCCCATCGCCGTGAGCGTCACCACCGCAGCCGCGGTGAGGCAGAACCCGAAGCAGACCATCGCCCGCGGCCCGAACCGCCGCAGCATCTTCGCCCCGGCCAGCCCCGAGGCCATCGCCGCGACCGTCAGCGGCAGCAGCCGCAGCCCGGTCTCCAGCGGCGAGAGCCCGAGCACGAGCTGCAGGTACTGCGCGGCGATCAGCTCGAGGCCGACCAGCGCGAGCATCGCGAGGATGATGCACCCCACCGACGTACTGAACGCGGGCCGCGCGAACATCCGCAGGTCGACCAGCGGATGCGCACGCCGCCGCTGCCGCCGTACGAATCCGGCCATCAGCGCACCGCCGACGAGCAGTGGCACCAGCGTGAACGGGCTGAACGGCGCCTCACCGCCACCGAGCCGCTTCACCCCCAGCACGAGCCCGAAGAGCCCGGCGGCGGCCATCAAGGCCCCCACCACATCCCAGGGACCGTCGCGGTCGCCCCTCGACTCGGGCAGCAGCAGCCGCCCGATCGGCAGGCTGACGAGCATCAGCGGGATGTTGATGAGGAAGACGGACCCCCACCAGAAGTGTTCGAGGAGGAAGCCGCCCAGCAGCGGTCCGACGGCGGCGCCCACCGCGGCGACCGCGCTCCAGATGCCGATCGCGAGCGCCCGCTCCCGCCGGTCGGGAAAGACCTGGCGCAGGATGGACAGCGTCGCGGGCATGATCATCGCGCCGCCGACGCCGAGCAGGGCACGCGCCCCGATGAGGATCTGCGCGTTGTCGGCGAGGGCCGCGATGCCGGAGGCGACGCCGAAGAGTCCGTATCCGAGGAGGAGGACACGTCTGCGGCCGATGCGGTCACCGAGCGTGCCGAAGAGAATGAGGAGCGAAGCGCAGACGAGCGGGTAGACGTCGACGATCCAGAGCAGTTCTATCGCGCCGGGCTTGAGGTCCTCGGTGACGGCGGGCACGGCGACGTGCAGCACGGTGGCGTCGAGGGCGACCAG
Organism: Streptomyces sp. NPDC001530; assembly: GCF_042894545.1. Classification (NCBI taxonomy): domain Bacteria; kingdom Bacillati; phylum Actinomycetota; class Actinomycetes; order Kitasatosporales; family Streptomycetaceae; genus Streptomyces; species Streptomyces sp. NPDC001530. The sequence continues at coordinate 57,998 of NZ_JBIAVS010000030.1, forward strand.
CAACAGGCTGACGCAGAGGACCACGAGGACGACCCAGCGGTTGGCACCGGCCCCGGCCTCCCGACGGCAACGCGCAGCGGCCGTGGTCGTCCCGGACATGTACGTACCTCCCAGATGTTCCCTCGCGTTCGGCGGAACCACAGGGTGGGGACTCCCTGGGGCTGTGGCCTGGGAGGAGCGGTGTCCCAGGCCCACGCAGCAAAGGCGAGTGAGCCGTCAGCGTACGCGAGTTCCCGCCAATGACGCGTGGCGGACCTCTCACGTTCTCCTGGCCGAGCGTGTGGCGTACGCCACGTTCCCCTTGGTGCACCACGCCCCGCGGGGCCTGCCGGTTCCGGGTGCCACCGATAATCGAGCCCGTGACCGATCTTGAGACGCCTGTCGCGACGCCGTCCCGCACGGGCGCCCTGCGCCGGGCCGCGCCCGCCCTGCTGGGCTACGCGGCCGTGCGCGCCCTGGGCCTCATCGCCCTCGCCGTGTGGAGCACGGCGCACGGCAAGAGCGCCCACAAGCTGCTGACGGCCCGCTGGGACTCGCTCTGGTACACCCGGGTCGCCGGCCTCGGCTACGGCTACGAGGTCCGCCTCCCGAACGGCGACGTGCACTCGAACCTCGCGTTCTTCCCGCTGCTGCCGTGGCTGGAGCGGCTCGTCTCGGCGATCACGCCGTTGTCGTACGCGGACGCGGGCCTGCTGGTCAGCACGCTGGCCTCGCTCGCCGCGGCCTGGGGGATCTTCGCGGTCGCGGACCATGTGTACGGCCTCCGTGCCGGCGTCTGCGCCGCGCTCGTGTGGGCGGTGCTGCCCGTCGGCATCGTGCAGTCGATGGCGTACAGCGAGTCACTGTTCACGGCGCTCGCCGCCTGGTCGCTCTACGCGGTGCTGACCGGCCGCTGGCCGACGGCGGGTCTGCTCGCCGCCCTGGCGGGGCTGACCCGTCCGGTGGGGCTGGCGGTCGTCGCCGCCGTATGGGTGGCGGCGATTACCTCGTTCCTACGGGACCGGAGCACACCGGCGACGGACGGCGCACGGGCGTGGCCACGCGCCCTCGGGATGCTCCTCGCGCCCCTCGGCGCCGCCGGCTATGTGCTGTGGGTCGGCCACCGCACGGGCAAGGGCCCGCTCGGCTATCTCGACGTCCAGGCGGGCTGGCGCAACGGTTTCGACGGCGGTTACGCCTTCGCCCGCTTCGTCGGCGACAAGTTCACGTCGTTCCCGTCGGCCCTGGCCGGTGTCGGGCTGATCGTCGGGGTCGCGCTGATCGTCTGGCTGTATGTGACGTGCGTACGGCAGGGGCAGCCGCTTCCGCTGCTGGTGTACGCGGGGGTCGTCACCGCGCTCGCCCTGTGCGCGTCGAGCTACTTCGGCTCGAAGCCGCGCCTCCTGCTGCCCGCCTTCCCCCTTCTGCTACCCCTCGCCCTGGCCCTGGCCCGGCTGCGTACGTCCAGGTCAGCGCTGGTTCTCGGCGGGGTGGCGGTGGCCTCGGCGGTCTACGGGGCCTTCTGGCTGAACGGCTCCGGTCCGCCGTGATCGACTTCCCGGCACCCGGTGAGCTGCCGGTGAGCTGCCGGAGAATTCCATGCCAGGATTCGGTGAACGAATATATAAGCGCAATAAAACCGAAGCCGCGCGAGATCAATGGAATTGAAGGATCCGCTCGCCGATGATTAGCGATTCATTGGAAATAAACACGGTTCTGAGAGGAATCCCACATCACATCGTCATCACAAAGCGAGTGAATCGGCCTGGAACACAGCTCACTCGCTGTAACGTCGATTGAGTGCGTACCGAACGAAACCTCACCCGTCTGGACCGGGTCTTCGCCCGGCTGGACCGTGAGCCGGAACGACCGGCCCACATCGATGTGCCGAAGATGAGCCGGCACAGGGTTGTGCTCTTCGCAGCCACCCTGGCCTTCTACCTGGCCATCGTGTGGGCCGTGGTGATCACGTCGTGGCTGGTCCGGTTCGACTGGCAGGTCATGTTCTTCCGGCCCTATCAGCAATGGCCGGAGATCCACGCGTTCCTCGACTACTACGTGGTGCTCGGCCAGCGCGGCCCCACCGCCGTGATGGTCGCCGCCTGGCTGGGCTGGCGTTCCTGGCGGCAGCACACCCTGCGCCCGCTGCTCACGCTGGGCGCCTCGCTGCTGCTGCTCAACATCACGGTCGGCGCCGCCAAGCTCGGCATGGGCCGCCTCGGCCCGCACTACGCCATCACGATCGGCTCGAACGAGATGGGACTCGGCGGCGATATATTCCCTTCGGGTCACACCGCGAACGCCGTCGTGACCTGGGGAATCCTGGCCTATCTGGCCTCGACCCCGAGGGCCAGACGATGGCTGTCCGCCCTGTCCGCCGTGACCTCGCTCGGCGTCGGCCTCACCACCGTGTACCTCGGTACGCACTGGCTGAGCGATGTGCTCCTGGGCTGGGCCGCGGGTCTGCTGATCCTGCTGGCGCTGCCCTGGGTCGAGCCGCTGATCGCCCGCGCGGAGAGCGGGATCTTCTCGCTGCGCGACTCCTGGCGCGCCCGTCGCGGCCATGCCGTGCCCGCCCCGGCCGCCTCGCCGGTCGGCGCGCCCGTCCTGGTCACCCAGCCCGCGGGCGTGGACGGCGAGGCACCGGCCCGCGAGACGGTCGCGGCCCCCCGCTCGCCCCGGGCGCCCGTCTACCTGGCCCCCGGGCCGCACACGGCCCGCTCGGAACGCACCCCGGTGACCCCTGCCGGCAGCCGAAGACCGCCGCACCCGGACCGGGTGGCTCGCGGGACCACGACCACCCCGGCCCGCCCCCTGACGGGCGGCTGAGGGCGACCGGGCCGACGGACGACAACAAGACAGCGGGGCCGGTACGCACAACCTCTCCCCGCACCGCGAAGGCCCCCGGCTCCTGACGAGCCGGGGGCCTTCGCACACTCCGTGGGTGCCGCCGTCAGCCCTTCCAGCAGCGGGTCACCCTGCCGTCGGTGACCTCGAAGTTCAGCCGGCCGAAGCGGTACTCCATGGTGATGATCGCGCCGGGCGGCAGCGAACGCACCGAGGACCAGCCGCGCTCCCGGGCACGACGCTCGGCGCTGTTCGCCTCCAGTCCGACGTAGCTCTCCGGACTGTCCTGGGGCTCTGCGGGAGGGGTGGGAATGGGTGCCATGAACGCCACGTTAGGCGGCGCGCCCCGGCCGGGGAAGCCCGGCCCCGCAACCAAGCGTCACCTATCCCTCTCCGGTCACGCTTCTGTCACAGGATCACGACACACGTTTCGGCCGAACTCCGTCACACGTACGAGGGGTCCCGTACGTGTTCCGCACGCCTTCGAACGTAATTCGGAGCTAGCGTGGCGCCGTCTCGAATAGCCCAATGGAATGTGCGGATCCGGCCAAGCGGCGGTCTTACGGCGGCCCCAAGGCGATGCCTTTCCATTCCGATTCCGGGGCATGCCACAGAAGCTGACGCCGCATAGGAAATGCACGGTTCCACCACAGAACCCCCGTACGCCCTCTGTCGGAGCACAGGGCGGCGCGAGCATCATGGCGTGAGCTTCAGCAGGCCCAGAACGCGCGACGGCGAAGGGGCGAGCGATGAGGACGGACACCGCGCAGGCGACGGCGGGACCCGTACAGGTGAAGCGGCAGCCCGGGCGGCTGGTCGTGGACTGGCTGACCACGACGGACCACAAGAAGATCGGCCACCTCTACCTGATCACATCGTTCGTCTTCTTCCTCATCGGCGGCGTGATGGCGCTGGTGATGCGCGCCGAACTCGCCCGGCCCGGTCTGCAGATCGTGGACAACAACCAGTTCAACCAGTTGTTCACCCTGCACGGCACGATCATGCTGCTGCTCTTCGCCACCCCGACCTTCGCCGGGTTCGCCAACGAGATCATGCCGCTGCAGATCGGTTCCCCGGACGTCGCCTTCCCGCGGCTGAACATGCTGTCGTACTGGTTCTTCCTCTTCGGCGGCGTGATCGTGCTCGGCTCGCTTGCGGTGCCCGAAGGCCCCGCGAGCTTCGGCTGGTTCGCCTACGCGCCGCTCAACAGCCTGGAGCGCTCGCCGGGCATCGGCGCCGACATGTGGATCATGGGGCTCGCACTGGCCGGCTTCGGCACGATCCTCGGCGCGGTGAACTTCATCACGACCATCGTCGGCATGCGCGCGCCCGGCATGACGATGTTCCGGCTGCCGATCTTCACCTGGAACACCCTCTTCACCTCGATCCTCATCCTCTTCGCGTTCCCGGTGCTCGCGGCGGCGCTGCTGGTGCTGGAGGCGGACCGGCGGTTCGGCTCGGTGGTGTTCGACGCGGCCAACGGCGGCGCGCTGCTGTGGCAGCACCTTTTCTGGTTCTTCGGGCATCCCGAGGTCTACATCATCGCGCTGCCGTTCTTCGGGATCATCACGGAGATCCTGCCGGTCTTCAGCAGGAAGCCGATCTTCGGCTATCTGACGCTGGTCGCCGCGACGATGGCGATCACCGGTCTCTCGATCGTCGTCTGGGCGCACCACATGTTCGCGACGGGCGCGGTGTTGCTGCCGTACTTCTCGTTCATGTCGTTCCTGATCGCCGTGCCCACGGGCGTGAAGTTCTTCAACTGGTCCGGCACGATGCTCAAGGGGTCCCTGTCCTTCGAAACACCCATGCTGTGGGCGACAGGCTTCCTGGTGACGTTCCTGTTCGGCGGCCTGACCGGGGTGATTCTGGCGTCGCCGCCGCTGGACTTCCACGTCACCGACTCGTATTTCGTGGTCGCCCACTTCCACTACGTCGTCTTCGGCACGGTCGCCTTCGCGACCTTCGGCGGCTTCTATTTCTGGTGGCCCAAGTTCACCGGCAAGATGCTCGACGAACGGCTCGGCAAGATCCACTTCTGGACGCTGTTCGTCGGCTTCCAGACCACGTTCCTGGTGCAGCACTGGCTGGGCGCCGAGGGCATGCCGCGCCGGTACGCCGACTATCTGGCCGCCGACGGCTTCACGGCGCTCAACACCATCTCGACGATCGGCGCGTTCCTGCTGGGCATCTCGACGCTGCCGTTCCTCTACAACGTCTGGAAGACCACCAAGTACGCCCCGAAGGTCGAGGTCGACGATCCCTGGGGCTTCAGCCGCTCCCTGGAGTGGGCGACCTCGTGTCCGCCGCCCCGGCACAACTTCGTCACGCTGCCCCGGATCCGCTCCGAGTCCCCGGCGTTCGATCTGCACCATCCCGAGTACGCGGCGATCGAGTCGAGTCCCGGTCCAGAGCCCGAGACAGCCGGTCCCGGGCCGTCCTGATCGCGTCGGTGAACTCGGCGGGTTCGAGGATCTCGAACTCGAAACCCATCAGCATCACGTGAATGACCATCACGTCGAGGCTCGCGGCTCCGGTGCGCAGGATGCAGCTGTCCTTCCCGGAAGCCTCCAGCGTCCCGGCGGAGGGCGAGATCTTCTCGGCCGCCTCCTCCAGGGGCACGAGCAGCCGGACGACCGCGTGTGAGGCGTACGCGCGCGTGGAGACGCCTTTGGAGACGTACGCCGCCAGATCCTCGGCCGGTGGCGTACGGGGTGGGAAGCGCGGTCCGTGCGGCGGCTTCGGCGTGATGCGGTCGACCCGGAACGTACGCCAGCCGTCGCGGTCGACGTCCCAGGCGACCAGGTACCAGCGGCGCTCGGTGCACACCAGGCGGTGCGGTTCGACGGTACGGCGCGTGGTGGCGCCGTCATGGCTGCGGTACTCGAAGCGCAGCCGCTCGGAGTCGCGGCACAGGTTGGCCAGCTCGGTGAGGACGGCGGGGTCGACGGCGGAGGGCTGCGGGCCGCGCAGCATCGGTACGGTGAACGCGTTCAGCGCGCCCACCCGGCGGCGCAGCCGGTGCGGCAGCACCTGTTCGAGCTTGGCGAGGGCGCGTACGGAGGTCTCGCCGATGCCCTCGATGCCCTGCCCGGCGGCCGTGCGCAGCCCGACCGCCACGGCCACCGCCTCGTCGTCGTCCAGGAGCAGCGGCGGCAGCTCGGCGCCCGCGCCGAGCTGGTAGCCGCCGCCCGTGCCGGGGCTGGCGTTGACGGGATAGCCCAGCTCGCGCAGCCGGTCCACGTCGCGGCGGACGGTCCTGGGGGTGACGCCGAGGCGGTCCGCCAGGTCGGCTCCGGACCACTCGCGGTGGGCCTGCAGCAGCGAGAGCAGACGCAGGAGTCGTGCCGATGTCTCCAACATGATTCCGAGTCTGCCAGGCGTTGCGGACAGTTGTTGTCCGCAAGGATCCGTCGCCCCTACCCGTTCCGTACCTGGGGCTCCGCCCCAGCCCCCCCCGTATCGCGCCAACGCGCTTGTCCTCAAACGCCGGAGGGGCTGAAAGATTCAGCCCCTCCGGCGTTTGAGGAGCGGGGTCTGGGGCGGAGCCCCAGGTCGGGACGGGTAGGGGCGGAGGGGGCGAGAAACCTCACGGCCTGTACGACAGCTGCGGGACGTCGAAGCACGTGGTGTTCATGTCGCCCTGCGAGACCCAGCCCCGGCCGTCCTCCCAGCGGGCCACGGACAGGCACGTCCGGCGGGTCTTCGGCGGCTCGGAAAGCCGCTCGAACGTGACGGGGATCAACAGCCCGCCGGCGGTGTAGGGCTCGCCCCGGTTCATGAAACCGTCGACGCACGCACGCGTGACCCCCGCCCCCGCACAGGACTTCACCGCATCGGCGAACCACATCGCGGCGGCCCACCCCTCCAACTGCCACTGGGAGTGGGTCTTCAGCCCCTTGGTCGCGTCGCGGAACTCCCGTACCGCGGGATCGCTCGTGTCCTCGAAGTCGCGACTGGACCCGGTCGCCCACAGGGCATTGCGGCAACGCGGCGAGTCCTTGTAGTCGTCGGGGACGGTGGACGTCCAGTTCTGGACGTTGGTGACCTTGGCGATGACCTTGGCATCGACATCGTCCATGGCCTTGCACAGCTGCGCGTTGCCGTGCGTGTCGATGGCGTCGAAGACGAGATCGGCGCCCTGCTCCTTCAAGTCGGCCGCGGCGGCACGAAAATTGGGCAGCGCGAAGTCGACCTGTTCGGTGACCACCTTGTAGCCCTCGGCCTTCAGCCCCTGCGTGACGAGCCGGGCGTACGCGGCCGAGGCCGACTGGTTGTAGGAGACCACGGCGGCCGTACGGGCGCCGTGCTCGCGCTTGAAGTACCGGTACACCTCGGTGCCGCCGTACAGCTTCCCGTCCCAGCCGGTCCGGCCCTTCCTCGGCGCGAGGCTGCCGTAGATGCCGTACAGGTGCGGATACGTGTCGTACGCGGGGCCGATCGGCTGGCCGCCGATGTCGGGCACGCGCGCGTGGGACACGCGGGAGGCGCCCGCGTAATCGAGGGCGGTGGTGGCGACGAGGGCGACGACCTTGTCCTCGTCGACGAGTTGGTGCACGCACTCGTTGTTGCCGACACCGCTGCCGCCGTCGTCGCACAGGCGCACCTCGACCCGGCGCCCGTCAATGCCACCACGGGCGTTGAGACGGTCGAAGTACGCCTTCGCCCCGTCGCGCGGCCCGGTGAAGGCCGAGCCGCCGACCGGACTCGTGGCACTGGTGATGATGCCGACGCGGATCGGGGCGGTGCCTCCTTGTCGCGTGGGCGTAGAGCGGTTCTCGAAGTCGCTCTCCGGGAGGCGGCTGCCACAGGCCGTGCCGAGCAGGAGCAGCAGGCCCAGGGCAGCGCACTCAGCAGCCGGGGCCCGGCGACTCATTGCCGCTCAGCTGGACCAGCGCGCAGAGCGTCTTGACGGAGACCTTCCAGGTGCCGTCCTGTTCGACGGCCGTCCCGGAGGCGCCCGGCAGGGCGGTCGCGCCCTTCAGGGTCAGCGAGTACGTCACGTTCGCGTCGGTCGGCGAGGTGAACTCGACCTTCTCGACCTTCGCCTGGACCTGCTGGCCCCGCTGGTCTCCGTTGAAGCTCTCCAGGACCTTGGCCATCTGATCGCCGTTCTCCAGGACGCTCTGCTTGTCCTTCTGGGCGACGGCCGGATCGAAGAACTTCTCCCAGTTCTGCTTGATCTCCTTCTCGGTCGCCGCCGGATCGGACGGGGCCGTGGGGCTTGGCTGGGCGCTGGCGGACTGCTCCACGGAGGGAGTGGGCGGGGCCGTACTCCCACCGCCGCTGTCGTCACTGCACGCCGTGAGGGCGGCGGCAAGAACGAGAACTGCCGCCGCTGCCACTCCCCGGCCGTTCCCCCGCCTGAGATCACTCCCGAGAACCATCTGGCTCACCACCGGGTGTCGGTCCGGGCCATGTGCGCCCGGAGCTTTCAGGGTCAGCTTCCAGGAGGCATAGTGCAAGTCCATTGGCGGACTTGGAAGGCAGACAGACACACGACGTCTGGGAGACCGGATGCGAACAGCTCGACTGCGCACTGTGCACCCCGTCCTGTGGGCCGGGTGGGCCGCGCTCGCCGCCGGAGCGGTGTTGTGCGTCATCGGCTGGTACGGCATCTCGGGCGAGCGGTACGCGGAGCGGCAACTGCCGTATCTCGCGTCGTGCACGGTGCCCGGCGCCGCGCTGATCATCGCGGGCGCGGTGCTGCTCACACACGGCAGGAACGCGCTGGCGGCGGCGCGCGTCGAGGAGTTGTACGGGCTGCTCGTGGCGGCCGAGCCCGCCGACGCGGACGAGTCCGGGCAGGCCGCGGCCGCGCCCCTGGCCACCAGCGGCGAACTGTTGATGGTGCCAGGCGGCACGCTGTGGCACCGCGCGGACTGTCCGCTGGTCGCGGGGAAGCCGGACGCCGTACCGGTGGACTCGCGGGTGCTGACGAGCGGGGAGTTGGGGCCGTGCCCGATCTGCGAGCCGTCCGCCGCCGATCCGGGTGACTGATGGCGTCGCTGACGTACGACCTCACGCTCGCCGGTCTCTCGGTCGGCAGTGCCGCCGCGCTCACCGGGATCGGACTGATCGTCACGCACCGTGCGACCGGTGTGCTCAACTTCGCGCACGGCGCGATCGCGATGGTGTGCGCGTATCTGCTGCGCCAGTTCACGGTCGAGTGGGGCTGGCCGCTCGCGCTCGGCGCCTCGGTGACACTGCTGCTGGTTGCACCGGCGATCGGCATGATCCTGGAGCGTTTCGTCTTCCGCCCCTTGTCGGTCCTCGGCAGCGACCCGGCGCAGACCCTCGTCGCGTCCATCGGCGTCTTCGTCCTGCTGGTCGGCGGGGCCGCGCTGGTGTGGGGCACCGGGGCGCGCGCGGACGCGCCGACGCTGGTGTCGGCGGATCCGTGGGGGCAGTTGGCGGTGGCCGTCGCGCTGGCCTTGGGCGTCGGCGCCGTGACGCGGTGGACCCGGTTCGGCACGGAGTTGCGCGCCGTCGTCGACGACCGCTCGCTCGCCGTCCTGGGCGGCATCGACGCGGACCGGGTGGCCGCGGCGGGCTGGGCCTTCGGCTCGTTCACGGCGGGCCTGACGGGCGTGCTCCTCGCCCCGTACGTGCGCCTGGACCCGTACGGCATGCCGCTGCTCGTCATGGAGGTCATGGCGGTGGCGGTGGCTGCCCGGATGCGCAGCCTCCCGGTCGCCGTCGTCGTGGCGCTCGGCATCGGGGTCGCCCAGAGCCAGCTGACGCGGCTGCATCCGTCGGGCTGGGCCGAACCGCTGCTCCAGGCGGTCGGCGCGAACCTGTTCGTGGTCGCGCTGCTGATCGCGGCGCTCGTGCTGCCCGGCATCGGCACCCGCGACGCGCTGCCGCGCACGGCGACGGCCCGCGTGGCGACGCCGCCGGGCGCGTGGATAGTGGCGGTCGTCCTCTTCCTGCTGCCCCTCGGATTCGCGGGCTCGGACCTGCATACGTCGGTGCAGGTCCCGGCGCTGGGCGTGGTGTTGCTCTCGCTGGTCGTCGTGACGGGCCGGGGCGGTCAGATCTCGCTCGGGCAGGCCGCGTACGCGGGTCTGGGCGCCCTCTTCACGGCGCTGCTGGCGGCCGGCCGCTTCCCCGGCCTGCCACGCCTGCCCGAGCTGGCCGCACTCGCGGTGGCCGTGCTCCTGGTCGCCCCGCTCGGCGTCCTGACCGGCTGGCCGGCCATCAGCCGCCACGGCCTGGCCCTCGCGCTGGCCACCTTCGCGGTCGGCGTGGGCGTCAGCCGCTTCGTCTTCGCCCAGCCGTACGCCACCTCGGGGCTGTCCCTCGACCGCCCGACCGGCTTCGACGGCGACCGCGCCTACTACATGCTCGAACTGGCCCTGCTGGCCGCCGCGTTGCTCGCCGCGCACGCCCTGCGCCGGGGCCGTACGGGCCGGGCCCTGGCCGCCATGCGCGACCACGAGTCGGGCGCCTCGGCTGCGGGTGTCCGCGTTCCGGCCCTGAAACTGGCCGCGTTCGTCGCGGGCGCCGCCCTGGCCGCGCTCGGCGGCGGCATGCTCGGCATGGGCCTGCGCGCCTTCGACGCCGCGGCGTACGACCCCGTCCGCGGGCTGCTCTGGTTCGCGGCGGTCGTTGTCCTCGGCGCCGACAGCGTCCTCGGCGCACTGGCCGCCGCCGCCCTGCTCGTGGGACTCGACGCGGGGGCACGCGGCGGGGTGGCGGCGGCCCTCATCGGCGTCCTGGCCGTCCTCGTCGGCCGCTTCCCCGGAGGACCGTACGAGGCACTGCGCACGGCGGCCTCCCGACTACGACTGCGCCGCCGGGCCACGCTGACCCCCCTGGGGGCACACGTACGCCGGCACCTGCGACCGGTGGAGCCGACGAGAGCCAGCAGGCTTGTCCCGGCGGGGGCCACCGCGATGGTGAACGCGGGGAGCACCACAGCGGGCGCGCCCAGCACGCCGGGGCGTTGGCGCCCAGGAGCGCCAGGTCCGGGCGACGGCCGACGCCGCCCCGGCAAGTCCGCCCGCCCCGGCGACACGAGAACAGCGCCCGCCCCACGACGGCACCCAGGAGCACCCGAACCCCGCAGCGAACAACGCGGCCCAGCCAAACCCGCCCGCCCTGGCGACACAAGAACGGCGCCCACCCCACGGCGACACCCAGGAGCACCCGAACCCCGCAGCGAACGAGGCGGGCCAGCCATGCCCGACCCCCCGAGCGACGCACCACCGGAGCCCCCCGCCACCCCTCCACCCAGCGACGCCGTATCCCCCGACATCGGCAGAAAGACACAGGGCGCCGAGCCACCGGAAAGCGCCACACAGCCGCGAAGCAAGGCTCCCGCCCAGGAGCCGGGCGAACCCCCGAACCGATCGGACGGCACCGCGCCACCACGCGGCGATGCTTCCGGCCAAGAAGGCGATGCACCCGGCCAAGAACCAGACGCGCCCCCGAACCCACCGGACAACACCACACCACCGCCCGGCGACACGCCGGTCCATGAATCAGGCACACCCTCCAGCCGACAGGACGACTCCGCTCAAGCAGGCGGCATCGCATCGCCGGCCGGTGCCCGGACGCCTGGTAGGCCGGGTCCCCCCGGGGATGGCGCGGCGCGGCCGAGCTCGCCGGGAAGGGCTTCGGCCTCGCGGCCCGCGACCAGCACCCCGCGTCGAACGGCCCGCAGTCCGCACCCGCCTCCGGAACCGACCACCGCCCCACCCCTGACCGCCCGCCAACTCCACGTCACCTACGGCGGCTTCACCGCCCTCGACGGGGTCTCGCTCGATGTCCGGCCCGGTCGCGTCACCGCGGTCGTGGGCCCCAACGGCGCCGGAAAGAGCACGCTCTTCCACTGTCTCGCCGGGACGCTGCGCCCTTCGGGCGGGCAGGTGCTGCTCGGGGAGCGGGACATCACCCGGACGACCGCGCACGCACGGACCCGGATGGGGGTCGCGCGGACCTTTCAGCAGCTGGCGGTCTTTCCCTCGTTGACCGTGGCCGAAAACGTTCGCGTGGGCGCCGAGCAGGGACGGATCGCCGATCCGGGAACGGTGGAACGGACGTTGCGGCTGCTCGGCCTCGACGGGCCGGTGCGGGCGCTGCCCGCGGCGGGGCTGCCGACCGGGACGCTCCGGCGCGTCGAGCTGGCGCGGGCGCTCGCCGGGAGCCCGCGCGTGCTGCTGCTCGACGAGCCGGCGGCCGGCCTCGACACCGGCGAAGTGACCGCATTGGCCCGCGTGTTGCGTGCCCTGGCCGCGGACGGCATGGCCCTGCTCGTCGTCGAGCACGACCTCGACCTGGTCGCCGACCTGGCGCACACCGTCCATGTCATGGCCGCGGGGCGGATCGTCACCTCCGGCCCCGCCGACCGGGTACTGGAGACGAGGACCGGCGGATGAGCATCGCCCTGCACCACGCGCGCGTGCGCTACGGCCCCCTGGAGGCCCTGCACGGCGTCACCCTCGTCGCCCCGGCCCCCGGCCTCACCGTGCTGCTGGGCCGCAACGGCTCCGGCCGTACGACCGCGCTGCGCGCCCTCGCGGGAACCGTGCCACTGTCCGGCGGCGCCGTCGTCTGGGACGGCGCCGCCGTGACGCGCATGCCCGCGTACGAGCGCGCCCGGCGCGGCCTGTGTCTCGTCCCGGAACGCCGGGCCGTCTTCGGTTCGCTCACCGTCCGCGAGAACCTGGAGCTGTCCGCGGGCGACTTCGCCGCCGCCCTCGACGCCTACCCGCAGTTGGAGCCCCTCCTCTCCCGCCGCGCCGGCACCCTCTCCGGCGGCGAGCAGCGCATGCTCGCCCTCTCCCGCGCCCTGCTGGCACGCGCGCGCGTGGTGCTCGTCGACGAACCCGCGCAGGGCATGTCGCCGACGGTCGCGGCACGGACGTACGAGCTGCTGGGCGGCCTCGACGCGTGCGTGGTGGTCGCCGAGCAGCGACTGCCGCCCGGCCTGCGCGAGCGGGCGGGCCGGACGACGTACGTGCACGAACTGCGCCGTGGTGCGGTCGTGTTCAGCGGAGAGGCGGCCGAAGTGGCACGGAGGGCAGTGGGGACAGCGGGACCAGGGGCGGGCCGAACAGGACGAGGGCCGAGTGGCGGGCGCCGCCCGAACCCTCCGGGATGACGAGCAGCGTGCCCACGTTCAGCCGGCCCGGATCACTGCCGATCATCTGCTTGTTGGCCTGGTACAGCGCCTTCCAGCCGCCCTTGACCTGGTATTTGCGGGCAATCGACGAGAGTGTCTCGCCGGACTTCACCACGTGCATACGGCCCTGGAGTTCGTACCTCTGGGAACAGACGGGCCAGGCCACCCACCCCTGGGCGGCGAGCACCTCCTCGGCGACCGCGATCTGCTCCTTGCGCGTGGCGAGGTCCGCGCGGGGGGCGTACGCGAGGCCGCCGAACTCCTCCCAGGTGGGCTGCCAGAACTGCAGCCCTCCGTAGAAGCCGTTCCCGGTGTTCGCGTCCCAGTGTCCGCCGCTCTCGCACTCGGCGATGCAGCCCCAGGGCCACTGGTCCTTCCCACAGTCGTACGACACCCCTACCGACCGGGGGCCGGGAAGCGGGGGCGGTGGCGCGGCGGCCGCCCCCGTAGGAGGTACGAGGACGGCCAGGACGGCGGCGACCACGGCCGCGTAGCGCATGCGCAGGTTCGTCACGGAGGACATCGGCTCACGCTAAGCAGGGCATCCCACCCGTTCGTCGAGCCGCGCCCGGCGGGACCAGGGGCCCCACCCGGTCGGAGGACCGGGTGGCGCCCCGTGCCCGGGGCCGGGGGGAGCGGTGCTCAGAGGTCGAGCCGCTGCCCGGGCACGATCAGGTCGGGATCACCGCCGATGACGGCCCGGTTGGCGGCGTAGATCGTCCGCCAGCTGGTCCCGTGCCGCGCGGCGATACCGCTCAGCGTGTCGCCGTCGCGGACGGTGTAGTCGCCGCGGGACGCGTCACGGTTCGTGTGGCCCGACGGACGTGCCGGCGCCTTCGACGGCTTCGACGTCGACGGGGCCGACTTGGGTGTTGACTTCGTGGCGGCCGATGCTCCGGCCGACCCGGCGCCCGAGGACGCGGGCGCGTTTCCGTAGGCTCCGGCGCGCGCCGAACAGGTGGGCCACGCGCCCCACCCCTGTGCGCGCTGGACCTTGGTGGCGATGGCGATCTGCGCGGCCTTGGAGGCCTTGTCGGCGGTCGACGCGTAGGCGGTGCCGCCGTACGCGCGCCAGGTGCCGGCGGAGAACTGGAGTCCTCCGTAGTAGCCGTTGCCGGTGTTGATGTGCCAGTTCCCGCCGCTCTCGCACTTGGCGATGCGGTCCCACACTCCACTGTCGGCCGCGGCGGCGTCGCCGGTCGCGGCGAGCAGTCCGAGCGGGGCGAGCAGTGCCGCCCCGGCGAGGACCGCCGTCGTACGAGCCTTGGTCGTCGTACGAGCCTTATGAGTGTTCTCGGCACATGCGGACATGTAGTTCCCTCTCGAAACACCCGGGGTCCCCCAAGTCGGGGCGCGATTCCCTGCGCGTAGGACGCGTTCGTCGCGCTCCGCCCCGTCCGCCGGAGGCTGTGCTGTGAGCTGGCTTGGTTCGGCCGGCGGACGTACCCGAGCGGTGCTCGTTGCACACGGCCGAGGAATCTAGGGAGCTTGCCGCCCCGATATCAACCAACTCCTTGTCATTCGAGGCCAGTTCGCCGTTACCGCGAGTATCGTCGATTTTTGGCCACCCACTTCATGGGGTGATTTCCGGATTTGTCGACCTGTCGCCCTGGCGATCTGTGACCCACTTCACCGGATCAACTTCCTTGGGATTCCATGAAGTTGACTTGGAGTAACCGATTCCGCAGGTGACCTCACCCTGCGCGTCGGATGGTTCGATTCCGTTCGCTCTCGGGCGTGACTCCGGCCACAGATCGCCCGTTGTCATCTTCATGAAGCCGGGGACCCCCCGGCTTCATGAGCCGGGAGCCACCCGGCATCGCCACGCACCGCATCCCGAGGAGCCACCGTGCCGCGCATGCTCGACGTCAGCGACGACGTACGCGCCGAGATCGGCGACGAAGAAGCCGACCGGCTGCTCGCCGGAGAGAACGCCCCGGGCAGTTACGACTGCACGTCCTGCCGCACCCCGGGCGACTCGGAACAGGAGCGCACCAGCACCGTCCTGTTCATCGGCGACGAGACCGCCGTCCTCGCCTTCGCCCACGCCACCTGTCTGCCCTCACAGGTCGTGCAGGTCACCGAGGAACAACTGCAGGGCGCCGTCCGCTCGATCAGCCCCGACGGCCCGTCCGTCCAGGCCGCGCCCGAGCAGGCCGTGCTCGGTGTCACCAGTGGACTGGTCCTGATCAACGGCGAGCTGCACCCGGCGCTCGTCGTCGAACCGACCGGCCCCATCGTGCGCCCCGGCTCGACCGACATCGGCGACGACTTCCTGCCCCTGCTCATCGAACAGGGCTTCATGCCGGTGACCGAGCTGAACTCGGTGCCGCCGGTGCTGCACGGCTGGTCCGTGCTGCTCGCCATGGGCCAGCTGCACGCCGTGCTGCAGCCGGGCACCGGCGGTGGCTCGCCCGTCGCCTGGTGGCAGGCGCACCAGGCGCTCCAGGTCGCCGAGAGCTGGCGGGCGGCCGCCAACAAGCACCAGCAGGTACTCCTGTTCGCGGCCCCGGTCGGCTCGATCGGCCGCCAGCCCCGCGAGGACCTGCTGCGCGACGCGCTGGACAAGGCGGCGGCCAACGGCAAGCTCGTCGCGGCCGCGATGCCGCTCGCGGGGACGTGAGCGCTCCGCTGACTTTGCCGGGGTAGCTGCGGGTTGCCGGGATAGGTGCCGGTTGCCGGGGTAGCTGCGGGTGGTTTGCCGGCTCCGGGACGTCCGTGGCCGGCCGCGCCCGCGCGGCCTGCGCGGCGGAAGCCGCACAGTGTCACAGCCCCGAGCCCCTGTCGGGGCCTGGCACACTCCCGGTGACCTGCGAAAGCGGGCAGGTGGCCGCATCCGTTGGGCGGCGGGGTCGTTGGCACATACGTGCACACCTACGACGTCCCCCGCCGCCAGCCCTTCCAGCCGATCCCTCCCCCAAGCTCTCGACCGGGCTCGAGCAGGGAGGTACCCCCCTCGCGACCGGCTCAGGACCTTTCGGGCGGCCCCTCGGCCACGCCGATCTACGACGCGCTCTCTGCCGAGTGGATGCGGTCCTTCAGGTCCCTGCCCGGCGACCGGCACGGCGAGGAGAACCTGGGCTTCACGGCTTTCGGGAGCCTCCCGGACGGTGCGAGTTCGTATGGCGCCTCGGGCTCGTACAGCTCCTACAGCTCGTACAGCGCGGGTGCGCACTCCGCACGCCAGAGTGGAGCGCAGCACGGTCAGACGGCGACGACGACCGCCGTCTGGCAGCCGAGCGGGCGGCAGCACAGCACGGGAATGCACCACATCCCGGCCGCGCTGCCCCCCGCGCCCCGCAGGGGGCTCTGACGCACGCACGGGTAAGGGGCGGCTCCTTGAGGAGCCGCCCCTTACCCGTTGTTGCTACGTCACTTCTTCTTGGCGCCGCGCTTCTCGCGCACCCGCACCGAGATATGGATCGGCGTGCCCTCGAAGCCGAACTCCTCACGCAGCCGGCGCTCGATGAAGCGCCGGTAGCCGTGCTCGATGAAGCCGGAGGCAAAGAGCACGAACCGCGGGGGCTTGGTGCCCGCCTGCGTACCGAAGAGGATGCGGGGCTGCTTGCCGCCGCGGATCGGGTGCGGGTGGGCGGCGACCAGCTCGCCGAGGAAGGCGTTCAGCCGACCCGTCGGGACGCGGGTCTCCCAGCCGTCCAGGGCCGTCTCGATCGCCGGGACGAGCTTCTCCATGTGGCGGCCGGTGCGCGCCGAGACGTTGACGCGCGGCGCCCACGCCACCTGGAGGAGCTCGGTCTCGATCTCGCGCTCCAGGTAGTAGCGGCGCTCCTCGTCGAGGGTGTCCCACTTGTTGAAGGCGAGGACGATCGCGCGCCCGGCCTCGACGGCCATGGTCACGATGCGCTGGTCCTGCACGGAGATGGTCTCGGACGCGTCGATCAGGATGACCGCGACCTCGGCCTTCTCCACGGCGGCGGCCGTGCGCAGCGAGGCGTAGTAGTCGGCGCCCTGCTGGAGGTGGACGCGCTTGCGGATGCCCGCCGTGTCGACGAACTTCCAGGTGACACCGCCGAGTTCGATGAGCTCGTCGACCGGGTCGCGGGTGGTGCCCGCGAGCTCGTTGACGACCACGCGCTCCTCGTTCGCCACCTTGTTGAGCAGCGACGACTTGCCGACGTTCGGGCGGCCGATGAGGGCGATCCGGCGGGGGCCGCCGACCGCGGCGCCGAAGGTCTGCGCCGGGGCCTCGGGCAGCGCCTCCAGGACGGCGTCCAGCATGTCGCCGGTGCCGCGGCCGTGCAGCGCGGAGACGGGGTGCGGCTCGCCGAGGCCGAGGGACCAGAGGTACGCCGCGTCGGACTCGCCGCTCTGGCCGTCGACCTTGTTGGCGGCCAGCACGACGGGCTTGCCTGCCTTGCGCAGCAGTCGTACGACCGCCTCGTCGGTGTCGGTGGCGCCGACCTTGGCGTCGACGACGAAGACGACCGCGTCGGCCGCCTCGATCGCGTACTCGGCCTGGGCGGCCACGGACGCGTCGATACCGAGGACGTCCTGCTCCCAGCCGCCGGTGTCGACGACCTTGAAGCGGCGGCCCGCCCACTCGGCCTCGTAGGTGACGCGGTCGCGGGTGACGCCCGGCTTGTCCTCGACGACCGCCTCGCGGCGGCCGATGATGCGGTTCACCAGGGTCGACTTGCCGACGTTGGGACGGCCGACGACGGCGAGGACGGGCAGCGGACCGTGGCCCGCCTCCTCGATCGCGCCCTCGACGTCCTCGACGTCGAAGCCCTCTTCCGCGGCGAGCTCCATGAACTCCGCGTACTCGACATCGCCGAGCGCCCCGTGGTCGTGCTCTGCCGAGCCCTCGGGCTGGATGTGGTCGTTCATGAAGTCCGTACCTCGTCGTTCATTCGTGGTGATCGGTGGACCACCCGCATATCGGGTGATCCACTACTCAAGTGTCGCCTAGTGCCCGGTGGGGCGCCCGGCGTTTTCCGAGCGTCCGGTCAGACGCCTGGCGTTGTCCAGATGGGCGCTCAGCTGCTTCTGGATCCGCGCGGTCGCCTCGTCCAGTGCCCTGCGCGTACGCCGTCCGCTGCCGTCGCCCGCCTCGAAGGGGTCGCCGAAGACGACGTCGACCCGGCTGCGCAGCGGGGGCAGCGCCTTTATCAACCGGCCGCTCTTCTCGGAACTTCCCAGCACCGCCACCGGGACGATCGGAGCCCCACTGCGTACGGCGAAGTACGCGAGCCCGGCGCGCAGCGAGGCGAAGTCGCCCTCGCCGCGGGTGCCCTCCGGAAAGATCCCGAGGACCCCGCCGTGCTCCAGCACACCCAGCGCCCGGGTGATGGCCGTGCGGTCGGTCGTCTCGCGGTCCACCTTCAGCTGGCCGATGCCGAGCAGGAAGGGATCGAGCGGGCCGATGAACGCTTCCTTCTTGATCAGGAAGTGCGTGGGCCGGGGCGCCACGCCCATGACCATCGGGCCGTCGATGTTGTGGGAGTGATTGACGGCGAGGATCGCCGGACCGGTCGCGGGAACCTTCCACGCACCCAGAACACGCGGCTTCCACAGCCCGTACATCAGACCGACGCCGATACGGCGCCCGACCTCGGCGCCCCGGATGGAAGGGGCTTCGCTCACTTCGCGGCCCGCTTCTCCTCGACGAGGGTGACGACGCACTCGATGACCTGCTGGAGCGTGAGGTCGGAGGTGTCCACCTCGACCGCGTCGTCCGCCTTGGCGAGCGGAGAGGTCTTACGGTTGGAGTCGGCCGCGTCCCGCTTCAGCAGCGCCTCGCGCGTCTGGTGCACGTCGGCACCCTTCAGCTCACCGCTGCGGCGGGCGGCACGCGCCTCCGGGGAGGCGGTGAGGAAGATCTTCAGATCGGCGTCGGGCAGCACGGTCGTCCCGATGTCGCGCCCCTCGACGACTATCCCGGTCTCGGCGGAGACCGCGAGCGAACGCTGCAGCTCGGTGATCCGGGCACGCACCTCGGGCACCGCGCTGACCGCGCTCACCTTGGAGGTGACCTCGTGCGTACGGATCGGACCCGCGACATCGGTCCCGTCGACGGTGATGGTCGGCGCGGACGGGTCGGTCCCGGAGATGATCTCCGGCTTCTCGGCCGCGGCGGCGATCGCGGACGGGTCCGTGACGTCGATGCCGTTGTTGACCATCCACCACGTGATCGCGCGGTACTGCGCCCCCGTGTCCAGGTAGCTCAGCCCGAGCTGCGCGGCCACGGCCTTCGAGGTGCTCGACTTGCCCGTGCCGGAGGGGCCGTCGATGGCGACAATCACAGCCGGGGCGGTCCGGGCGGCCTTTTCCACGGTGACGGACACCTTCCTGATACGGGGTGGTGGGTAGGTACGGGACACGAACGCGCCCCGCACAAGGTTACTGGGTACGCCGAGGCCTCCGGCACGGCGCTGCAATCCAGCTCTGGGGGGAGGATTTCAGCCCGTCCGGCGTGTGAGGACGAGGCCGTCAAAGCCGATACGGGGGGCTGGGGGCTGAGCGCCCCAGATACGGGACGGGTAGGGGCGGAGGGGCGAAAACCCAAGACGCCGCCCCCATCTACCTACTGCCGCAACGCCCAACCCCGCTCCCGCAACGCCGCACTCAACACCGGCGCGGCCTTGGGCTCCACCATCAGCTGCACCAGCCCGGCCTGCTGCCCCGTCGCATGCTCGATCCGCACGTCCTCGATGTTGACCCCCGCCATCCCCGCGTCCGCGAAGATACGAGCCAGCTGCCCCGGCTGGTCGTCGATGAGGACGGCCACGACCTCGTACGTACGCGGAGCGGACCCGTGCTTGCCGGGCACCCGCACCTGCCCCGCGTTGCCACGCCGCAGCACATCCTCGATGCCGGTGGCGCCCTCGCGCCGCTTGGCCTCGTCCGAGGACTGGAGGGCGCGCAGGGCCTGCACGGTCTCGTCGAGGTCGGCGGAGACGTCCGCGAGGAGGTCGGCGACCGGCCCCGGGTTCGCGGAGAGGATGTCGATCCACATCCGGGGGTCGGAGGCCGCGATGCGAGTCACGTCACGGATGCCCTGTCCGCACAGCCGTACCGCCGCCTCCTCCGCGTGCTCCAGGCGCGCGGCGACCATGCTGGACACCAGGTGCGGCATGTGCGAGACGAGCGCGACCGCCCGGTCGTGGGCGTCCGCGTCCATGACGACGGGCACGGCACGGCAGTGCGACACCAGCTCCAGGGCGAGGTTCAGGACCTCGGTGTCCGTGTCGCGGGTGGGGGTGAGCACCCAGGGGCGCCCCTCGAAGAGGTCGCCGGTGGCGGCCAGCGGGCCCGACTTCTCGCGGCCCGACATGGGGTGCGTACCGATGTACGAGGAGAGGTCGAGGCCGAGCGCCTCCAGCTCGCGGCGCGGGCCGCCCTTGACGCTGGCGACGTCGAGGTAGCCGCGGGCGAGTCCGCGCCGCATGGCGTCCGCGAGCGTCGCGGCCACGTGCGCGGGCGGGGCCGCGACGATCGCGAGGTCGACGGGCCCCTCGGGTGCCGCGTCCGTGCCGGCGCCGAGCGCGGCGGCCGTACGGGCCTGCTCCGGGTCGTGGTCGGCGAGGTGGACGACGACGCCGCGCGAAGCCAGCGCGAGCGCGGCCGACGTACCGATCAGCCCGGTTCCGACGACAAGTGCGGTTCTCACTGGGCGATGTCCTTGCGGAGTGCGCCCGCGGCGCCCAGGTAGACGTGCACGATGTCGGTGCGCGGCCGGTCGGACTCGATGTGCGCGAGGACCCGTACGACACGGGGCATCGCGCCCTCGATGTCCAGTTCCTGCGCGCAGATCAGCGGTACGTCGACGATGCCGAGCTTGCGGGCCGCGGCCGCCGGGAAGTCGCTGTGCAGATCGGGCGTCGCCGTGAACCAGATGCTGATCAGGTCGTCCGTGGTGAGCTCGTTCCGCTCCAGGATGGCGGTGAGCAGCTCGCTGACCTGCTCGTCCATGTGCGCGGCCTCGTCCCGCTCCAGTTGGACGGCGCCCCGGACCGCTCGTACCGCCACGGTGATGCTCCTCGCTGAATCTACGAATCCACGGACTCGGCTGATCGACTTACTCGACTTGTCACACCAGCGTAGTCAGCCCGCAACGCGCCGGTGCGCGGCGCCCGCCTGACGAGACGGGCGCCGCGCACCGGGAACGGCTCAGATCTGCTGCGCCTTGATGAGCTCCTCCAGGGAGCCGGCGGGGATCTGACCGTTCGGCGTCAGCTTGTCGACCACCTGGGGCAGCACCTGGGCGATCTGTGTCGCGGCCAGATCCGGGGTGACGCCGGCCTCTTCGGAGACCTGCTTGAGGGTCTCGTCGGGCAGCGCCTGCTGGATCTGCGCGCCGGTCACCGGCTGGTTCTCGCCGGTGCCGACCCAGGAGTTCTTCTGCTCGGCGAGCCCGGACTGGGTGAGCAGGTCCAGCAGCCCACCGAGCGGATTGCCCCCGTGGCCGCCGCCCTCGCCCTTCATGAGGGCCCCGAGCAGCGAGCCCAGGATGTTGGCTCCGCCCGAGGTACCGCCCTGGCCGCCTCCGCCGAGGAGACCGCCGAGCAGGCTGCCGAGATCGTTACCCGCCATGGTCACGCCTTTCGAGAGTGCGGCCGGGGGTAGGTCACCGCCCGGCCTCAGACCCTGTCAATGTCACCTGAATCGCCCTATTCCGCCACTTGTAGTGAGAACGCACCCGTGCGCCTCTGGACGCGGGGGCACGGGTCCGCTCTCATGGCAGGAGACTCGCCTCGGGGGAGGCCCGTATGAAGCGTCCAGGACCCCTGCTCACCCTTCTCGCGGGGCTGCTGCTCGGCGTGTTCATGCTCTCGCTCAACGCGACGACGGGGACGAAGAACGCGTCGTCGTACCGGGGGGAGTCGCCCGGCGTCACGGTGTCACCGAACCCGACGCCCAGCTCGTCGCCGACGAAGGCCGCGCCACCGCCGAGTCCCTCCCCGACCACCAGCCCCGTAACGAACGCCGATTACGCGGGCCGTACCGACGACCACTCCTCGGCGGTTGCCGTCTCCCTGCGCGACGGCAAGGCGATCGCGTACTTCTGCGACGGGCGCGACAAGGAGTCGTGGCTGAAGGGCGACGTCAAGGACGACGGCACCATGAAGCTCACCGGCAAGAACGGCGCCGAGCTCAACGGCGCGCTCAAGGACGGCCAGCGGATCCGCGGCACCGTCGACCTGGGCGGGCAGCAGTACGGCTTCACGGCCGACAAGGCGGTCAAGCCGTCCGGGCTGTACCGGGCGACGGCCACCGTGCGCGGCGCCAAGCTCGACGGCGGCTGGATCGTGCTGCCCGGCGGCAAGCAGGTCGGCATCCTGGACCGCGACGGGAAGCCCTCGGCGGCGCCCCGGATCGACCCGGAGACCGGCGCCGTGACGATCGACGGACAGACACTCACCGCCCGGCCCGTCACTCCGTGACCCGTTCCGCGACCCGACCTCTGACCCGTTCCGCGACCCGACCTGTGACCCGTTCTTGGCCCCCTTTCTGATCAGGCCTGACTAGGGAACCGATATGACCGTGGACCCGAACGCCGCCACCCAGGGCTTCCCTTCTCCCCAGCCCGCCCACCGCCGCCCGAGCGCGACCCGCTATCTCGTCCCGGCCCTGGTCGCCGCGGCGGTCGCGGTCGGCCTCGGCGCGTACGGCAAGGTGCACGACCCGGCGGGGACCGCCTTCAACCTCGCCGGCTTCAGCAGCACGGGCGCGGTGAAGTCGTGGCTGGCGACGACAGCGTTCGCCTTCGCGCTCGTCCAGCTCGTCTCGGCGTTCATGGTGTACGGGAAGCTGCCGGGGCCGGGCTGGGCGCCCGTGCTGCACCGCTGGTCGGGGCGGATCGCCTTCCTGGTGGCGGTGCCGGTCGCGGTGCACTGTCTGTATGCGCTGGGCTATCAGACGTACGAAACGCGCGTCTTGTGGCACTCGCTCCTGGGTTGCTTCTTCTTCGGCGCCTTCAGTGCCAAGATGCTGCTGCTCCGCTCGGAGCGCCTGCCCGGCTGGCTGCTGCCCCTCGTCGGCGGCCTCGTCTTCACCGTCCTCACCGTCATCTGGCTGACGTCCGCCCTCTGGTTCTTCCGTACGTTCGGAGTGACGACATGACCAACCGCTCGACGCGACGCACCGTTCTCGCGACGGGGGCGTCCGCGCTGCTCGTGGGATGCAGCAAGTACGGCGACAGCGGCAACGCGTCGGAATCGTCCCCGTCCGTGAACGCGTCCAGTGGTCAGGAGCTGAGCAAGACCAGCGACATCCCGGTCGGCGGGGGCAAGATCTTCAAGGACGAGAAGGTCGTGGTCACCCAGCCGAAGAAGGACGAGTTCAAGGCCTTCTCGGCGGTCTGCACCCATCAGGGCTGCACGGTGAGCACCGTCTCGGGCGGCACCATCAACTGCCCCTGCCACGGCAGCAAGTTCAGCATCGAGGACGCCGCGGTGAAGGCCGGCCCGGCCCGGCGCCCGCTGCCCGCGGAGAAGATCACGGTGGAGGGAAATTCGATCCGCCTGGCGTGAGGCGGCACGTACGCTCCGGGGCATGCATTCCGAGGCTTCCCAGGCGTCCGGCCCCTCCGCGCCGCTGGTGCGCGACCACACGCTGGTGCGCGACCACACGATCTATTCCTGCGTGATGGGCTCCCGCGCCTTCGGTCTGGCCACGGACAGCAGCGACACGGACCGCCGGGGTGTCTTTCTCGCCCCGACCCCGTTCTTCTGGCGCTTCGAGAAGCCGCCGACGCATGTCGAAGGACCAGCCGAGGAGCAGTTCAGCTGGGAGCTGGAGCGCTTCTGTGCCCTCGCGCTGCGCGCCAACCCGAACATCCTGGAGTGCCTGCACTCCCCCCTCGTCGAGTACGTAGACGACACGGGCCGTGAACTCCTCGCCCTCCGCGAGGCGTTCCTCTCCCGCCAGGCGCACGACACGTTCGCCCGTTACGCCCTGGGCCAGCGCAAGAAGCTGGAAGCCGACGTCCGCAAGCACGGCGCTCCGCGCTGGAAGCACGCCATGCACCTCCTGCGCCTCCTGATGAGCTCTCGCGACCTGCTGCGCACCGGCGCCCTGACGATCGACGTCGGCGACGAGCGCGAGCCGCTGCTCGCGGTGAAGCGGGGCGAGGTCTCCTGGCCGGAGGTCGAGACCTGGATGTCCCGTCTGGCGGCGGAGGCCGACGAGGCGGCCGCGGGCAGCCCCCTCCCCTCCGAGCCGGACCACGCCCGCGTCGAGGACTTCCTGATCCGCGTGCGCCGGGACTCAGTGCTCCAGGCCGCCCCGAAAGCCCTACAGGCCGTCCCGAAAGCCCTCCAGGCGGACCCGGACGACGAGCGCGTGCAGGGCGTCGTACGCGGACGGGGCGTCCGGCAGCGCTGAGGCGGTCTGCGCCTCGTCCAGCAGGACGTGCAGCCGCTCCACGTCGTCCTGCACGCGCGCGTGGGCGACGTCGGCGTCCCCGTGCTCCCGCTCCGCCTTCGCGGCGATCAGGTCCGGCAGATAGGCGGGCGCCTCGATCTGCCCGATGAGCGTGGGCAGATCGGCCTGCACCTCGCCGCTGCGCATCAGATGGATGCCGGTGAGCAGCACACGGAACGTGTAGAGCAGCGGCTTGAGTTCGCCGGTCCTTTCGAACAGCCGCCACTGCGTCGTCGCGAACCCCCGGTAGTGGTGGGCGTGATGGCTGGTGAGGACGCCGGGGGCGAGGGCGGCCAGCTCGCGGTGCGCCTCGCTGGTGTGCACGACGAGCGGTGAGAGCAGCTGTTCCAGCACATAGCCGTTGCGCCGCAGCATCAGCCGTACGAACTTGCGCAGGTCGTGGGTGACGAGGTCCATCTCGACGCCGTCACGCACCCACATCCGGGACCGGGTCTCCTCCGGCTCGCGCAGCCCGACCAGTTCGGCGGCCGGCAGCAGGTGGACGCCGCGCAGGTCGACGTCCGAGTCGCGCGAGGGGAAGCCGTACAGGTGCGCCCCTGAGATGGTGGCGAACAGCACCGGGTCGGGCTGCTCGGCCACCACTGCCGCGAGGTCGATGTCCAGGACGTCGTGAGTCATCCCTCAAGCGTCCCAGAGCGCCCCCAGCGACATCAGGTCGCCCTGGTACTCGATCCGGTCGGCCCACGCCGTCGGCCAGGCCTCCGAGCCGTGGTAGGCGCCCGCGAAGGCGCCCGTCAGGCAGGCGATGGAGTCGGAGTCGCCGGAGGTGCAGGCGGCGCGGCGCAGGGCGGTGACGGGTTCATCGACGAAGAGCAGGAAGCACAGCAGGCCGGTGGCGAGCGCCTCCTCGGCGATCCAGCCCCCGCCGGTGGCCAGGCACGGGTCGGTCTCGGGCGAGACGGTGCGCACGGCGTGCCGGAGGTCGTCCAGGGCGCCCAGGCACTCGTCCCAGCCGCGGGCGATGAAGGCCTCCGGCGTGGGGTCCTCGCTGTAGGTCCACAGGTCGCCGAGCCAGCGGGAGTGGTAGCGGTGGCGGTTCTCGTACGCGTACGACCGCAGCCGGCCGACGAGTCCCATCGGCTCGGCGCCCTGGGTGAGGAGCCAGATCGCATGCGCCGTGAGGTCGGCCGCGGCGAGTGCCGTGGGGTGCCCGTGGGTGAGGGCGGCCTGGAACTGCGCGGCGCCCGCCCGCTGTTCGTCGCTGAGTCCCCGTACGAGCCCCACGGGAGCCACCCGCATGTTGGCGCCGCAGCCCTTGGAGCCGATCTGGCTGGCCTCCTGCCAGCGGCGCTTCTCGTTCATGAGGAGGTTGCAGGCGACGAGGCAGGTGCGGCCGGGCGCGCGGTTGTTGTCCGGCGACTGGTACCAGTTCACGAACTCCTCGCGCACCGGCCGCTCCATCCGCAGCGGGCCGAGCAGTCCGCGGTCCATGGCTGTGCGCAGCCCCCGCGCCAGCGCCAGCGTCATCTGGGTGTCGTCGGTGACCTTCGCGGGCGTGGGCAGCCGCATCTGCCGCCAGGGCCCGCACTTGGCGAGGATCGCCGGCACGGAGTTGAACTCGGTCGGGAACCCGAGCGCGTCGCCCAGCGCGAGTCCGATCAGAGAGCCGGTGGCGGCGCGCTTCGCGAGCGTCGTGGTGGTCATCAGAGCCGTCCTTCCGAAGTGGGACGCAGCAAAGGTGGGTGCAGGGCCTTGGCACCGCCCGCCCGGTAGAGCGCGGCGGGTTTGCCGCGGCCTCCGGTGAGGCGCGCGGCACCGGGGACCTGCTCGACGAAGCCCGGCGTGGCCAGCACCTTGCGCCGGAAGTTGGGTCGGTCGAGCGCGGTGCCCCACACGGTCTCGTAGACCTGCTGCAGCTCTCCGAGGGTGAACTCGGGCGGGCAGAAGGACGTGGCGAGACAGGTGTACTCGAACTTGGCGCCGACGCGTTCGTGGGCGTCGGCGAGGATCCGGTCGTGGTCGAAGGCGAGCGGACCGAGCGCGTTGTACCGCAACCACTGGGCCTGCGCCGCGTCACCGCCGCCGCGCGGCTCGGGAGGGTCCGGGAGCAGCGCGGCGTACGCGACGGAGACGACCCGCATCCGGGGGTCGCGGTCGGGTTCCGTATACGTCCGCAGCTGTTCCAGGTGGAGTCCGGAGACGTCCGACAGGCCGGTCTCCTCGGCGAGTTCGCGCCGGGCCGCGGTCTCCGCGGACTCGTGGGGCAGCACGAAGCCGCCGGGCAGTGCCCAGCGGCCCGCGTACGGCTCCTGCCCCCGCTCGACGAGCAGCACCTGCAGCGCGCCCGCACGGACCGTCAGGACGGCCAGGTCGACGGTGACGGCGAAGGGCTCGAACGCGTACTTGTCATAGCCCTCGGGTGCCTTGCCTCCCGGCGCTCGGCCTTCCCGTGCGAGCACGCCCACCCACCCCTTATTAATAGTCAGATCGACTAATAGTCATTACGACTATAAAGAGGTGAGCAGGCGTCGACAAGGCCTCAACCGAGGGAAGTTGCCTCTTTCTGAGCCTGGGCGCGCGACGGCGCGAACGCCGCCACCAACGCGCCCACCGCCGCCGCCCCCGCCGAGACCCACAGCGCGGGCCCGCAGCCGTCGACGAAGGACTCCGCCGAGCCGTAGCCCCCGTAGCGCGTGAACACGGCCGCGGCGACGGCGACTCCGAAGACCCCGCCCAGCTCGCGCAGCGCGTTGTTGACACCGGCCGCGACACCCGCGTCGCCGAGCGGCACCGACGAGGTCACGGCGTTCGCGACCGTGGGGAAGACCATGGAGATGCCGATGCCCGCGAGGATCAGCGGGACGACGAGGCTCCCGTACCCGACGCCGGGCTCGACCTGCTGGGCGAGCAGCCCCAGCCCCACCGCCTGCAGGACCAGGCCCACGAGCATGAAGGGCCTGTTGCCGAACCGGTCCGCCAGCGCGCCCGCGATCGGCGCGACCAGCAGGGGCATGGCGTTCCAGACGAGGATCCGTACGCCCGCCTCCAGCGGGGAGTAGCCGAGTCCGAACTGGAAGAGCTGCGTGACCATGAAGAGGGCGCCGAGCAGCGACATGAACATCAGGAAGACCGTGCCGTTGGCGGTGGCGAAACCGCGCCTCCTGAAGTGCGCGAGCGGCAGCATCGGGAAGCGCGCCCGCGACCGCTCCCAGCCGAGGAAGGCCGCCACGAAGACGACGCCGACGGCCAGCGCGCCCAGCACTTCGGCACTCCCCCAGCCCACCTCGGGGGCCCGTACCGGCGCCCAGGCCAGACCGGTCAGGCCGACCGCCGCCAACAGCAGCCCCACGACGTCGAGTTGAGGCCGCGACCCATGGCTCTCGCGGAGTTTCAGGGCAGCCAGCGGCAGCATCACGAGCCCTGTCGGCACGTTCAGCCAGAAGATCCACTGCCAGGACAGGCCCTCGGTGACGGCGCCGCCGAGCACCGGCCCGGCCGCCACGCCGAGCCCCGTCACCCCGCCCCACACGCCGATCGCGACGCCCCGCTTCTCGGCCGGGAACGCCTCGCTGATCAGGGTCAGCGTGAGCGGCAGCAGGACGGCCGCTCCGGCGCCCTGGACCACCCGCGCGGCGATCAGCTGCCCGGGGCCGCCCGCGAGCGCCGCGAGAGCCGAGGCCGCCGTGAAGACGGCGAGCCCGACGACGTACATGCGCCGCCGCCCGAACCGGTCGCCGAGCGCCGCGCCGGTCAAGGTGAGGCAGGCGAAGACGAGGTTGTACGCGTTGATCGTCCACTCCAGGTCGGACAGGCTCGCCCCGAAGTCGGCCCGCAGGGCGGGCAGCGCGGTGGCGACGACGACCACGTCGAGGGAGCACAGCAGCGCCCCGAGTCCGGCCAGTACGACGGTCCACGCGCGGTGTGGCGGGGGGGCCCCCCCCCCCCCCGGGGGCCCCCCCCGGGGGCCCCCGGGGGGGCCCCCCCGGGGCGGGTTTTTTGGATTAAAGGGTAGTAAGACGGAAGGGCGACG
>NZ_JBIAVS010000030.1:86338-111012 GCF_042894545.1 Streptomyces sp. NPDC001530
CCGGCCGGGCGGGCTGGGCGGGGGCGACTACGACCCGGCCGTGGGAGCACTGCCGGGCCCGGCGTCCGGCAAGTACCAGGGACCAGGGGGGGGGGGGGGGCCCCCCCCGGCCCGCGGGGGCGGCCCCGACCGGGGCACGCAGGGTGTCAGCCATGACGGTTCCTTTCGTGAGATCACGGGATCACTCACGGAAGGCAGACCAGGACCGGTCGGAAAAGGAATCGCGCAACGCGTCGCGACGGGGATCGCGACGCCCCAGGAAGGCGAGCAGCCGGTCCCGGGGCGGAGCGGACGGCGACACGGCGAACGGCGCCGCGAACCGCACGCCACGGTCCTCGTCCGCGACCACGCACCGCGCCACGGGCAGCAGTTCGACGGCGAGCGCGGCGGGAATCGGCCGCGCCTGTCCGCAGGCCTGGGACACGTCCCACCCGTGCACGACGATCTCCACGGCACCGACAGCCGTCACCACCCGGGCATCCAGCGGCCGGTCACCCACGATCACGGATTCCGGGGGCCCCGCGGCCCAGGCGCCGAGCACGGCGCAAGCGCGCCTGCGGAAGCCGCAGAGAGGGTCGGAGGCCGCTCCCGGGAAGAGCCCGATGTGCCCACCCGCGAGCCCCTCGTACAGGGCGTCCAGCGAGTCGTCGAGGTGCCCGAGCAGATCCCCCAGGTCCCATTCCGCGCAGGGTGTGACCCGCTCCAGACTCCCGGGTACGACGGCGGCGACGCTCCCCAGGGCGTACGCGAGCGAACGCTCCAGCAGCTCCCCGGTGTTCACGACAGCACCGCCGGCATCCCGAAGCGCGCGAAGAGCTCCGGGTCCAGGAAGACGGTGATGCGCGCGACCGCCGGACCCTCGACGGCCGGCCCGCCGCCTCCTCCGACCGCTCGCCCGACAGTGAGCACCTGCAGGGAGTGGGCCCTGAAGACCCCGTCGGCGCCGCGCTCGTACATGGCCGCGGTCGGCTGCCCGTTCGCGCGCGTGGGCAGTATCCGCAGCCGTCCCTTGACGTGTGCCCGGGTCTCCAGGAAGCGCAGCACGTCCTTCTTGCCGCTGAACCACTCCAAGTAGGGCGGCATTTCGAGCTCGACACCGTCCTGGAGGAGCCCCAGCAGCGCGTCCATGTCGGCGTTTTCGAAGGCCGACATGTAGCGGTCGAGCACCTCGCGGTCCGCCGCGCCCTCGGGCTCGACCACGAGGTCCTCCTCCGGCGCCACCTCGTCGAGCCGGGCACGCGCGCGTTGGAGGCTGCTTTTGACGGCCGCCGTGGAGGTGCCGAGCAGGGCGGCGACCTCGGGCGCCCGCCAGGCCAGCACGTCCCGGAGGATGAGCACGGCCCGCTGCCGCGCCGGCAGGTTCTGCAGCGCGGCGACGAGCGCGAGCCGCAGACTCCCCCGCGCCGCCACCACGGTCGCCGGGTCCACGAGCGCGTCGGGCAGCGGCTGCAACCACGGCACGTCCGTCGCAGGGGCCCTCAGCGGCTCCTCGGGCCCGTCTGAGGGCCCTCCGAGCCCGGAGGGCAGCGGACGGCGCACACGCCCCTCCAGAGCCGTCAGACACGTATTCGTGGCGATCCGGTGCAGCCAGGTCCGCAAGGACGCCCGGCCCTCGTAGCCGTCGTACGACCGCCAGGCCCGCAGATACGTCTCCTGGACGAGGTCCTCGGCGTCGTCGACCGACCCGAGCATGCGGTAGCAGTGGGCGAGCAGCTCCCGCCGGTAAGGATCCGTCAGCCTCACGAACTCGTCGCGGTCCGTCGTCGTGGTCATCCCCGCTCCCTTCGTTCACCGGCACGCACCGGTGGATCGTTCACCGGTACAGACCGGCGGGGCGGCGAAAACGAATCGGCCGGTCCCGGAGAAGTTCCGGAACCGGCCGTCGTACGGACACGCTCTACGACCTCTAGAGGCCGACCTCCGCCATGAGCATGCCGACCTCGGTGTTCGACAGGCGGCGCAGCCACCCCGACTTCTGGTCGCCCAGGGTGATCGGGCCGAAGGCGACGCGCACCAGCTTGTCGACCGGGAAGCCGGCCTCGGCGAGCATGCGGCGCACGATGTGCTTGCGGCCCTCGTGGAGGGTGACCTCTACGAGGTAGTTCTTGCCGGTCTGCTCGACGACGCGGAAGTGGTCCGCCTTCGCGTACCCGTCCTCCAGCTGGATGCCGTCCTTGAGCCGCTTGCCCAGGTCGCGCGGGATCGGGCCCACGATGTGCGCGAGGTAGACCTTCTTCACGCCGTACTTGGGGTGGGTCAGGCGGTGCGCCAGCTCACCGTGGTTGGTGAGCAGGATGACGCCCTCGGTCTCGGTGTCGAGCCGGCCGACGTGGAAGAGCCGCGTCTCGCGGTTCGTCACGTAGTCGCCGAGGCACTGACGGCCCTCGTTGTCCTCCATGGTGGAGACGACACCGGCGGGCTTGTTCAGCGAGAAGAACTGGTACGACTGCGTCGCGACCGTCAGCCCGTCGACCTTGATCTCGTCCTTCTCCGGGTCGACGCGCAGCCCCTGTTCCAGGACGATCTCGCCGTTGACCTCGACGCGGGCCTGCTCGACCAGCTCCTCGCAGGCGCGCCGCGAACCGTAGCCCGCGCGCGCGAGCACCTTCTGCAGGCGCTCGCCCTCCTGCTCGGCGCCCGGGAAGGTCTTGGGCAGCTTGATGTCCTTCTTGCCCGCATACCGGTCCCGGTTGCGCTCCTCGGCCCGCGTCTCGTACTCGCGGGAGCGCGCGGGCTCCGTACGGCCGCCACGCTGCTGGCTCTGCTTGGGTCCGCCCTTGGCGCCGCCGCGGGCCGCGCTGCCGCGCCCGGACTTCGGGCCGTCCTTGGAGGCGCCGGGGCCCACGTCGTAGCGGCGCTCCTCGGGGCGGGGCCTGCCCTCGCGCTTCGGCTTGTCGTCGCGCCCTGTTCCGCTCCTCGGCTGGGAGCCGCGCCCACCGGTCCCCCGGGCGCTGCCGCCCCCACTGGTCCCCCGGGGGTTGCCGCGCCCGCTGTTCCTGCCACTGCCACTGCTTCGCATCAAAGTTCCGTCGTCGTCGTGTCGTCTGCATCTGCATCCGGTGCATCCGGATCGAACGACGGGACCCCTTCCAGCGTCTCGGCCTCGATCGCGTCCGCCTCGGGGAGGAAGGGCGCGAGCTCCGGGAGCTCGTCCAGACCGCGCAGGCCCATTCGCTCCAGGAAGTAGTTCGTCGTCGTGTACAGGATCGCACCTGTTTCGGGTTCCGTGCCCGCCTCCTGGACCAGACCGCGCTGCAGGAGGGTGCGCATCACACCGTCACAGTTCACTCCACGGACCGCCGAGACCCTGGATCGGCTGACCGGCTGGCGGTACGCGACGACCGCCAGGGTCTCCAGTGCGGCCTGCGTGAGCCGGGCCTGCTGCCCGTCCAGCACGAAGCGCTCCACGGCCGCCGCGTACTCGGGGCGGGTGTAGAACCGCCAGCCACCGGCGATGAGCCGCAGCTCGAAGCCACGCCCCTGGACGGTGTACTCGTCGGCCAGCTCCCGCAGCGCGTCCTTGATCTGCCGCTTCGGCCGCTCCAGGATCTTCGCGAGGTGCTCCTCGGTCGCGGGTTCGTCCACGACCATGAGGACGGCTTCCAGGGCCGGCTTGAGATCGAGGTCGGCGACGGTGCGCAGCCCTGCCGGGATCTCGGTGGTCTCCTCGCTCACGCCTTCTCCTTCTGGGCGTCGTCCTTGGCTTCCTCGGGCGGCCGGTCGAACTCGTCCGTGACGGTCGGCTGCTCGTCCCCGTCCCCGCCCGTCCAGCGCACCATCAGGTCCCCGAGGGCCTCCTCCTGGTCGAGGGCCACGGCCTTCTCGCGGTAGAGCTCCAGCAGGGCCAGGAACCGGGCCACGACGGTGAGGGTGTCTTCGGTGTCCTCGACGAGCGCGCGGAAACTGGCCTCCCCGAGCTCCCGCAGCCGCGCCACCACGATCCCGGCCTGCTCCTGCACACTGACCAGCGGCGCGTGGATGTGATCCACGTAGACCTGCGGCTTCGGCTTGGGCTGCATCGCCTTCACCGCGAGCTTCGCGAACCCCTCCGCCCCGATGCTGATGACCACCTCGGGCAGCAGCTCGGCGTGATGGGCTTCGAGCCCGACGGTACGGGGGTAGCGGCGGGCCTCTTCCTCGAGCCGCGCGTTGAAGATGTCCGCGATCTGTTTGTACGCGCGGTACTGCAGCAGCCGCGCGAACAGCAGGTCCCGCGCCTCCAGCAGGGCCAGGTCCGCCTCGTCCTCCACCTCGGCGGCCGGCAGCAGCCGCGCCGCCTTGAGGTCGAGCAGCGTGGCCGCGACGACCAGGAACTCGGTCGTCTGATCAAGATCCCAGTCCGGCCCCATCGCCCTGATGTGCGCCATGAACTCGTCGGTCACCTTCGACAACGCGACTTCGGTCACATCGAGCTTGTGCTTCGAAATCAACTGAAGCAGCAGATCGAAGGGCCCCTCAAAGTTCGAGAGCCGCACCTTGAAGACACCATCGTTGGGCTCTTCGGGCTCTGGAGCGGAGGGTGCTTCGGAGCCGCCGCCGGCGTCGTGGGCAATCGTCCCGCTGGGCGATGGGGGTCCCCCCTGCTCGAGCGAAGCCGAGAGCTTGGGGGAGGGCGGGCACAACGCCCCACGGTCCGCAGCCGAAGACCCGGCCGCGGCCAAAGACTCGCCCTCCGCCGCAGGCGCAACAGGCTCCGCCTCCGCAGGAGACACGAACTCAGGCTCCGCCTCCGCAGGAGGCAAGACCTCAGCCGGAGGCTCAGCCAGGGGCGCGGCCCCGGGCCCCCGCCCCAGCGCACGCCGACGACCGGCGGAGCCGGAAGCGGGGACAGGGACGTCGTTCGAGGTCATAGCCGTCGCAGGCTACCGCTACCGCCCACGCAGCCGTCGTACGAGGATGCTCGCGTCCCCCCGGGACTCCAGATCGGCAAGCACCACGGCGACCGCCTCGCGGACGATCCGCCCGCGGTCGACCGCGAGCCCGTGCTCACCCCGGAGCACCAGCCGGGCGTGCTCGAGGTCCATGAGCTCCTCGGCGGACACGTACACCGTGATCTTCTCGTCGTGCCGCTCCCGTCCGCTGGGCCGACGGTTGGCGGCACGCCCCCGCTTGCCGCGGGACGGCTGCGCGGCGGCAGAACCTTCCTGCGCCGGCTGGCGTCGCCCGGACCGCTCCGGAGCCGCACCCCGGCTACGGGACTCCCCCGCGTCGGACGACTCGGCGTCGGACGCGACGTGCTCGTCGCCCTCGCCGTCACCGCCCTGCACGGGCACCGACTGCGGCGCGTCCTCCCCCGCGGCGGCCGCGTCGCTCTCGCCCGCCGGAGCGGGCACCCGGGCCTCGCCGTTGGTCCGGCGTGAGGGCGTGGACGCCTGGAGCGCCATTCCCCCGGTGGTACGGAACAGTTCGTCGGCCCCCGGCAGACTCACTCGGCGTGACACCGGGCGAGCACCTCCCTGGCGAGCTGGCGATAGGCGGCGGCACCGACGGAGTTGGAGGCGTACGTGGTGATCGGCTCACCGGCGACGGTGGTCTCCGGGAAGCGGACGGTCCGGCCGATCACCGTGTGGTAGACGTGATCGTCGAAGGCCTCGACCACGCGCGCGAGCACCTCACGGCTGTGCACGGTGCGGGAGTCGTACATCGTGGCGAGGATGCCGTCGAGCTCCAGCTCGGGGTTGAGCCGCTCCTGGACCTTCTCGATGGTCTCGGTGAGCAGCGCGACACCACGCAGCGCGAAGAACTCGCACTCGAGCGGCACGATCACCTTGTGAGCCGCCGTCAGGGCATTGACGGTGAGCAGGCCGAGCGAGGGCTGACAGTCGATCACGATGTAGTCGTAGTCGGCCATCAGCGGCTTCAGGGCGCGCTGCAGCGTGGACTCTCGGGCGACCTCGCTCACCAGCTGCACTTCGGCGGCGGACAGGTCGATGTTGCTGGGCAGCAGGTCCATGTTCGGGACCGCCGTCTTCAGGAGCACCTCGTCGGCCGCCATGCCCCGCTCCATGAGCAGGTTGTAGACGGTGAGGTCGAGCTCCATGGGGTTGACGCCGAGGCCGACCGAGAGCGCGCCCTGCGGGTCGAAGTCGACGAGCAGGACCCGGCGCCCGTACTCCGCGAGCGCGGCGCCCAGGTTGATGGTCGACGTGGTCTTGCCGACGCCGCCCTTCTGGTTGCACATCGCGATGATCTTCGCGGGGCCGTGGTCGGTCAGCGGGCCCGGGATCGGGAAGTACGGCAGCGGGCGCCCGGTCGGGCCGACGCGCTCACGGCGCTGACGGGCAGCGTCGGGCGCGAGCGTGGCCGCGTACTCGGGATCGGGCTCGTACTCGGCGTCGGGGTCGTAGAAGTGCCCCTCGGGCAGGTCGTCGTAGTCGGCGAAGTGGGTGCGGTTCTCGCCACTTCCGTTGCCGGCCATGGCGTTCACGTGATGGCCATCCATGCTCTGGTGTGCTGTCTGAGTCATCCGGGGACTCTGGTGGGCTGCGAAGGTTCGGACAGCGACGGAGCCGACAGCCTCGAGCCCCGTGGGGCCCTGGCCCCGCGCCGGCATTCCTGGTTGACCACCCCCGGGAGTAAATGTCGACTCATTCACAAGTCGTCTTACCTCCTTGGTGACCAGGAAACTTCTAGATAGGTCAGCGTGGCACCATGCCGACGATTGGCGACTCTATGGCGTGTCACCGGTCCGCAGCAACACAATCCGCCGGACCCGACCTGATGTGTCGGCAACCGAACACCCCTCTGTCAAGGGCGTAAGGCCGTCGCACAGTAGGTTTCACCGGTGTGCGAATCGGTGGAAGAGTTACGTTCGTGGCGAGTTGAACGAGTGTCGCAAAGTGACCCGACACACATCCGGCCGGACCTTGTCGGGCAAGGTCCGGCCGGGTGCGCTGGGTTGACGACCTGTGTTGACGTATCGCCTTTTACCCGTTGATGACTTAACCGAGCAGGCTCTCCAGCTCGACGTGCTCCAGGCCGTGCGCCTCGGCGACCTCGCGGTAAACCACCTTGCCGTCATGGGTGTTGAGGCCCTTGGCGAGCGCGGGGTCACGGCGCAGCGCCTCGACCCAGCCGTTGTTGGCCAGCGACACGATGTAGGGCAGCGTGGCGTTGGTGAGGGCGTTGGTGGAGGTGTTCGGCACGGCGCCCGGCATGTTGGCGACGCAGTAGAAGACCGAGTTGTGGACCTTGAAGGTCGGCTCGGCGTGCGTGGTGGGACGCGAGTCCTCGAAGCAGCCGCCCTGGTCGATCGCGATGTCGACAAGGACACTTCCCGGCTTCATCCGGGACACGAGTTCGTTGGTGACCAGCTTGGGAGCCTTGGCGCCCGGGATGAGGACGGCGCCGATGACGAGGTCGGCGTCGAGGACGGCCTTCTCCAGCTCGAAGGAGTTGGACATGACGGCCTTGATCTTCGTGCCGAAGATCCTGTCGGCCTCACGCAGCTTGTTGATGTCGCGGTCGAGCAGGGTCACGTCGAAGCCCATACCGATGGCGATCTGCGCGGCGTTCCAGCCGGAGACGCCACCGCCGATGACGACAGCCTTCGCCGGGATCACACCCGGGACACCGCCCGGCAGGACGCCACGGCCGCCGGCCGCGCGCATCAGGTGGTAGGCGCCGACCTGCGGGGCGAGGCGGCCCGCGACCTCGGACATCGGGGCGAGCAGCGGCAGCGCGCGGCTGGGCAGCTCGACCGTCTCGTAGGCGATCGCCGTGGTGCCGGACTCGATCAGCGCGTCCGTGCACTCCTTGGAGGCGGCCAGGTGCAGGTAGGTGAAGAGGGTCTGGTCCTTGCGGAGGCGGTGGTACTCCTCCGCGATGGGCTCCTTGACCTTCAGCAGCAGGTCGGCGGTGGCCCAGACCTCGTCGGCGGTGCCGAGGATCTGCGCACCGGCGGCGACGAACTCGTCGTCCGTGATCGAGGAGCCGACGCCGGCGTTCTGCTCGATGAAGACCTGGTGGCCGTTGCGCACCAGCTCGTGCACGCCGGCGGGGGTGATGGCCACCCGGAACTCGTTGTTCTTGACCTCGCGGGGGATGCCGACCTTCACGTCGATCACGGTCCTTGGCTCAGGGGATGTGGTGCATTACAAGACATACCCGCATGTGCGGGGGCACATCGGGAGACACCGCAGGAGAAGGTGCGGCAGAGCCAGTTTAATGAAGGTGTTCCCGCTGTCTAGCCTTTCATTGCATCAATCTTCTTCGGATGTACTGCGGATTTCGTAGGCGTTAGCGCCTTGTTCCCTGGCCGAAGCGGTCTCTGGGAACTCATCACCCAGCATGCGCTCGGCCGCGCCGCGGTGCAGCCGGGCGGCCGCGGGGTCGCCGAGCCGGTCCAGGGTGTCGGCCAGCCGGAGCTGCAGCGCGGCCTGCAGCCGTACGTCGTCGGCGCGGCGCGCCCACTCGACCGCCTCGTGGCAGGTGCGCAGCGACTCCTCGGGCCGACCGGCGTACTCCTGGACGCGCGCCATCTCGCTCAACGCCCGCGCCTGGGCGGCCACATCGCCGTTCCTGCGGTGGCCGGTGACGGCGGCGCGCCAGTTGCGCAGCGCCTCGCCGTAGCGGCCCGCGTAGGTGTGCGCGGTGGCGATCCGGCCGTACAGCCGGGCGGCGTCGACGCGCTCGTCGCGGGCGAGCCGCTGGGCGAGCGCCCTGCCGTACCAGTCGGCGGCCCGGTCGTAGTCCCCGAGCTCCTGGTGGGCACCGCCTACGGATTCCATCGCGCGGCCGGTCGCATACGGGTCATTTGCTTCGCGCCCGGCGTCCAGGGCGGCCCGGTAGCGGGCCAGCGCCTCGGTGGTACGGCCGGTCTGCGCGTCCAGGTCGGCGAGGTTCAGCAGCGCCGCGGCCTTCTCGCGGGGCAGTTTCCGGCGCTCGGCGACGTCGAGGACGAGCCGGTGGATGCCGTACAGCTCGGGCGCCGCGGCCCGCGTACCGACGTGCGCGACCATCGCCCGGACCAGCGCGGCCATGAGGCGGCGGGCCAGCGTGTCCAGCTCGCCGTCGGCGACCGCGAGCCGGGCGGAGGCCAGCAGCGCGGGCTGCCGGATGTGCAGCCAGTCGGCGGCCGCCCGGGGGGTGGGGAAGCGCAGGGCGCGGGGCATTCCGGCGAGCTTCTCGCGGGCGGGCGAGCTGTCGGTCTCGGTGATGGCACGGCAGGACACCAGCAGCCGTACGGTCCGCTCCAGCATCCGGGCGCGGGCCAGCTGCAGCTCGGCCGGGCGGTCGTGGGTCTCGGCGAGCGCGCGCAGCAGCGGCTGCAGACAGCCGGGCACCTCGTACTGGGGCAGCGGCGACTCGACGGCCCTGATCAGGCCGAGCGCGGCGAAGTCGTCCAGTGCGGTGCGCGCGGCGCCCACGGAGCAGCCGGCGAGGGCGGACGCGGTGTGCGGGTCGACGAGGCCGGCGGGGGCCAGGGAGAGCAGCCGCAGTATCCGCGCGGCGTTGCTCGGGAGTGAGGCGTAGGCGAGGCGGAAGACGCGGGCCAGCGGGGGGCCCTCCTCGGCGTCGGTGCGCAGCTGCTTGGCGAGGTCGGCGACGGCCGACTGGGGGCGGGCCGCGAGCCAGCCGCCGGCGAGCACCAGGGCGGCGGGCTGGCCCGCGCACAGTTCGACCAGGCCCTCGGCGGCGAGCGGGTCGACGGTGATGCGCACCGAGCCGGTGAAGCGGTCGAGGAGCTCCAGGGCGGACTTGGTGTCCAGACCGCCCAGGGTGCACGGGCGGACGTCCGCGATACCGGTGAGGGGCCCGCCGGAGACGGCGACGACCAGGCATTCCGGTGCGTCGGGCAGCAGCGCGTCGACCTGCTCGGCATCGGCCGCGTCGTCGAGCAGGAGCAGCACCCGGCGGGTGGCGAGGGCCTCGCGCACCGCCTCGCTCAGGTCGTCGGCGGCGGCCCCGGGCGGCGTGGGCCGCTCCAGGGCGGAGAGGAGCTCGCGCGCGGTGCGTTCGGTCGGCACCGGGGTGCCGTCGGGCTCGGTGAGCCGGACGCGCAGCACACCGTCGGGGTAACTCTCGGCGACCTGCCGTACGAGCTCTTCGGCGAGTGCGGTGCGACCCGAGCCGGGCTTGCCCGCGATGAGCAGCACGCGCGCGCGTGGCGCCTTCTTGCCGGAGAGGGTGTCCAGGCCCGCGCGCTCGATGTCGGCCCGGAGTTCCTTCAACTCTCTTGCACGGCCGAGGAACTGGCCCTCCGTGGGAGCGGACCCGGCAGCCGGGCGCTGCCCCCTGGCCGACACCTTCGTGCCGCCGTTGTCCACCGCCTGATCCGCCACGGGCACACTCCCGTCCCACTGCACGCTGGGGCCCGCCGGGACTCCGGTTCGGGCGTTTCCAGAGCCTAGTTCACGCTCTGCAACGATCTGGGAGGAGCACGGCGGACACGTCCCCCGATCGGATCAGGCGATCGTAGGACTGATGGCGTCGCGGGGATGCCGGCGGACTGCCGGCTGCCGAAGCAGGGGTGCGTCAGACCTCGAAGGGCCGGGCCGGCCACGGCGCCTCCGCCGGGCGCAGCGCGTCGAGGCCGTCGCCGTTCTGCGCGGCGACCAGCGAGAGGACGCCGACGACGAGGCAGTTGTTGTGCAGGTCACCGGCGAGCACACCGCGTACCAGCTCGTCGAGGGAGACCCGGGCCACCTCCATGTCGGCCTCTTCGTCCTCGACCTCGAAACGCTGTCCCTCGGCTTCGGAGAGGTCGCGGGCGAGGAAGATGCGCACGGCCTCGTCGCAGCCGCCGGGCGTCGTGTAGACGTCGGTCAGGACGCGCCAGTCCTCGGCTTTGACATGCGCCTCCTCGTACAGCTCGCGCTGGGCCGCGTGCAGCGGGTTCTCGCCCGGGATGTCGAGCAGGCCCGCGGGGATCTCCCAGAGCTTGTGGCGTACGGGGTGGCGGTACTGGCGGATGACCAGCACGCGGCCCTCGTCGTCGAGGGCGAGGACGGCCACGGAGCCGGGGTGGACCTGGTAGTCGCGGCGGGCGACCGATCCGTCGGGCATGACCACGTCGTCGGTACGCACCGAGGTCTTGTTGCCCTTGAAGGGGGTCTCGGTCGCCCGGACCTCCCACTCCTCGGCGGTGTCCTTGATCGTCATGGCCTGTCCTCCCACACGTACGAAAAGAAGCCGGTCACGCAACAGAGCCGGTCACGGCCGAAAGGAATCGGCCACAGCGGGGCTGCGACGGAAACCGGGGCGCACACCTCGAAAGACGCGCACCCCGGCCACCGTACAACCCTGGTGTTACTTGCCTGTCTTGCGCTCCACCGCGGCCTTGACCAGGCCGGCGAAGAGCGGGTGCGGGCGGGTCGGGCGCGAGCGCAGCTCGGGGTGCGCCTGGGTGGCGACCAGGTAGGGGTGCACGTCACGCGGGTACTCGACGTACTCGACGAGCTTGCCGTCCGGGGAGGTGCCGGAGAACTGCAGACCGGCCTTCTTCTCCAGCTCGGCGCGGTAGGCGTTGTTCACCTCGTAGCGGTGGCGGTGGCGCTCCTCGACGTACTCCTTGCCGTCGTACACCTCGCGCACGATCGAACCGTCGGCGAGCTTGGCCGGATACATGCCCAGGCGCATCGTGCCGCCCATGTCGCCCTCGCCCGCCACGATGTCGAGCTGCTCGGCCATGGTGGAGATGACCGGGTGGGCGGTGGCGGAGTCGAACTCGGTGGAGTTGGCGTCCGGGATGTCGGCCAGGTTGCGCGCGGCCTCGATCACGATGCACTGCAGACCCAGGCACAGGCCGAGCAGCGGGATCTTGTTCTCGCGGGCGTACTGGATGGCGCCGACCTTGCCGGAGACACCACGGTCGCCGAAGCCGCCGGGGATGCAGATCGCGTCGACGTCGCCGAGCTGCTTGGCCGCGCCCGCCGGGGTCTTGCAGTCGTCCGAGGTGACCCACTTGATCTTCACGCGGGCCTTGTTGGCGAAGCCGCCCGCGCGCAGGGCCTCGGTGACCGAGAGGTAGGCGTCGGGCAGGTCGATGTACTTGCCGACGAGCGCCAGGTTGATCTCGTGGAGGGGGTTGTGGACGCGGTCGAGCAGGTCGTCCCAGGTCGTCCAGTCCACGTCGCGGAAGGGCAGGTCCAGCTTGCGCACGACGTACGCGTCGAGGCCCTCGGTGTGCAGGACCTTCGGGATGTCGTAGATCGACTTGGCGTCGATGGCCGCGACCACGGCCGCCTCGTCGACATCGCACATCAGCGAGATCTTGCGCTTGATCGCGGTGGGCACATCGCGGTCGGCGCGCAGCACGATCGCGTCCGGCTGGATACCGATGTTGCGCAGTGCCGCAACCGAGTGCTGCGTCGGCTTCGTCTTCAGCTCCCCGGACGGGCCGATGTACGGGAGGAGCGAGATGTGCACGACGAACACGTTGTCACGGCCGACCTCGTGACGGACCTGGCGGACCGTCTCGAGGAACGGCAGGGACTCGATGTCGCCGACCGTGCCGCCGACCTCGGTGATGACGACGTCGACGTCCTCGGTGGCCATACGGCGGATGCGGTGCTTGATCTCGTTGGTGATGTGCGGGATGACCTGCACGGTGTCGCCCAGGTACTCGCCGCGCCGCTCCTTGGCGATCACCGTCGAGTACACCTGGCCGGTGGTGACGTTGGCCGAGCCGTCCAGGTCCACGTCGAGGAAGCGCTCGTAGTGACCGATGTCCAGGTCGGTCTCGGCGCCGTCGTTGGTGACGAACACCTCGCCGTGCTGGAACGGGTTCATGGTGCCCGGGTCGACGTTCAGGTACGGGTCGAGCTTCTGCATCGTGACCCGCAGACCCCGCGCCTTGAGCAGCGCGCCCAGGCTGGAGGCGGTCAGGCCCTTGCCGAGGGAGGAGGCGACACCCCCGGTGACGAAGATGTGCTTGGTCGTCGTGGCTGTGCTGTTTCGAAAAGCAGCGGGCGGCATGGCCAAGAGGGGGCTCCCGTGGTCGCGGTCTGGGGTGCGTACCGGCGTGGTGTACCGGAGATTTCCGGAGGCGCCGTCGCTGCGGTTCGGGGGTTTCTTGCCCACCGGTCCACGGGCTACCAGGGTATCAGCGACGGGACGAGGCCGCTTCCGGCCACGCTCCGCACACACGCGGGCACAGACCCGCACAGTGCTCACTCGATCGGCCCACCCGGGTTGCCGGGAGCGGCACGCGGATCTTCCAGGTGCGTCGTATCCTGCTCGGACACTCGCTGCCGAGCCCGGCCGGCACACGGCACCATCCCCGCCCGTTACCCCGGAACAACAAGAGCTCGTCAGTTCGTTTCGAAACGACAATCGCAACGACCATCACACTGATAATTGACGTTTCGCAGCGACGCATGACCAAAGTTCCGCACTACCAACGTTCCCCTGACCGCAAGAGCGACCGCCCCTCGGGGGGCGACGTGGCCGTTCGACTGGAGATGCACGTGGCCGGGCGCATCGAGGACTACGCACTCATCGGAGACATGCAGACAGCCGCGCTGGTCTGCCGGGACGGCACAGTCGACTGGCTGTGCCTGCCCCGCTTCGACTCCCATGCCATCTTCGCTGGGCTGCTCGGCACGGAGGAACACGGTTTCTGGCGGCTCGGCCCGGCACACGCGGCCGACGCCGCACCGCCGACCGCGGCGCGCCGCCGGTACCGCGGCGACTCGCTGATCCTCGAATCCGAGTGGGACACCCCGCGAGGCACGGTCCGCGTGACCGATTTCATGCCCCCGCGCGACGGCGCCCCGCAGCTGATCCGGATCGTCGAGGGTGTCACCGGCCGGGTGCCGATGCGCTCCGCCCTGCGGATGCGTTTCAGTTACGGCCGTGTGGTGCCCTGGGTGCACAAGCACGAGGGGCGGACGGTCGCCGTCGCCGGACCCGACTCGGTGTGGTTCGACACCGCCTGCGAGACCTACGGCAAAGCGCTGACCACGTACGCCGACTTCACGGTCGCGCCGGGTGACCGGATCGCGTTCACCATCTCGTGGGAGCCCTCACACAAGGAGCCGCCCGCGCTGCCAGAGCCGGAGCAGTCGCTGGAGGCCACCGAGGACTTCTGGCGCGAGTGGGTCGAGCAGTGCACTTACCACGGCCCCTACCGCGAGGCCGTCGTCCGCTCGCTGATCACGCTGAAGGCCCTGACGTACGCGCCCACGGGCGGCATCGTCGCCGCCCCGACGACCTCGCTCCCGGAGGAGGTCGGCGGCGTACGCAACTGGGACTACCGCTACACATGGCTGCGCGACGCAGCGATCACCCTCTCCTCGCTGCTGCGCACCGGCTACCGCGAGGAGGCGCGCGCCTGGCGCGAGTGGCTGCTGCGCGCGGTCGCGGGCGACCCTGAGAACCTGCAGATCATGTACGGCATCGCGGGCGAACGAGAGCTGGGCGAGGCGGAGCTCGACTGGCTTCCGGGGTACGAGAATTCGACCCCCGTACGCGTCGGGAACGGCGCCGCGCACCAGCTCCAGCTGGACGTGTACGGCGAGGTCACCGAGGCCCTGCACCTCGCCCATATGACGGGCCTGTCGCGCAACGACTACGCCTCGCTCCTCCAGCTGAAGCTGATCCGCTACCTGGAGAACCACTGGGACCAGCCGGACGAGGGCATCTGGGAAGTCCGAGGTCCGCGTCGGCACTTCGTGCACTCCAAGGTGATGGCCTGGGTCGCCGTCGACCGCACGATCAAGCTCATCGAGTCCGGTGACGCGGACGGTCCGCTGGAGAAGTGGCGCGAACTGCGCGACGACATCCACCGGGACGTGTGCGAGAAGGGCTACGACAAGGAGCGCAACACGTTCACGCAGTCGTACGGCTCCAAGGAGCTGGACGCCTCGCTGCTCCTCATCCCGCAGATGGGCTTCCTGCCCCCGGACGACAAGCGCGTGATCGGCACGATCGAGGCGATCCAGCGCGAGCTGTCCACCCCGGACGGCTTCATCCTGCGCTACCCGACCATCGGCGAGGAAGCGGGCGTGGACGGTCTGGAGGGCGACGAGGGCGCCTTCCTGGCGTGCTCGTTCTGGATGGCGGACGACCTCGCGATGATCGGCCGCGTGGACGAGGCCCGCAAGCTCTTCGAGAAGCTGCTCGCGCTCAGGAACGACCTCGGGCTGCTCGCGGAGGAGTGGGACCCGCGCCTGCAGCGCCAGGTCGGGAACTTCCCGCAGGCGTTCAGCCACGTTCCGCTGATCGACACGGCACTGCGCCTGACGGCATCGGGGGCGTACGGCGGCTGACCTGGCGTACGGCCGCTGACCCGGCGTACGTCCGCTGACGGGCGTACGGCCGCTGAACGGGACCGATTCGCCGTGCCCGAGGTCCCGTCGTCACCCTGGCGTCGTCCGCCCGAAGGGCGGGCCGGACAGCGCCCTGCGATCGCACGCACCAGGCGCCGTCCGGCAGGCGTCGGTGTCGTGGCGGGGCCTAGCCTGGAACCAGTCCTGTCCCCTCCTGGAAGGGGGCGGCTGCCATGGCTCCCCTTTCGAAGGCGCACGCGGCGCTTGCCGCGCTCCGCGCGGATCTGGCCGGCGACGTGTTCGCCCCGGACGACCAGGGGTACGACGAGGCCCGGACGGTCTTCAACGCGATGATCGACCGGCGCCCCGCCGTGATCGCGCAGTGCGCGGGCGAGGCCGATGTGGCCCGTTCGGTGCGCTTCGCGCGCGAACTGGACCTGAAGATCGCGGTGCGCGGCGGCGGCCACAGTGTGTCGGGCATGGCGCTCAACGACACCGGCCTGGTCGTCGATCTGCGCCGGATGCACACGGTGACGGTGCATCCCGGTTCCGAGACGGTACGGATCGAGGGCGGCGCCGTCATGAGCCACCTCGACCGTGCCACCCAGCCGTTCGGTCTGGCGACCACCGGCGGCCGCGTCTCGACCATCGGCGTCGGCGGCTTCGTACTCGGCGGCGGCAACGGCTGGCTCGGCCGGACCTTCGGCCTCGCCGTCGACAATCTGCTCGGCGTCGAACTGGTGACATCCGACGGCACGACGGTCCTGGCCACCGACCACGAGAACCCCGAGCTCTTCTGGGCGCTGCACGGCGGCGGCGGGAACTTCGGCGTCGCGACGGCGCTGACCCTGAAGCTGCACCCGCTCCCCGAGTTCTCGATCGCCATGCTGATGTACCGGCCGGACACCGGCCCGGACGCGGTCCGCCGCTACCGCGAGATCAT
Organism: Streptomyces sp. NPDC001530; assembly: GCF_042894545.1. NCBI lineage: Bacteria > Bacillati > Actinomycetota > Actinomycetes > Kitasatosporales > Streptomycetaceae > Streptomyces > Streptomyces sp. NPDC001530. The sequence continues at coordinate 102,494 of NZ_JBIAVS010000030.1, forward strand.
CGAGAACGGCCCGTCGGAGGTGAGCGGCGCCGTCATGTATACGACGGGGCCGCCCAAGGAGTTCGTCCCCGAGCACATGGTCGGCACGCTGCTGTGCATCGCTCTCCTCACGTACGTCGGCGGTGAGGAGGACCTGCGCAAACTCGCCCAGCCACTGCTGGCGCTGCCGCACGAGGCCGAGATCCTCACCGCCCTCCCCTACTCCGACGTCCAGTGCATGCTCGACGCCCCGCCCGGTCTGCGGAACTACTGGTCGGCGGAGTATCTGACCGGGCTGCCCGACGTCGTGGACGTCTACTGCGCCCTCGGCGAGTCCGTGCCCGTGCCCACGGGAACCCAGCACGTGGTGTTCCCGCAGGGCGGCGCGATCGCCTCGGGCCCGGCCAGGTTCCCGGTGCCCTACCGGGATGCGCCGTGGGCCGTGCACCCCTTCGGGATCTGGGAAGACCCGGCCGACGACGAGCGGTGCATCGAGTGGGTCAAGAGGGTCCGCGCCGAGGTCCGGCCATGGAGCACCGGCGCGGTCTACCTCAACTTCATCGGCGACGAGGGCCGCGACCGGGTCGTGGCAGGCCTCGGCGCCGAGAACCTCCAGCGCCTGGCCGCCGTGAAGGCCGAGTACGACCCGGACAACGTCTTCCGCTTCAACCACAACATCGCACCCGCGTAAGCGTTTACGCGAGGGTGGCCATCACCGCCGTAAGCGTGTACGCGGGGGCGAGACCACCTCCGTAAGCGTTTACGCGAGGGCGGCGATCACCTCCTGGGCGGCCCGCTCGCCTTCGGTCGCGCCGCCCTCCATGAAGCCTTGGAAGTCGTACGAGCAGTGCTCGCCACCGATGTGGATGTTGCCCTGGGCGACGCCCTCGTAGCCCGCGTACCGGTGCAGATAGCCCACGGGCCAATACGCATAGGCGCCCAGGGAGTACGGGTTGAGGTGCCAGGTGGAGAGCTGGGCCTTTCCGGTCCAGGCGGCCGACGTACCGGGGAAGAAGGCGTCGATGCCCGCGAGGTACTTCTTGGCCAGTCCGGTGACGTAGGGGTCGTTCTCGTACGAGAACGGGCCCGCTGGCGCGAGGGACTTGGCGAGGCTGCCGCCGCCGTACTGGAGGAGGATGCCGCCCGTGCCCGGCTGGATCTTGGTGGTGTCCCAGGTCTGCTGGACCTCGGTGTCGGTGAAGCACTCGCCCGCGGAGACGCCGGGCCAGGCGCCGGTGCCGCGCCAGGGGCGGCTGGAGAACTGCATGTTGAGCTTGGTGCAGTAGCCCATGCGGGCGTCGCGCAGCAGGTTCGTCATACGGGTGTCGAACGCGGCCTTGGTGAGGTCGAGTCGCTGCAGGATCGGCAGCGGCAGGCACAGGACGGTGTGGTCGGCGGTGACGGTTCGCACGGACCCCGCTTCGGTGAACGTGAGCGTCTGTGTGCCGTCCCTGTTCGCCTTCACCGCGTCGAGGGACCAGCCCTGGCGGATGGTGCCGTCGGGCAGGAAGTCCGCGATGGCATGCGGGAGTTGGTCGTTGCCGCCGGTGATGTGGTAGCGCTCGTTGGACAGGCCCCAGATGTTGAGGTTGCCGGGATTGGTCTGGTAGCCCATCAGCAGGACGAGGGCGAGCGAGGACTGGTCGGTGGTGTCGGCGCCGTACTCGACGTTGTAGGCGACGTCGAAGAGCCGCCCGAGGGGCGAGTCGTGGCCGCCCGGTACGCGGGAGTCGATCCAGTCGTACAGGCACATGGTGTCGAGGGCGGTGCCGGCGTCCGTGGTCTGGTTCCAGAAGACCTCGCCGGAGGCCTGGAGGTCCTGGTGGAGGGCCTGGTAGACGGCCTTGAAGTCCTCGTCGGCCTGGTCGCGCGGGTAGTACTCGCCGTTGAACCAGAGGAGTTCCTCGGCTCCGTTGGGGCCGCCGCCGAGGAAGTCCTCGGTGGGCAGTTCGAAGCGGCGGCACAGCTCCAGCATCTTCTTGTGGCTGGTGTCGATCAGCTCGCCGCCGATCTCGGAGGTCTGACCGTACGCCCAGTGGTCGCGCTGGGAGTACATACGGCCGCCGACGCGGTCCGGGCTGGCCTCGTAGAGCGTGCAGGCGTAGCCCGCGTCGTGGAGGGTGAGGGCGGCGGTGAGCCCGGCGATTCCGGCGCCGACGACGGCGATACGGGGCGCGGACGCGGCGGCGGCTCCGGGCGCCGCCGTCAGGCTCGCCGTCGTCGTCAGGCTCGCGGTCGCTGCCAGGGCGGCCGCTCCCTTCAAAAGGGTGCGGCGGTTCATCCGCAGGCCGCGCAACTCGGCGACGGGAATGCCCAGTCGGCGGGCGGCGGCGTGGTCGGCGGCGAGCGTGCGCAGCGCGTGCATCGTGTTCGTACGGGACACGGGAGAGCTCCTCAGACGGTGGTGGAGGGTTCCTTGACTGCGTCGTCCGTGCGCTCGGCCGCGTCCTCCAGGACGATCCGGCCGATGATGTCGTAGCGCTCCGGCTGCCGGGCCTTGAGATACAAGCCGAGGCCCAGCCCGCCGAAGAAGACCAGGCCGACGATCCACGGGATGGCCTTGAAGAAGAGCGAGTCCGCCGCCGTACCCGCCGCGGTGTCCAGGTTCAGCACCAGCAGCACGACCACCGCGATCATGCCGATCCCGCCGACCAGCGGCGCGGTGAAGGTACGGAACCAGTGCCGGTCCTCGGGGTGGTGCTTGCGGAAGTAGCCGATGACGGCGAACGAGCACAGCGTCTGCACGATGAGGATCGCCATCGTGCCGAGGATCGCGAGCAGCGTGTAGAGGTGGATGTACGGGTCCTGTCCGGTCAGCCAGAAGGCGGCCACGAGGGCGACGGCGATGACGGACTGCACGCACGAGGCGATGTACGGGGAGCCGTGCTTCACGTGGGTGCGCCCCAGGGCCGGGTGCAGGAAGCCCTCGCGTCCGATGGCGTACAAGTAGCGGGCCGCGCACTGGTGGAAGGCCATCCCGCAGGCGAACGAGCCGGTGATCAGCAGCCATTGGAAGGCGTCGACCGCCCAGGCGCCGATGAAGGCGTGCGCCGGGTCGAAGAACAGGTCGAGGGGGCTCGCGCCGGAGGAGACCTTGACCGAGCCCTTCAGGCCGTTGCCGGCGATGGTCATCCAGGAGACGTAGATGTAGAACAGCCCGACGCCGACGACCGAGATCAGCGTGGCGCGCGGGATGACCCGCTTCGGGTCGCGGGACTCCTCGCCGTACATCGCCGTCGACTCGAAGCCGACCCATGACCAGAAGGCGAAGAAGAGCCCGAGGCCGGCGGAGGTGCCGGTGAAGGCGTTCTTCGGGTTGATGGGCTCCATGGGGATGCCGTCCGGGCCGCCGCCCTGGACGAGCACGGCCGTGGCCACCGCGAACAGCACGGCGATCTCGGCGATCAGCATCACGCCGAGCGCCTTCGCGGTGAGGTTGATGTCGAAGTACGACAGGACGGCCGTGATGGCGAGCATGACGGCCGCGTAGAGGATCCACGGCAGATCGACGCCCAGTTGGTCGTCGACGGTGGTCCTCGCGAAGTAGGAGAAGACGCCGACGATGGACGCCTCGAAGACGATGTACGCCATCACGGCGAGCATCCCGGAGGCCATCCCCGCGATCCGGCCCAGACCGTGCGAGATGTAGCCGTAGAAGGCGCCCGCGGCCGTGATCCGCTTGGCCATGGCGACATAGCCGACGGAGAAGACGGTCAGGACGGCGGTGGCGAAGATGTAGCCGGCGGGCGCGCCCGTGCCGTTGCCGAAGCCGACCGCGATGGGGAGGTTGCCGGTCATCGCGGTGATCGGCGCCGCCGTGGCCACCGCCATGAACACGACACCGACCAGGCCTACGGAATTCGCTTTGAGACGATGCACCTCTCGCGTGGGTGTTTCTGTCATTCCCGCCCCTCTCTTTAGACCGGCGCAACGAAATCCGAAGATCTATTGGCCATTCCCTTGCGGATGCGACAGTTTGGCGGCCTAGTGACGCACGCCACAACAGACACGAGGTCGCGCAATTCCGGCGCAGGGGCGACGCATTGTCGCGCACATGCCGCCCATGACGGCTCCCGTAATCGATCGGAGATGCCCCCGGAACCTGTCCGCGGGTAGCGTCCGCTGCATGGACAGCCGTTACGACACCCAGGGCGCCGGAATCACCGTGCAGCGGGCGCTGGAGTTGCCCGGGCTGCGCAGCGGGCTGCCGGAGATCCTCGCGGGGGCCGACCGGCTGCAGCGCACCGTGCGCTGGGTGCACGCGGGCGAGGTCCCCAACATCGCCTCCCTGCTGAAGGGCGGCGAGCTGCTCCTGACCACCGGATACGGCCTCGGCACCCGCCCCGCCGAGCAGCGCGCCTTCGTCCGCACGCTGGCCGAGCGCGGCATCGCGGCGCTCGTCGTGGAGCTCGGGCCCCGCTTCACCCGGCTGCCGGCGGCCCTCGTGGAGACGGCGCGGTCCACCGGTCTCCCGCTGGTCCAGCTGCACCGCGAGGTGCCCTTCGTGACGGTCACGGAGGAGGTGCACACCGAGATCGTCAACGGGCACTACGCGCTGCTCCAGCAGGCCGAGGAGGTGCACCGGCGCTGTACCGAGGCGCTCCTCGGCGGTGGCGGTGTCCCCCAAGTCCTCGGCATCCTCGCGGACTTCAGCGGCAATCCCGTCTTCCTGGAAACGGCGGACGGCCAGCTCCTGTACGCCGCCGGGGCCGGATCCGCGGGCGCCGATCCGCTCCAGGTGTGGGAGGGGCTGCGCGGCCAGCACAAGGAGGAGCCGCCCGCCGGGACGACCCTCGTGGACGTGCCCGGAGGGGGCCCCGGCACCGGCTCGGTACGGGCCCGGCTGGTCCTCCTGCCCGTCGGCTCGCCCGTCGCCCCGGTGCACCGGATCGCCGCCGAGCGGGCCGCGGGCATCCTGGCCGTCGTGCTGATGCAGGCCCGCCAGGAGGAGGAGCTCGCGGCGCGCGGGCGCGGCGACTTCCTCACCGACCTCGCGGAGGGCCGCATCGAGGCCGAGGACGCGCCCGCGCAGGCCCGCGTGCTCGGCTTCAAGCCCGGCAACAGCCCGCTCCTGCCGGTCGTGATGCGACTCGCCGACGGCCTGTCGCCCGGCGGCGGTTGGGCGGTCCTGGCCCGCGCGGTCGCCGAGGAACTGGCCTCCGTGGGAGTCCCGGTCCTGCTGGGCGTACGACCGGTGGAGGGCCGTGTCCCGCTGCTGCTGGGCCTGCGCTCGGAGTCCGAACGCTCGGCCGTGGCGGACCGGGTGGCGGCGGCGCTGCGGGCGGGCGTGGAGCGCGCGGGCATGCAGCGGCCCGGCGCGCAGCCGCCGGTGGTGGTGGTCGGGGTCGCGGGCGGCTGGGCGGCAGCGTCGGCGGGCCTGCGGCACGCCGCGGAAACGGCGACGGCGGCGCAGGGCCTGTCCGACCGCCCGTGGTACGACGCACGCCGCCTGGACATCGACCTCCTGCTGTGGCGCCTTCGCGACCACCCGGACCTGGCGGCCTTCGTGGACCGCGCGATCGGCCCCCTGCGCGACCACGACAACCGCTCCAAGCCGCCGCTCCTGCCCACCCTGGAGACGTACTTGGCCCACGCGGGCCGCAAGGCGGAGACGGCCCGCGAGCTGCACCTCAACCGGCAGACCCTCTACAACCGGCTCGCCCGGATCGGGGAGTTGCTGGGCACGGACCTGGACGACCCCCAGACGGTACTGGCGTTGAGCCTGGCGCTGCGGGCGCGCAGGCATGTGCCGTAGGCCGCATGTGCCGTAGGCCGTGGTCAGCCCAGAGGGCGAGGTTGCGTCAACTCGTCGTAGATGCTGAGCACTTGGGCGACCGTCTCGTCCTCGGTCGGCCAAGTGGCCGCTTGCCGGGCACCCTTCTCCATGAGGAGTTCACGGTGCGCGGGATCCTCGAGGAGGCGTACGACGGCGTCGGCGAGTGCCACCGCGTCGCCGTACGGCACGAGTTCGGCCGCGTCGCCGACCAGTTCGGGGATGCCGCCGACCGCGGTCGCGACGAGCGGCACGCGCGCGTAGAGGGCCTCCTGCGCGAGGACGGACCGTGATTCCCAACTGCTGGGCAACAGCGCGAGATCGGCGGCGGCCAGCAACTCCGTGATGTCCTCGCGCCGCCCGATCAGCCTGACCGGCAGCCCCTCGTCCTCGATACGCCGCTGCAGAACCGTACGCAGCGGCCCCTCCCCCGCGATCACCAGCAGCGGCAAGGGATCGAGCCGGCGCCACGCGCGGGCGGCGTCCAGCAGCACGTCGTACCCACGGTGCCCGTCGAGCGAGCCGACGGCCATGAGCAACGGCCGGTCGGTGGCGCCGAGTTCGGCCCGCGCCTTGTGCCGCAGCCGGTCGGGGTCATTGTGCTCGACGGGCGTGCGCGGCGCGGGGAAGGCCACGGCGGCGAGCCGCGCGTCGCGCGCTCCCCTGCTGCGCGCCCGGTCCACGAGGTCGGACGAGGTCCCCAGCACCACGGCGGCGGCCTTGGCCACCCGCCGCTCAAGGAGTCGCAGCAGATGGGCCCGCGCCCCCTCGGCGTGCGCGCGCGTGTGCCAGGTGACGACGAGCGGGACGCGCCGCCCGCTGAGCGCGAGCGCGGCCCTCAACGCCGCGTGCAGCCCGTGCGCGTGCACGAGGTCGGCGTCCGCGCAGGCCGTCCGCAGCGCGGCCACGGAGGCGGGGTCGCTGCTGCGCGGCACGGGAACGTGCTGCGCGCCCACACCGGCGAACCCGTAGGCGCGATCGGCCTCGGCGGGCGCGCAAACGGTGACCCGCACGCCCCGGGCCACAAGCCCCGACGCCAGCGACCGCACATGCGCACTGCTGCCCGCGCTTCCGCCGCCGAGCACCTGCACGGTGCGCAGCGGCGACTGGCCGTGCGGTGAGTGGCTGCTCACGTGGCTCACGTGGCCGGGGCTCCTGATTCGGCGTCGGACGGTCACGAAGAAACTACAGAAGGATCGCGCAGAGGGGGTGTACCGCACGTCGTGCTCCGCGTACTACGCCAAGGATGCCAGGCCGCACGGGTGTTCCGGCACCGCCGCCGAACGAAGGTCACGAAGGCCTGGCCAACTCGCCGGACGCGGTCACTCACATGAGTGAGAAGTGGCGGGGGTTTGGGCGGGATTGGGGGCGGGGTGCTAGGGGGTGATTCGGGGGGAGGCGGTGGGGTGCGTCGCCGGGGGGAGGGGGGAGGTCGTGGGCGCAGGGGGCGTGGTCCTGGGCGCGGGAGGCAAGGTCGTGGGCGCGGGGGCGGGCGCTCGAGGAGGGGCGCCAGGAGGCGCTCAGGCGTGTGCCGCCGGGAGGCGCTCAGCGTGGGCCGCAGGGGGCGCGCATGCGGTCTCCGGAACACCACGGGCGCGCGCTCGCCGTCTTCGGAACGCCACAGGCACGCGCCCCTACCGTCTTCGGAACGCCACAGGCGCGCCCCTGCCGTCTTCGGAACGCCACAGGCACGCGCTCGCGTTCCCACGCCACGCACCACGCTCACCGTCTCCGGGACACCACAGGCACAGGCCCACCGTCTCCGGAACACCACACGCACACGCCCGCCCTCTCCAGAAAGCCACGCACACGAGCTCGCCCTCTCCTCAACGCCGGGAACGCCAAGCGGTGGGGCGCGAACGCCTGAACTGGTCGGCGGGTCAATCGGGGTGCCCCGCGCGCAGGGGCGCCATTCGCGGGCACGGCCACACGCAGAGCCGGAGGCCCGCTCAGAGCCGAAGGCCCGCTCAGAGCCGAAGGCCCGCTCAGAGCCGAAGGCCCATTCAGCCGGTCGCCCGCCCCAGGGCACGCGCCACGTCGCTGACCTTCTCCCCGTACGCCGTCGCGGCCACCAGTGCGGCCGCGTGGGCGACGAGCCCCGCTCAGCCGTTGCCGACGGCGATGGCGGTGCCCAGCGCGGCGCCGAGTGCGTGGGCGCCGGTGTCGCCGATCATCGCGCGCTCGCCGAGGTCGTCGGGGAGCACGGCCGCGGCGGCCCCCATCGCCACCGCGGACAGCTGCCCCGCGGTCCCGCCGCGCAGCAGCCCGGGCGCGCCCAGGGCGAGTACGGCACCGGCGGCCCGCCCGGGCCGCACATCCACGAGGTTGACGAAGTGTGCGGTCCCGGCGATCACGACACCCGCGAGCAGCTTGTCCAGGGGCCGCTCCTTGAGCATCGTCCCCGCCACCAGCCCCGCCACAGAGATCCCGAACAACTTGACCGCCCCGCTGGTCACTTCAGTCAAGTCTTGCTGATGCGGTATTAACTTCGCTGGTCAGGCGGCAGGCCAAGGAACCTGGGCGGTCTCCTGGCGCTGTGCGCAACACCACAGCGAATGCAGCCTTCTGCCAACGATGCTGCGCCAGAAGGGGCCTTACCGCTTCGGACTACGGCCGGACCGCCTCGGAGAAGGGCACAACTGTCTAGTCCCAGGTGATGTTTGACGTTCTGGTCCCAGTTGATGCTTGACGGTGGGCCTAGACAACATCAGGTACTTCTTGGGGCTTGTTCGCCTTCACGTTGCGGACGGGGATGTCGGTGGTGCGC
>NZ_JBIAVS010000031.1:0-100638 GCF_042894545.1 Streptomyces sp. NPDC001530
TGGGGCCCCCGCCCCCCCCCCCCAGGGGGGGGGGGGGGCCACCCCCGCGACAAGCCCCCACCCACCCGCAGCCGAAAGGCTGGTTCGGGACGGGCAGGGGCGGAGGGGGCGAAGAACCCCCCGCCTCACCCCACCAACCGCAACCGAACCCCCGCCACCCCCACCCGCACCGTCTGCCCCCACACCAGTTCCACCGCGTCCCCCTCCATCCCGTCCCCGAAGGCGATGAGCCGGTCCGATTCGACGGTGAGGGACAGCCGGGCGGACGCGGTGAGTTGGCCGGACACGAGTGAGGTGCCCGTGGCCGGCGAGGGCCAGGCCTCGCGGACGAACCAGAGGAGGCGTTCATCCGTGGGGCCGGGCAGCGGCAGTTCGCCGCCCCGCTCCTGCCACACGGAGCGGAGCCAGCCGCTGGCCCCCGTGCCGGTCCCCACCAGGACCCCGGAGGAGGCCTGGAGCTCGACGGCACCCCCGTACTCGTCGAGCCCCAGCCGATAGCGGGCCGTCTGGTGGCCCGCGGCTCCCAGATAGATCTCGTTGAGCGCGACCAGACGTTGGGTGTCGTCGGCGACCGCTTCGACCATGGTCAGCTCGTCGGCCCGGCCCCCGCGCGCCGAGGCGAGCAGCGCGCTCGCGTCCTTCGGGCGGTGCCGCACCAGCACCCCCGGGTTGCGCCCGGGATCGGTGTCGATGCCCACGACCGGCTGCCCGGCCAGGTACTTGGCCACGTTCGCGACCAGCCCGTCCTGGCCGACCACGACCACCACGTCCTCCGGGGCGAACAGGAAACGGTCCAAGTCGGCCCGTTCCACTCTTGCCTGACGCCATTTCAGAGGAACCGCTGACACCACCTGGGCCAGTGCCTCCCGCGCCCGCCGGTGCCGCTCGGCCACCTCGGCGATGTCCCGCCCCCGGGAGGAGAGGAAGAAGGCCGCCTGCCCGTGGGTGCCGTGCCGGGCCACCAACTCCTCGTACTCCGTGGTGCGATGGACGAGGACGACCCGGGGCGCGAGACTCACGCCGGTTCCCCGGAGGCCCCATTGCCCAGCTTGGCGAGCAGGCCCGTCAGAACGTCCGGTGACACGGTGACGCTCTCGATGCGCGGCAGGTTCTCCGCGAGCCGCGTGCCGGTCAGGGCGTGCAGCGTGGCGACGTCCGCGTCCGCGTGGACCCGCAGCCAGGCGCCCTGGGCCTCGGCCCGCGCCTCGCCGACCTCCCGCGCGGCCTGCGCCTCGGCCCCGGCCAGCCGCACCGTGCGGGTGGCTTCCGCCTCCGCTAGGCGCAGCGACCGCGTGGCCTCCGCCTCCGCCAGCCGGACCGTGCGCGCGGCCTCCGCCCCGGCGCGCACGGCGTCCGCCGCCGCGTGCTCCTCGGCCTCGCGCCGCGCGTTGGTGCCGCGCTGGTCGACCAACTGCTCCTCGCGCCGGGCGAGTTCGATCTGGCTGGCGAGTTCGTTCTCGGCGATCGCGCGCTCCCGCTCGACGGCGACGGCACGGCGTTCGTATGTCGCCTTGTCCGCGTCCTGCTGGATCTGCTCGCGGGCGGGGGTGCGCAGCGCCCGCTCCACCTCGGGCTCGGGGCGCAGCGCGACGACCCGTACGGCCACCACCTCGATCCCCGTCGCGGGCAGCCGGGGTTCGGCGGCAAGCCCGCCCGCGATCCGTTCCCGTACCGCCGCGACGCCGTCCACCAGGGCGGCCGCCAACGACGTACGGGCCAGGACGTCCAGTGCGTGCTGCTGGGCCGTCTCGGTCAGCAGCCCGGCCAGTTGTTCCAGGGGTGTGCCACGCCAGGCGCCCGTGTCGGGGTCGATGGAGAAGTCGAGGCGGGCGGCGGCGATCGCGGGATCGCTGATCCGGTAGGTGACGGTCGCCTGTACCGCGACGTCCTGGAAGTCGGACGTACGGGCGTGGAAGGTCATCGCCAACTCGCGGTCGTCGACCGGGACTTCGGAGAGTGCGGCGGTCAGGGAGCGGTACCAGAAGCTGAGTCCGGCTCCGTCGTGCACCAGGCGGCCCGACCGGTGGTGGCGGACATGGGCGGTCGGCGCCCCGCGCAGATGGCGCCAGCCGAGTCGCCGGGTGATGTCGGCCATGAGTACCCCCTTGTCGCCGGGCGATCCCGGCGATCTCTCGTCCCTTGTTGTCGTCAGTAAGACGATAACGAGAGAGCGTACTTATCGTCAAGGGGACGAAATCAAGTGGAGCGGGTCGCGTCGATCGGCGGGTGAACAGGCGTCCGGATGGTCAGGATGGAGGCATGGGATTCCATGTCGACTCCGAGGCCGGGCGGCTGCGCCGCGTCATCCTGCACCGGCCGGATCTTGAGCTCAAAAGGCTCACCCCCAGCAACAAGGACGCCCTGCTCTTCGACGATGTGCTGTGGGTGCGCCGGGCGCGCGCGGAGCACGACGGGTTCGCCGATGTACTGCGCGACCGTGGAGTCACCGTCCATCTCTTCGGTGACCTGCTCACCGAGGCCCTGGGGATCCCGGCGGCCAGATCGCTCGTCCTGGACCGGGTCTTCGACGAGAAGGAGTACGGCCCGCTCGCCACCGATCACCTGCGCGCCGCCTTCGAGACCCTGCCCGCCTCGGAGCTGGCATCCGTACTCGTCGGCGGCATGACCAAGCGGGAGTTCCTGGACGCCCATGCGGAACCGACCTCCGTGCGCTTCCATGTCATGGACCTCGACGACTTCCTGCTCCGGCCCCTGCCCAACCACCTCTTCACCCGGGACACCTCCGCCTGGATCTACGACGGGGTCTCCATCAACGCCATGCGCTGGCCGGCCCGGCAGCGCGAGACCGTGCACTTCGAGGCGATCTACCGGCACCATCCGCTCTTCCGCGACGAGACCTTCAACCTCTGGTCGGAGGGGCAGGTGGACTACCCCTCCACCATCGAGGGCGGTGACGTGCTCGTCATCGGCAACGGCGCGGTGCTGATCGGCATGAGTGAGCGGACGACCCCGCAGGCCGTCGAGATGCTCGCGCACAAGCTGTTCGCGGCGGGGTCTGCGCGCACCATCGTGGCGCTCGACATGCCCAAGCGGCGGGCCCTCATGCACCTCGACACCGTGATGACGATGGTCGACGGCGACATCTTCACGCAGTACGCGGGGCTCGGCATGCTCCGCTCGTACACCATCGAACCGGGCGCGGGGGACAAGGAACTCAAGGTCACCGACCATCCCCCGGAGCACATGCACCGTGCGATCGCCGCGGCCCTGGGCCTGAGCGAGATTCGTGTGCTGACCGCCACGCAGGACGTGCACGCGGCCGAGCGGGAGCAGTGGGACGACGGCTGCAATGTCCTCGCCGTCGAGCCGGGTGTCGTCGTCGCGTACGAGCGCAACTCGACCACCAACACGCATCTGCGCAAGCAGGGCATCGAGGTGATCGAGATTCCGGGGAGCGAGCTGGGGCGGGGAAGGGGCGGGCCGCGGTGCATGAGCTGTCCCGTCGAACGTGAGGCCGTATAGGCCCGCTGTATGGACCGGCTACAGGCTCCGTATAGAAATGTTGGTCATCGTATAGAATTCCAAGGTCCTCGTCTTCGTAACCCTGGAGCGCCCCCATGGCGACAGTCCCGACCGCCCTCGCCGGCCGCCACTTCCTCAAGGAGCTGGACTTCACCGAAGAGGAGTTCCGCGGTCTGATCGAGCTGGCCGCCGAGCTCAAGGCGGCCAAGAAGGCCGGGACCGAGACGCAGTACCTGCGGGGCAGGAACATCGCGCTGATCTTCGAGAAGACCTCGACACGTACGCGCTGCGCGTTCGAGGTCGCGGCGGCGGACCAGGGTGCCTCGACGACGTATCTGGACCCGTCGGGTTCGCAGATAGGCCACAAGGAGTCCGTGAAGGACACCGCGCGGGTCCTCGGCCGGATGTTCGACGGGATCGAGTACCGGGGCGACAGCCAGGCCTCCGTCGAGGAACTCGCCGCGTACGCCGGAGTCCCCGTCTACAACGGTCTGACCGACGACTGGCACCCCACCCAGATGCTCGCCGACGTGCTGACGATGACCGAGCACAGCGACAAGCCACTGACCGAGATCGCCTTCGCCTACCTCGGCGACGCCCGCTTCAACATGGGCAACTCGTATCTGATCACCGGCGCGCTGCTCGGCATGGACGTCCGTATCGTCGCCCCGCAGGCGTACTGGCCCGCCGACGAGATCGTCACGCAGGCCCGCAAGCTCGCCGAGAACAGCGGCGGCCGCGTCACGCTCACCGAGGACATCACCGAGGGCGTCCGGGGCACCGACTTCGTCGCGACCGACGTCTGGGTCTCCATGGGCGAGCCCAAGGAGGTGTGGGACGAGCGCATCGGCGCCCTGTCCCCGTACGCCGTGACCATGGACGTCCTGCGCGCCACCGGCAACCCCGACGTCAAGTTCCTGCACTGCCTCCCGGCCTTCCACGACCTGGGCACGAAGGTCGGCCGCGAGATCCACGAAGCCCACGGCCTCGACTCCCTCGAGGTGACCGACGAGGTCTTCGAGTCGGCGCACTCGGTCGTCTTCGACGAGGCCGAGAACCGGCTGCACACCATCAAGGCGATCCTCGTCGCGACCCTGGCCTGAGCGGCGTCCCCGCCCGCACCGGCCCGACCTGCGGTCCCGCAGGCCTTATCCTGACCGGCGGCCCGGAACCACCCCTTCCGCGGCCGCCGCGCGACGCCACCCCGTCGCACCCGCACCACCGGAAATGAGCACCACCCGCATGCCCGCTCCACGGAACCTCCGTATCAAGTCCCCCGAGCTCCTCGTCGCCGAATCGGGCGCCGACCTCGAAGGCCATGGCCTCAAGCGCACCATGGGCCTCTTCCAGCTCGTCTGCTTCGGCCTCGGCGCGATCGTCGGCACCGGAATCTTCGTCGGTCTGTCCGACTCGGTCGCCCAGGCCGGACCCGCCGTGGTCGTCTCCTTCATCCTCGCGGCGATCACCTGCGTCTTCACCGCGTTCGCGTTCGCGGAGCTCGGCGGCGCGATCCCGGTCTCGGGATCCTCGTACTCCTTCGCCTACGCCGGACTCGGCGAGAGCACGGCCTTCCTGGTCGGCTGGTGTCTGCTCCTGGAGTACGGCGTCTCCGTGTCGGCCGTCGCGGTCGGCTGGAGCCAGTACGTGAACGAGCTGCTGGGCAGCCTCACCGGCTGGCAGCTGCCCGCGGCCCTCTCGGCGGGACCCGCCGACGGTGGGGTCGTCAACATCCCCGCGGTCATCGTGATCGCGCTGGCCGCGGTCCTGCTCATGCGGGGCGTGCGCGAGAGCGCCCGGGCGACCGCGGCCATGGCCGTGCTGAAGCTGGCGATCCTGGTGGTCTTCTGCGCGATCGGGTTCAGCGCCTTCAAGGACGGCAACCTCACGCCGTTCTCGCCGGCCGGACTCGGCGGCATCGGCGCGGGCACCACGGCCGCGTTCTTCTCGTACATCGGCTTCGACGCGATCACCACGGCGGGCGAGGAGGCCAAGAACCCGCGCCGCAACATCCCCATCGCCATCCTGATCTGCATCGGCCTGGTCACGCTGCTGTACTGCGCCGTGGCCGTGGCGGCGATCGGCGCCATCGGTGGGGACGAGGTCGGCGGCCGGCCCGCCGCGCTGTCGTACGTCGTCAACGAGGTCACCGGCTCCAGCGTCGGCGGCGGAGTCATCGCCTTCGGCGCGGTCGTCGCCATCGCCTCGGTCGTCCTCGCCGTGATGTACGGGCAGACCCGCATCCTCATGTCGATGTCCCGTGACGGACTCATCCCCCGCGTCTTCGAGAAGATCTCGCCGAAGACCTCGACGCCGGTGGCGGGCACCCTGATCGTCGCGGTCGTCTTCGCCGTCCCGGCGGCCTTCGCGTCGCTCGACGCCGCGGTCAACCTGTGCACCATCGGCACACTCGCCGTCATGGCCGCCGTCAATGTCGCGGTGATCGCGCTGCGCCGCCGCGAGCCGGGCCTCGCCCGCACCTTCCGGGTGCCGCTCTACCCCGTCGTCCCGCTGCTCGGCGTGGGCTTCTGTCTGTATCTGATGTACGAGACGGGCTGGACGACCTGGATCCAGTTCGCGTGCTTCCTCGTGGCCGGATTCCTGGTGTACGTCCTCTACGGGCGCCGCAACTCCAGGCTGGCCGCGGCTAGGACGGCCGTCGCTGGCGAGGCACTACAGGCAGTCTGAACCAGACCGCCTTGCCGGAGCCGGTGGGGCGGTGACCGCAGGACGAGCTGAGGGCGCGGATCAGCAGAAGGCCGCGCCCGTGCTCCTGCCAGGGGTCGGGTTCGCCGGCCGGGTGCGGGATCGTGAGACTGCCGGGCGGCGCCGGGTCCGGGTCGTGCACCTCGACCTGGCAGCCGGTCGGCATCAGCTCCACGACCAGCTCTATGGGACCGTCCCCGGCGGTGTGCTCCACAGCATTGGCCACCAGCTCCGCCGTCAGCAGCTCCGCGGTGTCGCTGTCGGCCGCGTGCTCCAGCTCGGCCAGCGCGGTGCGGACCAGAGCGCGGGCGACGGGCACGGCCGCGACGGTGTGCGGCAGTGCGATGCGCCAGGAGGCGGGGGCTGGGATGTCGTACAAGGCGGGTCCGTTCATGGAGCAGGCTGTCCTGCTTTCAACTTCGTGAATGGTACGGGGCCGCCGAACGGAGCCGCTCGGCGGGCTATTTCGGGACATCGGCGGGTGTTCTCTCGGGACGTTCGGCCCGGCGTTCGGCCCGACATACGGCTGCGTACCCAGACCAACGGCCCACCTCGCACGGTCTGCGCCCACCGTTACGCGGCTATCGATGAGCCGTGACTCAGTGACGGTCAGCGGTCACCCGGCAACCGTCTTATCGCGCACTCCTGACGACAGTCACGAAGGAGTGATAACTTCGTGGAGTAGTCGCAGAGCGCCGCCCCCGCCCGAGGAGGCCGCACGTCATGAGTCCCTTCACCGGCTCCGCCGCCCGCACCCCCGACTGGCAGCACCTGAGGTGCGAGATCGCCGACGGGGTCGCCACCGTCACTCTGGCCCGCCCCGAGAAACTCAACGCGCTCACCTTCGGCGCCTACGCCGACCTGCGCGACCTGCTCGCCGAGCTGTCCCGCGAGCGATCCGTACGTGCCCTGGCACTGGCCGGCGAGGGGCGCGGCTTCTGCTCCGGAGGTGACGTCGACGAGATCATCGGCGCGACCCTCTCGATGGACACCGCCCAGCTCCTCGACTTCAACCGGATGACCGGACAGGTCGTACGGGCCGTACGGGAATGCCCGTTCCCGGTGATCGCGGCCGTGCACGGGGTCGCGGCGGGCGCGGGAGCCGTGCTGGCGCTCGCGGCCGACTTCCGGGTCGCCGACCCCTCGGCCCGCTTCTCCTTCCTCTTCACCCGCGTCGGGCTCTCCGGCGGCGACATGGGCGCGGCCTATCTGCTGCCCCGGGTCGTCGGCCTCGGCCACGCGACCCGGCTGCTGATGCTCGGCGAACCCGTGCGCGCGCCCGAGGCCGAGCGGATCGGCCTGATCAGCGAGCTGACCGACGAGGGCAGCGCGGACGAGGCCGCACAGCGGCTGGCCCGCCGCCTCGCCGAGGGGCCGGCCCTCGCGTACGCCCAGACGAAGGCCCTGCTCACCGCCGAGCTCGACATGCCGCTCGCCGCCTCCGTCGAACTGGACGCCTCGACCCAGGCCCTGCTGATGAACGGCGAGGACTACGCCGAGTTCCATGCCGCCTTCACGGAGAAGCGGCCGCCGAAGTGGCGGGGGAGGTGAGCACGCGATGCGTGTGGCGGTGATCGGCGGCGGCCCAGGCGGCCTCTATGCCGCCGCTCTCCTCAAACGTCTCGACCCGACCCGCGAGATCACCGTCTGGGAGCGCAACGCCCCCGACGACACCTTCGGCTTCGGTGTGGTCCTCTCCGACGAGACGCTCGGCGGTATCGAGCACGCCGACCCGGTCGTGTACGCGGCGCTGCAGGACGAGTTCGTGCGCTGGGACGACATCGACATCGTGCACCGGGGAGTGCGCCACACCTCCGGCGGTCACGGTTTCGCCGCGCTCGGCCGGCGCAGGCTGCTCGAGATCCTGCACGAACGCTGCCGCTCGCTCGGCGTCGAGCTGCGCTTCCGGGAGCAGGCCCCGCCGGCCGGCGAGCTGATGACGGCGTACGACCTGGTCGTCGCCGCCGACGGAGTGCACAGCCTCACGCGCGCGGCGTACGCGGAGGTGTTCGGGCGGTCCGTCGAAGAGCACCGGTGCCGCTACATCTGGCTCGCCGCCGACTTCGCCTTCGACGCCTTCCGCTTCGAGATTGCCGAGACCGAGCACGGCGTGATGCAGCTGCACGGCTACCCGTATGCGGCCGATGCCTCCACGGTCATCGTGGAGATGCGCGAAGAGGTGTGGCGGGCCGCCGGGTTCGCGGACCTCGACGAGCAGGAGTCCGTCGAGCGGTGCGCGAAGATCTTCGCGGACGCGCTGGACGGCCGGTCCCTGGGGTCCAACAAGTCGGCGTGGACCACCTTCCGCACGGTCGTCAACGACCGCTGGTCGCACCGGAACCTGGTCCTCCTCGGCGACGCCGCGCACACCGCCCACTTCTCCATCGGCTCCGGCACGAAGCTGGCGGTGGAGGACGCGCTCGCGCTGGCCGCCTGTCTGGAGGAGCACGTCGGTCTGCCGGCGGCCCTCGGCGCGTACGAGGAGGAGCGGCGCCCGGTCGTCGCTTCCACGCAGCGGGCGGCGCGCGCCAGCCTGGAGTGGTTCGAGAACCTCACCCGCTATCTCGACCAGCCCTCCCGCCAGTTCGCCTTCAACCTCCTCACCCGCAGCCGCCGCGTCACGCACGACAACCTGCGGCTGCGTGATACGCACTTCACGGCGGCGGTCGAGCGGGAGTTCGGCTGCCCGCCCGGCACACCGCCGATGTTCACACCGCTGAGGCTGCGCGGCCTGACCCTGCGCAACCGCGTCGTCGTCTCGCCCATGGACATGTACTCGGCCGTGGACGGCGTCCCCGGCGACTTCCACCTGGTCCACCTGGGGGCGCGGGCACTCGGCGGCGCCGGACTGGTGATGACCGAGATGGTGTGCGTGAGCGCCGAGGGCCGCATCACCCCCGGCTGTGCGGGCCTCTACACCGGGCGGCAGGCCGAGGCCTGGCGGCGGATCACCGACTTCGTGCACACGCAGGCGCCGGGCACCGCGATCGGCGTGCAGCTCGGCCACTCCGGCCGCAAGGGTTCGACCAAGCTGATGTGGGAGGGCATCGACGAGCCGCTGGAGGACGGCAACTGGCCGCTGGTGGCCGCGTCCCCGATCCCGTACAAGCCGGAGAGCCAGACACCCCGCGAGCTGTCCCGCGCCCAACTCACCGATCTCCGCGAGCAGTTCACGGCAGCGGCCTGGCGGGCGGCGCGCGGCGGCTTCGATCTGCTCGAACTGCACTGTGCCCACGGCTACTTGCTCTCCGGCTTCCTCTCCCCGCTGACCAACCGGCGCACCGACGCGTACGGCGGCTCGCTCGCCCGCAGACTCCGCTTCCCGCTCGAAGTCTTCGACGCCGTACGGGCCGTGTGGCCGGAGGAACGGCCCATGACCGTCCGCATCTCCGCAACCGACTGGGCCGAGGGCGGCACCACCGGGGACGACGCCGTCGAGGTCGCGCGGGCCTTCGCCGCCCACGGCGCCGACGCGGTCGACGTGTCGACGGGCCAGGTGGTGCCGGACGAGCGCCCCGAGTACGGGCGGTCGTACCAGACGCCGTACGCGGACCGGATCCGCCACGAGACCGGCATCCCCGTGATCGCCGTCGGCGCGATCTCCTCCTGGGACGACGTCAACTCCCTGATCCTGGCGGGGCGTACGGACCTGTGCGCGCTCGCCCGGCCGCACCTGTACGACCCGCACTGGACCCTGCACGCGGCGGCCGAGCAGGGGTACGAGGGTCCGGGCGTCGCCTGGCCGATGCCCTACCGCGCGGGCAGCCGGCGCCCGCAGACCGGACGCACGGATGCCCCCAAGCCCCGGCTCACGCTGGGGACTTGAGGGAGTTCTCGGCCCGTCCGGCGTTTGGGCGAACGCCGGACGGGCCACAACCTCCCGGCACCGGCAGGATTCAGCCCCTTCGGCGTTTGAGGAGCGGGGTCCGGGGCGGAGCCCCAGGTCGGGACGGGTAGAGGGCGGAGGGAGCGAACTCCATCCGCGGTCAGGACAGGTCGGCCATCCCGGCCGTCAGCGTCGCACCGTCCGCCGGGTCGACCAGGATGAACGCGCCGGTGCGGCGCGAGTCGGCGTAGTCGTCGAGCGCCAGCGGCTCGGCGGTGCGCAGGGTGATCCTGCCGAGGCCGTTCGCGGTCAACTCCGCCGCGCCGCCCAGGTCCTTGACGATCGCCTTCACGGTCCGCGTCGTGTGCTTGACCAGCACCCGGTCGCCGACCCGCAGCGCACGGTCGGCCAGATGGCAGACGGCCGCCCGGACGTCCTGCGTGAGCGCCGGCGCGTCCGGCCCGGCGGTGATCATGTCGCCGCGCGAGACATCGCGCTGGTCGGCCAGGCGCAGCGTCAGCGACTGTGGCGCGTACGCCATGTCCGCGTCCCTGCCGAGTACGTCGATACCGGCGATCTCGGAGCTCTCACCGGACGGGTGCACCGTGACGCGGTCGCCGACGCGCAGCGCCCCGGACACCAACTGTCCCGCGTAGTGGCGGACTTCGCCGTGCCGGATCACGTACTGCACCGGGAAGCGCGCCGGAGCGGCCGACACGTCGGAGCCCACCGGCACGGTCTCCAGGAACTCCAGCAGTGCCGGACCTTCGTACCAGCCCATGTGTGCCGAACGCTCCACCACGTTGTCGCCGCACAGCGCGGAGACCGGGATCGGCGTGAAGCCGGGCAGGTCCAACTCGGCGGCGTGGCCCGCGAAGTCCTCGACGATCCGCTCGAACTCCTTCTCCTCATACCCGACGAGGTCCATCTTGTTGACGGCGAGCACGACATGCGGGACGCGCAGCAGCGCGGCGACGGCGGCGTGCCGGTGGGTCTGCTCGACCACGCCGTGCCGCGCGTCGACCAGGATGATGGCCAGCTCGGCCGTGGACGCGCCGGTGACCATGTTCCGGGTGTACTGCACATGGCCCGGGGTGTCGGCCAGGATGAACCGGCGGCGCGCGGTCGCGAAGTAGCGGTACGCGACGTCGATGGTGATGCCCTGCTCGCGCTCGGCGCGCAGGCCGTCGGTGAGCAGCGCGAGGTCGGGGGCGTCCTGGCCGCGACTCTGCGAAACGCGCTCCACGGCCTCCAGCTGGTCCGTCAGGACCGACTTGGAGTCGTGCAGCAGACGTCCGACGAGCGTGGACTTGCCGTCGTCGACGGAGCCCGCCGTGGCGAACCGCAGGGTGTCGATGGTGGTGCTGGTCATGTCTAGAAGTACCCCTCGCGCTTGCGGTCTTCCATCGCTGCCTCGGAGAGCTTGTCGTCGGCGCGGGTGGCACCGCGCTCGGTGAGCCGGGAGGCGGCGATCTCGGCGATCACGGCGTCCAGCGTGGTCGCGTCGGAGTCGACGGCGCCTGTGCAGGACATGTCGCCGACGGTGCGGTAGCGGACCTGCCGCTTCTCGACCGTCTCGCTGTCCTTGGGGCCGCCCCACTCGCCGGCGGTCAGCCACATGCCGGACCGCTTGAAGACCTCACGCTCGTGCGCGAAGTAGATCTCGGGCAGCTCGATGCCCTCGCGGGCGATGTACTGCCAGACGTCCAGCTCGGTCCAGTTGCTGAGCGGGAAGACGCGGACGTGCTCGCCGGGTGCGTGGCGGCCGTTGTAGAGCTGCCACAGCTCGGGGCGCTGGCGGCGTGGGTCCCACTGGGAGAACTCGTCGCGCAGTGAGAACACCCGCTCCTTGGCGCGGGCCTTCTCCTCGTCGCGGCGTCCGCCGCCGAACACGGCGTCGAAGCGCTCGGACTGGATCTTCTCGGTCAGCGGCACGGTCTGCAGCGGATTACGGGTGCCGTCCGGGCGCTCCTTGAGGACACCGCGGTCGATGTAGTCCTGCACGGAGGCCACATGGAGGCGCAACCCATGTGCGGCGACCACACGGTCGCGGTACTCAAGGACTTCGGGGAAGTTGTGTCCGGTGTCCACGTGCAGCAGCGAGAAGGGGACTGCCGCCGGCGCGAACGCCTTCAGCGCCAGGTGCAGCATGACGATGGAGTCCTTGCCGCCGGAGAAGAGGATCACCGGCCGCTCGAACTCGCCCGCGACCTCGCGGAAGATGTGGACGGCCTCGGACTCCAGCGCGTCCAGGTGTGACAGCGTAAAGGCACGCTCAGCCGTCGTGGACGTCACACGAGCCCCCGCGCCGCCAGCACCGTGTACACGGACGCCGCGGACTCCTCCGGCGTCTGCAGATGCGTCTCGAGCGTGAGCGCCGGGTCGAGCGGCGGCTCGTACGGATCGTCGACACCGGTCAGCCCGCGCAGCTGACCCGCCGCCTGCCGGGCGTACAGCCCCTTCACATCGCGCTCACTGCACACCTCGACCGGGGTGGCGACATGCACCTCGATGTACGGCGTCCCGCTCGCCTCGTGCCGCCCCCGGACGGCCTCGCGGCTGTCGGCGTACGGCGCGATCACCGGCACCACGGCGAGGACGCCGTTGCGCGCGAGGACCTCGGCGACCAGGCCGATGCGCTGCACGTTGGTGTTGCGGTCCTCGCGCGAGAAGCCGAGGCCGGCGGAGAGGAAGCGGCGGATCTCGTCACCGTCGAGGACCTCCACGCGGTGCCCCTCGGCCTTCAGGCGGCTGCCCAGCATGCGTGCGATGGTCGTCTTGCCCGCGCTCGGCAGGCCCGTGAGCCAGACGGTGGCTCCCTGAGCCCTTGCCGTGGTGGTCATACGTGCTGTCCTCTTCCTGTCCCGGCGTGCGGCTCACGACGCTAGGTAAGAAACATGAGAAGAGGGACGGAGGAGGCTGAGGGTTCCCTTAGCGACTGATGATGTAGCTGAGGTCACGCCCGGCTGGGGTGCGAGCTCACCCGTCACCGGCGGGTTCGGGCCGCGCGGGCACGTCCGCGAAGACCGCCCCCGCGTCCCGCAGCCGCTCGTGCAGCGCCCGGAAGACGGCGGCCGAGCGGGCGCCCGGCCAGTCCTGGGGCAGCAGCGCGGCGGGCAGCCCCGGGTCGACGTACGGGAGGTGCCGCCAGGAGTCGAGGGCGAGCAGATAGTCGCGGTACGCCTCCTCGGGCGGGGTGTCCGCGCGCCGCTCCCAGGCGTGCAGCACGCGCGCGTGCCGGTCGAGGAACGCTTCGTGCTCCTTGGCGATCGCGGCCAGGTCCCACCAGCGCGCGACCGCGTCGGCCGTCGCCGCGAAGCCCAGGTGCTCCCCGCGGAACAGCTCCACGTACGGGTCGAGCCGCAGCCGCTCCAGGGTGTGCCGGGTCTCCTCGTAGAGCCGCGCCGGGGCGAGCCACACCCCCGGGGCCGCCGTCCCGAAGCCGAGACCGGCGAGCCGCGAGCGCAGGACGTGCCGCTTCTGGCGCTCGGACTCCGGCACGGAGAAGACGGCGAGCACCCAGCGCTCGTCCTCGGGAGGCGCCGTCGCGTACACCCGCCGGTCGCCGTCCTCCAGCAGCTGCCGCGCGTCCGCCGACAGCGCGTACCCGGCCGCGCCCGTCGCGGTGCGCGCCGGCACGAGGAGGCCGCGGCGCTTGAGCCGTGACACCGACGACCGTACGGACGGCGCGTCGACGCCGACCGCGGCGAGAAGCCGGATCAACTCGGCCACCGGCACGGGGCCGGGCATGAAGCGGCCGTACGCGCCGTAGAACGTGACGATGAGGGACCGGGGGGCGTGCTGCTCTGACACGTTGATCACTCTAGTCCGCGAAGATCACTTGGGATCGCCGCCCGTGGACACGTCACCCTCCGGGACGGGCGGCGACATGACGTCCGGACCGGCGACTCCACGCAGCCGGAACCGCTGGAGCTTCCCCGTCGCGGTGCGCGGCAGCGCGTCCAGGAAGACGATCTCGCGGGGGCATTTGTACGGCGCCAGCTCGGACTTGAGGAAGGCGCGCAGCGCTCCCGGGTCCCGGCGCGCGCCGGGACGCAGCACCGCGTACGCCACCACGACCTGCCCGCGCGCCTCGTCGGCCCGCCCCACCACCGCCGTCTCGACCACGTCCGGGTGGCGCAGCAACGCGTCCTCGACCTCCGGGCCCGCGATGTTGTACCCCGCCGAGATGATCATGTCGTCGGCGCGGGCGACATAGCGGAAGTAGCCGTCGGGGTCGCGCACATAGGTGTCGCCGGTGATGTTCCAGCCGCCGCGTACGTACTCCCGCTGCCGTGGGTCGGCGAGATAGCGGCAGCCGACCGGGCCGCGCACGGCGAGCAGCCCGGGCTCGCCGTCCGGCACCGGCGTCCCGTCGGCGTCGACCACGCGCGCGTGCCACCCCGGTACCGGGATGCCCGTGGTGCCGGGCCGGATGTGCTGGTCGGCGGCGGAGATGAAGATGTGCAGCAGTTCGGTGG
Organism: Streptomyces sp. NPDC001530; assembly: GCF_042894545.1. Classification (NCBI taxonomy): domain Bacteria; kingdom Bacillati; phylum Actinomycetota; class Actinomycetes; order Kitasatosporales; family Streptomycetaceae; genus Streptomyces; species Streptomyces sp. NPDC001530. Next base: position 14,494 of record NZ_JBIAVS010000031.1, read on the forward strand.
CGCCGATGCCGTTGATGATGCGCAGCCCGGTGCTTTGGTGCCAGGCCTGCCAGGTCGCGGCGGGCAGGTTCTCGCCCGCGGACACACAGCGCCGCAAGGACCCGGTGTCGTACCCGTCCAGCTCCGCGAGCATCGCCCGGTACGCGGTCGGCGCGGTGAACAGCACGGAGACGCGGTGCTCGGCGATCGCGGGCAGCAGCTGCTTGGGGCCCGCCTGTTCGAGCAGCAGGGAGCTGGCGCCGACGCGCATCGGGAAGACGACGAGGCCGCCGAGCCCGAAGGTGAAACCCAGCGGAGGACTCCCCGCGAAGACATCGTCCTCATGTGGCTGCAACACATGCTTCGAGAAGGTGTCCGCGATGGCCAACACATCGCGGTGGAAGTGCATACAGCCCTTGGGCCGGCCGGTCGTGCCCGAGGTGAACGCGATCAGCGCGACGTCGTCGGCGGCCGTGGCCACGGCCGTGAAGGGTTCGTCCGACGCGCCCGTGATCCGCAGCAGCAGGTCGTCGGGCGCGTCACCGCCGTACGGGGTGACCCGCAGCCCCGGGATCCCCGCCTTGGCCAGGTCGTCGACCGACCGGACGTCGCACAGCGCGTGCGTCACCCGCGCGATCTCGCACATCGTGCGCAGCTCGTGCGGACGCTGCTGCGCCAGCACGGTGACCGCAACCGCGCCCGCCTTCAGTACCGCGAGCCAGCACGCGGCCAGCCACGGTGTCGTGGGGCCGCGCAGCAGCACCCGGTTGCCGGGGACGACATCCAGTTCGCCGGTGAGCACATGGGCGATGCGGTCGACTCGGGCGCGGAGTTGTCCGTACGTCCACAGGTCGCCGGACGCCGTACGGAAGACGGGGCGCTCGGGACGGGCGTGGTCGAGGAGCTCGGCGGCGCAGTTCAGCCGTTCGGGGTAGCGGAGCTCGGGCAGCTCGAAGTGGAGTTCGGGCCACTGCTCGGGGGGCGGGAGGTGGTCGCGCGGGAAGGTGTCGACGTGGGCCGAGGTCGTCGGCTCCAAGGTGTCCCTCGGGTCCATGGCGGTTCCCCCCTTGCCTTGGTGGGCGTCGTGGTGGGCTCGCACCAGGAGCGTATCGTGTTGGTGACGACAGTCAACGGTTCGCGATAGCCTGCGGGGGTAACCCGGCAGGGGAGAGGGGACCGGCAATGACGGCATTCTCACTCGATCCGGCGCGAACCGCATGGCGTGCCGAGCTGCGCACGCTGGCCGCGGAGCGGCTGCGCCCACTGGCCGAGAAGGGCGAGCCGGGCCACGTCAACCGCCCCCTCGTCGCCGAACTCGGCCGACTCGGCCTGCTCGCCCGGCTGTTCACCTCCGGCGCGCTCGACCTGTGCCTGATGCGCGAGTCCCTGGCCCAGACCTGCACGGAGGCCGAGACGGCGCTCGCCCTTCAGGGCCTGGGCGCGCATCCGGTGCACGCCTGCGGCACGGACGCCCAGCGGGACCGCTGGCTGCCCGGCGTCCGCGAGGGCACCACGGTCGCCGCCTTCGCTCTGAGCGAGCCGGGCGCGGGCTCGGACGCGGCGGCGCTGGCGCTGCGGGCGGACAAGGACGGCTCAGGGAGCTGGCGGCTGACCGGCGAGAAGTGCTGGATCTCCAATGCGCCCGAGGCCGACTTCTACACCGTCTTCGCGCGGACCACCCCCGACGCCGGGGCCCGCGGCGTCACCGCCTTCCTCGTCCCCGCCGACCGCCCCGGCCTCACCGGCGAACCGCTCGACATGCTCTCGCCGCACCCCATCGGAGCCCTCGCCTTCGACGCCGTTCCGGTGACGGCGGACGACGTGCTCGGGGAGACCGACCGCGGCTTCCGGGTCGCCATGCACACCCTCAACCTGTTCCGACCGAGCGTGGGCGCCTTCGCGGTCGGCATGGCGCAGGCCGCGCTCGACGCGACCCTCGCGCACACGGCCGGACGGGACGCGTTCGGCGGGAAGCTGAAGGACCTGCAGACGGTGGCCCACCAGGTCGCCGAGATGGCACTGCGCACGGAGGCGGCCCGCCTGATGGTGTACGCGGCCGCGGCGGCGTACGACGAAGGGGCCCCCGACGTACCCAAGCGCGCGGCGATGGCGAAGCTGCTGGCCACCGAGACGGCCCAGTACGTCGTCGACACGGCGGTCCAACTGCACGGCGCCCGCGCCCTGCGCCGCGGTCATCTCCTCGAACACCTCTACCGGGAGGTCCGCGCACCCCGTATCTACGAGGGCGCGAGTGAGGTCCAACGGGCGGTCATCGCCAAGGAGTTGTACCGGGGAACCGGACAGGAAACGGAGACCTCATGACCGCCGAGCGCGTCAACCCGCCCGAGCTCTCCCCGCCCACCGGCTTCTCCCACGCGGTCGTCGCCGGCGGCAGCCGTGTCGTCTTCCTGGCAGGCCAGACCGCGCTCGACACGGACGGGAAGGTGGTCGGCGAGACGCTGCCGGAGCAGTTCGAGGTGGCGCTGACGAATCTGCTGACCGCGCTGCGCGCCGCGGGCGGAGCCCCGGCCGACCTCGCGCGGGTCACGGTCTACGCCACCGATGTCGCCGACTATCGCGCCCACGCTCCCGAACTCGGCCGCATCTGGCACGCGTTGGCGGGCCGCGACTATCCCGCGATGGCCGTCATCGGCGCCGCCCGCCTCTGGGACGAACAGGCCCTGGTCGAACTCGACGGCTTCGCGGTGCTGCCGTAGGGGCCCGGGCGGGGGCCGCGACGCCCTGGCGGAGGGATCAGGCCGCGACGGCCAGCTGCTCGACGAACACCCGGTGCGGAGCGACCACGCTGCCGTCGGGGAGCAGTTCGCCGGTGTCGTCGAAGACGATCGCGCCGTTGCACAGCAGGTTCCAGCCCTGCTCGGGGTGAGCCGCCACGATGTGCGGGGTGTGGGAGTCCGCGGACGGGCACGAAGACTGGTGGGAACACATGGCGCACCTCCACGTCGGATGCGATGGGTCTCGGCGGCGGTGTCGCCGCCCTCGCATGCTTAGACCATGCGCGCGCGGCGAACTCATCGGAACAGCCGGCCGTGAAGCGTGACAACACGCGGACAACTCTCGGACGTCCCCAAGACGGACGGTGCGGACTCGGCACTGATGGCGGTCTGGAGGCGGTGCCGAAGGCGGTCTGGAGGCGGCGCCGATGGCGGTGCGGACTCGGCACCGATGGCGGTGCGGACTCGCCACGAAGACGGTCCAGACGCGGCACCGAAGACAGTGCGGACTCGCCGCCGAAGACGGTGCGGACTCGCCACCAAAGGGTGACGATCACCGCCGTCGGTGCGCCGGACCGGTACCTGTGGAGCGCCCTTTCCAGGCCCCCTTCCAGGAGGTACTCCCATGTCCGTGCGCCAGGTCATCGGCGCCGCCACCGGCGCCGCACTGCTCCTGCTCGCCGCCCCCTCCGGCGTCGCCCTGTCCGACCCGAACGACGAGGTGACCGTCGACTCGACCGGCCACGTCGCGGCCGACGGAACCATCACCCTCTCCGGCACCTATCGCTGTCTGAGCGCCGCCGGGCCCGTGTTCGTCTCCTCCTCGGTGTCGCAGGACGATCCCCGTGTGCGCCAGGGCATCGGCGGCACCGCGGCGGTCTGCGACGGTGCGGAACACCGCTGGACCAACTCGGAGAAGCGCGAACTCGGCACCCTCACCCCAGGCACCGCCCACGTCGAGGCCACCCTGATGGAACTGAGCACCGCATCGGGCCTCCCGCTGCCGACGTTCCACGCGACCCGGCAGCAGGACATCACCCTGATCGAGGGGTGAGCACGGGCACGGGAGCCGCCGCTCCGGGAAGGGGCGGCGGCGCCAACTGTGGCGGCGGCGTCAGCTGGGGATGCGGCGTCAGCGGTGGCTGAGGACGTTGACCACGCGGCCGTTGGGGTCCCGGACGAAGAAGCGCCGTACGCCCCACTCCTCGTCGGTCAGCGGGTGCACGATCTCGGCACCGCTCGCTCGCACCTCGGCGTACACCGCGTCGACGTCCTCGACCTCGATGCTCAGGTCCGGTGCCACGGGGGCGGTCGCGTCGTCGGCCATCAGGCTGACCTGGACGGCGGGGTTCTCGGCGGCGGCCAGTGTCACGATCCAGCCGAGGTTCATGACTTCCTCGAAGCCGAGCAGGCCGTAGAACTCGGCACTCTCCTTCGGGGCGACCGACTGGATGTTGGGTACGACTCGTCGAACGTGCATCTCGCGGCTCCGGTGGTCAGGTCGGATGCTTCTGAGGGCGGAGTCAGCGTATCGAGGCGCCCTGCCGGGCGCAGCCGGGGCCGAAGTTCGGCACTCCCCGTTCCCTAGGCCGCGTTGCGCCACACCTTCACGTCCAGGGTGGCGTACGTCGTCCCGGACGAGCCCCGATACGTCACGAGCCCCACGTGTCCCGTCCCGCTGATGACGCACATCTGCTGGCCGACGGTGAGGTCCTTGACCCAGATGTAACTCTTGTAGCCGGTCGCCGCCTTGCACGCGTCCAGACTCCCCTGCCGCCCCACGGGCAGCAGGGCGAGGGAGCTGCCGGAGGTGGTGCCGGGGGCGAGGACCGCACCCGCGGAGTAGACGGCGTACGTCAGATCCTCGTCGGACTTCCCGTCGTCCGCCTTGGACCGCACCGGGGTGTCCGCCAGATACAGGTCGTGGCTCGCGGTCATCCGGATCCCGGAGTACGTCACCGGGACGGGGGCCTTCGGTGCCGCGGGCTCGCTGGACGCGGCGCTCGCGGGGGCCGAGGTCGCGGCCCGGGTGGGCGTCGCGGGCCCCGAAGGGCTGGGCGGAAGCGCGGACTTGCTGGGCCTCGGCTTCTTCGAGGCCTTGGCGGACGAGGAGCCGGACGTCGACGGTGACGCCTCGGCGGTCGAAGCCGACCGCGACGCGGCCACCTCCTGCGCCCGGTCGTCGTTCTTGTCGCCGTCCCCCGGGACGAGCAGCAGCGCGGCGGTCGCTCCACAGGCGACGAGCACGACGGCAGCCGCCGACAGCATCCAGACCCGGGCCTTGCCGCCCTTGCCGCCCGTGGCCACCGAGGAGGTCTGCGCGGCGGCCGGCTCCTGTTGCTGCGGCCATGCGGGCGGAGCGTACGCACCCTGCGCGGCTCCCGGCCCCATCACAAACGGCCCGGGCAGCGCGGCATGGGACGGCGAGGTGGGGGAGTAGGCCATGGGGGGCCCGAAACCGCCGGGCGTGGGCCCGAGGCCGCCGGACCCGGAACTGGCGGGTGCGGGCCCAAAACCGCCCGGCTCGGAACCGCCGGGCGCGGGCACAAAGCCGCCCGGCTCGGAACCGCCGGGCGTGGGCGCAAAACCGCCGGGACCCTGAGCGCCCGGAGCCACTCCCGCTCGGGCCTGATGGGCCTCTTCGGTCCGAGCCGCTATCCCCGCCGCCAGTTCCCCCGGCAGCCACGCCCCGGACGTGAACCGCGCGTCGTCACCGCGATGCGCCTGGATCGTCTGAACGGAGCGGATGATCTCCTCGACGGAAGGTCGCTCGGCGGCGGGCTTGCGCAGACACCACGCCACCAACTCTCGTATTTCACCCGGCACTTGGCTGAGGTCGGGCTGCTCGTGCACCACCCGGTAGAGCACCGCGTGCGGGTCCCCGCCCCCGAAGGCGGCGCCGCCCGTCGCCGCGAACACGGCGGTCTGCCCCAGCGCGAACACGTCGGCCGAGGCGGCGGCCTCCCCGCCGAGCACCTGCTCCGGCGCCATATAGGCGACCGTGCCGAGGGCCATACCGCTCTGCGTCACCGACGTGGCGTCCGCGGCCCGCGCGACACCGAAGTCGATGACGCGCGGCCCGTCGGCGGCGAGCAGCACGTTCGACGGTTTGAGGTCCCGGTGCACGATGTCCTCGCGGTGCACCGCCTGCAGTGCCTCCGCGACACCGGCGATCAGTCGCAGCACGGTGTCGACGGGCAGCGGCCCGTGGTCGTGCACCGCATCGGCGAGCGACGGCCCCGGCACATAGGCGGTCGCACACCACGGCATGGATCCGTCGGTGTCGCTGTCCACGACCGGAGCCGTATAGAGCCCGTGCACCCGGCTCGCCGCGGCCACCTCGGCCCGGAACCGCTTGCGGAACTCGGCGTTCTCGGCCAGTTCCGGCCGGATCACCTTGACCGCGACGGCCCGCCCGCCCGGCGTGTGCGAGAGATAGACCCGCCCCATCCCGCCGGACCCGAGCCGCGCCACCAGCCGGTAGCCGCCCACGACCTGCGGATCGCCGTCCTCCAGCGGCTGGAAACTCCCCGCGCCGGGCCCACCGTTGCTCAACACGCGCCACTCCACCCCGAGATCTACTCTGTGGCCCCATTGCATCATGGGTCCCTCGGAGCTGGTTCCGTGCCACTTCGACGCGGGCGGATTCGATGGAGCCGCTCCGGCTTCGTATGCCCTGCCGGCACCAGAGAACGACCAAGACCCCGCTGCTCTCCGTGAAGACTGACGGGGTCTCAGGTGGGCGTAACGTTGGCCGACGGACCGTCAGCCAACCGCTCCCTGGATGTCCCGGAAAAGACCCGGCGGCCCCGCGAGACCTGGTGCGATGGGCGGTCGGGGCGCTGACCAGTACGAATGGCCTTTCAGGTGTTTCACGGTCGTGCCCGTTGACGCAGCCGGAGGTCCCAGATAAGTCCCAGGAGCCTCCCACCAGTGCCGTGGCGGCAAGCTGGGAGCTGAACGCGGACGTACGGATATGGCGGCGGCCCCGCACACACGCCGGACGTGTGCGGGGCCGCCGGGGTCACTTGGCCGCGTACGGGGAAGCAGCCGCCCGGGTGCGGATGTCCGGTAGGCGGTCGTAAAGGACCTGGCCCGGGCACAGCGTGGCGTAGCCGTCGCGGTGGCCGGAGATGGTGTGCAGGGTGGCTTTCTCGCCGGTCTTGTACACGCCGGTGTCACCGGCCGCGGTGAGCGTCACCTGGGCCTGCGGGTCGACGCCGTCCAGGCCCAGCTTCCAGGCGGCGACGTCGGAGATGGCCGACAGCGCCTCGGGGGTCGGGGTGCCGCCGTTCTCGTAGTCGCCGAGCAGGGAGATGCCGGAGGAGACGCCGTTGAAGCCGTAGGTGTGGGCGCCGCGCACCCGCTTGTCGACGCCGCCCGCACGGCCCTCGAAGACCGTGCCGCACTTGTCGACGAAGAAGTTGTAGCCGACGTCGTTCCAGCCGTTCGTCTGCACGTGGTAGACGAAGATCGCGCGGATGATGGCGGGCGAGTCGGCACACGTGTAGTCGTTCGTGCCCGCAGTGTGGTGGACAAAGACGGCCTCCACCTTGGTGAGGTACTCGGCGGGGTCCTTCACCAGCGACTCGTCGGCGCCCCAGTCGGCGCGGGTGAGGATCGCCGGCGCGGTGGGTCCGGCCGGGGCGGTGGACTCGGCGGGCGCGCTCGGCTCGGCGGGCGGCGTGGACTGCTCCGGCGCCGCCGTGTCGGTCGGCGTGGGCGAACCGGCGGGCGTGGTGGGGTCGACGGGCGTCGGCGACTCGGCCGGTGTGGTGGGGTCGGCGGGCGTCGGCGACTCGGCCGGCGTCGTGGTCTCGGCGGGTGCGCTCGGCTCGGCGGACGCGGTGTCCGTCGGCGAGGCGGCGGGCTCGGTCGTACCGGCCGTGGACTCGGCGGGCGCGCTCGGCGTCGCCGTGTCGTCGCCGACGCTCGGGACCGTCTCCGGGGAACTGGTGGAGGGCACCGGTGCGGGGGCCTCCTCGGACCCGGCGGGGGCCGTCGTCGCCGTGGTCTTGCCGGGCTTCGCGGCGCCGGTGCCCTTGGACTTGGGCGTGGTGCCGGGGTCGACCAGGTCCAGGCGCAGCCCCTCGGGTACGGCCGTCTGCGCGCCGTCGGCCAGGACGCGCGCCTCGACCCCGTCGGAGGGCCCCGCCCACAACGGCTCCGAGGCGCCGCGCGTGTCGACGGCGCTCGTCTCGTCCGTCTCCGGCGCCACCGTGTCGAAGTCCAGGTCGCGCCAGTCGGCCCACTCGCCCGTCTCGGCGCTGCGGGTACGGATCTGGGCGGTGCCGTCGAAGCGCTTGGTGTGGTCCGCCCAGGAGACACCGATCAGCGAGAAGGTCTTGGTCTCGGTGCGCGGCAGCGTGCGCTTGGTCCTGCCGGTTCCACCGAACGCCATCGTCTGCGCGCTCGCCGGGCGGGCCGTGTCCTCGGTACCCGAGCCGTCGCCGGGAACGGAGGCGACCGCGACCGTCGCCAGCCCGGCGCCGCCGAGCACGGTGGCGCCGACGGCCAGCCAAGTGGTGCGTGAACGGCCGAGCGTGCGGCGCGCGCGGGATCTTCTGGGGCTCATGGCCCTCCCTCTTCTTTCGCTGTCGCTTGCTGTGGGGCGCGAGGGGGGTGCGCGGTCAGCCCGCGGCGGCGTCGGCCGGGTTCGGGCTCGAACTCGGGCTGGGCAGCGTCCCGGTGCACGTGGCGCGCCCGAAACCGCCGCTCGCGGTGGCGCTCTGCATGTGCCGGCCCTGCACGGCGACGGCGCAGCGGGCCTGGCCGCCCTTCTCACCGAGCACGATGCTCACGACGGGGCTGCGGCCGAGCGGGACGGGCACGGTCTTGCGCCAGGGCAGGGCGGCCGCCTTCACGACGGTCGCCTTCCCGGACTCGCTGCGCGCCTGGTAGGTGATGTCGGCGGTGCCGGTGCCGGTCACCTCGTAGGTGACCGAAGCGGTGGGCACCTCGCGCTTCTTCTTCTCCTCGCCGCCCGGGGAAAGCACCCCGTACAGCACGAGTCCGCCGCACGCGGCGAACGCCACGGCGGCCGTGATCACCCCCGCGCGGTCCGGGCGGACGGCCTTGGCGCCGGATTCCCCGCCCTGCGGACGCTCTTCGGCTTGTGCCCGCTCTTCGGCGTCGGGTAGTTCGTCGGATTTCGAGCTGTTGTCGCCCATTCATTTCCCCCCTCGACAGGTGAATTACCGATGTACTCAGCTCGCGCGGACTGAGGCCAGGCGGGTTTATACCCCACGGCGTCGGCCCTTTTCCAGCGAGCGGAAATATCGGACATCAGCCCGCGCCCGTATGGCCGTTTTGCAGGGACTACCGCGCCAAGTGGATGGATTGTCTTGGCACTTGACTTTGCATCAGTTGGATCACTAGACCTCCGGCCGCCACTGCGTATGCCCTCGGCCGGCCCTCTTAGGGATAGCTCGGGAAATGCGGTGGATTTCAACGACCGTCGATGGAAAGGTTTGGCGTGAGTCCCAGATTGGGCAGGGCACTGGCGTGCCTTGTGGCAGCCGCGGTGACGACCTCACTGCTGCCACAGGTGGCTTATGCCGCGTCCGGCTCGGATGGTGACGGCGATGGAATCGTCGACAGCATCAAGAGCTGGTTCGCGGACGACGACGTGGAATTGGACAAGCCGTCGTCACACGACGAGGCAGGAGTGGCCGACCGGCAGAAGCTGCCGAAGGGCAGGGTGGCGCCGAAGGCGAAGCGTGTCAAGGAACTGACCGCCAGGCGCACGGCGAACGCCCGCTTCTGGCAGTTGTCCGACGGACGGGTGCAGGCCGAGGTGTCGGCCGTGCCGACCGCCTACCGGTCGGGGAAGTCGTGGCGGGACATCGACGCCCGGGTGCGCAAGAGCGGCCGGGACGGCTACGAGTTCTCCAACACCTCGAATGCGGCGAGCAGTTGGTTCGGCAGCGATCCGGACCGGCTGATGCGGGTGGAGTCCGCCGACGGCCACGCGGTGACGCTGGGCCTGGAGGCCACGGCCGCGTCCCTGACTCCGGTGGCGAAGGGTGAGACCGTCACCTACCGCGACGCGGTGGCGGGCGCGGATCTGTCGTACGAGGTCGGCGCGGGCCGGGTGAAGGAGAACATCACCCTGGCCGAACGTCCCGACGGTCCGGTGAAGTTCACCTTCACGCTGGACGCCGACGGGCTCACGCCGAAGGCCGCGAAGGACGGCTCGATCGCGTTCTACGGCGAGGGCACCAACCCGGTCCTCGTCATCCCGGCGCCGTTCATGGCGGACGCGAAGAAGGACGCGGGGTCGCCGTACGGCACCGCGTACTCCACCGCCGTACGCCAGCAGCTGACCCGGGACGGCAAGGCCTGGAAGCTGACCGTCACCCCCGACGCGAAGTGGCTGGCGTCGCCGAAGCGGCAGTACCCGGTCACGATCGACCCGACGATCCAGATCGCCCCGACGCCGGCGACGGCGCAGGACGTGATGATCTCCTCGGACGGTCCGGGGTCGAACTACGACACCAACTGGCGTCTGTCGGTGGGCAACACCACCACCGGCAGCTCGCGTGCCCTGCTGAAGTTCCCTCTGACCGGGGTGCCGGCGGGCACGAGGCTGGACTCGGCCGACCTGAAGCTCTACTACGACCAGACGCACACCGCCGGTGACACCGAGGTGAACCTGGAGGCGCACCGGGCGACCCAGGACTGGCGTGAGGACACCGCGACCTGGAACAGCGCGAACGGCATCACCGGTGAGCTGTCGGGCACCTCGGTCCTGGTGGACGACGGTGACGCGGGCACCACGGCCGCCCGGGGCTCCTGGCCGGCGTCCGGGAACACGGCGTACACGCAGTACGCGGTGAACCAGGACTACCTGTACAACAAGGACACGGTCGCCGGGGACACCTACACCTGGCAGCCGAACCTGCCGGAGGACGGCGACTACCAGGTCCAGGCACACTACGTGCCCGCCTCGGACCGGGCGACCAACGCGCCGTACACCGTCACCTACAACGGCGGCAGCCAGGCCTACAGCGTCAACCAGCAGGCCGGTTCGGCCGGGGTGTGGAAGACGCTGGGCACCCACCCGTTCAAGGCGGGTACCGCCGGCAAGATCGTCCTCGGTGACGGTCCCGCCTCGACGACCACCTCGGTCATCGCGGACGCCGTGCGGTTCACCAAGGGGGGTGTGGTCACCAAGCAGCCCTCCGAGGTGAACGTCTGGCACTCCTTCCCGGTGACCAAGACGGTTCAGTCCTGGATGGACGGGGTCAACACGAACTACGGCTTCGTCGTCAAGGCCGCGGACGAGTCGTCCACCGCCCCCAAGGGCGGCCCCCGTTACGAGGGCAGCGAGTACGCCTACGAGGGCGAGTCCGCCAACTACCCGCGTCTGGTGCTGACCTACGGGCGCCCGGGTGTGGACCTGGACGCGCCGACGACGATCCACGCCACTGGTGCCGAGCTGAAGTGGTCGGCGTACAACGACCCTTCGACGGCGACCGGTGACGACATCGTCGAGTACCAGGTGCACCGCTCGATCTACCAGACGTTCACGCCGTCCTCGGCCACCCTGGTCGCGCCGGTGTCCTCGTCCTCGACGGCGTACACGGACACCTCGGCGACGCCGACCGCGGCCGACAGCGCGGACCCGTTCGGGCGCGCGTACTACTACATGGTCGCGGTCAAGACCAAGGACGGACAGGTGATCGGCGCGCCGACGCAGCTGGTCCGGCTACCCAAGGCGGGCCGCACCACGAAGATCGTCGAGGCAGGGCAGGACACCACGCTGTCCCAGACGGAGTCGACGACCCCGCACGACACCCTGACCGACGGCGTGGCGCAGAAGTGGCTGGCGGTGGGCAACAACTCCCCCACCTACGGCACCACGCGCGGCCTGCTGAAGTTCCCCGCCCTGTCGGACATCCCCACCAGCGCCCGCGTCCTCGACGCCACCCTGCGGCTGTGGGGCACGCAGACGACGACGGAGAACACCGGCGCCGTCTACGAGATGCGACCGCTGACCCGCGACTTCGACGAGGCGTCGGCGACCTGGGTGAAGGCGAACGCCACCACCAACTGGACCACCGCCGGCGGTGACTTCGGTGCCACCGTCGCCGACACGGTCCCCGCGCTCAGCAACGACCCGGCCCGCCACGACTGGAGCGCCACCTCCCTGGTGCAGAGCTGGGTCAGCACCCCCGGCTCCAACCAGGGTGTGCTGCTGAAGACGGCGGACGAGTCGGTGAAGCAGGAGCGCACGGTGTTCCTGTCCTCCGAGGCGCCCGAGAAGAAGCTGCGTCCGCGTCTGGTCGTGAGCTACATCGACTCCACCACCGAGTCGACGTACTACGCCCCCAAGACCCCGGCGCGGATGACCCCGAACTCCACCTACACGGTCGAGTTCACCCTCACCAACACCACCAACACCGCGTGGGCGGCGGGTGAGCGGGAGCTGTCGTACACCTGGAAGCTGCCCGACGGCACGGACGTCACCAACGGCGGAAACCAGGTCTCGACGCCGGTCCCGGCCCTGTCCCCCGGCCAGTCGACCGTGCTGCAGGCGCAGGTCAAGACGCCGATCAACAGCGACAACGGCAACAAGCGCACGGACTACGTGCTCGGCTGGGACGTCCGCAAGATCTCCGACGGCAGCTGGCTGTCCGCCGGGACCGGCGGCATCCCGAGCCTGAAGCAGAACGTGGCGGTGGAGGACCCGACCTCCAACTCCCTCGGTCTGGAGAAGTTCTACTCCTACACGGGCAAGAACACCGGTGCCGGGTCGACGGTGATGAACAACGTCGCCTCCGGCAACAGCGTGTGGTCGTACAACGCGTTCTCCAACCCGGGACGCGGTCTGACGACGTTCGGCCGCTTCGCCTACAACTCGCTGGACACGTCCGACACCGTGCTCGGTGGCGGCTGGTCGGCGCAGCTGGCCGGTCCGATCCGGCTGGGCGCGCCGCTGGACTTCCACCCCAACCCGAACCCGACCGAGATCCGGCTGCCCGACGGTGACGGCACGACCCACGTCTTCACCAAGCAGGCCGACGGCTCCTGGAAGGCCCCGGCGGGTGTCCACTACCGCATCACGATGAAGCCGGGCCTGGACTGCAACCCGGACAAGGACCCGGAGCCGGACGCGTGGACGCTGATGCGTCCGGACGGCACCCGCTTCCTCTTCGGCTGCGACGGCTATCTGACGTCCATCGTGGACAAGAACGGCAACACGCAGACATACACGTACGAGGAGCGCAAGTCCAACAACAAGCCGACCAAGTTCCTCAGCTACATCACGGACCCGTCCGGCCGTCAGTCGCTCACCGTCGACTACTACACCAAGGCCGAGGCGAGCAGCCCGAAGGTCGAGGACCACGTCCAGTCGATCACGGACATCTCGACGCGCAAGCTCACCTTCGAGTACTCCGACCAGGGCCTGCTGACGAAGCTCACCGACGGCGCGGGCTCGTCCCAGCCGAAGGTGTACGCGTTCACCTACGACGCCATCCAGGGCAACAAGAACGTCAAGCTGGTCAGGATCAAGGACCCGCGCGGCCATGACACGGTGCTCGACTACTACGCGCCACAGGCCGGTGACGACCCCAAGTACCACTGGTGGACCAAGAAGATCACCGACCGGCTGGGCGGTGACACGACCTTCGCGTACGCGGTGAACACCGCGAACTCCAAGCACACCGACACCACGGTGACGGACGCCGAGACGCACGTGACGAAGCACGTCACGGACGACTTCGGCCGCCCGGTGCAGACGACGAACGCCAAGTCCCAGGTCACGAAGATGAGTTGGGACGCGGACAACAACGTCACGTACCTGGAGGAGGACAACGGCGCCAAGACCGCGTACTGCTACGACCAGAAGACGGGTTACCCGCTCTGGCAGCGCGACGCGGAGAACAACAAGGCCGGTGTGCCGGACCAGGTGACCGCCTGTGTGACGGACCCCTCCAAGTGGCCGGCGAACGCGGCGAAGTACGAGTACCAGACTCGTGCCGACGGCTTCGCCGCCGACCTGTTCCGCAAGACGTCGCCCGAGGGCCGCGCCTGGCAGTTCGGCTACGACACCTTCGGCAACCTGAAGACGGTCACCGACCCCAAGGGCGTGTCGACCGCGACGGTGGACGACTACACCACGAAGTACGAGTACAACGCCTACGGTCAGCTGACCAAGTCGACGGACGCCAACAGCAACCCGACGACGTTCTTCGACTTCGGCCCCGCCGGCTATCCGAACCGGATCACCGACGCCAAGTCCGACTCGACGGACTTCGTCTACGACGAACGCGGTCAGGTCAGGCAGGTCACCGACGCGAACCAGAAGGTGACGACGCAGACCTATGACACGTTCGGCCGTCCGCTGGTCAGCACGTCGCCGAAGAAGCAGGACAGCGGTGTCCTGATCACCACTCCGGCTCCGGAGTACGACGCCAACGACAACGTCACCAAGGCCACGGGACCCAACGGTTCGGTGTCGACGGCGGTGTACGACGACGCGGACCAGGTCAAGTCGGCGACGGCGCCGGCGAACAACCTGACCGACCCGCGCACCTCGACGTACACCTACGACAGGGTCGGCAATCTGAAGACGACGACCGAGCCCAAGGGCACGGCGACGACGACGGACACCACCGACTACGTCACCACCCAGCACTACGACGAGATCTACGAGCTCACCTCCGTGGTCAACGCGGCCGGTGACAAGGTCTCCTACGAGTACGACAACGTCGGCAACGTCGTCACGGTCATCGACCCCAAGAAGAACGCGACCGCGGACACCACCGACTACACCACCAAGACGGCCTACGACCTGAACCACCGGGTCACAGTCGTCACGGACGCGGCCGGCAAGACCAACAAGCGGGGCTATGACAAGGACTCGCTGGTCACTTCGACCACGGACGCAGAGAACAACACCACGACCGTCACCTACGACGAGCGCGGCATGAAGAGCGAGGTCAAGGTCCCCTACGAGGGCACCACGACCCGCTCGACGAAGTACGAGTACGACCAGGTCGGCAACACCACCAAGGTGATCACGCCGCGCGCCGTCGCGGCCGGGACCACCACGGCGTTCACCGCCCGTACCGAGTACGACGTGCTGAACCGGCCGGTCAAGCAGTACCAGCCGTACGACCCGGCGGACTCGCGCTACAACAACCCCAACGTCTACACGCAGACCGTGTACGACAAGGTGGGCCGGGTGTCGAAGACGTCACTGCCGCCGTCGGAGGGTGAGACGGTCCGCAACGACACCAACTACAGCTACTTCGACAACGGCTGGGTGGAATCCTCCACCGACCCGTGGGACATCGCCACCAGCTACGACTACAACGAACTGGGGCAGCAGACCAAGCGCACCCTGACCTCGGCGGGCGGTTCCTCCAACCGCACGATGACGTGGTCGTACTACGCGGACGGTTCCGTCAAGGCTCGCTCCGACGACGGTGTCCCGGCCGGCAAGTCGGTCGTCCTGGTCGACAACTCCGACACCCAGAACACCTCGAAGACCGGCACCTGGGCGAAGGGAGACATCACCGGTCAGCACGGCTACGACCACGCCACGCACGCGGCGGGCACCGGCACGGACGCGTTCACCTGGACGCTGAACATCCCCAAGGACGGCACGTACACCGCGTACGTGAAGTTCCCGAAGGTCACCGGGGCGGCGACCACGGCGAAGTACACCGTGACGCACTCCACCGGCACGACCGACAAGACCATCGACCAGAACGCGACCGCGAACCAGGGCACCTGGGTGTCGCTGGGGTCGTTCTCCTTCAAGCAGGGCAACGCGGCCAAGCTGCAGCTGTTCCAGAACAGCGGCGGCATCACGGTCGCCGACGGGGTGAAGCTGGTGCGTGACACCACCGGCGACCCGGCGGACACGGAGAAGAACAACTTCGCCTACACCTACGACCTCAACGGCAACCTGACCAAGATCGACGACACCTCGTCGACCGCGAAGATCGACGCCTACACGGTCGCCTACACCGGCCTCAACCAGGTCCAGAAGGTCACCGAGGCGCTCTCCGGCACCGAGAAGAAGGCCACGTCGTACACCTACGACGCCAACGGCCAGCCGGAGACGATCACCCACCCCGACCAGTTCTCCAAGTACAGCTACGACCTGCGCGAACTGGTCAAGACGGTCTCCGTCGGCAAGACCCCGACAGACGCGTCGCCGAAGGTGGCGTCGTACACCTACACCGACCGCGGCCAGCCGCTGAAGGAGACCAAGGCCAACGGCAACACCGTCGACTACACCTACTACCTCAACGCCGCGCTGAAGACGTCGGCCGAGAAGAAGGCCAACGGCACCCTCGTCTCCTCCCACACTTACGCCTACGACGCCAACGGCAACAAGGCGCAGGACGTGGCGAAGAAGATGAACGCCGACAACAACACGGCCTACCTCGACTCGACCACGAACTTCAGCTACGACCCGGCCGACCGCCTCAAGGAGTCGGTCAAGACCGGTAACGGCGCGGGGACGGAGACGTACGTCCACGACGACAACGCCAACGTCATCAGCCAGACCGTCGACAACACCACCACCGACTACGACTACGACCGCAACCGCCTGCTGACCGCCACCACCGGCACCACCACGGCGAACTACAACTACGACCCGTTCGGCCGCCAGGAATCGGTCACCTCGGGCAGCCAGATCATCGAACGCAGCACCTACGACGGCTTCGACCACGTCGTGAAGTCCGAGAAGATGGACGACACCGGCACGCTGAAGGCGACGACGTACACGTTCGACCCGCTGGACCGCACCGCGTCCAAGACCGCCGACGGCAAGACCACCGACTTCACCTACCTCGGCCTGTCCGGCGAGGTCCTGGACGAGAAGGTGGCCGGCGAGCTGACCAAGTCCTACCAGTACAGCCCGTGGGGCGAGCGGTTGTCGCAGGTCAAGCACAACACCGACGGCACGAGTGAGGACGGCTACTACGGCTACAACAACCACACCGATGTCGAGACGCTCACCGACAAGGACGGCAACACCAAGGCGACGTACGGCTACACCGCCTACGGCAAGGACGACGACTCCGAGTTCACCGGCATCGACAAGCCCGACGCCGCCGACCCCACCAAGGAGGCCTACAACCCGTACCGCTTCAACGCCAAGCGCTGGGACGCCCAGTCCGAGACGTACGACATGGGCTTCCGCGACTACAACCCGGGCCTGAACCGCTTCACCACGCGGGACATGTACAACGGCGCACTCGCCGACATGGGCCTCGGCACCGACCCGTTCACCGGCAACCGGTACGCCTTCGCCGGCGGCAACCCGAGCAGTTTCATCGAGATGGACGGGCACACCAGCTGCGACATCACCGGGATGTGCGGAGGCGTCTACCGCGAAACCCCGATGATCAAGCATGAGATGGCCGAAGGGGCGAAGACCCCTGCCGCCGACTCCACGCTGGTCACCATCGGCGCCGGCTGTCCGCCGGCGTGCAGCACGCCCACCAAGCAGCTCTCGATGGAGCACCTGAAGCTGATGGGGCTTTCCGACCACTACGGTTCGCAGAAGGACCTCGACGTCTGGAGCGACTGGGACGGGGCGCAGCAGCTCTGGAACTGGGTCTTCGGTGGTGTCGACGAGGACCGGGCCCAGTACAAGGGGGACTTCGTCGCCGCATACGCGGACACCATCAAGGCTGCCGCGGCGAAGAACGACATCCCGGCTACGCTGCTGGCCGGTGTCGCCTACAACGAGGTCTCGGGCAAGCCGCCGATCACGGACCTCGCGGGAGAGGTGATGAACGGTGACGACGCCTCGTACGGCAACATCAGCATGCAGATCGACGCAGCCGCCGAATTGCTCGGATATGACCCCCGTAATCTGAGCGGTTATCAGCGGAGTGAGATCAAGAGTTCGCTCCAGGACAATGTCCAGAACATTTTCCTGGCGGCAAGGTATCTGTCCGACGCCCGGGACAAGGTTGCTCCGGGCCAAGGGGCGGGAGATTTCACGGACGCGGACACGCAGAATGTCGGTGCCTACTATCAGGGCGGGCCTGACTTCTATGCCACCGCTCGCAGTTCGAGGAGCTACGGCACTCGCATAGTCGGGTGGCAGCCGATGCTGCGAGATCTCCTGGGGTAGGGTCCACGGTCGGTGTGCTGCACCCGGGTCCGGGTGCAGCACACCGAGTTTCGAATGGAAAGGACTGGCGAGTGGTTTTCCCTGAAAGTCGAGGGGGCCTGTGGTCCAGGGCGGTCGTTGCCGCGTGCCTGTACCTTGCCACGTTGTTCTGGTTGGCCTTGAGCCTTCCGTTCGTGGGCGAGGAAATCGGACCCACGAGTGACCCCGACGACGTTGCGGGGGCCAACTTCATCCTCTTGTTCGCCGCCGTCTTTCTGCTGGCCGCCGCCGTGGTGTCCCGCAGGTGGAAGGCCGCCTGGGGAGTGTCCCTGAGTCTTCTGGTAGTGCTCATCGTGGTCTGGACCCAGGTTCCTTCCCTGATCGAGCACTGGAATTTCGAGGGTCCGCGCCGGTTCTGAGCGAACGGCACGTCCGCGCAGGTATACCTGCACGGGTGATGAACATGCGGGTACTCGTGGACGTGGTGGTGGTCGCGTCGGCCGTGTCGGCCCTCGCGATCACCCCGCGTGTCCTGGCCCGCCGCCCCGGCCCTCCAGCCGCGGCGGCGGGCCGCTCCGTCTCACCCGCCGCCGCGCCGGCGCTGGTGACCGGTCTGGTCTACGTCAATCAGGTGCTGTTCACGGTCTACGTGCTGCGCGTGCACGACGGCGACCCCTCCTTCATCTCGCGCTATCTGCCCGCCGGTTGGTTCGACCTGGCGTCGGCGAACCCCGCCCTGCGCACCCTCGCCGCGCACTTCCCGGCGCCCGAACTGCTCGCGCCGAGCGTGCTGCGGGTGACGGCCTTCCTGGAACTCCCCTTCGTCCTGCTGGCGTTCGCGACGGTGGTGCGCTGGCTGGACGCGGATCTGTACCGCCGTATCGCCCGCTCGGCTCTGCCGCCGTCGGCGTCAGTGTCGTACACGGCCGTCTTCTGCCTGGTCGAGTGGGATCTGCGCAATCCGTACACCGTCGACGACTTGGTGATCCGTGCCGTGTCCGCGGTCGTCACCCCCGTGCTGCTCGCGCGCCTGGCCGGCCGTGACACGGCGACCTCGCGGGTCCGGCCACCGCGCCGGGCCTGCTGGTGTTCATCGGCTCACTGGGGGCGCTCGGCGCGCTGGTGCTGGTCGCCTACGGCACCGCGCTGCTGTACAAACTGCGCCGCTTGGACGACCGGTTGCCGCTCGCGTCGGCAGCGTTGGTGGTGCCGGCCGGGCTGCGTCCCGGGTGACCGGCGGCGCCACTCCGACGCTGTCCTTCGTGGTGCACGCCCTGCGCCACTGGCTGACGGTGTTCTTCGTGCCGGCCCTGGAGATCCGCTACGGGCTCCTCTTCGGCACTCCCCTGACGGCCCTGGCCGCCGGTCCGTGACGGCGGTGGTGGCGTGCGTGGGCGCGGCGCGCGAGGCGTCGCCGGGCCGCCCTGCTCGGCCTGGTGGCGCGCATCGCTGCGTGGTCCTCGCGGGCGCCGCCGCGGTCGCGGTCCGGCTGGACCCCACCGTCGTACCAGGAGGTCGCCCTCCTGTCGGCCATGGGCGCCTTCCTGGTGACAGGCGTCGCGGTGTGTGGCCTCCTCGACCGAAGCCGGAAAGAGTGAGCCGATGACCGCGGGGCGAGCGGACTCCGTCGCCCAGTCGTTCGGTGCCGCCGTGCTCTATGCGGTGGCGGCGCTCCTGGTGCTGTTCAGCTTCGCCATGACGGTCGAGGCCGACAACCCGGCGGCGTTCCCCGGACGGCGGGACAACGACGGGGCCGTCGGAGTGCTGCTCTGCGTCGGTATGGCCGCCGTCTCGGCGCTGGTGGCCGTGACCTCGCTGTCGCGGCGCCTGCTGTCCAGGGGAATCTGCGCGGCGATCCTCCTGGTGTGCGTCTACCGGGTGATCGGCGTCGCCGGACAGCTCTGACGCAGCGGAGCGCAGACACGGCAGCCGTGCTGAAGAGGGGGGCACATGCCAAACCGTGCCATCCGGCGCACGGCGGCGGGCCAGGTCCTGGGACTGCTGCCGCTGCCGGCCCCTCGCCGCGTGCGCCGGCGTACTCCAGGCCGCCGTCGAGGACCGCCGACTCGCACGCAATCCATGCCGCGCAAGTACGGTCCGCCCGTCGGCAGCCGCGCCGGGCCGGGTCGACGCCTGGCCGCCCGAGCGCGTGTTGGCGGTACGCACAGCTCTGCCGGAGCGCTACCGGGTCCTCGTCGAGACCGGCACGGGCCTTGGCCTCGGCCAAGGAGAGGCGTTCGGCCTGTGCATGGAGGACATCGACTTCGACGAGGAAGCCGTCCATGTCCGACGCCAGGTCAAGATGGTGCGGACGAAGCTGTGCTTCGCGCTCCCCAAGGGCCGCAAGGTCCGCGATGGCCCCTGCCCGACGCCGGTAGAAGCCAAGCACCGGCGGCCGAGGACGTACAACCTCCTGGTAACTGGGTGCGAGCGCATGGCGATCAACCGGAACTGCCTCAACTCCTGCGTCTGGAAGCCCGCCCTGGCCGAGTCCGGCGTGATCGCCGCGCTGGAGGAGACACCCCGGACAGGTCTTGTGTCTGGGAGCAACGCCGCCATCGACGCGGTCTTCGCGTAGCCCGAGCCGCTCTGGGAACAGCTCCGTTCCGGCCCAAAGTCCCAGAGAGATCCCACAGGGGCCGCTACGCCCCTTCCCGACCCGCATTTGCGCAGGTCAGGCCGGGCGCGGCGGCTTTCTGTCAGAGAGCGCTCAGATGTCCCGGAAGATCTCGATCTGGGCGCCGATCGAGTTGAGCCGCTCGGCGAGGTCCTCGTAGCCGCGGTTGATGACGTACACGTTCCGCAGCACGGAGGTGCCCTCGGCCGCCATCATCGCCAGCAGGACGACCACGGCGGGCCGCAGCGCGGGCGGGCACATCATCTCGGCGGCGCGCCAGCGGGTCGGGCCCTCGACCAACACGCGGTGCGGGTCGAGGAGTTGGAGTCGGCCACCGAGGCGGTTGAGGTCCGTGAGGTAGATCGCCCGGTTGTCGTAGACCCAGTCGTGGATCAGCGTCTTGCCCTGCGCGGAGGCCGCGATGGCCGCGAAGAACGGGACGTTGTCGATGTTCAGACCCGGGAACGGCATCGGGTGGATCTTGTCGATCGGCGCCTCCAGCTTGGAGGGCCGGACGGTCAGGTCCACCAGGCGCGTACGGCCGTTGTCGGCGAAGTACTCGGGCGTGCGGTCGTGGTCGAGGCCCATCTCCTCCAGTACCGCGAGCTCGATCTCGAGGAACTCGATCGGCACCCGGCACACCGTCAGCTCGGACTCGGTGACCACGGCGGCGGCGAGCAGGCTCATCGCCTCGACCGGGTCCTCGGAGGGCGAGTAGTCCACGTCGACGTCGATGTTCGGCACGCCGTGCACGGTGAGCGTGGTCGTGCCGATGCCGTCGACCCGTACGCCCAGGGCCTCCAGGAAGAAGCACAGGTCCTGGACCATGTAGTTGGAGGACGCGTTACGGATGACGGTCGCGCCGTCGTGGCGGGCCGCGGCGAGCAGCGCGTTCTCGGTCACGGTGTCGCCGCGCTCGGTCAGCACGATCGGGCGGTCGGGGGAGACCGCGCGGTCCACCTGTGCGTGGTAGAGCCCCTCGGTGGCGGCGATGTCGAGCCCGAAGCGGCGCAGCGCGATCATGTGCGGCTCGATCGTGCGCGTTCCGAGGTCGCAACCGCCCGCGTACGGCAGCTTGAAGCCGTCCATACGGTGCAGCAGCGGGCCGAGGAACATGATGATGGACCGCGTACGGCGGGCGGCCTCGGCGTCGATCGCCTCCATCTCCAGCTCGCTCGGCGGCACGATCTCCAGGTCGACGCCGTCGTTGATCCACCGGGTGCGGACGCCGATCGAACCGAGCACCTCCAGAAGGCGGTACACCTCTTCGATGCGGGCGACGCGGCGCAGCACCGTGCGCCCCTTGTTCAGGAGCGTCGCGCACAGCAGCGCCACGCACGCGTTCTTGCTGGTCTTGACGTCGATCGAGCCGGACAGACGACGTCCGCCGACGACGCGCAGATGCATCGGACCCGCATAGCCCAGCGAGACGATTTCGCTGTCCAGGGCTTCACCGATTCGGGCGATCATCTCAAGGCTGATGTTTTGGTTGCCGCGCTCGATGCGATTGACGGCGCTCTGGCTGGTGCCGAGCGCCTCGGCAAGCTGCGACTGTGTCCAGCCCCGGTGCTGACGGGCGTCACGGATGAGCTTGCCGATGCGTACGAGGTAGTCGTCTGTCATGAGGTTGAGGCTATCTCAGATATGAGATGGCGCCTCCTGGGGGGTTCCTTCGGGTGATGGGTCGTCAATGACGCCTGGTGGTACGGGTACGACGCCATCCGAAAGGTCCGGGCAAATCCACCGATGTCGTACGTCGTCCGGTGCTGCTGCGGGTGTGCCGCGGCCCGCGCCCGCCGCCCGTGGTGATGGACCAGGAGCGCCGGTTGATGTTCAGGCGCACTCCGGGAAGGATCCGGAAGCTCTTGCGGAATGTGAGGGGCATCGTGCCTCCCTTCGGGGTCCGCCGGGTTTCCCCGACTCGGCTCGGATACCCCGACTCGGCGAACTGATGGCAGAACGCCACCGGTTCCTCGATGCTCGGGCATCGGACCGGGAGTGCCGGACGTCAGTCGTGGCGCACCAGCCGTGCCGGACGTCAGTCGTGGCGCACCAGCCGTGCCGCTGTCCGCTCGGGCGTCTCGCCCTCGGTGTACACGGTTCGGGTCGCCAAGTCCCGTGCGCCCGGGTCGTCGAGCCAGTGGGCGAGGAAGTCGTGCCCGTCGACGGTCCAGGAGCGCCCCTTGTCCTGCGCGCAGCGCCGCCGCAGCGCGGCCAGTGACGCCTCGCGGTCGGGGGAGGGCAGGACGCGGATCACCTCACGGCACCGGCTCAGTGCGACGCGGACCGCGGTGAGGGACCCGCCGTCGGTGTAGCTCGTGTGGCCGGCGCCCAGGGCGATCACGGCGTCCGGATGGTCCGCGACGGCTCGCGCGACGGCGTGCGCCCGAGCCGGTTCCCACTCGGCCTCGGCCGCGAGCCGCCCCACCGCGGCGATGCGCTCGCGCAGCCGCGCGATGCTCCAGCCCACTTCCGCGTAGTAGGGCTCCGCGGTCGCGTCCAGGTCGACGAAGGGACTCCCGGTCCGCGTCGCCGGCTCCAGGCCGAGCGTGCTCTTCCCGGCCCCGGCCGGCCCCGTCAGGACAAGCGGTCCGCCCCGATCCGCTCCCGGCATGGTCACGCCTTCTCGTGGGCCGACACGTGCGCTCGGCTCGACGGGATCGTTGGGATCGCTCACGGCCGTGGAGTCAATCACCGAGAGTGGGAGTGTGTCACTGAATAAACGGGGGACCTCTCGTGAACAGAAACGCCACAGCGAGGCCGGGCATGACCAGCCCGCGCCCATGTACTAGAGTTATCTCGACATCGAGATATCTGCCGAGGTGCACCGCAGCCGCCACCCTGGTAAGGGTTACCTAACTTAGTCTTACCTTAGCGGATCGGCCAAGACGTCGTGGCGGCAGGATGCGGTGGGAACGCGCACATCAATGAAGGAGACTGTCGTGTCGGCGAACAGCTTCGACGCCCGCAGCACGCTGCAGGTGGGCGACGAGTCGTACGAGATCTTCCGGCTGGACAAGGTGGAAGGCTCGGCTCGCCTTCCGTACAGCCTGAAGGTGCTGCTGGAGAACCTGCTCCGCACCGAGGACGGCGCGAACATCACCGCCGACCACATCCGGGCCCTCGGCAACTGGGACTCGCAGGCCCAGCCCAGCCAGGAGATCCAGTTCACGCCCGCCCGCGTGATCATGCAGGACTTCACCGGCGTGCCCTGTGTCGTCGACCTCGCCACCATGCGTGAGGCCGTCAAGGAGCTCGGCGGCGACCCGGCGAAGATCAACCCGCTGGCCCCGGCCGAGCTGGTCATCGACCACTCCGTCATCGCCGACAAGTTCGGCACGAACGAAGCGTTCGCGCAGAACGTCGAGCTGGAGTACGGCCGCAACAAGGAGCGCTACCAGTTCCTGCGCTGGGGCCAGACCGCCTTCGACGAGTTCAAGGTCGTCCCGCCGGGCACCGGCATCGTCCACCAGGTGAACATCGAGCACCTGGCCCGCACGGTCATGGTCCGAGGCGGCCAGGCCTACCCCGACACCCTCGTCGGCACCGACTCGCACACCACCATGGTCAACGGCCTCGGTGTCCTCGGCTGGGGCGTCGGCGGCATCGAGGCCGAGGCCGCGATGCTCGGCCAGCCGGTCTCGATGCTCATCCCGCGCGTCGTCGGCTTCAAGCTGACCGGTGAGCTGCCCGCCGGCACCACCGCCACGGACCTCGTGCTGACCATCACCGAGATGCTCCGCAAGCACGGTGTCGTCGGTAAGTTCGTCGAGTTCTACGGCGAGGGCGTGGCCGCCACCTCCCTCGCGAACCGCGCCACCATCGGCAACATGTCGCCGGAGTTCGGCTCCACCGCCGCGATCTTCCCGATCGACGGCGAGACCCTGAAGTACCTGAAGCTGACGGGCCGCAGCGAGCAGCAGGTCGCGCTCGTCGAGGCGTACGCCAAGGAGCAGGGCCTCTGGCTCGACCCGGCC
Source organism: Streptomyces sp. NPDC001530 (assembly GCF_042894545.1). NCBI lineage: Bacteria > Bacillati > Actinomycetota > Actinomycetes > Kitasatosporales > Streptomycetaceae > Streptomyces > Streptomyces sp. NPDC001530. The sequence continues at coordinate 38,893 of NZ_JBIAVS010000031.1, forward strand.
GCCGAGCCCGACTTCTCGGAGAAGCTGGAGCTCGACCTCTCCACGGTCGTCCCGTCGATCGCCGGTCCGAAGCGCCCGCAGGACCGCATCGTCCTCGCCAACGCCAAGGAGCAGTTCGCGCAGGACGTCCGCAACTACGTGGACGAGGACGACGAGGCGGGCAAGGAGTCCTTCCCGGCCTCCGACGCCCCGGCCGAGCACAACGGCGTCCCGACCCGGCCGACCCTGGTCACGGCCGCCGACGGCTCGACGTACGAGATCGACCACGGCGCCGTCACCGTCGCCGCGATCACTTCCTGCACCAACACCTCGAACCCGTACGTCATGGTCGCCGCCGCGCTTGTCGCGAAGAAGGCCGTGGAGAAGGGCCTGACCCGCAAGCCGTGGGTCAAGACCACCCTCGCCCCGGGTTCGAAGGTCGTCACCGACTACTTCGACAAGGCGGGCCTGACCCCGTACCTCGACAAGGTCGGCTTCAACCTCGTCGGCTACGGCTGCACCACCTGCATCGGCAACTCCGGCCCGCTGCCGGAGGAGGTCTCCAAGGCGGTCAACGACCACGACCTGGCCGTGACCTCGGTCCTCTCGGGCAACCGCAACTTCGAGGGCCGCATCAACCCCGACGTCAAGATGAACTACCTGGCCTCCCCGCCGCTGGTCGTCGCGTACGCCCTCGCGGGCTCCATGAAGGTGGACATCACCAAGGACGCGCTCGGCACCGACCAGGACGGCAAGCCGGTCTACCTGTCCGACATCTGGCCCACCGAGGCCGAGGTCAACGACGTCGTGGCGAACGCCATCGGCGAGGACATGTTCAACAAGTCCTACCAGGACGTCTTCGCGGGCGACGCCCAGTGGCAGGCGCTGCCGATCCCGACCGGCAACACCTTCGAGTGGGACCCGCAGTCCACCTACGTGCGCAAGCCCCCGTACTTCGAGGGCATGACGATGGAGACCACCCCGGTCTCCGACATCGCCGGCGCCCGCGTCCTCGCCAAGCTGGGCGACTCGGTCACCACCGACCACATCTCCCCGGCCGGTGCGATCAAGGCCGACACCCCGGCGGGCAAGTACCTGACGGAGCACGGCGTCGAGCGCCGCGACTTCAACTCGTACGGCTCCCGCCGAGGCAACCACGAGGTCATGATCCGCGGTACGTTCGCCAACATCCGCCTGCGCAACCAGATCGCGCCGGGCACCGAGGGCGGCTACACCCGCGACTTCACGAAGGACGACGCCCCCGTCTCCTTCATCTACGACGCCTCGCGCAACTACATCGAGCAGGGCATCCCGCTGGTCATCCTGGCCGGCAAGGAGTACGGCTCCGGCTCGTCCCGCGACTGGGCCGCCAAGGGCACCGCGCTCCTCGGCGTCAAGGCCGTCATCGCCGAGTCGTACGAGCGCATCCACCGCTCGAACCTCATCGGCATGGGCGTGCTCCCGCTCCAGTTCCCGGAGGGCGCCTCCGCCGAGTCGCTCGGCCTCACCGGCGAGGAGACCTTCTCCTTCACCGGCGTCGAGGAGCTGAACAACGGCACCACCCCGCGCACGGTCAAGGTCACCACCGACACCGGCGTCGAGTTCGACGCGGTCGTCCGCATCGACACCCCCGGCGAGGCGGACTACTACCGCAACGGCGGCATCATGCAGTACGTGCTGCGCAACCTGATCCGCAAGTAAGCGGGCCAGTACGGCAGTTGAGGGCCGCATCCCCGGTGACGGGGGTGCGGCCCTTCGCCTTTCCCCCTCGCCGCCCTCCCGAGGACATCGGCAGGGCTCAGGTGGAACACAGCCGTCCCTCGGGTTGCTGCGCTGGGCCGGTCCCGCGGAGGCGGCACCCGACGCGTCCGCGCTCGTACGCGTCGACCTTGCACTGGACAAGGACACCCGCGAGGTGCACCCCTGGACGGGCGTACCGTCGCCCGTGTGCACACACCTGTTGGCACCACGGTGATTGCCTCGGTGGAGTCCACCGACGTCCGACGCGTCATCCGCGTACGCGACGACGGTCCCGGCATCCCGCGCTCGCTCCTGCCCAGGGTCTTCGAGCGCTTCACCCGCCTCGACGCGTCCCGCTCGCGTATGTCCCCCGTGGCTCCCCTGGAGTCCCTGCCGACTCGATGGCCCAACGCGGGCAATTGGTCAAGACATGTCACATCGGGAAACAAGGGCTCCACGAAATAGCCCATTTTTATTGAGTCCCGGTCGCAACACCAGAATTAAACATTCCACTTCTGTCTCGTCGCCCTGAACGGTGGCTTGCCTGAAATATCCGTTCTGGCTTGCTGTGCGCAAAGCACAGGACTACCATCCGATTATGTCGGACACTCCGCTGCCCACGCCTCTCTTCGAAGCGGCGCCGGGCATATTTCTCAAATGCGAGTTCCTGCACCCCGGACGTAGCCACAAGGCGAGAGTGGCGCGCGCATTGGTCGAAGACGCCGAACGCCGGGGGCATGTCGTGCGGGGTGGTCGAAAGATCCTGCTCGAGCGGACCGGCGGAAATTTGGGCATCGGTCTTGCGATAGAGGCGGCAATCAGAGGGTATGGACTTACTCTGGTCACGGACCCCGGCTATTCGAAAATCAAGAAGGAGCTGGCTGCGCGGTGGGGGGCCAATGTAATAGACCGTGGAGTCATGTATCCGCAGTGCGCGGACAATGAGGCGGTTGTCCAGCTGATCCTGCGACAGCATCCCGGGCGCTATTTTTATCTGAACCAGTTCGGAAACCCAGCCAATCCGGCGGCGCACGAACAGGGAACCGGGGCCGAGATCCTTGCTCAGCTGATCAGCCGTGGGTACGGCCGGGACACCGTGGTCTGCCTGGTCAGCGGGCTCGGTACCGGAGCGACGGCCCGAGGGGTGTCCGCCGCCCTCGGCCAGTGGTTTCGCCGGATCCTGGTGATCGGGGTCGAGCCACCGAACTGCGATCTGAAAACGGATCGTCATGGCTGCCACGCACTCCAGGGATTCTCGGTCGGTCAGCCCGCCCCGTTCTTTCCGAGCGCCGATCTGGACGAGATAGTTCCCGTCACCGATGAAGAGGTTGCCGAGGCCGAGCGCAGACTCGCCGAAGATCACAGGATCATGGTCGGTCCGAGTAGTTGTGCCAATTTCGCAGCAGTCCGCAAGGTCAGTTCCTCGGACCTCAATACCGTGTCGACCAAGGTCGTCTTCGTCTCTTTTCTGTACGACCGCGGAGAGGACTACGAATGAAGAACACGGTGTCGATCCAACGGATCCAGGCGGATATGAGGCGAATACTGCGTCCGGTGGGGAAGCGGCTCACACGGGCCGGGCTCGGTCCGGCAAGGGCGCAGGAGTTGATGTCGAACGTACCGCTGAAGGTGCTCGAAGATCTGTATGCCCTCGCGGCCCGGGATCCGGCGGCGCGGTCGAGCGTGGTCTATGTGTACGAGAGTTACCTCGGTTTCCGGGCTCTGCTGGCCCATCGTGTGGCTCATGAGCTGCATCGGATCGGAGCCACCATGCCCGGTGGTCAGCATCCGGATCATGGCATCGCGATAGCCGCGCGATGTATCTCGGAGACGGCGAAGGTGGAAACCGGTGTCGAAATCCATCCGGCAGCCGTGATCGGCAGCCGGATGGTCATTGACCACGGCTACGGGACGGTCATCGGCGAACAGGTGCGCATCGGCGCCGACTGCTATCTGCTGCAGAACGTCGTGCTGGGCAGCCGGTCGATCACCGGCCGGGCGGACCGCGGTGCTGGTCGGCGGCATCCCCACGTCGGTGACCGGGTGGAGATCGCCGGCAACGTGGCGGTCTTCGGTCCAGTGACCATTGGGGACGACTGCCGGATCGAATCCGGCGCCAGGATCACCGCGGACGTGCCCGCGGGTTCCAGGATCCGCGTCCTCTCCACGCTGCAGATCACGGCCCGGAGCAGCAGGGTACGGGTGGGGGGCGACAGCGTGGAGGCCGCCCCGGGCGTTGGCCCGGCGCCTTTGGGGGCGAGCGACGATGCGCCTAGTTGCGCTCTCTGACGATCAATTACGGTCTGGCCTGAGTCTCAAATGGGGCCGTGCCGACCCCGGAGTGATCCCGGCGGACATCGCGGAACTCGACTTCGCCGTCGCGCCACCCATCCGGGCCGCGCTGCGTGATGCTGTCGGCCGATCCGACCTCGGCTACCCCGACTACACCGGCGGCGCGCCCTCCCGATTGGCGCACCTGTTCGCGGAACGGATGGCAACGCGTCGGGGATGGCGCGCGAACCCGGAGGCGGTCGAGGTCTGCGCACAGATTATTCAAGCGCTGTGCTGTGTGATTCTCGCGTTCACACAACGGGGCGACCACATCCTCACTCACACCCCGACCTATCCGCCCTTCATCGAGGCGATTCGGTCACTCGGACGCCGGCCGGTGCTCCTCCCCGTGGGGAACCTGGGCGAGGACGGGGCGGCGGCAGCGTTGGCGGCAGTGGTTCGGTCGCGGCGGATCCGGCTGATCTTGCTCTGCCAACCACACAACCCGACAGGGCATGTATTCGACCTGCGCACGCTGGAGGCACTCGCAGGATTGGCCGCGGACAGCGACGCGGTGATCTTCGCCGATGAGGTCCATGCCGAGATCTCCTATGAGGGCACCGCTTGTCGGACGATCTCCTCGGTCGGTGACGCCGCCGAGCGCACCATCGTGTTCACGTCGGCCGCGAAGGCTTTCAATATCGCCGGCCTGCGCTGCGCCGTCGGACATTTCGGCAGCGAAGAGCTGCACACGAGGTTCCGGAGGTTGCCGTGGCATCTGCGCAGCGGTGCCGGCGCACTGGGGTTGACTGCGACGATTGCGGCATGGGAGCACTGCGACAAATGGCTGGAACAACTCCAGGCGCAATTGAGTGCCAATCGGGCTAACTTGATAGAATTTTTGTCACAGTTCGGGCAAGTGTCCTTCAAGCCGCCGGCCGCCACGTACCTTGCGTGGATCGATCTACGGGCAGCGCGGGTAGATCCTGATCCGTACACCTACTTTTTGAATGCGGCGAAGATCGCGCTTCAGCCTGGTACGGTCTTTGGATCGCCGTTTGGAGGGTTTGTCCGGCTTAATTTCGGAACATCCGAGGCGCGGCTCGAAATGATACTCGAAAGATTTCGCCACGCACTTGAGGCGGGCGGTAGGAAAGGATGGGGCGCATGAGGGTCATTGGCTTGTTGGGCGGTATGAGCTGGGAGTCAACAGCGTATTACTACCAACAACTCAATCGAGGGACGCGGGATCGACTCGGAGGCCTCCACTCCGCCGCGTGCGTGATGCACTCCGTCGATTTCGCCGAAATCGAAAGACTGCAGGAAAGGGGTGCGTGGGAGGAAGCCGGGAAGTATCTCGGGCAGCGTGCTCAACAGCTGGAACTCGCGGGGGCCGACTGCATCCTGATCTGTACGAACACGATGCACCGTGTCTACCCGGCGATTCAAGCCAGCGTCGATGTCCCGGTACTTCACATCGCGGACGGGACCGCAACCGCACTGCAGGGAGCGGGTGTCGAGAAGGTGGCCCTCCTCGGTACGCGCTACACGATGGAGCAGGCGTTCTACCGGGACCGCCTGGTGGAGCGAGGGTTCGAGGTCATGGTGCCCGAGGCGGAGGAGAGGGCACTGGTCCACAAGATCATCTACCACGAGCTGTGCCGAGGCCAAGTTCTTGACTCCTCTCGGGAAACCTACGTCCGGATCGTCGAGTCATTGGCCCGCAAAGGGGCCCAAGCGGTCATTCTGGGCTGCACGGAGATCGGTCTCCTGATCGACGAACACAGCAGTCCGCTGCCCGTCTTCGACACCACGCTCATCCATGTCCAGACAGCGTTGGAGTGGGCACTCGGCGCATGACGGCCAAGACGCCGGCAGCACCTCTCGACCGGTTGGACGCCACGCTGGCGACACGCTCAGGGCTGCGAGTGCGCATCGTCTGTCCGTCCCAGGAGTTCTCCGCTCAGGAGATGTCGTTCGGAGTGGGGCGCTGGCTCTCCTCTTCACGAGGGTTGTGGGAATCCCTGAACGTGGCGTCGGACAACGGCCTTGCCCTGATCATGCTGCAGGCTCCGCCCGTGGGCGCCGGGGTTGAGGACTACCTTCTGGGCGTCGTGCCGTCGAGTACCGCCTGCGCGGACGACCGCCGTGCCCGCCACGCCCTGGTCGAGATCGACGACGACAGCGACCGGCATCTGAGCGAGAAGGTCCTCGACGATGCCCGTCTCGTCAGGCGGCTGCGGCGGACTCTCGATGCTGCCCGTCGCTCGGGCCACACGGTGGAGGGGCTCGCGTGTTTCGCATCGAGTCGGCGCATGGCCGCCCTCGCGCGAGCCCTTGGCACCAACCTGCTCGAGGCAGACCCTCAGATGCTCGGGTGGGGAGACAAGTCAGGAAGCCGACAACTGTTCCGGTCGGCCGGTGTGAGCCACCTGCCGGGCTCATACGTGGCCGACCATGATGTCGCTTCCCTCGCTGCGCGGCTGTCCGCACTGGTACGGGCCCACGGCCCGGGCAACTGGGTCGTCAAGCTCGACCGCGGTTTCGGCTCGGGTCATGGGAACGCCCTCGTCGCGATAGGCACCGACTGCCCGGCCGCTATCGAGAGGGAACTGTGCACCACGTTGCGGCCCATGGGCCCGGGTGTGCGGCGAGCGCACTTCTTGAACTGGCTGCGCCAGGAAGGCGCCATAGTGGAGCAGCACGTCAGGAGTGCGTCGGCCGGCCGACTGAGGTATCCGAGCGCCCTCGCCTTTCTGAGCAGAGGGCAAGACACCCGGATCCGTGTGGAGTCGTTGGGCGTCCACGATCAACACGTGGGTGTCAGCGGCGACTTCCTCGGCTGTCGGTATCCGGCCGACCGCACGTACCGCGATGAAGTGGCACGCCAGGCAGCACAGGTCTTTTCGGCTCTGGCGGCGCGAGGTGTGGTCGGCCATGTCGGCGTTGACTTCATTGTGGCGTCGTTCGGCGCAGGAAGCGTGACCCCGTCGCTCTTCGCCACAGAGATCAACGTGCGGCAGACGGGCAGTACACATCCGAACAGGACCGTACGGGCCGTGGTCCCGCTGGCTCGGGATACGTCGGGGGAGCTGAGACACCGTGATGGCCATGACGTCTGCTTCCGTGCAACAGACAGCGTGCTCGTACCGTCCTGCCGGGGGCTGTCCACCGAAGAGCTGATCGGGGCATTGCGGCGTTCACCTCGGCTCTCCCTGAACTCAGCTGTGGAACGGGGTGTGGTGCCCCATCTATGGCCTGCTTTCGGCCGTTTCGGAAAGGTGGGTGCCACGGTGATCGGCCGTTCGGCAGACGAGTGCGACCTACTCATGAGCGAGTTCACCGAGCTCCTTGAGTCACTGGGGAACCGCGTGGCGCAGTTCCCCGAGGCGGTCGTCTGAGACTTTGTTCCAGGCTGTTCAGCGCGACCGGCGGCCCCTGCCACGCCCCAGCAGCTCCCGGGCGCGCACAGTACGGGGATGATCGGGGCCGAGCGCGCGGATGAACCCCTCCAGCACTGCTTGGTGCTCTGCCTCGGCCTCCGCCACCTGCCCCATGGAGTGCATGGCAGCCGCGTGATTCGAACGACTCGTCAATGTCGATGGATGGTGGGGGCCACGCAGCCGGGTGAACCTCTCCAGGACCTCACGGTGCTCTGCTTCCGCCTCCGCGAAGCTGCCGAGCGCGTGCAGCACGACGCCCAGATTGCCGCGAGTCGTCAACGTCGAGGAATGGTCGGGGCCCAGGACACGCAGGAATCCCTCCAACACCGTCCGCTGCTCGATCTCGGCCTGCGCGGTCCTGCCTCGAGACAGGAGCAGGGCCGCGAGGTAGTTCCGGCTGGTCAGGGTGGAGGGGTGGTCGGGGCCCAGCACCCTGGAGAAGTTCTCCACGACGGCCCGGTGTTCCGTCTCTGCCTCCGCCGCTCGCCCCAGAGCTTGCAGAACCACCGCGAGGTTCGACCGGCTGGTGAGGGTGGAGGGGTGGTCGGGGCCCAGCACCCTGGAGAAGTTCTCCACGACGGCCCGGTGTTCCGCCTCTGCCTCGGCCACGCGCCCCAGAGCATGCAGGACCACGGCCAGATTCTCACGGCTGGTGAGGGTGGAGGGGTGGTCGGGGCCCAGGACACGGGCGTACCCCTCGAAGACCGAACGGTGCATCTCTTCCGCCTCGTCGAGCCTCTCGACGGCGTGGAGGACCAGCGTCGGGCTGCCGCGGCTCGTCAGTGCATCGGGATGGTCGGGGTCGAAGACCCGGGTACTGGTGTCGAGGACCGTACGATGCTCGGCTTCGGCGTCCTCCAGCCTGCCCAACGACCTCAGCAGGGCGGCGATATTGGGAGAGCCGGCGGTTGCTTCGGCCTCGGCGGCGCTGAGCAGCCTCTTGTATGCCATGAGCACGGCGCAGTGCTCCGCCTCGGCCGCGGTGGCCTGTCCGAGGTCGTGCAGCACGAAGGCGTGATTGTTGCGGTTCGTAAGAGTTGCCGGATGGTCTTCCCCCAGATCACGTTTGCGTATGTCGCTGACGATCCGGTGCTGCTCCTCGGCTTCTTCCAGACGGTCCAGGTCGTGGAGTACGAGAGCAAGGTTGTTCCGGCTCACCAAGGTGGCTGGGTCGTCCATGCCCAGAACACGGATCCGTGCTTCCAGAACCGCCCGGTGTTCCGCTTCGGCTTGCTGCAGTCGGCCCAGTACCCGCAGTACAGCTGCATAGTTCCCTCTGCTGGTCAGCGTTTCTGGGTCTTCTTCACCCAGTGAGGCGATTCGTGCGTTCCGCACTTCCTCGTACGCACTCAGAGCGATCCCGTATTTGCCGTGGGCCCGGGCGATGGTCCCCACCCGCATGGCGTCGGCCGCGTCCGCGAAACGGAGTGTCGTCGTGAGGGTGATGTCGGAGACCGGGGAAGCGGCCGTGCGCGTTGTTTCGTCGACGAGATAGTCGTACACCTCGACCGTGTCCGTGCCGACCGCGGTGAGGAGCGCGGTCGTCGTGCGGACCTCGGTGGCCCAGGCCCACGCATGACTCAATGCCTCGCCCTGATAGGGGATGCCGCCCCGGTTGGGGAGGTAGTGCACGGACAGTTCCTCGAGAATGGGCCGTGGCAGTGGGGCGGTCACGCCTGCCCTGCGACAGTCGACCGCAGCCGAGATGAGGGCGGCACCACGCGTGTGAGGCCCTCCGTCGCGAGCGGCGTGCCATAAGTGCAACAGTTCCGGACCGGCCGACAAATACTCCGCGATACCGAACCGGTCCGCGTGGCTCAATGCCGCCGTGATCCGCGGATCCCAGGTGCGGGTCTCGGCCCTGTTGCGCTCCGCCGCGGAGAACATGCGGGGAAGGTCTATACGGTGAGCCAGGGCGAGCGCGTCCAGCACATTGCGATTGAGGGGACGTGAGCCATTGTCCGTACGCACATACGTGTCGAGCTCCGACGACCTGATCGTCGCCAGGACAACGCGGTGCTGACCGTTTGCGTCGAGGAACCTGGTGATCAGATTCCGGGTCAGGCCGCCGTCGCCGAGGAACCGCTCCAGGTCGTCGAGCCAGAGGACGACACGCGGTGTGCCGGCCGTCTGCTCGATCGCGTAAGGCAGGGCGGTGCGCTGTTGCGGGGCGACCAGCGTGTGATGCGGCAGAGTTGCCGCGAGCGCTTCGTATGCGGCACGGGACTTTCCCGCCGTCGAGTCTCCGACGATGAGGACAAAGGCCCCCGCAGCCAAGTGCTCCCGCAGCTCGTCGTCGATGTCGCGCGGCACGTACGGAGGTTGGCTCGTCGTTCCTCGCCCTGTGACGCCGCGCGCCGCATGGACACCGAGCCACGTCGGTTCGACCACCTGGCGGACCAGAGGCATGTGCCCCTTGGTGGTGAGGCATCCGTCGCGTACGAAGGTCGCATGGTTCCGATCCCGCTGGAATGTCTGGAGGAGCTCGTCCTTCCAGAAGCCCGCGAACACAGTCACCACGGCAGCCAGTCCGACGGAACTGGCCACCACCACAGGCGACTTGAGGTGCGCCGCGGCGAGGATGCCTGGCAGCGCCACGGCCAAAGCCGCCCCACTGGCGAGCAGGACTGGTTTGAGATGTGTGGCCATAATCCCCCGAAAACGGCAACATCTGGTCGCCCGCCCCATGAGAGCCGATGTGCCGTTCCTCAGTCGAGGACGAATGGCGATGCTCTCGGCGGGCATTGTCGTTGACTAAATCATTGACTGACATGTTCTGCATAGACCCTTGCGTATTCGACTTTCTGCACATCCGTCGCCCCGTCACCAGGAATCCCTGCCGCTATGTGCAAGCACGTCCGAGAACATTTCTGAATCGAACGGACTTGCCATTGGTGGCTATTGGTAACGGTGATGCGCCTGGGCATCCCTGAATATGCATTTCGATTCTCTGGTCGATTCGAGACGATTTCGCGCCTCGGTCGCCCACGAGAGTCGGTGGCGCGCGGACGTCCGTAGTGGACGTGCCCATGGCGAAGGGAGCCTGCGACGATGACGGAGCTCGACAATGGGGAGGGCAGACGCGCTCACGCGAGCCGCCGTACCTTCATGCGGAGGTCTTCCTCGCCGGTGGTGCCGCGGCGGTTGCGACCATGGGCGGCGCCGGAGCCTGGGCCGCACTCGCCGACGACGAAACCGGCACGGCGACCCCTCGGCCTCCGGCGCCCCGGGCGGTGGGCCCGGGCGGCGCCAGAGCGCCCGGCAATGAGTCGGCGTCAGCACCTGCTGACCTCGCCGCACCACCACTGACGTACCGCCCCACGACAGACGTAACCGCCATCCATTTTCCGTCATCACCAGCTTCTCCGTCCACGCGAGGGCCGCACCCACCCCAGGCGCGGCCCTCGTGCGTCAGGCGTTTACAGCGGTCCCGGTCCGCGCTAACTTCACCACCGAGTGAGGTGGGAGCGCTCCCACACCCGGTGGACCGGAACCCGCCCCCGGGATCGCCCCCACCCCACGCGCCTTCATTCGCACGTTCCTCACGACCATCGAGCGAAGGGGCGTTGAAGTGTCATGGCTATGACAAAAATCCCGCGATTACCGCGGCCCACTCCCCGCCGACCCCTCCTCCTCATCCTCCTCGCCCTACTCACCGTCGTCCCGGCCCTCACCCTGGTCGCGATGACAGGCGGCAGGGCGGAGGCCCACGGCACCCCCATGAAGCCCGGCAGCCGCACCTTCCTGTGCTGGCAGGACGGGCTGACCGACACCGGTGAGATCAAACCCGTGAACCCGGCCTGCAAGGCGGCGCAGCAGGTGAGCGGCACCACGCCGTTCTACAACTGGTTCTCGGTGCTGCGCTCGGACGGTGCAGGGCGCACCCGCGGCTTCGTCCCCGACGGCGAGCTGTGCAGCGGCGGCAACACCAACTTCACGGGGTTCAATCTGCCGCGCGGCGACTGGCCACTCACCCATCTCACCTCGGGCGCGACGGTCGACTTCTCGTACAACGCCTGGGCCGCGCACCCGGGTTGGTTCTCCGTCTACATCACCAAGGACGGCTTCGACCCGACCAAGACGCTCACCTGGAACGACATGGAGGACCAGCCGTTCCTCACGGTCGACCACCCGCCGCTCAACGGCACCCCGGGCACGGTCGAGGCCAACTACTCCTGGAGCGGCAAGCTCCCGGCGAACAAGTCGGGCCGCCACATCATCTACATGGTCTGGCAGCGCTCGGACAGCGCGGAGACCTTCTACTCCTGCTCCGACGTCGTCTTCGACGGCGGCGACGGCGAAGTGACGGGCATTCACGAACCTGGCAACCCGACCGACCCGGTCCCTGGCGAGTGCTCCGCCACCCGTCGTACGACCAACAGCTGGTCCGGCGGCTACCAGTCCGAGGTGACCGTCACCAACACCGGCGAAGTGCCGATGCTCGGCTGGATGGTCGACTGGACACTGCCGAGCGGGCAGTCGGTCGTCAGCCTGTGGAACGGCAACGCGACGTACAACGGCCAGGAGGTGATGGTGCACAACGCCGACTGGAACGGGGCGCTGGATCCGGGCAGGAGCGCGACGTTCGGGTACGTCGTCTCGAGCTCCGGTGACGATCCGTCAACAACCCTTCTTGTCGGGTGGGTTGATCCCTTGATCTCAAGCTGCTCAGGGCGGACCGGGTGGGCTGTTCGGGACTCACCCGGTCCGCGAGCCCGGGCGGGATCGGGGGAGGCCCCGCCCGGGATGGTGCATGGCTTGTGTGATCGCGGTGAGCGACAACGTTGTCGAATGGTCTGTACATGACTCTACCGCCTCAACGGACAACGATGTCAAGCCAGTTGGCACCGGTCGACGTGTGCGCAGGTCCATTGAGATGTGTGCCAGGTGCGTCTGCCATCTGCCGGACTGTACGCGGTCTTCCGTGGTGCCCGTGGCGCACGTTACTGTCCCTGCGGCTTGTGCGACCCGTGGTGCGCGACCCGTCCGAAGGAGGAGGGGCCGCGTCATGCGTTTCCGTCCGTCATCCGTCCTGCTGGCCATCGCCCTGGCGGCCGGTGGGATCACCCCCGCGGTGGCCGCCACCGCTCCCCCTGATCTCGTCCGGGACCCCACCGCGTACGTCGATCCGCTCATCGGCACCAAGAACGGCGGCAATGTCTTCCCCGGCGCCGTCGTGCCCTTCGGCATGCTCTCCTGGAGCCCCGAGAACACCCGCGGCGACGCCACCCGCACCGCCGCGCCGGGCGGCTACCAGTACGACGCCACGCGCATCCGGGGCTTCAGCCTCACCCACATGTCCGGCACGGGCTGCGCGGGCGGCAGCGGCGACATCCCGTTCTTCCCGTACGCCGGTGAGGTCACCTCCTCGCCGGCGGGCGACACCAAGGACGCCGTGTACGCGGCCGACTTCGCGCACGCCGACGAGACCGCGGAGCCCGGCCACTACAAGGTCGGGCTCGCTTCCGGTGTCACCGCCGACCTCACGGCGACCGCGCGCACCGGCTCGGGCCGCTTCACCTTCCCCGCCGACAAACCCGCCTCCCTGCTGATCCGTACCGCCAACTCCGAGGTCGGCTCGACGGATTCGTCCCTGAAGATCGACCCGGCGACGCGCACGGTCTCCGGGTCCGTCACCTCCGGAAACTTCTGCGGCTACCTCGACCCGGAGGGGCAACGCGCCTATTACACCCTCTACTTCACAGCCCGCTTCGACCGTGACTTCAAGGCGACCGGCACCTGGCGGGACGACAAGCTGAGCCCGGGGGCGACGGAGGCCGGCGGCGGCACCGGCGGATTCGGGCAGGGCGGCCGGCCCGTCGCGGGCAAGGGCGCCGGCGGCTATGTGGAGTTCGCGCCCGGCACGGACCCGGTGAACGTCAAGGTCGGTATCTCGTACGTGAGTCAGGCGGGTGCCGAGGCCAACCTCGCCGCGGAGAACCCGCCGTCCCGGTCCTTCGCCTCGGTCCAGGACTCCGCCCACCGCGCCTGGCGCGACCGGCTCGGTGCCGTCCGGGTCGGCGGCGGCACCGACGACCAGCGCACCACCTTCTACACCGCTCTCTACCACGCCCTCCTGCACCCGAACGTCATCAGCGACGCCGACCGCAGATACCGAGGCCCCGACGACAAGGTCCATGTCGTCGGCCGCGGCCACCAGGCGCAGTACGGCACCTTCTCCGGCTGGGACGTCTACCGTTCCCAGGTGCAGCTGCTCACCCTCCTCAACCCGGACACCGGCTCCGACATCGCGCAGTCGCTGCTCGAACTCGCCCGGCAGAACGGGGGAGTCTGGGACCGCTGGCTGCACGGCGCGAGGGGCACCCACGTCATGAACGGCGACCCGTCACCGGCCGCGCTCGCGGGCATCCGGGCCTTCGGCGGCACGGACTTCGATCTGCGCGGCGCGCTGGAGTCCCTGGTCCGGGCGGCGACCGTACCGACCGAGCAGGACCTCTCGTCGGCGGGCAAGCCGGTCCTGTCGGTGGGCCAGCGGCCATCGCTCGACAAGTACCTGAAGCAGCACTACATGCCGTCCGTGTCGAATGCCTGGGGCGGCGCCGCCGAGACCCTGGAGATGTCGGGCGCGGACTTCGCGATTTCCCAACTCGCCCTGGCAGCGGGGGAGAAGAAGACCGCCGCCGACTTCGTCCGCCGCTCCCAGTGGTGGCAGAACAACTTCAACATCGCGGCCGACCCGAGCGGCGGCTACATCGCCAACCGCAAGGCGGACGGCAGCTGGGTCACCGGCTTCACCCCGGCGACCGGCAACGGATTCGTGGAGGGTACGGCGGCCCAGTACACCTGGATGGTGCAGCACGACCCGGCCGGGCTCTTCGCGGCCATGGGCGGCCGCGACAAGGCCCTCGACCGCCTGGACGCCTTCTTCCACAACGCCGACGGCAGCTGGGCCTTCACGGGCAGCGGCGGCGACAAGTCCGAGCTGGACAACGAGCCGTCGATCAACGTGCCGTACCTCTACGACTACGCGGGCGCGCCCTACAAGACGCAGCAGACCGTCCGCGCGGCGATGAGCCGGCTGTGGTCGACGCAGCCGGGCGGCATTCCAGGGAACGACGACCTCGGCGCGATGTCGTCCTGGTACGTCTTCTCCTCGCTCGGCATGTACCCCCAGGTGCCCTCCCGCGCCGAACTCACCCTGTCCTCACCGCTGTTCCCGAGCGTGGAGATAGAGCGGCCGGGCGGCGCCGACATCGAGATCCGAGCGCAGGGCGCGGCCGCCGACGCCCCGTACATCCACTCCCTGAAGGTCAACGGCCGTACCAGCGACCGGCCCTGGCTCCCGGCCTCCTTCGTCCGGGACGGCGGCACACTCGACTACACACTGAGCGACACCCCCGACCAGCAGTGGGGCAGCTCCGAGGCCGCCGCTCCGCCCTCCTTCCGCGAGGGCGAGCAGCCGTACCAGATCGGTGTGGGCCCGACCACGGCGACGCTCGCGCCCGGCCGCAGCACGAAGCTCGACATCCGCGCCCTCGCCCTGAGCGGCGGCGCGGGTCCCGAGGTGCGCTTCCGCGTGGACGTGCCGGACGGTGTGACGGCGACTCCCGCCGAGGGCGCGGTGACCGACGGCGCCCAGCAGATCACCCTGTCGGCGGGCGAGGACGCCCAGCAGGGCTTCTACGACGTCAAGGTCACCGTGACCTCGACCGACACCTCGTACGAGCAGCCGGTGGCCCTCACCGTCGCGGCCCCCGGGACCCTGCTCGCCGCGTACAACAACACCGGCATCTCGGACGACACCGGTGACCACGACGAGGCCGACTACGACGGCGGTGGCTGGAGCTACTCCCGTCAGGCCCTCGCCGACGCGGGCCTGACCCCCGGCAAGCAGGGCACCGTGGACGGCCTCGGCTACACCTGGCCCGCCTCCCCCTCCGGCCGCCCCGACAACGCCTCGGCGACCGGCCAGAGCATCGAACTCACCCGAGCGTCAAGCCAGTTGTCCTTCATCGGCAGCGCGGTCAACGGCAACCAGCAGACGAAGGCGACTGTCACCTACACCGACGGCACCACGGACTCGATCGACCTCTCCTTCACCGACTGGACCGTCGGCGGCGGAGCCGGCACCGTCCAGTACGGCAACGAGACCGTCGCCAAGGCCGCGTACCGCAACGTCGCGGGCGCCGACAAGGATCCGGTGACGACGTACGTCTTCGCCACCAAGCCCTTCCAGGCCCCGTCCGGCAGGACCATCAAGAGCGTGACGCTGCCGGACAACGCCGACCTGCATGTCTTCACGCTCGCGGTGAGCTGAACCGCACCACATGAACGCGGGGCGGGCGCGGAGATCACTCCGCGCCCGCCCCTCTCCCGTGGGGGTGTGCGTCAGGCCAGCAGTTCCACCTCCGCGAGCGTCGCCTCACCGTCGAGGACCAGGCGGTAGTGCGTGTACGTGCCCGGGTCCGCGACCGTGAAGGCGCGGGTCTGCTTGTCCCAGGTGAAGGACTCGCCGGAGCGCTTGTCCACGTCCGTCCACTGCGTGCCGTCATCCGAGCCCTGGAGGACCCAGCCGCTCGGAGCCTTGGTGTGGTCCGAGGACGACGTCAGGGTGTACTGAACTGCCTTGGTGTCAGCGGCGATGGGCAGGTCCACGGTGGTGGCCGTCGCGTCCGTCGCCGACGTGTTGTCGAAGAGCGCTCCCTCTCCCTTGAGGGCGTCCGTGCGCGGCGCGGGCACCTTGTCGTCCTGCGTGATCGACACGGGTGCCGCGTTCTTGCCGGTGCCCCACGAGGACGGCTTGGATCCCATGTCGAACTCCAGCACTCCACCACGGGAGATGAGCGAGTGCGGGAGTGAAGTCGACGTCCACGTCTTGCCGTTGACCCTCAGACCCTGCACGTACACGTTCTTCGCGCTGTTCTTCGGTGCCTTGACCACCAGGTCCTCGCCGTTCTCCAGGTGGACGATCGCCTTGGTGAACAGCGGGGAGCCGACGGCGTATTCGCCGCTGCCCATCACCAGCGGGTAGAAGCCGAGCGAGGAGAAGAGGTACCAGGCCGACTGCTCGCCGTTGTCCTCGTCGCCGTGGTAGCCCTGCCCGATCTCGCTGCCGGTGTAGAGGCGGGAGAGGACCTCGCGGACGTTCTTCTGCGTCTTCCACGGCCGGCCCGCCGCGTCGTACATGTAATTCACGTGGTGGGCCACCTGGTTGGAGTGCCCGTACATGCCCATCCGTACGTCACGGGCCTCGGTCATCTCGTGGATGACTCCGCCGTACGAGCCCACGAACTCCGGGGAGGCCGTCTCGGGCGTCGCGAAGTACGCGTCGAGCTTCTCCGCGAGGCCGCTGCGGCCGCCGTACAGGTTCGCCAGACCCCGCGAGTCCTGGGGCGCCGTGAACGCGTAGCCCCAGCCGTTGGTCTCCGTGTAGTCGTAGCCCCACACACGCGGGTCGTACTTCGACGACTCGACCCGCCAGTCGCCCTTCGTGTCACGGCCCTGGAAGAAGCCGGCCTTCGGGTCGAAGAGGTTCACGTACTCCTGGGCGCGGTTGAGGAAGTACGCGGACTCCTCCTTGTAGTGCTTCTCGCCGGTCTTCTTGTAGAGGGCCTGGCCCATCTTCGCGATGCCGTAGTCGTTGAGGTAGCCCTCCAGCGCCCACGACAGCCCCTCGTGGGTGTCGGTGCTCGTGTAGCCGAGGAAGGGCGAGGTCGTCATGCCCTTGCGGCCCACGCCCGACGTCGGCGGGACGACGGTCGCGTTCTTCAGGGCCGCGTCGTACGCCGACTCCGCGTCGAAGCCGACACCCTTCACATACGCGTCCGCGAACGCCACGTCCGACGACGTGCCGGTCATCAGGTCCGCGTATCCGGGAGAGGACCAGCGCGAGGTCCAGCCGCCGTCCTTGTACTGCTGCACGAAGCCGTCGACCATCTCACCCGCCTGACTGGGCGTCAGGAGCGTGTACGCCGGCCAGGTCGTCCGATAGGTGTCCCAGAAGCCGTTGTTGACGTACACCTTGCCGTCGACGATCTTCGCTCCGGTGTGGGTGGGGGTGTCCGGACCCGGCATCGGTGAGAACGGCGAGGCGTACTGGTCCTTCGAACCGACCTTCTCAAAGCCGGAGTTGGGGTACAGATACAGCCGGTACAGGCTGGAGTACAGCGTCGTCAGCTGGTCCGGTGTCGCGCCCTCGACCTCGACCTTGCCGAGCAGCCTGTCCCACTGCTTCTGCGCCCGCTCCTTGACCGTCCCGAAGGACGTGCCGTCGGGGATCTCCTGGCGGAGGTTGTCCTTCGCCTGGTCGACGCTGATCAGTGAGGTGGCGAGGCGCAGGGTGACGGTGTGGTCCTCGGCCTTGAAGCGGAGGTACCCCTTGACCCCGGACGAGTCCCCGTCCGTCACCGGCGCGTCGAACACCCCGTAGACGAACAGCCGCGTCGCCCCCGTCGACAGCCCGGACTTCACGTCCGAGTAGCCGGTGACGATCCCGTGCTCCTTGTCGAGCGTCAGCCCCGCCTGCTCGGTGACATTGTCGAAGATCACGCTCGCGTCGTCACCGGGGTAGGTGAAGCGCAGCGCCGCCGCATGGTCCGTCGGCGCCATCTCCGCCTTGAGCCCGTTCTCGAAGGTCACCCCGTAGTAGTAGGGGCGCGCGGTCTCGTTCTCGTGCCGGAAGGCGAGCTCGCGGGCCTCCCGGCCGGTGTCCGGGGCGCCGGACGCAGCCGACGGCATCACCTGGAAGGTCTGCCGGTCACCCATCCAGGGGCTGGGCTCATGGCTCGCGCTGAACGCCTGGATCGTGGGTAGATTGTCCGAGTTGTTCGCCCGGGCGTAGTCGTAGAGCCAGCTCAGGGAACCCGCGTTGGTCACCGGCGTCCAGAAGTTGAAGCCGTGCGGGACGGCCGTCGCCGGGAAGTTGTTGCCGCGCGAGAAGCCGCCGCTGGAGTTGGTGCCGCGGATGGTCGACGCGTAGTCGGACAGATGCGCCTTCGGCTTCTCGGGCTGCTTCACCCGCAGCGAGACGTCGTCCAGCCAGCCGCGGAACTTCGCGGGCCCCTTCGGCGAGTCGTACGCCAGCAGGATCCGGTCCACCGTCTTTCCGGCCGCGACCGAACCGATCCGCGAGGCGACGTTGTTCCACTGGTTGACGTACAGCACCTTGGCCGCGCCCTGCCCCTGCGGCGTCAGTGCGAAGCCGTGCTGGTCCGTCGCGCCCAGGTCACTGAGGTAGCTGCCGTCGGTGAAGACCAGGTCCACAGCCACGTTCGTCGCGTCGTAGTCCCGGTCGCCGTCCGCCATCGACGGGAAGATCCGGTACGACAGCTCGGTGTCGCGCCCGACGGCCACGTTGACGTCGAAGACCTTGTTGTACGAGTACGCCCGGCCGTCCACTTTGTGCGTACCGGCGTAGCGCAGGGCCCGCTTGCCGGTGAAGCCCGCGCCCGCCTTGGCGGTGGGCGAGCCGCTCGGACCGCGGTCCACCAGCGAGAGCATGTCCTTGGGCGTCGGGTCGTCGCTCTGGCCCGTCGAGAACTGGACGTCGGCGAGCTGGAGGATGTCGCCGCCGTTGTTCTTCGTGACGTCGAGCCGGAAGTGCTGGTACTCGACGGGGCTCGCGATGTCGTACGACTTCGTCTGGAACCGCTCGCCGAAGGATTCCCCGGAGCGGGTGTCGAGGGTCTTCCAGTCCTTGCCGTCCGTGGAGCCCTGGAGGGTCCAGTCCTTGGGGTCGCGCTCGTCGTGGTCGTTGGCCGAGGTAAGCGCGTACGTGACCACCTTGACCGGGGCGTCCAGGTCGAACTCCGCCCAGCCGGTGGGCTCGAAGGTCAGCCACTTGGTGCTCGACTCGCCGTCGACGAGGTTCTCCTTCACCTCGCCCGCGCCGGTGTTCTCACCGCTGGCCCGGACGTCGGTGACGTGGTCGGTGACATTGCCGGGGATGCCGGTGCTGTAGCCGCCGTCGACACCGGATGACCGTTTCGTCCCATCAGGTGCCGTATCGACCGTGTTCAGCCAGTCCGGCGCCGGATCACCCGATTCGAACGAGGAGGTGAACTCCCGGTCGGCGGCCGCTGCTTGGGCGGGCAGGGCGACCGCTACGCCCTGCGAGGCGACCACGAGAGAAAGCGCTGCCACCCCAAGTGCCGTCGAGAAACCCCATCCAGTCCGAGCCGAAGAACTCCGTCTGTACCGAGCTCTGTGCTGCATGCGCGAGCACCCTCCCTGTGTCTTTTGCTCGTTCACCTCCGGGGCGCTACAGCCGGTGCGCCCCTTCGGCTCACTCGCGTGCGCTGGACAACGTTGTCAGCTTTGCTGCGCAAGGACCAGTAGGGAGTCAAGTTGTCAGTGGTGTCAAGGGTGTTGGGTGGAGCCTCCGGGATGAATACCGCACGACGAGCTGCGCATTACTCCCATTGCGGGAGGTTGGCACCCTGTCGATCTTCGCCGGAGTGCTGCACGGGCGCCCCATATTTCCGTGAGGTCTCAACTCGGAAAAGACCCACAGGCAAACCTGCATTCGATCTTGCTCCGTTGGCGGGAAGTGGACTATACCTGTCGGCGTCCGCCCGGTCGTTCGACGGCCGTGGACAGGTAGGACCCCAGGGGGAAAATCACGAGGCGAGGGACCGTGTCACATACACGTACCGTCGCGTCGCCGCACTGAATCCCCCACGCACGACCCCAGCTTGACCTAACCGCGGTGCCGGGGAGGATCCGGTTCACCGCCTGAGTCCTGGAGAAGGCGAGGACTTGAGCATGGGATCCACTTCCGCCGAGAACAGCAACCCCGAGGGTGTCGGCCGCCGTGATCTGATCAAGCGGTCGGCGGCACTCGGCCTGATCTCCGTACCGACGATGAGCTTCCTGTCCGCGTGTGCGAGCGGCGGAGGCGACGACAACAACTCCGGCGACAAGGGCACCGGCAAGACCAGCAAGACCAACCCCTTCGGCCTGGAGAAGGGCGGCAAGCTCGAAGTCGTCGTCTTCAAGGGTGGCTACGGCGACGACTACGCCAAGGCCTGGGAGGCCGCCTTCGACAAGAAGTGGGGCACCACCACCGCCCACACCGGCACCCAGGAGATCACCGGCAAGCTCCAGCCGCGCTTCAACGGCGGCAACCCGCCGGACATCGTCGACGACTCCGGTGCCCAGCAGATCAAGCTGGACGTGCTCTACAAGAGCGGACAGCTCCTCGACCTCGCCGCGGTCCTCGACGCGCCGTCCATCGACGACCCGAGCAAGAAGGTCCGCGACACCCTGATCCCCGGCACGCTCGACCCGGGCCTGCAGGGCGGCAAGGTCGTCTCCCTCAACTACATCTACACGGTGTGGGGTCTGTGGTACTCCGGCAAGCTCTTCAAGGAGAAGGGCTGGGAGGTGCCGAAGACCTGGGACGACTTCCTCGCCATCTGCAAGGATGCCAAGTCGCAGGGCATCGGCGGACTCGCCCACCAGGGCAAGTACCCGTACTACATCAACGTCGCCATCATGGACCTGATCGCCAAGAAGGGCGGTCTGGACGCCATGAAGGCGATCGACAACCTCGACCCCAAGGCGTTCGTCGGCAGCGACGCGGCCGAGGCGGCCATCGAGGCGATCTACGAGGTCGTCGAGAAGGGCTACCTGATGCCGGGCACCAACGGCCTCACCCACACCGAGTCGCAGACCCGGTGGAACCAGTACAAGGCCGCGTTCATCACCTGCGGTTCCTGGCTGGAGAACGAGCAGCTCAAGCAGACCCCGGCCGACTTCGACATGAAGTTCATGCCGATGCCCAACCTGCCCGACAGCAAGCTGCCGTTCGAGGCGATCCGGGCCGGCTCCGGCGAGCCCTTCATCATCCCCGCGAAGGCCGGAAACCTGCCCCAGGCCAAGGAGTTCATGCGCTCCATGCTCTCCAAGGAGTGGTCGACCCTCTTCGCACAGAAGGCCAACTCGCTCACCATCCTCAAGGACGGCGTGAGCGAGGGCGTGCAGCTGCGCCCCGGTACGCAGTCGACCGTTGAGGCCTCCAAGGCGGCGGGCGACAATACCTTCAACTACCTGTACATCAACTGGTACAGCGAGATGGGCACCGCGATCGAGAACGCGTCCAACGAGCTGATGTCCAAGCGAATTCAGCCGAAGGAATGGCTGAAGCGGGCCCAGGCAGCCGTCGACAAGGCGGCCAAGGACCCGGAGTCCAAGAAGAACCACCGCGACTGATTCGAACCCGGAACACCAGGGTCACGCACACCCGGAACACCAGGGGCAGGATGCCATGCGAAAAGGGCAG
This sequence comes from Streptomyces sp. NPDC001530, assembly GCF_042894545.1. Classification (NCBI taxonomy): domain Bacteria; kingdom Bacillati; phylum Actinomycetota; class Actinomycetes; order Kitasatosporales; family Streptomycetaceae; genus Streptomyces; species Streptomyces sp. NPDC001530. The sequence goes on from NZ_JBIAVS010000031.1 coordinate 60,568, forward strand.
TACCGGTTCGTCGCGGGGTTTCTCCTCGCACCTTTGGCGCTGTATCTGATCTTCGTGATCTGGCCGTACATACAGACCATCGGCTACTCCTTCACCGACTGGAAGGGCCAGTCGCAGACGTTCAGTTTCGTCGGCCTGGACAATTACAAGGCGTTGTTCCAGGACGACGTATTCCTCGAAGCGATCTGGCACAACATCCTGTTCCTGGTGTTCATCCCGGTGATCACCATCCTGCTCGCGCTCTTCTTCGCCTTCATGGTGAACGCGGGCGGGAAGGGCGGCGCCGGCGGTGTGCAGGGCGTCGCCGGATCCCGCGTCTACAAGATCGTCTACTTCTTCCCGCAGGTGCTGTCGCTCGCGATCGTCGCGGTGCTCTTCGCGGCGCTCTACCGCAGTGACAGCGGCGGTCTGCTCAACGGCGCCCTGATCAAGCTGGGCCTGGTCGACGCCAACAGTCCCATTGAGTGGATGAACGAGCCCAACCTGGTGCTCTGGTGCCTCATGGCGGTGGTCGTCTGGCACGGCGTCGGCTTCTATCTGGTGCTGTTCTCCGCCGCCATGCAGTCCATCCCGAAGGACATCTACGAGGCCGCGCTGCTCGACGGCGCGGGCCGCGCGCACACCTTCTTCCGGGTCACCCTGCCGCTGCTGTGGGACACCGTGCAGACCGCCTGGGTCTATCTCGGCATCATCGCGATGGACATGTTCGTCCTCGTCTCGACCATGACCCAGGGAACGGGCTACGGCGGCGGACCCGACCACCACAGCGAGGTCATGGCGAACGTCATGATGCGCAACTTCCTCTACTTCGGAAAGAGCGGCTACGCCTGCGCCATGGGCGTCATCATGCTCCTCCTCACCCTGATCCTGTCCGTGGTCACGCTGCGCGCCACCCGCCGCGAGCGCATCGAGTTCTGAGCGGGAGACAGACGACAATGAGCGCACCCATCACCGAGCCGACGAAGGTCGGCGGCGACGGCGTACCCCCGCAGCGAGCGGTCAAGAAGGCCCCGCCGCGCCCGGGCGACCGGCGCACCGAGGGCCTCGCCCTCAACGTCTTCTCGCACGGATTCCTCGCCCTGTGGGCCGTGCTGATCATCCTGCCGCTGCTCTGGCTGGTCCTGAGCTCCTTCAAGACCGACGCGCAGATCGGCGGCTCGGCCCTGAGCTGGCCCTCGAACTGGCAGCTGGACGTGTTCAGCAGGGCCTGGAACAAGGGCATCGGCGACTACTTCACGAACACCCTCATCGTGCTGGTGTTCTCGGTCCCGCTGACCATGCTCTTCGGCTCGATGGCGGCGTACGTACTGGCCCGCTACGAGTTCCCGGGCAACCGGCTCATCTACTACTTCTTCGTCGGCGGGGCCATGTTCCCCGTCTTCCTCGCCCTGGTGCCGCTGTTCTTCATGGTCAAGCGTCTCGACATGTTGAACACGTACCAAGGGCTGATCCTGGTGTACGTCGCCTACTCGATGCCGTTCACCGTGTTCTTCATGCACGCCTTCTTCCGCACACTGCCCACGGCGGTCTTCGAGGCGGCCGTGCTCGACGGGGCCTCGCACACCCGGGCGTTCTTCCAGGTCATGCTGCCGATGGCCAAGCCGGGACTGCTGAGCGTGGGCATCTTCAACGTGCTGGGCCAGTGGAACCAGTACATCCTGCCGTCCGTCCTCATGCAGCCACAGAGCAGCGCGGATCCGGAACGCTACGTTCTCACCCAGGGCCTCATCCAGCTCCAGCAACAGCAGGGGTACGCCACCGACCTCCCCGTCCTCTTCGCGGGCGTGACGATCGCGATGATCCCCATGCTCGTCGTGTACCTCTCCTTCCAGCGTCAGGTCCAGGCGGGTCTCACCTCGGCGACCCTCAAGTAGCTCCCGACCCGTCCTTCCCGTACGCCACCTCCGATCCCGGGGGTGGCGTACGCGTGTACGGACGGTGACGGAAGCGGAACGCGGCTCTACGGACCCGATTTCCCTCAAGGACTTGACTGCGGTAACCCGTTCAGCGGAGCTTGGAGTTCACAACTTGTAAGTGACCCGGGTTCCATTGCTGTGACCTGGATCACACGGGCGGCATCGGGGCCGCCCGGCTGAGGGCAGGAGTGGATGAGTCGATGGAGACTCCGGGGTCGCAGTCGTCGCTGCACCGAGCCAATCTGGAGCGCGTCGTACGTGCGGTGCGCCTGGCCGGTTCGCTCACGCAGGCGGAGATCGCGAGGACGACGGGCCTGTCCGCCGCGACCGTTTCCAATATCGTTCGTGAACTCAAGGACGGCGGAACGGTCGAGGTCACACCCACTTCGGCGGGCGGCCGCAGGGCCCGTAGCGTCAGTCTGAGCGGGGATGCCGGCATTGTCATCGGAGTCGACTTCGGGCATACGCATTTGCGCGTAGCGGTCGGGAATCTCGCCCATCAGGTGCTGGCCGAGGAGTCCGAGCCGCTGGATGTGGACGCCTCCGCCGCGCAGGGCTTCGACCGGGCCGAGGAGCTGGTCAGTCGCCTGATCGCGGCGACCGGGGTGGACCGGTCCAAGATCGCGGGTGTGGGGCTCGGTGTGCCGGGCCCGATCGACGTGGAATCGGGGACCCTCGGGTCCACCGCGATCCTGCCCGGCTGGACCGGCGCGAAGCCCGCCGAGGAGCTGCGGGGGCGGCTCGGCGTGCCCGTGTACGTGGACAACGACGCCAACCTGGGCGCGCTCGGCGAGATGGTCTGGGGGAGCGGGCGCGGGGTCCGGGACCTGGCGTACATCAAGGTCGCCAGCGGTGTCGGTGCGGGCCTGGTGATCAACGGCAAGATCTACCGCGGGCCTGGCGGCACAGCGGGAGAAATCGGCCATATCACCCTTGATGAATCCGGCCCCGTCTGCCGTTGTGGCAATCGGGGCTGCCTGGAGACCTTTACGGCGGCGCGCTATGTGCTGCCGCTCCTGCAATCCAGTCACGGCACCGATCTGACCATGGAAGGCGTGGTCAGGCTGGCGCGCGACGGGGATCCGGGCTGTCGTCGGGTGATCGCCGACGTCGGCCGTCACATCGGCAGCGGAGTCGCGAATCTCTGCAATTTGCTCAACCCGAGCCGGGTGGTTCTCGGCGGCGATCTCGCCGAGGCCGGGGAACTGGTTCTCGGGCCCATCAGGGAGTCGGTCGGCCGCTATGCGATCCCCAGCGCCGCACGTCAACTCTCGGTGTTGCCAGGGGCACTTGGGGGCCGCGCGGAGGTTCTCGGCGCGCTCGCTCTCGCGCTCAGTGAGATGGGCGATTCGACCCTTTTGGATGGCTCGCTGTCCGCGGCCGCCCCTGCCTTCACTTAGAGAACGCATGGCACCGTTGCCATCTCGTTAAGTATTTACTTCTTGACGTCGCACGTGTGGCCGAGTTGACTTCCAGCCACCTCGGCCGCAACGACGCGGCCTCGTCAGGGAGGTTTCTGAAGTGAACACGCGTATGCGTCGTGCCGCCGTTGCCGTTGCCGCTGGTGCTATGGCCGTCTCGCTGGCCGCCTGTGGCAGTGCCAAGGAGTCCGGCGACAAGAGCGACAACTCCAGCTCTGCCAAGAAGGGCGACGCGATCAAGGTCGGTCTGCTCCTTCCCGAGAACCAGACCGCGCGTTACGAGAAGTTCGACAAGGTCCTGATCGAGAAGAAGATCAAGGAGCTGACGAACAACAAGGGCGAGGTCGTCTACGCCAACGCCAAGCAGGACGCCAGCACGCAGAACCAGCAGGTCGACACGATGATCACCAACAAGGTGGACGTGCTGATCGTGGACGCTGTGGACGCTGCCGCCATCAAGAACTCGGTGCAGAAGGCCAAGGACGCCGGCATCCCGGTCGTCGCCTACGACCGTCTCGCGCAGGGCCCGATCGACGCCTACACCTCGTTCGACAACAAGACCGTCGGCAAGACGCAGGGCGAGGCCCTCCTCAAGGCTCTTGGCTCCAAGGCCAAGGACGGCAAGATCGTCATGATGAACGGGTCGGTCACCGACCCGAACGCCGCTCAGTTCAAGGCCGGCGCCCACGAGGTGCTCGACGGCAAGGTGAACATCGGCAAGGAGTACGACACCAAGGAGTGGAAGCCGGAGAACGCCAACTCCAACATGGAGGGCGCCATCTCGGCTCTCGGCAAGAAGAACATCATTGGCGTCTACTCCGCCAACGACGGCATGGCCGGCGGTATCATCACCGCCCTGAAGGCCGCGGGCCTCTCCGTTCCGGTCACCGGCCAGGACGCCGAACTCGCGGGTGTGCAGCGCATCGTCGCCGGTACGCAGTACATGAGCGTCTACAAGCCCTACGCCCCCGAGGCCGACGCCGCCGCCGAGATGGCCGTCGCGCTCGCCCAGGGCAAGTCGCTCGACTCGATCGCCAAGGACAAGGTCGACAGCCCGACCACCAAGGCCGTCCCGTCGGTGCTCGTCGCGGTCACCTCGCTGACCAAGGACAACATCAAGGACACCGTCATCAAGGACGGCGTCTACACGGTCAACGACATCTGCACCGCCGCGTACAAGGCCGACTGCGACAAGATCGGTCTGAAGTAAGTCACCGCAAGTCTCTATCCGCGTACGGGAATTCGTTCTTGAATTCCCGTACGGGACTTGCGTACTGAGCCCCTCCGGCGCCCCGCATTCAACAGCCCCGCAAGCTAGGCGGGGCGTCGGACGGAACAACCCCCCTCCAAAACTTTCTGCACAACCTCCCGCCGGGTCAGGCGGCGAAGGAGATGGTTCACGTGTCCGCTACGCCTGTCCTGGCGTTGCGCGGGGTCTCCAAGCGATTCGGTGCCGTTCAGGCGCTCACCGACGTAGAGCTTGAGGTCCACGCCGGTGAAGTGGTCGCCCTGGTGGGCGACAACGGCGCCGGAAAGTCCACGCTGGTCAAGACGATCGCCGGCGTGCACCCCATCGATGAGGGCGCCATCGAGTGGGACGGCAAGTCCGTCCAGATCAACAAGCCGCACGACGCGCAGGCGCTGGGCATCGCGACCGTCTACCAGGACCTCGCGCTGTGCGACAACATCGACGTCGTCGGCAACCTCTACCTGGGCCGCGAGCTGAAGAAGCGCGGTGTCCTGGACGAGGTCGAGATGGAACGCCGCTCCCGCGAGTTGCTGGACACGCTGTCCATCCGCATCCCCAGCGTCCGTATCCCGATCGCCTCGCTTTCCGGCGGTCAGCGCCAGACGGTGGCGATCGCCCGTTCGATGCTCGGCGAGCCCAAGCTCGTCATCCTCGACGAGCCCACCGCTGCGCTCGGTGTCGAGCAGACCGCCCAGGTCCTCGACCTGGTCGAGCGGCTGCGCGAGCGCGGCCACGCGGTGATCCTCATCAGCCACAACATGGCTGACGTGAAGGCTGTGGCCGACAAGGTCGCCGTCCTGCGCCTCGGGCGCAACAACGGCGTCTTCGAGGTCAAGTCGACCTCCCAGGAAGAGATCATTTCCGCCATCACGGGCGCTACGGACAACGCCGTGACCCGTCGTGCGGCGCGCAGCAATGGGGAGGCTCAGAAGTGAGCATCGACAAGACCTCCGCCACCACCGACGAGCACGTCGTGGAGAACCCCGAGGCGGCCCACGACGCGGTCACCGCGGTCGACCCCCGACTGCTCGTTCGTGAAGAGGGCCTCAAGGGCTACGTCACCGAGTTCAAGCGGAAGATGAAGTCCGGCGACCTGGGGTCCATCCCGGTCGTCATCGGCCTGATCGTCATCTGGGCGATCTTCGCGAGCCTGAACTCGAACTTCCTCACCGCGGGCAACCTGTCCGACATCTCCGTCGCCATGGTCGGCACGGGCATGATCGCCGTCGGCATCGTCTTCGTGCTGCTGCTCGGCGAGATCGACCTGTCGGTCGGTTCGGTCTCCGGTGTCGCGGGCGCCGCGTTCGCGGTGCTGAACGTCACGCACGGCATGAACGAGTGGCTGGCCTTCGTCCTGGCCATCCTCACAGGCACGGCCGCGGGCGCCATCCACGGCTTCGTCTTCGCGCGCATCGGTGTGCCGGCCTTCGCCGTCACCCTGGCGGGTCTGCTGTTCTGGAACGGCTTCATGCTCCAGATCCTCGGCAGCAACGGCACCATCAACCTGGACAGCGAAGGCGTCGTCGCCAAGCTGACCAGCTACTACTTCACCGATGTGGCCGCCGCCTACGGGCTCGCGATCGTCGTGACCGCCGCGTACTTCCTCAGCTCCTACTTCGGCAACCGCCGCCGCGAGGCGGCCGGTGTGCCGTCCCGGCCGCTGAGCGAGACCATCGCGCGCACCGTGCTCCTGGCGATCGCCGCCTTCGTCGTGGCGGTCATCTACAACCAGTACAAGGGCCTGCCGCTGGCCGTGGTGATCTTCATCGCGGTGCTGCTGCTCACGGACTTCGTACTGCGCCGCACCTCCTACGGTCGCAAGATCTTCGCGCTCGGCGGCAGCGTCGAGGCCTCCCGGCGTGCCGGTATCAATGTGGAGATGGTCCGGATCTCGGTCTTCGCGATCTCCGGCACCTTCGCCGCGATCGGTGGTCTGTTCATCGCCTCGAAGATCGCCTCCGCCAACCAGGGCGCCGGCGCCGGCGACCTGCTGATGAACGCGATCGCGGCGGCCGTCATCGGCGGCACCAGCCTCTTCGGTGGCCGTGGCCGCACCTGGAACGCGCTGCTCGGTGTCCTCGTGATCGTCTCGATCCAGTACGGCCTGGCCCTGGAGGGCATCGCCTCTCCGGTCCAGTACATGATCACCGGTGGTGTGCTTCTCGCCACGGTCGTCATCGACGCCATCACGCGCAAGACCCAGAAGACGGCGGGTCGCGCCTAGCGGTCCGGCCCCTTCCGGCCCTGGACGAAGTGCCCGGTACCAATGGCGGTACCGGGCACTTCCATGTCCCGAACGGGCTGTGCGTACGGCCGTTGAGGGAACGTGCCTACGTATGATCTACGGCCGATCGCGTGACGTACAACGCGGAGCCCGGGCGCCGCCATGAAAGGCGGAACATTAGACTCGACGAGCCCGGCAACAGCTCGATCAGCTCTACTGCAAGGAGGCACGGGTGCCGCTGCTGACCCGCATCAGGGGACCGCGCGATCTGGACCGGCTCAGCCTGGAGCAGCTGGACCAGCTGGCCGGCGAGATCAGGACCTTTCTCGTCGACGCGGTCTCCAAGACAGGCGGCCACCTGGGCCCCAACCTCGGCGTCGTGGAGCTCACCATCGCCCTGCACCGCGTCTTCGAGTCGCCGAAGGACAAGGTGCTGTGGGACACGGGCCACCAGTCCTACGTCCACAAACTGCTCACCGGTCGTCAGGACTTCTCGAAGCTGAAGATGAAGGGCGGCCTGTCCGGCTACCCCTCGCAGGCGGAGTCCGAGCACGACGTCATCGAGAACTCGCACGCCTCCACGGTCCTCGGCTGGGCCGACGGTCTGGCGAAGGCGAACGAGGTCCGTCGCAAGGACGCCCATGTCGTCGCCGTCATCGGCGACGGCGCCCTCACCGGCGGCATGGCCTGGGAGGCGCTCAACAACATCGCCGACGCCAAGGACCGCCCCCTGGTGATCGTCGTCAACGACAACGAGCGCTCGTACGCCCCCACCATCGGCGGCCTCGCCAACCACCTGGCGACCCTGCGCACCACGGACGGCTACGAGCGCTTCCTGGCCCGTGGCAAGGACCTCCTGGAGCGCACGCCCGTCGTCGGCAAGCCGCTCTACGAGACCCTGCACGGCGCCAAGAAGGGCCTCAAGGACTTCATCGCCCCGCAGGGCATGTTCGAGGACCTGGGCCTGAAGTACGTCGGCCCCATCGACGGCCACGACATCGAGGCGCTGGAGTCGGCGCTGGCCCGCGCCAAGCGCTTCGGCGGCCCGGTCATCGTGCACTGCCTCACCGAGAAGGGCCGCGGCTACCAGCCCGCCCTCCAGGACGAGGCCGACCGCTTCCACGCCGTCGGCAAGATCCACCCGGACACCGGCCTGCCGATCGCCTCCTCCGGCGCCGACTGGACCTCCGTCTTCGGTGAGGAGATGGTCAAGCTCGGCCGCGAGCGCGAGGACATCGTCGCCATCACGGCCGCGATGCTCCAGCCGGTCGGCCTCGACAAGTTCGCCAAGGCCTTCCCCGAACGGGTGTACGACGTCGGCATCGCGGAGCAGCACGGCGCCGTCTCGGCCGCGGGCCTCGCGACCGGCGGACTGCATCCCGTCTTCGCCGTCTACGCCACCTTCCTCAACCGCGCCTTCGACCAGGTCCTGATGGACGTGGCCCTGCACAAGTGCGGTGTCACCTTCGTCCTCGACCGCGCGGGCGTCACCGGCACCGACGGCGCCTCGCACAACGGCATGTGGGACATGTCGATCCTTCAGGTCGTGCCGGGCCTCAGGCTCGCCGCGCCGCGCGACGCCGACCAGGTCCGCGCCCAGCTGCGCGAGGCCGTCGACGTGACCGACGCACCGACCGTGGTGCGCTTCTCAAAGGGCGCGGTCGGCCCGGCCGTGCCCGCCGTCGGCCGGATCGGCGGCATGGACGTGCTGCGCGCCCCGGGCACCGACGCGCCCGACGTGCTGCTCGTCTCCGTCGGCGCGCTCGCGCCGATGTGCCTGGAGATCGCCGACCTCCTCGACAAGCAGGGCATCTCCACCACCGTCGTCGACCCGCGCTGGGTCAAGCCGGTCGACGAGGCCATGGCCCCGCTCGCCGAGCAGCACCGCGTGGTCGTCACCGTCGAGGACAACTCCCGCGTCGGCGGTGTCGGTTCGACGATCGCGCAGGCTCTGCGCGACGCGGGCGTCGACGTACCGCTGCGCGACTTCGGCATCCCGCCGCGCTTCCTCGACCACGCCTCCCGGGCCGAGGTCATGACGGAGATCGGCCTGACCGCACCGGACGTCGCCCGCCAGGTCACCGGGCTCGTCGCCAAGCTCGACGGCCTCCCCCACTCTCGGCTTCGCTCGCGCGGGGGAACCCCCATCGAGCGCACCGCAGCACAGGCCGTGGACTCGGTGGAGCCCGCGCGCGACTGACGTATCCCGCAGGTCCAATGGGCCGGTTTCAGCACCCTGTACGGGTGGCGAAACCGGCCCATCCGCGTGAATCTGCTCATGTCGGGGCATACGCAGCACGAGCCCCCTCGATCATGTCGAGGACGACAAGCGTGGGAGGTACGCCCGTGAGCAGCACCCTCTTCAGAACGAAGAAGGTCGAACAGTCGATCTTGGACACTGAGGAGCCGGAGCACGCACTCAAGAAGTCGCTGTCCGCTCTGGATCTCACCGTCTTCGGCGTCGGGGTCATCATCGGCACCGGCATCTTCGTCCTCACCGGCAAGGTCGCCAAGGAGAACGCGGGCCCGGCGGTCTCCCTCGCGTTCGTCGCGGCGGGCGTGGCCTGTGGTCTCGCCGCGCTCTGCTATGCGGAGTTCGCGTCCACGGTCCCGGTCGCGGGGTCGGCGTACACCTTCTCGTACGCCTCGCTCGGCGAGCTGCCCGCCTGGATCATCGGCTGGGACCTGGTCCTGGAGTTCGCGCTCGGCACGGCGGTGGTCGCCGTCGGCTGGTCGGGGTATGTGCGTTCCCTGATGGACAACGCGGGCTGGCATCTGCCCGACTCGCTCGGCGGCCGGGAGGGCGCCACCGGGTTCGGCTTCGACATCCTGGCCTCCGTCCTGGTCCTCCTGCTCACCGTCATCCTCGTCATCGGCGTGAAGCTGTCCGCCCGGGTCACCTCGGTCGTGGTCGCCATCAAGGTCACCGTGGTGCTGATCGTGATCATCGCGGGCGCCTTCTTCATCAATGGCGACAATTACGCGCCCTTCATCCCCAAGGCGCAGGAGGTGGAGGCGGGCGGCAGTCTGAAATCCCCGCTCATCCAGCTGATGTTCGGCTGGGCGCCGTCCAACTTCGGTGTGATGGGCATCTTCACCGCCGCCTCCGTCGTCTTCTTCGCCTTCATCGGCTTCGACGTCGTCGCGACGGCCGCCGAGGAGACGAAGAACCCGCAGCGGGACATGCCGCGCGGCATCCTGGGCTCGCTGTTCATCTGCACCGCCCTCTACGTCGCGGTGTCGATCGTGGTCACCGGCATGCAGAACTACCGCCAACTGTCCATCGACGCCCCGCTCGCCGACGCCTTCAAGGCGACCGGACACCCCTGGTACGCGGGCACCATCAGCTTCGGCGCCGCCGTCGGCCTGACGACGGTCTGCATGATCCTGCTTCTTGGCCAGACCCGGGTCTTCTTCGCGATGAGCCGCGACGGACTGCTGCCGCGGTTCTTCTCCCGCGTCCACCCGCACTTCAGGACCCCGCACCGGCCGACCATCCTGCTCGGCGTCGTCATCGCGATCCTCGCCGGCTTCACCAGCCTCAGTGAACTGGCCGAACTGGTCAACATCGGCACGCTCTTCGCCTTCGTCGTCGTCGCGATCGGCGTCATCATCCTCCGCCGCACCCGTCCCGACCTGCACCGCGCCTTCCGCACCCCGCTGGTGCCCCTCGTCCCGATCCTGTCCGTGCTCGCCTCGCTGTGGCTGATGCTGAACCTGCCCGCGGAGACCTGGCTGCGGTTCGGGATCTGGATGGTGATCGGCTTCTTCATCTACTTCCTCTACGGGCAATCGCACAGCCGCCTGGGCCGGCACGAGGAGACGACGGTGGGCGAGGTGCTGAAGGGACGCAAACACGACGGCGAGTGATCGGTCCGGTCGATGCTTCTGATGCTCCGGCCCCGTATGTCCCGCTTCGGCGGAGACCGCCGGGCCGGATAGCGTGCACCGTATGCTCGCCGAGCTCCTGGAATCACCACGCTCCGTAGTCGAGTCGCGCGTGTCGCGCCGCGGCTACTGGAGACGGCTGCTGCCCGTCCTCGCGCTGCTGGTCTGTGTCACCCGTGCCCCGTCCTTCCTACGGCCGCTGTGGAACCCGGACGAGGGCTATCTCGCCGTACAGGCGCGGATGCTGGCGAACGGGGGCGCGCTGTACGAGACGGTCGTGGACCGCAAGCCGCCGCTCGTGCCATGGCTGTACGAGGCGGCGTTCGCGGTGTGCGGCTCCGGCTCGCTCACCTCGGTACGGGTCCTCGCGGCGCTGGCCCAGCTGTCGACCGCCGTGCTGCTGGCGTCCCTCGCGCGGCGCCGCTGGGGCGGGACGGCCGGGTGGACGGCGGGCGTGCTGTATCTGCTGGCCTCCATCGGGCTCAACCCCGAGGACGCGCAGGCCGCGACCTTCGAGGTCTTCATACTGCCGTGCACGGCCGCGGCGATGTGGTGCGCGGACCGGCGCCGGTGGGGTGCGGCGGGGGTCGCCGTCGCCAGTGCGTTCCTGGCGAAGCAGACGGGTGGGGCGGTGCTCGTGCCGGTGGCGTGGCTGCTGTGGCGATCCGAGGCGGCGCCCCGAAGTGGCCTGGTACGGCTGGGGGTTGGGGCGGTGGCGCCCGTCCTGTGCGTGGCGCTGCTCACCGACCCGGCGGGGTTCCTGTTCTGGACGGTCACCGGCTCGGGCGCGTACGCCTCCTTCACCGGCTCCGAACTCCACGTCCTCGCACGTGGGCTGACCAACACGGCGATCCTTGCGGTGGCCTGCGCGGGTCTCATCCCTCCGGTCGTACGGGTGCTGCGCATCGCCCGTACGGGATCGGCGGAGCTGTGGCTGTGGCCGGCCTCGTCCGCGGCGGCCGTGCTGCTCGGCTTCCACTTCTTCGGCCACTACTACCTGCAACTCATCCCGCCGTTGGCCCTGTTGGCGACGGCCGCGCTGCAGATCCTGCCTCGCGAGCGGCTGGCGACCGCGCTGTTCACCTCGGCGTGCTGCTGCACCCTGTTCCTGGTCTGGGGGCTGCTCGCGCCGCGGCCCGAACTCGCCCATGTGCAGCGGCTCGCGGCGGCCCTCGCGCACCGCACCGCACCCGCCGACCGGGTCTTGGTGTGGGGCATACACCCGGAGACGTACTGGCTGGCCGGCCGCACCCCCGCCACCCGCTATCTCACCGCCGGTCTGCTCACCAACTACAGCGGCGGGCGCGACGGCCCGCAGGTCGGCGAGAAGTTCGCCGTCGCGGGCGCCTGGCCGGCGTTCCGGCAGGAGATGAGCGCGCACACCCCCGCCCTGGTCGTGGACGACTCCCGCGGCAAGCCGTACGCCCCCGACCGCGTCCCGAGCCTGCGCCGCCTGCTGGCGGCACGCTACGAGGAGGTGGCGAGGGTCGACGGGGCGGTGCTGTACGCCCGGGTGCCGGGGGAGTGAGGAGCGCGGGCCGCTGCGTCAGCCCAGTACGGCGCGCGGCCCGGTGACCTGGGCGCCCAGTTCCGCCACCCGGCGCCGCAGCTCGCGGTCGGCCGTCACGACCAGGCAGGGGCGGTCGCCGGCCGCCGCCGTGAGTTCCACGACGAGGTCGTCGCCGCTGCCGGGCGCCTCCTCCACGCGCACCCCGGGCACGGAGGCCACGCCCCGGGCCGCACCCTCGACCACCAGGATCAGCTCCAGCGGCCCGGCCAGGCCGCCCGCTCCGGACCGCGCGAACGGCACCAGCCGGTCCCGCAGGCGTACGGCGGCGGCGCGGCGGTCGCGCCACCAGCCGTCGGGCACGGACCCGACGACGTTCGCGCCGTCCACGACGAGCAGTGGCAGGGGAGTGGCCGGGTCCGTACCGCCCGCGGTGTCTCGATCGTCCACGTCGTCCGCCATGCCCTCAGGTTGTCACAGGGGCGGTCGCCCAGCGGCGTGTGATCTCGCTGACGGCGGCGGCCGCGCGCTCGGCGGGCGGCCCGTCGACGCGCACCTCGGGGGCGAACTCGACGTGCAGGAACGGCACGTCCGCGGCGTCGGCGGCCCGGCCCTCCACGTTCTCCTCGCCCTCCAGCGGGCAGTTCCGCACCCAGGCCCGGCACACGTGGAAGCCGTGCGTGCGCAGGGCGTCGGCCAGACTGCGGCCGTCCGCGCGGCCCGCCGATCCGGCACCGGTGGAGGCGACCACGTCGTAGCCGGGGGCGGAGGAGGCGGCCATGCCGTGCAGCTGGACCCCGGGCATCCCACGGCGGACCAACTCGGCGCAGATGGCGTAGAAGACGGTGTCCCGGCGGTGCGCCATGTCCGCGGAGTTCCCGCGTCCGGCTTTGCGATGTGCTCCTGCAAGCACCAGTATGCCGTCGGGGGAGTCACGCAGGACACGCACGCCCAGCTGCTCGGTGCCATGGTCGGCGACCGGGTGCGGGACCTGGACCGACCAGCGCGGACGGTGGTCCAGGTCTATATAGACCCGGCCCCAGCCGCGCGGCGTCACGGCGTCGTCGGTGCGGTCGGCCACTTCGGTGTAGCGGTGTTTGGAGACCCGGTCGAAGACGGTGCGCACCGTGAAGTCGCGTTGAGAAAGCAACCGTTCCGCTTGCTCGCGGTGGCCGTCGAGGAGCAGGCCGACGGCCTTGGCGATGGCCGTACGGTCCGCGCGGCCGGGCTGCCGGTAGCCGCGGTCCGGGCCGAAGCGGCTGGTGTAGTCCTCCACCTCGCGCGCCAGGTCGACCTGCTGGGCACCCTGGTCGGAACGGGGGCCGGGAGCGGCCTCACCCTCGTCGCGGGTGGCGTGGAGCACAGCGGTCAGCCCGCCGGCCAGACCAGCGATAACCAGTAGAATTGTTGCGATCGTTATGATGCGCGAGCGAGTGGCTCTCATGGTTGTATCAAGATATCCCGGTGAACAAATGCCGTAGCCGCACCCTGCTGACCCTGCTGATCCCGCTCCTCCTCGTCGTCGCCGTCGCCGGCTGCGGCCTTGTCTCGGACGACGGGGGCGACCAGGGCGGCGGTCGTTCCTTCACCGTCGCGGCGGCCGGGGACATCCTGATGCATCCCGAACTGGTCGACCAGGCCCGCAAGGACGCCAAGCACACCGGCAAGGGCGTGGCCGGGCTGGACTTCGGTCCGATGATGGCCGGGATCAAGCCGCTGATCAGCAAGGCCGACCTGGGGATCTGCCACTTCGAGCCGGTGATGGGCACCGCGAAGGGCCCGTTCGAGGGGTTCCCGGACTTCCAGGTGCCGCCGCAGACCGCGAAGACCATCAAGGACCTCGGCTACGACACCTGCTCCACCGCCTCCAACCACACCCTCGACCACGGGTACGCCGGCGTGAAGCGCACCCTGGACGCGCTGGACGCCGCCGGCGTGAAGCACACGGGCTCCTTCCGCACCCAGAAGGAGGCGCTCACCCCGCTGATCATGAACGTCAAGGGCGTGAAGGTCGCGCAGATATCGTTCGCGTACGGCTTCAACGAGCCGCACCAGCTGCCGAAGGACAAGCCGTGGCTCGCCAACCAGCAGAGCCTCGGCAGGATCAAGGCCGCCGAGCAGCAGGTTCGCAAGGCCGGCGCCGAGGTGGTGATCCTCTCCCTGCACTGGGGCCACGAGCATGAGCCGAGCGCCACCGCCACGCAGCTCTCCTTCGCCCGCCAGCTCGCCCGCGACACCGGCATCAACCTCGTCATCGGCCACCACGCGCACGTCGTCCAGCCGATGGAGAAGGTCGACGGCCTCTGGGTCGCCTACGGCATGGGGAACCAGATCGCCCGGCACGAGCAGCCGACGGGGCTGACCGAGGAGGGCGTGATCGGATGGTTCACGTTCACCGAGCACGGCAAGGGCCACTGGGAGGTCCAGCCCCGCTTCGAGCCGACGCTGCTGCAGATCCCGCCGGACGCCGAGAATGCCACGGACGGCGGCAAGGCCACTTACGGCGACGACGACGCCCGGGACTACCGCCTGCTGGACGTGTCGGCCGCGCTCCGGGACGACCACGACCTCACCGACGGGCAGCGGGCCCGGCTGCGCCTCGCCTTCGAGCGCACCGAGGGCACCCTGTACAACCGCGGCGCGGCCCAGGACGGTCTGAAGCCGCTGACTCCGCTGCCCTGACGGCGGCGGCCGCCGCCCGCATGACGCGCACGTCTGCCCAGAACTCACTGCATAAACGCGGATGTTGCGCAGATCACATGGGTAAGTGCGCAACTTGTTGGGGCTCTTACCTATCTGAGTGCTGTGGGTACACCTGAGCAACAGTTGTGCCCGTAGCACACACAGATCCGAGAACCGTCCAGGCTTCCCCGTGCGGACCGATCACCCGCACACCCTGAGAGGACCCTCCCTTGGCGTCACCGCCCCCGTCGCGGCAGCACCGAGCCCGCCGACGAGCCGACATGTCGCTGATCGGAGGCATCCGCCCGCCGATCGCGGTCCTGTCGGTGCTGCTGCTGTCGCTCGCCGGTATCACGGCACTCGTGCTGGGCCGTGTCGACAACGGCGGCGTGCCGAAAGCGGTGCAGACCTCTCAGCAGCACTTCGCGGAGGACGGCGCCATCGCGCTGCGTGCCTCCATCGACGAGTCCGTCACCGACCTCACCCGGTCCGCCGCGCTGTTCAGCGCCGGCCAGCCGGTCTCCGGCGACGCCGTCCTCGACAAGCTCGGCAGCACCTACCAGAAGTGGACGGGCACCGCCGTCGTCGAGATCCGCAACGGCAAGCTGGTCGCGGCCCGCGGCGAGACCGTCCCGCTGACCTCGGTGAACACCTCCGCGCTCGGCGACGAGGGCGGACTCGCGCCGCGCATGGTCCGGCTGAAGAACGGCGAGACGCGCCTGCTGTCCTTCGCGCTGCTGTCCTGGCCGGGCAAACCGCAGCTGCTGCTCGTGGCCTCCAACAACCTGACGTTCCCCGGCATCAGCCTCGGCCAGTTCCGGTCCATCGCCGTGGTCGACCGCGACGGCGCGATCCTCAGCAGCGACGGCATTCCCGAGCCCGAGCAGGTACGCACCAGCACCGACCGCAAGGAGATCAAGCTCTCCCGCAAGCAGCTGAAGGACTTCGCCCAGCTCGCCGCCCGCAAGGCCCAGCAGGACCCGCGCAGCAGCAAGGAGCCCGGCACCGGCGGCTACCAGGGCGTCAGCGGCAGCCTGGTCGGCGGGCACGTGCTGAGCGACCGGTCCGTCGCCGGATACGCCACGCTGGCCGCACCCGAGCCCGGGGAGGTCACCACCGCCTCCGGCCTTGGCCTGTCCGTGGTGGCCATGGTCAAGGTGGCCGAGGACCCCACCCGCACCCAATCCCTGGTGGTCGGCCTGCTGGCGGGCGGCGCGCTCCTCGTCGTCGGGGCCATCGCCGTGGCGGTGCTGCTGGGCACCGTGCAGCGCCCGCTGATCCGGCTGTTCCTCGAGTCCCGCCGACTCACCCGCGGCGATCTGACCCGGCCCGTCACCGTCCCCGGCTACGGCGAGGCGCGCCGCGTCGGCCACGCCCTGGAGCAGCTGCGCCGCCAGCTGCTCGGCGAGAGCGCCGACGCCACCGGCTCCACGCCGCGCCCGCGCGGCCTGCGCCGGATCGGCACCCGGGCCCTGCTCGCGGTCTGCGCGGTGCTGCTGCTGGCCTGGTCGGCACCGCTGATGCTGCTGATCAACCGCGCCGACAGCACGGCCGTCGTACCGCAGCAGCTCGTCAGCGACCAGCGCGAGCGCACCGACACGCTCAGCGACCGGGTGCGCCGCGCGCTCAACGAGGGCAGCGCCGACCTGGAGTCGGTCGGCTCCCTCATCGGCAACCGCACCGAACCCGAGGCCATGGAGAAGGTGCTGGAACGCACCCTCGACGAGAACCGGCGCTACCGCTCCCTCTACGTCGTCGACTCCTCCGGCGAGATCCTGGCCCGGAAGGGCAAGGAACCCAAGATGATTCGCTCCCACCGGGTCTCCGACACCCGGATCCGGCTGCTGGGCCGCGGTGGCAAGGAGCCCGTCGTCGTCGCCAACGCCGACATCCCCGGCCGGGGCGGCGCGCAGCTGGTCGGCGAGTTCCGCGTCGAGTTCCTCAACGCCCTGCTGACCCGGCCGGGTATGGGCGTCGTCCGCCTCGTCGACGACCACAGCAAGGTCATCGCCGGCAACACCGGCTTCCTCGCCTTCCAGGGGCTGCCCGACGACCACCTCAAGGACCTGGTCGCGGCCAGCGCCCAGCGGCTCGGCAAGAAGGCCCGCGCGAACGGGGTGCTCTACCGCGAGCACGGCGTGCGGATCGCCGCCGCCGCCCCGTTCGCCGGCAGCGGACCCGCCGAGTCCCTCGGCTGGAGCGTGGTCAGCTGGCAGCCCGCCAACCGGCTCGCCATCCCCGAGTACGACGCCCAGAACCGCACCGTTCTCGCCGGACTGCTCGGCGCCGCAGCGGCCGTCGCCTGCCTGGGCTGGCTGCATATCGTGGTGGCCCGGCCGCTGCGCTCGCTGGCCGACCGGGCCGAGGCGCTGGCCGGCGGCGACCGCAAGACCGTGCTGTTCCCACAGCACCACGACGAGGTCGGCGCGGTCACCCGCTCCCTGGAACTCATCCGGCAGCAGCTGCAGGACCAGCGCCGGCAGCAGCCCCGCCGCACCCCGCCCCAGGCGTCCGCGCCGCAGCAGTACACAAGGAACTGATCACCCGTGCTCTTCCTCTACACCGTGCTGCTGGTGTGCTGCGCGATCCTGCTCGTCGCGGGCATCGTGGAGCAGCGGCGGCACTTCACCAACCTGGACCACATACCCAGCCGGGTGCTGATCAACGGCATCCGCGGCAAGTCGTCCATCACCCGGCTGTGCGCGGGCGCCCTGCGCGGCGGCGGACTGGTCACCGTCGCCAAGACCACCGGCACCGCGGCCCGCTTCATCCACCCGGACGCCACCGAGGAGCCGGTCTACCGCAAGTTCGGCATCGCCAACGTGGTCGAGCAGATCGGCATCGTGCGGCGCGCCGCCGCGTACCAGCCGGACGCGCTCGTCATCGAGTGCATGGCCGTCATGCCGGCCCTGCAGGAGATCAACCAGTCCAAGCTGATCCGCTCCACGATCGGCGTGCTGTGCAACGTCCGCGAGGACCACCTCGCCGAGATGGGCCCCACCCTGGACGACGTGGCGCGCTCGCTGTGCCGCTCGATGCCGGAGGACGGCATCTGCATCACCGCGGAGAAGGACCGCTTCCACATCCTCCAGGAGGAGGCCGACGCCCGGAACTGCCAGCTCATCTACGCCGACCCGGAGACGGTCAGCGACGAGGAGCTGCGCGGCTTCAGCTGGTTCACCTTCAAGGAGAACGTGGCCATCGCGCTGGCCGTCGCCGAACTCCTCGGCGTCGACCGGGAGACGGCCCTGCAGGGCATGTACGAGGCCCCGCCGGACCCCGGTGTCCTCGCCGTCGAGCGCTATCTGACGCCCGAGGGGAAGAAGGTGCGCTTCGCCAACGTCTTCGCGGCCAACGACCCCGAGTCGACGCTGATGAACGTCAACCAGCTTCTCGACCTCGGCGCCATCCACCGCCCGCTCAACGTGGTCATCAACTGCCGCCCCGACCGCGTCGAACGCAACGGGCAGATGGGCGAGATCATCCCCGACCTCGACCCCGAGCGCGTCTTCGTCATCGGCCACCCGGCCAAGTCCGCCATCGACGCCATCCCCGCCGAGTTCCGCTCGCGCGCCGTCGACCTCGGCGGCGACAAGCGCGACCCGGAGGAGTTCATGGCCAAGCTGCTGGAGCAGCTCGGCCCCGACTCCTCGCTGGTCGCGATCGGCAACATCCACGGCCAGGGCGAGATCCTGCTGGAGCACCTCGCCGAACTCCCGGCGGACGACAGCGCCGACGAGCCCGTGGCCGCGGCCCCGGCCGGCCGCGCCGGGGCGGCGCCCGCCGTGGTCGAGCACGTCGAGACCGTGCAGCTGTACGCGCCCCGCATCGACCCCTACCAGGGTTACTCGGAGGCGTACGAATCGCGCTACGCGCAGCAGCCGTACGTCCCGCAGCTCCCCGTCCAGCGCGACGCCGCATACCCCTACCCGGACCCGGAGCGGGAGCGGGTGAGCCAGGCAGGGTACGGCCAGCCGTACCCGGACGACGTCTGGACGCAGCAGTACCACGGTGACCAGCCCGCCCCCGCCGCGCCGCAGGCGCACCCGGACAGCGGCCCCTCGCTCGGACAGGTCCCGTCCCGCGGGCTGTTCGAGCCCCGCATTCCTCCCCAGCCTTCCGCCGACGACAGCCAGCAGTGGCACAGCCCAGGAGAACAGCGTTGATCCCCTCCGTCCTCACCCCCGAGATCGCCGCGATCGGCATCGGCCTGGGGTTGATGTTCTCGCTGATGTGCTACCTGACGACCAACCTGTCGCCGGGCGGCATGATCACGCCGGGCTGGCTCGCGCTCACCCTCATCGAGGACCTGCAGCGGGCCGCGCTGGTGGTCGGCGTGACCGTCCTGACGTACCTCGCCACGCTGCTGATGCAGCGCTTCGTGATCCTGTACGGCAAGCGGCTGTTCGCGGCCGTGGTGCTCAGCGGCGTGCTCATCCAGGCCACCGTGATCATCGTGCTGCAGATGGAGTTCCCGCTGCTGTACGCCAACCAGACGCTCGGGTTCATCGTCCCGGGCCTGATCGGCTACCAACTGGTCCGCCAGCCCAAGGGCGCGACGCTGCTGTCCGTCGGATCGGTCACCCTCGCCACCTATGTAGTGCTGACCGCCGGCATCCTGCTGGGCGCCATGCCCTCCGCCTGAGCCCGCCTGTTCCCGACGCATACCAGGAGCCCTCACCATGCCGAAGCGCAAAGGCCGCCCCGTCGTCCACGCGGCGACGGTGCTCGCGCTGCTCGCGGGCAGCGCGTACTTCACGTACGAACTGCGCAAGGACGAACAGGCGAAGGTCCCGGCCGCCCAGACGGTCACTGACAACGCCCTGCAGAACTCGGGCAAGGCGACCGGCAAGCAGACCTGGGAGCGGCTGAACGACCCGGCGCGTTCCGTGCTGCGCGACGCCAAGGGCGCGGTCATCGCCACCTTCACCGACGGCGCCCGCACCGCCACCCTCAAGGGCCAGTCCCGCACCTTCACCGAACCGGCCAACACCAGCACCAAGGTGGTCACCGACGACTGGGTCCGTCTCATGCCGGAGCCCTGGACCAAGGGCGCCCAGAACCAGCAGTGGTTCAAGGACTGGTTCAAGCAGTACTACGGCAGCCAGGAGGACGACGTCTTCGCGATCGCCTTCCAGTACGTGCAGGGCGCGCCGGTGAAGAAGGACTCCGCGGGCGTGCCGTACGAGGGCGACGCGGTGTTCGGCCCGTACAAGGCGGACGGTGTGGACCGCCTGGAGCAGAACGACTTCTACGACTACCTGGGCATCCCGTACACCTTCCGCAGCGGGACCACGATGGACCCGCGCAAGGAGCGCTACCGCGCGCTGGACTGCTCCGGCTTCATGCGGATGGTGTGGGGCTACCGGTCCCGCTACCCGCTGATGGCCACCGACACCCTCGGCGACGGCCTGCCCCGCTCGGCCAACGGCATGGCCCGCTCCAAGGTCGGCGTCGATATCATCAAGCTCCAGGGCCCCGCCCCCTGGTACACCCGCCCGAAGAACATCGACACTCTGCAGCCGGGCGACCTGCTGTTCTTCAAGATGGACCACCGCACCGCCGACCACATCGACCACGTCGCCCTCTACCTGGGGCTGGACACGGAGGGCCACAAGGTCTTCGTCTCCAGCCGCAAGGAGCAGAACGGCCCGACGATCGGTGACAAGGGCGGTGTCTCCCGTATCGACGGCAACGGCTTCTACGCCGAGCTGTTCCGCAGCGCCAAGCGCCTGTGAGCGGGCGATGGGGGCCCTCCTGCCGGAGCGAAGCCGGGAGCTTGGGGGAGGGCCTCGGTGTCCGGCCGGCCCGCGATTAAAGTGAACCGGTGAACGGCGACTGGCTGATACGCGGCCGCGACGGCAGGCTCAGTGTGTACCTGCTGTCGGAGGCCGCCGTCCGCTGCCGGGCTGAGCGCGGCCCCGGCGGCCCCTGGGACCCTCCGCGCACCGTGGGCGGCGACCAACGCCTGCATTCCGTACTCGCCGTGGGCCAGGGCCCCGACGGCTACGCCCACCTCGTCTCCTGGCGGCCGACGGTCCGCGACGAGTCGGGCCTCGTGCACTCCACGCACTTCCGGCCGCGCCTTGCCGCCCTCGACTGGAACCCGATCGGGCACCCCGACAGGACAGGGGGCCGGACCGGCACGCCCGCCGTCGCGGTGGACGCCGAGGGGCGCGCCCATGTCTTCGTACGCAACAAGGGCGGCGGAGTGAGCATGGTCGCGCAGAAGGAGAAGGGCGGCTGGGGTTCTTGGCGCGACCTCAAAGGACGTGATGTCCATGAGGACTTGGAGGCCGTGACGGGGGAGTCCGGACGAGCCGAGCTGTACGCGGCCGTCCCGGGCGGGGTCCTGCACTGGCGCCAGGAGGAGCCGGGGGCGCAACCGGTTCTGGGGGAGGCCCTGGAGGCGTCGGTGCGCCCGGGCACCCTCCGCGCGCTCGCCACGTCCCCGGAGTCCACCACCCTCTTCTTCACCGACGAGGCGGGCGATGTGTGCGCCTGGCGCCCGGGCGGCAAGCCCGTGCCGGTGCTCGCCAGCGCCGGACCCGGACCCGTCTCCGCCATCCGCTGTGAACTCGACGGCTACGACTGCACGTTGCTCGCCCAGCGCTCGGCGAGTGGCCGCGTCGTCTTCGCCGCGTACCCGACCGAGCAGGAGTCGGCGGGCGCCTGGTGGGCCGAGTCGGGCCCCCAACTCCCCGCCGACGCCCGGGTGTCACTGGCGGAGGACGAGGCCGGGAGGGTGGTCGCGGCGAGCCTTTCCCCCGGGAGCGGGGAACTGCTCCTCACCCGACGGAAGGACGAACCGGGGCTGGCCCTGGAGGCGTGGCGCCCGGTGTGAGGGGAGTCCCTGGGGGCTGCGCCCCCAGACCCCCTAAAGACTGCGCAGTTCCCCGCGCCCCTTCAGGGGCGCGGGGAACTGCGCGACAAGGGGATGGGACGGGTAGGGGCGGAGGGGGCGAAAAAACCCACCCCCAGCCCCCACCGGCGCTAAGTGGTCCGGCGACGTCGCGAGCCAGGTCGCCGCTCGCTGGGCCGGGTGACCGGGTCCCCGGCCTCCACGGCGGCAGCGCGTCGCCTGAGCCCGAAGTCCGCCAACGCCTCCGCCAACTTGTGCACAGACGGCTCCGGAGCCATGACATCGACCCGCAGCCCATGCTCCTCGGCGGTCTTCGCGGTAGCGGGCCCGATACACGCGATCACCGTCACGTTGTGCGGCTTCCCCGCGATACCCACCAGGTTCCGCACAGTCGAAGAAGACGTGAAGAGCACGGCATCGAAACCACCCCCCTTGATCGCCTCCCGAGTGTCCGCCGGCGGCGGCGAGGCCCGCACGGTCCGGTAGGCCGTGACATCGTCGACCTCCCAGCCCAGCTCAATGAGCCCGGCGACCAGAGTCTCGGTCGCGATGTCGGCACGCGGCAGGAACACCCGGTCGATCGGGTCGAAGACCGGGTCGTACGGCGGCCAGTCCTCGAGAAGCCCAGCCGCGGACTGCTCACCCGACGGCACCAGATCCGGCTTCACTCCGAAGGCGACCAGCGCCTTGGCCGTCTGCTCGCCCACCGCAGCGACCTTGATGCCCGCGAAGGCGCGCGCATCGAGCCCGTACTCCTCGAACTTCTCCCGTACGGCCTTGACCGCGTTCACCGAGGTGAAGGCGATCCACTCGTACCGACCGGTCACGAGCCCCTTGACCGCCCGCTCCATCTGCTGGGGCGTGCGCGGCGGTTCGACGGCGATCGTGGGCACCTCGTGCGGCACGGCCCCGTACGACCGCAGCTGGTCGGAGAGCGACGCCGCCTGCTCCTTCGTACGCGGCACGAGCACCTTCCAGCCGAACAGCGGCTTGGACTCGAACCACGACAGCTGGTCGCGCTGGGCGGCTGCGGAACGCTCACCGACCACGGCTATCACGGACCGCCCGCCGTCCGGGGACGGCAGCACCTTCGCCTGCTTCAGCGTCTGCGCGATGGTGCCGAGGGTGGCCGACCAGGTGCGCTGACGCGTGGTCGTGCCAGCGATGGTCACCGTCATGGGGGTGTCGGGCTTGCGCCCGGCCGCGACCAGTTCGCCCGCGGCCGCGGCCACGGAGTCGAGCGTCGCGGACACCACGACCGTGCCGTCCGACGCCCCGACCTCGGTCCAGCAGCGGTCCGAAGCCGTCCGCGCGTCGACGAACCGTACGTCCGCGCCCTGCGCGTCGCGCAGCGGCACACCCGCGTACGCGGGGACACCGACGGCGGCCGCGATACCGGGCACCACCTCGAACGGGACGCCCGCGGCGGCGCAGGCGAGCATTTCCTCGGCGGCGTACGTATCTAGTCCGGGGTCCCCGGACACCGCACGTACGACCCGCTTGCCGCCCCGCGCGGCCGCCATGACAAGATTGGCGGCGTCCCTCGACGCAGGGTCACCAACGGTTGTTGACGCGCCGTCAACAACCGTTAGCTGAGGCGTGCCTGTACCCGAGTACGGGTCCGATTTCGTGTCCGGATCCGTGTTCAGGACGGCGACGCCTTGTCTGGCATGTACGCGGACCACGTCGAGCACCTCGTGCTCGGCGACGAGGACGTCCGCGTTCGCCAGCGCCTCGACGGCGCGCAGTGTCAGCAGTCCTGGATCTCCGGGTCCGGCACCGAGGAAGGTGACGTGCCCGTGTTCCGGACCGGCGGGAAGGTTGGTGGGGCTCAAAGTGCTCGCTCCCCCATCAGACCGGCCGCGCCCTTGGCAAGCATCTCGGCGGCGAGTTCACGGCCGAGCGCCATTGCTTGGTCATGTGTCTCGGGCACGGGACCGGTGGTGGACAGCTGCACCAGCGTCGAGCCGTCGGTCGTGCCGACGACGCCGCGCAGGCGCATCTCCTTGACAATCTGCCCGTCGGCCAGAAGGTCGGCGAGCGCACCCACGGGTGCGCTGCAGCCGGCCTCCAGGGCGGCTAGCAGGGATCGCTCGGCGGTCACGGCGGCCCGGGTGAACGGGTCGTCGAGTTCTCCGAGCGCGGCGATGAGGTCCGCGTTGTCCGCGGCACACTCGATCGCGAGTGCCCCCTGGCCGGGGGCGGGCAAAACGGTGTCGACCGACAGGAAGTCGGTGACTTCGTCGATCCGGCCGATGCGGTTGAGTCCGGCGGCGGCGAGCACGACGGCGTCGAGCTCCCCGTTCCGTACGTATCCGATGCGGGTGTCGACGTTCCCACGGATGGCGACCGTCTCGATCGTCATGCCGTGGTTGCGTGCGTACGCGTTCAGCTGGGCCATGCGGCGCGGCGAACCCGTGCCGATGCGTGCGCCGTTGGGCAGCTCGGCGAAGGCCAGGCCGTCGCGGGCGACGAGCACGTCGCGCGGGTCCTCGCGCACCGGTACGGCGGCCAGCACGAGGTCGTCGGGCTGCCCGGTCGGCAGGTCCTTGAGGGAGTGCACGGCGAAGTCGACCTCCCCGCGCAGCAGCGCGTCGCGCAGCGCGGTGACGAAGACGCCCGTGCCGCCGATCTGCGCGAGGTGCTCGCGCGAGGTGTCGCCGTACGTCGTGATCTCAACGAGCTCGACGGGCCGTCCGGTCACCTGGCTCACGGCATCCGCCACCTGCCCGGACTGGGCCATGGCGAGTTTGCTTCGCCTGGTCCCGAGCCTCAGTGGGTGCTCACTCATGCTCGCCCTCGGTTCTTGGCGTTCTCGGTGTTGTTCTCGGCCCGGGAGACGGAGGCGACCGTCTCGGGGTCCAGGTCGAACAGGGTGCGCAGCGCGTCCGCGTACCCGGCGCCGCCGGGCTCGGCCGCGAGCTGCTTGACCCGTACGGTCGGCGCGTGCAGCAGCTTGTCGACGACGCGCCGCACGGTCTGCGTGATCTCGCCCCGCTGCTTGTCGTCGAGGTCGGGCAGTCGTCCGTCGAGCCGCGCGATCTCGCTCGCGACGAGGTCGGCGGCCATGGTGCGCAGCGCTACGACGGTGGGGGTGATGTGGGCGGCCCGCTGGGCGGCGCTGAAGGCGGCCACCTCGTCGGAGACGATCCTGCGCACCTGGTCCACGTCGGCGGCCATCGGCGCGTCCGCGGAGGCTTCGGCCAGCGATTCGATGTCGACGAGCCGCACTCCGAGCAGCCGGTGCACGGCCGCGTCGATGTCGCGGGGCATCGCGAGGTCGAGCAGCGCGAGCACGGGCGCGGGCCGGGGGGCCTCGACGACGGGCTCGGGCTTGCGGCGCTCGGGGACGCGCCCGACGGTGGCGACGGCGGCGGCCAGCGCGGTGATGAGCTCGGCTTCGGCCTCGACATCGGGCGTACGACGGTTGTCGCGGCGCTCGACGGTTCCGGTGCCCTTGTCCACCCAGGCCGCGTGCTGTTCCAGCGTGGCCGCGTCCATGCCGGCGACCGCGGCCTCCCCCATCACGGAGAAGCCGGTGGCGCCCTGCACAGCGGACAGGTCGAGGGGGCAGCCGTCCTCGGTGCCGAGGCTGGTGGGCGCGAGGCTGCCCGACGGACCGGTCGGGATGTCCTCCCGTACGGCCACGGGCGTGCCCGTACGGCCCTCGACGGCGGCCGCGACGGACTCGGCCGTCAGGACGAGCCCCGTGGCGCCGGTGCAGGAGACGGCGATGTCGGCACGTGTCAGCTCGACCTGTAGCGAGTCCATCGGTACCGCGCGGGCCAGCACGTCCGTGTCGTCGCCGTCGGTGAGGATCTGTGCGAGGCGCTCCGCGCGCTCGAGCGTGCGGTTGGCGATGACGACCTCGGCGACCCCGGCGCGCGCGAGCGTCGCGGCGGCCAGGGACGACATGGAACCGGCGCCGATGACGAGGGCGCGCTTGCCCTTGATCCAGGTGTCGACGGGGGTGCCGGCGGACAGCTGCTCCAGGCCGAAGGTGACCAAGGACTGCCCGGCGCGGTCGATGCCGGTCTCGGAGTGGGCGCGCTTGCCGACCCGCAGCGACTGCTGGAACAGGTCGTTCAGCAGGCGGCCCGCGGTGTGCAGGTCCTGCGCGGTGGCGAGCCCGTCCTTGATCTGGCCGAGGATCTGGCCCTCGCCCACGACCATCGAGTCGAGCCCGCAGGCCACCGAGAAGAGGTGGTGGACGGCCCGGTCCTCGTAGTGCACGTAGAGGTAAGGAGTGAGCTCTTCGAGCCCGACCCCGCTGTGCTGGGCGAGCAGCGTGGACAGCTCGGCGACGCCCGCGTGGAACTTGTCCACGTCGGCGTACAGCTCGATGCGGTTGCAGGTGCCGAGCACCGCGGCCTCGGTGGCCGGCTCGGCGGCGAGGGTGTCCTGCAGCAGCTTGACCTGGGCGTCCGTGGACAGCGCGGCCCGCTCCAGGACGCTGACCGGAGCGCTGCGGTGGCTCAGCCCGACGACGAGGAGACTCATGCCGGCATCACGGCGGGGACGTCCCCGTCAGGCCCTTTCCCGTTGTTCTCCCGGGGAGCCGCGACCACGGCGCCGGCCTGGGCCTCGGCCTCCTCGCCGGCCTTGCGCTGCTCGTGGAAGGCGAGGATCTGCAG
This sequence comes from Streptomyces sp. NPDC001530, assembly GCF_042894545.1. Taxonomy (NCBI): domain Bacteria; kingdom Bacillati; phylum Actinomycetota; class Actinomycetes; order Kitasatosporales; family Streptomycetaceae; genus Streptomyces; species Streptomyces sp. NPDC001530. The sequence continues at coordinate 86,951 of NZ_JBIAVS010000031.1, forward strand.
CTCGATGGAGAGGTCGACCTTGCGTACGTCGACGCCGTCCGGGACGGACAGCACGGTCGGCGCGAAGTTCAGGATGGAGGTGACACCGGCGGCGACCAGGCGCTCGCAGACCTGCTGGGCGACGCCCGGCGGGGTGGTGATGACCCCGATGGAGACGCCGTTGTCGGAGATGATCTTCTCCAGGTCGTCGCTGTGCTGCACGGTGATCCCGGCGACCTGCTTGCCGGCCATCTCGGGATCGGCGTCGATCAGCGCCGCGACCCGGAAACCGCGGGACGCGAACCCTCCGTAATTGGCCAGCGCCGCGCCGAGGTTACCGATACCGACGATCACAACCGGCCAGTCCTGGGTCAGGCCCAGCTCACGGGAGATCTGGTAGACGAGATACTCGACGTCGTAGCCCACACCCCTGGTCCCGTAGGAGCCGAGGTAGGAGAAGTCCTTGCGCAGCTTCGCGGAGTTGACCCCCGCCGCGGCCGCGAGCTCCTCGGAGGAGACCGTGGGTACCGAGCGCTCCGACAGTGCGGTGAGGGCTCGGAGGTACAGCGGAAGCCGGGCGACGGTGGCCTCGGGAATCCCTCGGCTGCGGGTCGCCGGTCGGTGAGTTCGGCCAGTTGCCACGGTGCTCCTGCGGGTAGCGCGGGGCTGCAGGCGGTCACACGTACCTAGACCGCCCCGTCGAATGCAGGCTATGTCTTTGTGAACGCGTGCACAAAGATGGTGTCCGATTTGCCCGGCCAACGTGACCGGGGTCACGCACGCCCGGCGCGCGCGTAGGGAACCGGCGCGCGGACAGCTTCGTTCCGCACCTGAAGGGGGCAAAGCCGCACACTCTCCTCAACGAATCCCGCCCCCGAGACCAATCGCCGTCGATCCTAGGCGACTTTCCGGACCACTTGGACTACTCAGTCAGGACACGGTCAGGCCACGACGGGGGTCCCTCACTTGGTGTGGGCTTCGGGCATCACTGCGTAAGGGCTTTGCGCATCACTTTGTGAGGGCTTTGCGTATCACTTCGTGAGTGCCCTGCGAAGGCGTTCCTCGTCCACCCGCCAGAAGGTGTGCTGGGCGCCGTCGACCAGCACCACCGGGATCTGCTCCCAGTACTCCCGGTGCAGTTCCTCGTCCTGAGTGATGTCCTTCTGCTCCCAGGGGACCCCGAGGTCTCCACAGACCTTCTCGATCACCACCTGTGCGTCATCACACAGATGACACCCCGGCTTCCTGATCAGCGTGACCAGCCGCTCCCCGGGACCCTTCGTCGAGGAACTCCCGGGATTCTCCGTACGACGCCCACCGCGCCGGAACATGGGACTCATACCGGCCATTCTCGCGCCTCCGCGCCCCCTGGAACCCCCGTCGTCCCGCAACGCGACAACCTGCCCCGGCGCCGGCCCGACACCCCGCCCGGAGCGCTTCTTTAACGGCTCGGTCGCAGAGAGTTCACAGCACCGAATCCTCTCGACTCCGGAACCACCGAACAAACTGGCTATGCTCACGACATGGCCGCTCTCGGATGGCTCACTCCCCGTAGGCGCTCCGCCACCGCGCGGAGCGTGTTGGCAGGCGAGGCCTCGGCGGAGGCAGCGCGCAAGTCCTCGCAGGAACTGCAGGATCTGGAAGAACTGGAAGAACTGGCGCCGGACGCCGCCGCCCAGGAACCGGAGTTCCCGGTGCTCGGTGACGAGAAGGCCGCCGCGTTCTTCGACCTCGACAACACCGTGATGCAGGGTGCTGCCCTCTTCCACTTCGGCCGGGGTCTGTACAAGCGGAAGTTCTTCGAGACGCGTGATCTCGCCCGATTCGCCTGGCAGCAGGCGTGGTTCAGGCTCGCCGGGGTCGAGGATCCCGAGCACATGCAGGACGCCCGCGACTCGGCTCTGTCGATCGTCAAGGGGCACCGGGTCTCGGAGCTGATGTCGATCGGCGAGGAGATCTACGACGAGTACATGGCCGAGCGGATCTGGCCCGGTACGCGGGCGTTGGCCCAGGCCCACTTGGACGCCGGGCAGAAGGTGTGGCTGGTCACGGCGGCGCCGGTGGAGATCGCGACGGTGATCGCGCGGCGGTTGGGGCTGACCGGGGCGCTGGGTACGGTCGCGGAGTCGATGGACGGCGTCTACACGGGCAAGTTGGTCGGGGAACCGCTGCACGGGCCGGCGAAGGCGGAGGCGGTTCGCGCGCTGGCCGCGGCGGAGGGGCTGGACCTCGGCCGCTGCGCGGCCTACAGCGACTCGCACAACGACATCCCGATGCTCTCGCTGGTCGGCCACCCCTACGCCATCAACCCCGACACCAAGCTCCGCAAGCACGCCCGCACCTTCGACTGGCGCCTGCGCGACTACCGCACCGCCCGGAAGGCGGCGAAGGTCGGCATCCCCGCGGCAGCCGGCGTCGGCGCGGTAGCCGGCGGCACAGCAGCCGCAATCGCCCTGCACCGCCGCCGCCGCTGACGCCACCGTTGCGCGCCTCCGGCCCGGTGGGCGGGTCGGGGCCGTGTCGGTACATCCGCCCCGTCGGCGCCGCTGACGCCGCCTTCGTGCGCGCCCGGCCCGGTGGGTGGGGCGGGGCCGTGACGGTACATCCGCCCCGTCGGCGGTTGCAGGTCGGCGTGGTGTCGTTGCTCGGCCTGGTGGCCATTACGTGGCGACGGGGCATTTGATGTACCGTCACGGCCCCTTCCGTGCGTGGGCGGCTGCGGGTGCGTGGGGGCCGGCATTTGGCTGCGGGTGTGGCACCAACCAGCCGGTCTGTCGCACCTCCGACTCCTCCACTGGCTGCGCCTTCTTCCCCCGGCCGACGATCTTTTAGCCCGTCCGGCGTTTGAGGACGAGGCCGTCAAGGCCGATACGGGGGTCCGGGGGGCGGAGCCCCCAGGTATGGGACGGGTAGGGGCGGAGGGGGCGATGAACCAATCCCGTCGTCCTACCCGGACAACGCACCCGCCAGTCCCGTTAACCGCAGACGGCCACAACACGCCCCGCACTCAAACGGAACGCGGACCAATCCGATCAACAACCGGTCACTAACCGGCACTTGAAGAGGCGTCGATCAGTAACAGAAGCGACGTAATCGATGATTTGAGCAACTGGGTGTAGCGCTGCCTGTACGAAGCGTTATTCTCCTCAGACGCAAACCGGTACCCCTCCGTCGCTACGACGGGTGAACGGTCCCGCACTGCACGTGATGGAAGCTCTGCCTCTGGGAGTCCCGTGTACTCACACGTCGGGGTTGACGCCTCGGGCCTGGCTACGCTGCGCGCAACGGTCCTGGACCGTCTGCGCGGCTTCGTCCCCACCGCGTACGCCGTCCCCGCCTTCGCCGTCCCCGCGCCCGTCGGCCCCTGCTACGCCCTGGCCGACGGCAACGCGGCGGTCGGCAGACGGGGCCGCTCGAGCTCGGCCACCACCGCACGCCGCCCGGCCGCAGACAGTGACAGCGCCCGGATGATGGACCTCGTGGAGCGCGCCCAGGCGGGCGAGGCCGACGCCTTCGGCCGTCTCTACGACCAGTACAGCGACACGGTCTATCGGTACATCTATTACCGGGTGGGGGGAAAGGCGACCGCCGAGGACCTCACGAGTGAGACCTTTCTGCGGGCTCTGCGGCGGATCGGCACCTTCACCTGGCAGGGGCGCGACTTCGGTGCCTGGCTGGTCACCATCGCCCGCAATCTCGTCGCGGATCATTTCAAGTCCAGCCGCTTCCGGCTGGAGGTGACGACTGGGGAGATGCTCGATGCCAACGAGGTCGAGCGTTCGCCCGAGGACTCCGTCCTGGAGTCCCTGTCGAACGCCGCGCTCCTCGACGCCGTACGCCGGCTCAACCCCCAGCAGCAGGAGTGCGTCACGCTCCGCTTCCTCCAGGGGCTCTCCGTCGCCGAGACCGCCCGCGTGATGGGCAAGAACGAGGGTGCCATCAAGACCCTCCAGTACCGGGCCGTGCGCACCCTCGCCCGGCTCCTTCCGGACGACGCCCGCTGAGCACCCGCTGAGGAGCGTCCCCGCCGCGCCCGGCCCTGGTACGGCTCCATACGCTCAGCGACGCTCAACTCACCTTCTGTAAAAGTCCGTTGACTTCGCGGTCCGATCATCCGTCGTCCGTAACCCAAGTGCCGCGACGCTCGTTGTGCGGGATACAGGCTCCCTGTGGTCACACCCTGACCAGCACCGATCACTCGATCGTGTGGATCTGGTCAGGGTGTGCAACCCTCAGGACCCCCTGGGGAGTCGACCGTCATGACGAGAGGAGGTGCCGCCAGTGATCGCGAACGTATCGGCACACCGGCGGGCGAACGCCTTCGCCCAGGCCCTGGAGGAGCAGTCCGACCAGGGCACGGCGGCCGAGCAGCCCGATGGATCGGCACCGTCCCAGGCTGCGTCGGAACAGACCGAGCAGGGCCTGCTGTTGGCCCTTGCCACCGGTCTCGGCGAGCTGCCCAAACCGGAGCTGGACCCCGAGGTCAAGGTCGTGCAGCGAGCCCAGCTCGTCGCCGCGATGGAGGCCATGCTGCTGGAGGGCACTGCCGCTGGAGGCGAGGGGCGGGACCCTGCGGTGCCCGAGCAGCGGTCTCATCGGGCCAGGGGCGCGCACCGGGCGAGCGGGCTGGGGAAGTTGCGACCGAGGTCCCGGCTGTCCAAGGGCCTGGCCGCGGGCGGGCTCACCGTGGGTGTGGCCGCGGGAGCCTTCGGCGGCGTGGCCGCTGCGAGCTCCGACGCCCTGCCCGGTGACTCGCTCTACGGGCTCAAGCGAGGCATGGAGGACATCAAGCTGGGCCTGGCCCACGGCGACAGCGACCGGGGCGAGCTCTACCTCGACCAGGCGTCCACGCGCCTGAGTGAGGCGCGCCGGCTGATGGAGCGCGGCCGCTCGGGGCCCCTCGACCACGAGTCCCTGGGCGAGGTCCGCCGCGCCCTGTCGGGCATGCAGCACGACGCGTCGGAAGGCCACCGCCTGCTGCACGAGGCGTACGAGCGGGATGGCTCGCTGGGCCCCATCCAGGCCCTGTCCGCCTTCTCCCAGTCGCACCGCGAGGCCTGGGGCACGCTGCGCGACCGGCTGCCCGTGCAGCTCGGCGACGTCAGCAACCAGGTGTCGTCGGTCTTCGACGCCATAGACGAAGAGGTCGGCCCGCTGCGCTCGCTGCTCCCGCCCGCGCCCTCCCAGGAGGGCACCGGCCGCCACCGGGGCAAGAGCGAGGAGTCCACCGGCTCGTCCGGTGCGGACAGTTCGGCGCCCAGCGCCACCAGCAGCTCCTCCACCGCAGGCCACAGCAGCGGCAAGCCCAAGCCCTCCAGCTCGGGCAGCACCAGCGACGGCCTGCTCGGCGGCAACACGGGCGGCCTCCTGGACCCGCCCAAGGACGACACCAGCTCCTCCCCGTCCAGCAGCAAGAGCAGTGCGACCAGCCAGCCGGACGTCACGCTGCCGCCCCTACTGCCCGGTCTCCTGCCGGGCCTGGGCATCGACAGCGAGGACGCGACCTAGCGACTCCGATACGACGGTGGGGGCGCCCTTCTCGGGAAGGGCGCCCCCACCGTCGTATCGCCATGCCCAGAAGGGTCGTGCAGGCACGCTCAGCAGAAACGTATGCGCATGATCAGAAGAAGACGGACCTGCGCTGCACCAGCAGCTTGTACAGCGTGTGCTGGATCTGTTCCCTGACCTGGTCCGTCAGGTTGAACATCAGCATCGGGTCCTCGGCCGCCTCCGGCGGATAGCCGTCCGTGCGGATCGGCTCGCCGAACTGGATCGTCCACTTCGTGGGGAGCGGGATGGCGCCCAGCGGACCCAGCCACGGGAAGGTCGGGGTGATCGGGAAGTACGGGAAGCCCAGCAGGCGCGCGAGGGTCTTCGCGTTGCCGATCATCGGGTAGATCTCCTCCGCGCCCACGATCGAGCACGGGATGATCGGGGTGCCCTGCTTCAGCGCGGTGGAGACGAAGCCGCCGCGGCCGAAGCGCTGGAGCTTGTAGCGCTCACTGAAGGGCTTGCCGATGCCCTTGAAGCCCTCGGGCATCACACCGACCAGCTCGCCGCGCTCCAAGAGCCGTTCGGCGTCCTCCGCGCAGGCGAGGGTGTGACCGGCCTTGCGCGCCAGCTCGTTGACGACCGGCAGCATGAAGACCAGGTCTGCGGCGAGCAGGCGGAGGTGGCGGCCCGCGGGATGGTTGTCGTGGACGGCGACCTGCATCATCAGGCCGTCCAGCGGGAGCGTGCCGGAGTGGTTGGCGACGATCAGCGCGCCGCCCTCGGACGGGATGTTCTCGATGCCCTTCACCTCGACCCGGAAGTACTTCTCGTACAGCGGCCGGATGAGGGACATCAGGACCTGGTCGGTGAGCTCGGCGTCGTAGCCGAAGTCGTCGATCTCGTAGTCGCCCGTGAGCCGGCGGCGCAGGAAGGCCAGCCCCCCGGCGATACGCCGCTCCAGGCCACCGCCGGGGCCCTCCTGCGGCTTCTGGGGCGGCTGTTTCTCACGCGTCACGGGAACATCATCCTGCGCGGAGAGCCGCCCGGGCAGAGGCTGCACCTCACGTACCACCACGGGATCGCCCTTGAGCCGGCTCCCCGCGGCCCGGCGCCTCGGCGGGCGCTGCACAGCACCCCCGCGCGACCGGTCGTCGTCGAACGGAATGACCTTGGCATCCGCCATCGTTGATGCGCTCCTCAGTTGGCGCTCTGCGTCGGGGGGTGGCCGCCGCCCAGGACGGGCAGCGCGGCGATCCGGTCGACGGCCCCCGCAAGGGCCTCGGGGGGCAGGAGTCCGGGCCCCCGGCTGCGGGCGAAGTCCGTGAAGGTCTCCGCCGTCGTGTACTTCGGCTTGTATCCCAGTGTCTCGCGCATCTGGTTCGTGGACACGACCCGGCCGTGCGTCAGCAGCCGCAGCTGCTCGGGCGAGAAGTCCGTCACGCCCAGGGTACGCACCGCCGTGCCCGCCCAGCTGAGCGCGGGCAGCAGCAGCGGCAGCGTGGGCCGGCCGAGGCGCCGCGCGCACTGCGAGAGCAACAGGACGCCGTCGCCCGCGATGTTGAACGTGCCGCTGTTGAGCGTCCCGCGCTCCGGCTCGTGCGAGGCGAGCCGCAGCACCTCGATGACGTCGTCCTCGTGCACGAACTGCAGCCGCGGATCGTAGCCGAACACGGTCGGCAGCACGGGCAGCGAGAAGTACGAGGCGAGCGGCGAATCCGCGCTCGGCCCCAGGATGTTCGCGAACCGCAGCACGCACACGGCGACATCGGGCCTGCGGCGCGCGAAGCCGCGTACGTACCCCTCGACCTCCACCGTGTCCTTCGCGAAGCCGCCGCTGGGCAGCGACTTGGGCGGCGTCGTCTCGGTGAAGACGGCGGGGTCCCGCGGCGCCGACCCGTACACGTTCGTACTGGACTTCACGACGAGCCGCTTGACCGTCGGGGACTTCTGGCAGGCGCCCAGCAGCTGCATGGTGCCGATGACGTTGGTCTCCTTGACCGTGGTCCGGCTGCCGCTGCCCAGCGCCGTGCCCGTCACGTCCATGTGGACGACCGTGTCGACGGAGTGCTCGGCGAGCACCCGAGCGATGGTGGGCTGCCGGATGTCGGCCTGGACGAAGTCGGCGCCGCCCAGATGGTGCTCGGGCGGGACCGCGTCCACGGCGATCACCCGATCCACTTGCGGGTCACGCTGGATCCGTCGTACGAACCGGCCCCCCAGCTGTCGGGCCACTCCGGTCACGAGCACGACCTTCCCCAAGATCAGCGCCTTCCTTCCAGAAATGGACGTAGCTCTGCTCGTACCCTGCCGCGTTCCCCGTGTGCCGCCAACTTAGCGGGTTGATGTTGCGCTGTGATGACCGCCCGATGCACGAAGTGACGACACCCACAGACGTACGATCAGAGCCAGCCATTCGGCCTACAGACGTGGGCACGGTTCAACCGCGCCTCACGCGCGCCTCACAACGGCGATCGAGTGGCGATCGCGCGGCTGGGTGGTGATCCGACGGTGATCGGACGGTGGCCGGAAATGCCTGTGGCCCCCCACCGGCTGGTGGGGGGCCACAGTACGCGCTTCTGCGGCGCCGCTTACTTCTTGTTGCGACGCTGAACGCGAGTGCGCTTGAGCAGCTTGCGGTGCTTCTTCTTCGCCATCCGCTTGCGCCGCTTCTTGATAACAGAGCCCACGACTACCCTCGCTCACTTCTCTTAACTCGGTGCTGGGCTGCATGGGCCCACACGACCTATGAGGGGCCAGCCTACCCGTCCGAGCGCCGAGGTCGTAATCGAGGGGTTCCGGGAGAGCGTGGACCGTCTCCCGGAACACCGTCAGGCCGTCTCCACCCCCACATAGCTCTCGCGGAGGTACTCGTGAACCGCTTGCTCCGGCACCCGGAAGGACCTCCCCACCCGGATCGCCGGCAGATGACCGCTGTGCACCAAGCGGTACACGGTCATCTTCGACACTCGCATCACCGAGGCGACTTCCGCCACGGTAAGGAACTGAACCTCGTTCAGAGGCCTCTCGCCAGCTGCAGCCATGACACACCTGAACCTTCCGCACTCGACGGACACCGGCTTCCCCTTCCGGTGACACTTCGTCGTTGCGTGCTCACTCCCCAGAGTAGGGGCGGGTGATGCGAGTGGGGAAGAGGAGCTGCCATCGGCCGCCTACTGTGACAGACACGCTCGATTGAGTACATAGCGAGTAAGCGGTCGGTAGTAATCAGACCGCACAGCGTCATCAAGCGGAACGACGACGGACACCCGCCCCTCTGCCTCTCCGACGAAGAGCGCAGGATCGTCCGTATCGGCCAGCCCCATCGCCTCGAACCCCAGCTGACCTGCCCCGCAGACCCATCCGTGGTCTCCGATGACCAGCTCCGGGAGCGGCCCGCCGGACTCCGCGGCGGCGGCCAGCGCGGTCCGAACCGGGAGGGGCGAGTGGGTGTGTGCGCCGGTCGCACGACCGGTGGCCTGCACGCCTGGTTCGCGCACCAGCGCGACACCTTGTACGTAGTCAAGGTTGTACGTGCGTAGACCGAACCGGGTCGTTATGTCGACACAGCCACCCTGCGCGGGGGTGAGGACGGTACACCCCGCCGCCGACAGGGCGTCCGCCAGCGCGGCGTAGAAACCGATCAGTCGGTGCGGATGACCGGTGCCGAGGAGGACGGGGTCGCGGTTCCGGGCCGCCTCGCCGATCCGTTCCGCGAAGGCATCGAGAGCCGCCAGGGTTCGCTCCGGATCGATCACATCATGCCCTGATGTGTGCAGCGGATCGGCCGAAACCCCACACTTGTCGGCCATCAAGGCGATCAAGTCCCGCTGCTGCCAGGTCCACTCGGGATCGAGTCCGAGCAGTACGCGGGGATCGCGGGCGGCGAAGAGCCGATAGCTGCGCAGGCTCTCCTCGCGCGAGGTGGCCACAGGCCCGGCCAACCGGGCGGCCAGTAGGTGTGCACGCAATGCTCCGGTGCTCAACACGACAGCGATGCTGACGCATGGACCGCCGCCGCACGCCCAAAACAAGGGAAATGCCCCACAGTTGGCGTAATGGGGACGCTCTTTAGCCCGTCGGACGTTTGAGGACGAGGCCGCCAGGCCGATACGGGGGGTCTAGGGGGCCGAGCCCCCAAGTAACGGGTAGGGGCGAAGGTGGCGAAAATCCCGCTAGGCCAGCAGCCCCCGCAACGGAAACACGGCGCGCCGCGTGGCGACCACCGCCTGGTCGAGCCGGTCCGCCGGGTCGTACCCCGACTCCCAGTCCTTCCAGGACACGGGCCACCGCCCATCGGTCATCCGCGCCGGCGCCAACTGCCGTGTACGGGCGAAGACTTCCTGCCGCCAGCTCTCAGGAATCACCGTCTCGGGATCGACGGGCCGTCCCGCCGCGATGGCGACGAGATGCGTCCACGACCGCGGCACGACGTCCACCACGGCATACCCGCCCCCACCCAGCGCGATCCAGCGCCCGTCGGCGTACTCGTGCGCCAGCTCATGACACGCCACCTGCACGGCCCGCTGCGCATCGAGCGAGACGGCGAGATGCGCCAGCGGGTCCTCGAAGTGGGTGTCGGCGCCATGCTGGGTGACCAGCACCTGCGGCCGGAAGTCGGCGATGAGCTCCGGCACCACGGAGTGGAACGCCCGCAGCCACCCCGCGTCCCCGGTCCCGGCCGGCAGCGCCACATTCACGGCACTCCCCTCAGCGCCCTCGGCCCCGGTCTCCTCCGGCCAGCCGGTCTGCGGAAACAGCGTCCGCGGATGCTCGTGCAGCGAGATGGTCAGAACCCGCGGATCCCCCCAGAAGGCCGCCTGCACCCCGTCCCCGTGGTGCACGTCCACATCCACGTACGCGACGCGCTCGGCCCCCAGCTCCAGCAGCCGCGCGATCGCCAGCGAGGCGTCGTTGTAGATGCAGAACCCGGACGCGCCACCGGGCATCGCGTGGTGCAGCCCGCCCGCGAAGTTCACCGCGTGCAGCGCGTCCCCGTGCCACACCGCTTCCGCGGCCCCCACGGACTGCCCGGCGATGAGCGCCGACACCTCGTGCATCCCGGCGAAGGCGGGGTCGTCCATGGTCCCGAGCCCGTACGACGGGTCGGCGGACCCCGGATCGGCGGACGCGGCCTTGACCGCCTCCACATAGTCCTCGCGGTGCACGAGCCGCAGCGTCGACTCCCCGGCCGGCTTCGCCGCGACCACATCGACCTCCCGGTCGAGCCCGAAGGCATCGACCAGTCGCCGGGTCAGCGCGAGCCGGACCGGATCCATCGGGTGATCCGGACCGAAGTCATAGCCCGTTACTGCCTCGTCCCACATCAGCTGTGCGCGGCCGCTCATGCCCGTCACCGTATCGGTCCGGTTCAGGAATGAACGACCGGGCATACCCCAAGGTCACCAGGACGAGGACCATCGGTACGAGCATGGCGCCGCGGTAGTTCCAGGCGTCCCCCAGCGCGCCCACCAACGGCGAACCGATCAAGAAGCCCACGTAGTTGAAGATGTTCAGCCGCGCGATCGCCGTGTCGGACGCCCCCGGGAAGAGCCGCCCCGCCGCCGCGAAGGTCTGCGGCACGATCACGCACAGCCCCAGACCCAGCAGCGTGAACCCGAGCATCCCCACCCACGCCCCCGGCGCCACCGCCACCACCGCGAAACCGAGCGCCGCGACGACCGCCCCCAGCCGTACCACGGCCACGGCCCCGAACCGCCGCACCCCGAAGTCCCCGACAGCCCGCCCCACCAGGGTCATCACCATGTAGACGTTGTACGGGACGGTCGCCAGCTGCTCCGAGCTGCCCAGCACGTCCTGCAGATACTTCGCACTCCAGTTGGAGACCGTCGAGTCCCCGATGTACGCGAACGTCATCACCAGGCAGAGCGGCAGCAGCAACTTGAAGACCACGGGCCCTGCCTCGGCCGCCTCCTCCCCCTCCGGGGCGCTCCCGTCGACGTACCACCGACTCCCCACGAAGGCGGCCGGCAACAGCACGAGCACAAACGGCAGATAGGACACGAGCAACGACAGATGCCAGTGCGCGCCCGCCCATGCGAACGAGGCACCCACGATCCCGCCGAGGCTGTACGCGGCATGGAAGCCGAGCATGATGCTGCGTCCGTACGTCCGCTGCAGGCTCACCCCGAGCATGTTCATGGAGGCGTCGAGCGCGCCGACCGCGAGCCCGAAGGCGCCGAGGGCGACCGCCAGTTCGACCAGTTGGTCGCCCGCGCCGACCCCGAGCAGCGCGAGGAGCACGACGGGCTGGGACCAGCGCAGCAGTCGGCTGGGCGGTATTCGCTTGACCAAGTGCTCGGTCGTCACGCTCCCGACGCCGGCGAGGATGGGCACGGCGGCCAGGAAGGCGGGCAGCAGCGCGTCGGAGACCCCGTACCGGTCCTGGATGGCCGGAATGCGCGTCACGAGCAGCGCGAAGGTGGCGCCTTGAGCGAAGAAGCTGAACGCCAGAGAGGCCCTACCGCGCCGCAGCACATCTGTCATGGCGGCGAGCGTAGGGCCCCGGCTTACCGGTGGGTAGATCAAGCCGAAGATGAATTTTGCTCAGCTCCGTGGATGAAGCCCCGTCACCGGGCCTGCAGTGCCAGCTCCTCCTCCAGCATCTTCTCCATCGGGCCGGCGGCGAGCCCACCGCTGATCAGCATGGCCAAGGCGATCGTGGCGATCATGATGACCGTGCCGAGCCAGACCATCGTGTCGATCGGCAGCGTGTACGCGCCCACGATCCGCACCAGGCACTCGCCGAACAGAGCCACGCCCCAGACGAGGGAGAAGGTCCGCTCGGCCTTCTGGAACCGCGGGGAGCCACTCAGCAGCCGCTCCCAGGCGAGGGTCTTCACGGCGTCCCCCTTGGTGATGAACGGCTTCAGCCCCGCCGTCATCATCGGCTTCCCGAGCTTCACGGAGACCAGGATGCCGATGCCGACCACACTGCTGATCCCACTGTCCTTGGCCAGCATCAGCCGCGGGTCACCGGCCACGAAGCTGAGCAACAGCCCCGCGACGTTGACGAAGAGAATCAGCGCGGCCAGCCCGTTGAACCTCCGCTCCTTCACCGCGCCCCACACGGTCCGCACCGCCGGCACCACACTGCTCCACCCCAGCGCCGCCATCGTGCTCATCCCGAACCCGTCCTTGAGCAGGTAGTACGACCCGAGCGGCACCGCCACGTCCACGATCAGCGGCAGAAAGCTCTGCCGGACGGCATGCGCCTGAGCGGCCGGGGTGACCTCGGTGACCTGGGTGGCTGCCGCTTCGATGCCGGTCTCGGTGGCCGTGATGCTCATGATCGGGGTCCCTCCGTCGTCACTGTGTACGTCCCGTTTCGATGTACTCAGCTTCGCGGTCGGCCCACCCTGCCAACAGAAACGATCGTCCGGAGCTCGGCATGACAAATGTCAGTGCCGGCCGATGGGGCTCGTCATACCAGCAGGTCAGCCAACTCGCCCATGTCGGGGAAGAGTTGCCTGGCCCCGACAAGCTTGGCGGCGGGCGTCATGGCCGTGAACCCGTACACGTCCATCCCGGCAGCGTTCGCCGCCTGCACCCCGAGCGGACTGTCCTCGATGACGACACACTTCTCCGGCGGTACGCCCATGCGCTCGGCCGCGTGCAGAAACAGATCCGGCGCCGGCTTGCCCCGCCCCACGTCCTGGGAACTGAAGACGCGCCCCTCGTCGAACCACCGGTCGAGCCCGGTCTTCCGATGCCCCACCCGAATCCGCTCATGACTCCCGGAGGAGGCCACGCAGTACGGCACCCCGTCCGCAGCCAGCTTCTCCAGGACCTGCACGGCACCGGGAACGGGCTCCAACTCCCGCTCGAAGGCGGCGAAGACGCGCCCGTGGAAGACGTCATCGAAGTCGCCCGGCAGCCGCTTCCCGCTGCGCTCGTGCACGAGCTCGTGGATGCGATGCATGGCGGACCCCATGTAGTCCCTGATGGAGTCCTCGTACGAGGTCGGGTGCCCGAGCTCGGTCAGATAGGCGGCCAGGATCGTGTTGGAGATCGGCTCACTGTCCACGAGGACGCCGTCGTTGTCGAAGATCACCAAGTCATAGCGCATAACCAGACCCTAAACGCAGAAAACCCCCTTGCCGGATGGCAAGGGGGTTTTCTCTACAATTAGTTCGGCGGCGTCCTACTCTCCCACAGGGTCCCCCCTGCAGTACCATCGGCGCTGTGAGGCTTAGCTT
>NZ_JBIAVS010000032.1:0-94982 GCF_042894545.1 Streptomyces sp. NPDC001530
CTGCGAAGACCCTTCGCACCGTCGGGACGACAGGATTTGAACCTGCGACCCCTTGACCCCCAGTCAAGTGCGCTACCAAGCTGCGCCACGTCCCGATGCTTCTCACCCGGGGGTGACCCCCGTGTTCGTGCAGGTAAACACTACCGCACGCGGGGGAATGGCCTTGCACGTCGGCACGGTCGGTGGCGCCCTCGCGTCGATCAGGCGTTGGGGTCGAACGAGATGCCGGCCGGCTTGGCCCTCTCCAGGTGGTAGTTGAAGTTGCCGTCCTTGAGACCGAAGGTGGCGCTGCCGAAGTCGTACGCGCTCAGCTTGTCCCTGAGGCCGGCGGGGTAGCCGTTCCAGCCGACCAGCGCGGGGAACTGCCAGGTGTGGTAGTGGTTCTCCGGCGGTTCGTCGTTGGAGTTGGCCGGGCGGAAGCAGTGCGTGCTGACGCCGTCCTTGTGGTAGACGACCTTGGGGTGCGTGCCGTCCCAGCGGATCTGGTCGCGGCCGTAGATGTTGAAGTTGCCGTGGGCCGAAGTGGACACGTACTTGGCCTCGTTGTCCTGCACCCACACCACGACGTGCTCCCAGTCGTGGCGGTGCCCGCCGAGGCTGCTGCCGGCCACGGCCTGGTCCTTCTCGAAGTACAGGCCGTACATGATGGCGCACCAGCCGTTGTTGCACTTCTCGCGCGCGTAGCCGTTGGTGTTGTCGAGGTCCCAGGAGTCGTGGCACTGGCCGTTGAGGGCGCCGGTCGGCTTGAGGCCGCCGTTGATGGTGCCGTCGGGGCCGATGGCGGGAGTCGGGTAGCAGCCGTCCGTGTCGTAGTCGTAGGCCGGTTGGAACGTCTGCTCCAGTCCGTCCGCGTTCGCGGGCAAGGCCTTCGGCGGGTCGGCGAGCGCGCTGCCGGGAAAGGCGACGACCAGTGCGACGGCGCTGCCGAGGATGAGCGAGACCCTGCGGATCCGCGAGCTTCTCTTCACTGCGTCCTCCAGATCGACCGCGGCATGGGGGCAGGGCAGGCCATGCGTCGTCTTGGCATGCCCAGCTCAGCTTTCCGGGCCGTTGTGGAAAACGCCAGCGTCTGGAGGTGTCGGAGCGATGAATGATCAACCAATGGGGAGAGTGGGGTGGCCCGTTGGGCGCCGAGGACGTGCTCGACGCCCAACTCCCGGGCCTGGTCGCCTGGTTGCCACCGGGCCCGGCCGGGTCGTACGGCTACACCTTGCCATCGGCGAGCTTCCACTCCCGGTGCAACGTGCCCAGGGGGATGCTGTGTTGGAAGACAGGTGTGCCGAAGACGGACAGCTGGATACGCAGGGTGCCGGTCAGGTCGACGCCGCCGTAGACGGCCCAGGCACCTGACGCTCCGACACCGGTCTTCGCCGTGGCGCCGGTCGCGGACGTGGCGTCGACCGAGCCCGCGGCCTCACCGCGGAGATACGGGGCCAGGTCGGCGGTGACGCCGACTGTTCCGTACAGACCGACGGTGGCTTCCGCGCCGAGGGACGCCTTGACGCTTCCGGCCGCGGTGACGGAGGTGCGTACCGGTGAGCTCGTCATGTGCGACTCGTTCACGGGCGTCCAGCCCTTGGCAGGGCCGAAGGTGCCACCGGCCTTGAAGTCGCCCTTGAGGTCCTGCTCGATGTCGACGGTGACATTCCCGTCGGCGCCGATCTGGAAGTAGCAGGTCAGATCGAGGTTCACCACGACGGGAATCGGGCCGACCTGGAGTACGGGGTCGGCGTGCAGCTTCGCGAACGGCAGCCGCACGGGCTGGGCGGAGGCCGCCGCGCGCCCCTTGACCGCCCACCGCGAGGTCCAGTCGCCGGAGACGCCAAGGTACGCCGCCGCCGGTCCGGAACCGGTCGAGTCACCGCCGTAGGAGAAGTCGACCTCGGGCGCGACCTGGACGAAACCGGACACGGACGCCGTCGCCGAGGCCGGTGCCCCCTGTGCCGTGCCGACCTTCGCCCCGACGTCGATCCGCAGGCTGCCGAGCGGGACCTTCGTGCCCTCCGGTCCGGAGTGGATGTCCCCCGTCTTCGCCCAGGAGACCTTCACCTCGGGCAGCAGCCGCTCGACCTCGAAGGACGCGGGATCGACGGGGACGGAGCCCTTCGCCTCGTCGTCGCCGAGCAGGGTGTCCAGGGTCGTCGGCGCGGTCTGGACCTCGGTGCCGTCCGCGCTCTCGCCGATCACCTTGGTGACCTTGGCGAGGAGTCCGTCCGGGGCGCCGGGCGCGGGGGCGCTGGCGATCACGTCGCCGACGGCGGTGCCGCGCGGCCGCGCCGTACTCCCGGCACTCGGGGACGGCGACGAAGCCCCCTCGTCTCCGGATCTCCCCTCGCCTGTCGAAGTTCCTTTGTTTTCAGGGGATATGACGGCACGTCGGGTGTGGCTGTCGTACGACTTCACTTTCAGCCCGGTCTTACGGACCTTGCCGCCCGTCGCACCCGGCCGCGCGACGGCGGTCGAGGTGGCTGCCGCCTCGGGAGCGGCGGCGACGGCGAGCGGTTGGCCGGTGTCCGCGGTCGCGATGGCGGAGGCTTCGGCACCCTCGGCGCGTTCGGCGGCGGAGGGGGCGTGCGCACCGGGCTCTGCGGAGCAACCGGCGGCAAGGAAGAGGGCGGATGCGGCGAGCGCGGGCATGACGGCGCGCAGGGGCCGCTTGCGGATACGCAAGGTCAGTCCTGAGGGGGGGTGGGGGGTGACATGGGATTACCGGCGGGTAACCAGGGGTGAGCGTGTCATGAACCTGTGAAGCCCCGCTCCACCTTTCCGCCTAATCCGAGGGTGATGTGTGCCACGCCCGCGAGCGACGAGCAGTTCGAGGTTCCCGCTCTAACTCCCTTGGAAAACAACACAACTGATGGCCCATCGGGAGCTCAGCGGTTTGACGAACAGGACCCGGGCCTTCTAGGCCGCCCCGGGGTCGAAGCCATCGGCATCACGCTTCCGCCGGCAGTGCCGCTGGGAAACGAGATCCTCCGTGCGTGGGGTTCCAAGACCCTGATCATGCCCGGGCGCCAGGGCCCAATCCGACATGGATAATCTCCGACGCGGCCGCCACGGACGAACTTCTGGCGACCGTCGACGAAGCAAGCAGTGATGTGGCGGGGATTCCCGGACAGAGATACGACGGCTTCGGCTACCGGGAGTTCAAGGTCTCCGCAATAGGCGACGACGAAGAGTCCTGGTGCGGCTCGCTCCCGGCGCGCGAGAATCCCCGTCGGCACATGGCTCTGGTGGTCTGGCCCGGCTGGGACTACCACTGGTACCGCGAACAGCAGGGTGGATTCTGGGGGCACAGGCCGGGCAGCGCCGCGGCTCGGAACTACGACAACAGCAACAAGTCGATCACCGATCCGGAGACCTGCTATCGCGGTGGCTACACGAACAACTGCGGTTACTTCTACGCTGGAAGGTCAGTGGTCATCAACTGATCGGCGTCACTCCCGTGATCGTGGAACTCGATATCCTCGTACGCCGCCGTCAGTCCGGAACTCATAGGTCGAAGCTGACGAACCCGTCCTCCGCGTCCTCCTCCGGCGCCGTCACGGTGTAGCCGAAGCGGTTCTTGAGGGCGGGGACGTCCCATAGGGCCGCGCGGTCACGGTAGTTGAAGACGATGTCCTTCTCGGTGCCGCCGCGCTTGAGGATGCGGGCGAGGGCGATCTCGTTGGGGTGGTCGTGCCGGGCGCCGCTCGTGGATATCAGATAGCGGTCGCAGTCGATCAGGTCGAGCAGTTCGTTCGAGAGGTTGTGGTCGCTGCCGTGGTGGGCGACCTTGAGGACGTCGAGGTGGAAGCGGCCGCCCTCCGCCTCGGCCCGGGGTCGTATCGACTCCACGAGCCTGCGGTCGTCGGCGTCGCCGGTGAGGACGATGCGCCTGCCCTCGAACTCGAAGAGGAGGCCGATGCTGGTGAGGTTCGTCTTCGAGGTGTCCGGCTTGAACGGTGACGCGGCTAGCTGCTCCACGTTCGGGGCACCGAAGTGCTCGAAGCCCTCCACCGGGGGGATCTCGTCGGGGTCCCGGCCCGGGATCAGACCGTTCCTGGCGCATTCCGCGCTCCAGGCCGGGGCCAGCTTCTCCAGTTGCCCGCGGTCGGGCGAGAGCACGTCCATCGTGGAGCCGTCGTCGAACCACGCGAGCTCCCGTCCGACTTCGACGCTGCGCCCGCCGAACGCGTCGTTCCACGGCACCTTCTGCGCGAGCAGGGCGCTGGTGAACTTTTCGCCGTCCACGGCGCCGAACCCCTCGGCGTCCAGGAGCTGGTCGAAGCCGTTGAACCAGACGTCGCCGAACTCCACCGACCGGTCGGGGTCGTCCATCAGGGCGAGCACCCCGAGGATGTGGTCCTGGTCGACATGGGTGACGACGAGGAGGTCGACCAGGCCGTCGAGCCCGGCGAGCGTCGGCTTGATGAGCGGATACGTGCCCGCGCGGCCGCCGTCGACGAGGATGCGGCGTACGAAGGTGTCGTCGCCGTACTCCAGGAGCAGGCAGTCGCCGTCCTCGCCGGGCATCATGGTGAACCTGATCATTGCGGCCTCCCAAGCGGACCGGTCATTCCGGCCTCTTGTACAGAGCGACGATCACGAACGGCTCGCGCAGGTCGACGCGCCACGACAGGCGGCGGGCCTGCTCGAGCCGGTCGACGCACTCCGGGTCGTCGGGGAATTCGGACAGCCCGTGGATGAGGCGGCTCAGGCCCAGGGTGAAGACCGGCACTCCGCGGTCGAAGGCCTCGACGAGCGCGTCGCGCGCCGCCTCCCGCTCCGCCTCGCTGTGCGCCCGGCGCAGATGGCGCATGGCCCACAGCAGGGATCCGTCGCTCATCCAGTCGAACTCGTTCCGCAGCCGGGAGAGCCACGGGTCCCAGCGGCGCGGCCGCTCGGTCAGCTCGCTGCCGACCAGCACGTAGGCGCCGGCCACCGCCGCGAGCGGGTTCGCCATCGTGCCGTAGAGCATGCTCTCCGCGTCCTTGACGAGGGTCGCGGCCGAGTCGAAGGCGCCGCGGACCATATAGCCGAGGGCGGGTCCGACCTGGCTGTCGCGCACGATCACCGAGACGGCGCTGCCGGTGGGGCTCTGCCGTTCGTTGACGAGGACCTCGATCTGCGCGGACCCCCAGGGCGCCGGGAGGGTGACGACGTATTCGCTGCCGGCCAGCGCGACGACCAGGAACTGCCGTGCACCCGTGGGCCCGCCGAGCCTGGGCTCGCCGTGCTCGTCGACCGGGCCGTGCGGGCCGAAGCGGAAGAGCCGCGCCGCCGCGTCGCCCAGGTCCAGGCTGGGGACGGAACGGGGCACGGAGTGGGCGATCTCGAACACCGCCGGTCCCTGCGGGGGCTCCTCGGTGAGCTTGAGCATGGACGCGAACTGCCAGCTGGCCGTCTTGGGGTCGCCGACCCAGGCGGCGTGGCCGCGTTCGACGACCGAGGACCACTCCCGGACCCCGGAGCTCGATCCCCGGGAGCGGGGCACCGGTGTCGGCTCGCTGTCGTGGTAGGCCCCGTAGGACTCGATGTTGCCCATCAGGTACTGCCAGGAGTGCGACTCGTACGGCGAGGGCGCCGTGCACAGCGTCACGGACGTGTCGGTGCCTTCCCGTGCCTCGGCGTCCTTGGAGAGCAGGACGCCGGAGGGCAGCGTGACGGACACGGTGTAGCGGCCGGGTTCGACCTCGTAGCGTGCCGGCGGGGCCGAAGTACCGCAGGGGAAGAGGACGTTGCGGAGCGCGGCACCGCCGCCGCCGTCGGCAGGGTAGATGTTGCCGACGACTTTCGCCCCGCCGGCGACGTCGGTTTCGTTGAGGCTCAGCGCGACCCGCACGCTCAGGACGCCACTCATGGCTTCACCAGCTGTACGCGGCGGAAGACCGGACGTACGGTGACGGACTTGGTCAGCACGTCGTGGTCGCCGAGTCTCGCCTCGAAGTCGTAGTTCCCGAAGTGGAGTTCAATGGCCCACTCGCCCTTCGGATCCGCCTCGTCGACGTCACCGGGCGCCCGCCGGCGCCGTTCCTGGCCGCCCTCGCGGCAGACGAATTCGGCTTCGGCGTTGTCCTCCGCCCGCCCGCAGCTCACGTACACGGGGACGACGGGGAGTTCGGCCAGCTCGTGCAGCACGAACACGGGCAGTTCACCGACCGAGGGGACCTGGACGCCCGCGACCGCTCCGGCGAACTGCGGCTGATGCATGAAGTGGTCGATCGCCTCGAGGAGACCAGAGGTGTTGACCCGCCAGTCGCCCTCGGGATCGTCGCTCGCCGCACCGGCGAGGCTCTTGAGCAGCGCCTCGGTGAACAGGCTCACCTGCCCGGGCCGCGCGTGCGAGCGGTCCCCGGCCAGGGTGGCGTAGTACGGAATGTGGAAGCGTCTGGGCAGATCGAGCGGACGCGCCCCGGCTCCGAGCGGCGACCGCCCGGCGAACCGCGTGCCCGAACTCTCGATCAGCACATCGGAGTTGGACCGACAGGCGTCGACGAAGAACACCTGCTGGCTGGCCCTGCACCGCGCGAGCCCGTTCATCAGACCCGCGAAGTCCAGTGCGCAGTTGAGGGGGTTGTGCTCGTCGTCGAAGATGTCGGCGGCAAGGAGCGCCATGTCCTCACCTTGCGAGACCCCGTGTCCGCAGAAGTAGAAGATGAGCCGGTTGTCGACGTGGGTGTTACCGCGGTCGTACCAGTCCGTGATCGCGGTGAGGATGTTGTCGATGGTGGCGACGTCGACGTCGTGAGGGGTCTTCGTGCGCGGGTTTTCGAACGGGGTCGGCTGCTCCTCGCTCAGCAGCAGGGCGAGACTGCCGAGCGGTCGCCGCGGATCGTTGTACTTGGCCAGCAGCCAGTCCGCGAGGGTGCGGGCCGAGACGGGAGGCGAGCTGAGCTGCCGCATCCCGTCGGAGTCCGCCACCGGTGCCTCGCCACCCGCGAGATGCGGGTACTTGCCGACGCCGATGACCAGCGCGTGGGTGCGCGGCAGGCCGGCGCCCTCTTCGAGGTGAACTACGGAACCGGCCATGGATCCTCCGGAACCCGACTGAGCCGGAGACTGCCCGCGAGGCCGGAGACTGCCTGCGAGCATCATTTCCCTTATTATATTTATGAAAGTCCTATGTGTCCTGGTGTGTCAGTGAACGTGAGGTCCGGCATGGCCAAGAACCTCGTCATCTGCCTGGACGGCACGGGCAATCAGTTGAAGGCGAAAGGGAACACCAACGTCGTCCGGCTCTACGAAATGCTGGACCTCTCCGATCCCGGCCGGCAGATCGCCTTCTACGACCCCGGAGTCGGCACCTTCTCCGCCGCGGGTGCCTGGACGCCCGCCGCCCGGCGCCTGTCGAAGCTCTTCGGTCTCACCTTCGGCTCCGGAATGAAGGCCAACCTCGCCGAGGCGTACACGTATCTGATGGGGCATTACCAGCCCGGCGACCGGATCTATGTCTTCGGTTTCAGTCGCGGCGCGTACACGGCCCGCGCGCTCGTGGGCATGCTCAAGGCGGTCGGCCTGATGCGGCCCGGCATGGAGAACCTCGTCCCGTACGCCGTGTCCGTCTACGCCAAGAGCAAGGACTGGACCCGGCAGGACTGGGACCAACTCCACCATTTCGCGGGCGCCTTCAGCAACGCGGTCGACGGGCGCGTCGGCATCTCCGTCGCGTACCTGGGGATCTGGGACTCCGTCAAGGCGGCCGGTGTGCTGCGCTGGAACCTGCGGTGGCCGTACACCCGTCATCTCCCGAACGTCCGCCGCGTGCGCCATGCCGTGTCCATCGACGAGAAGCGCAGACCGTATCGCGAGTACCTGGTCACGCCCGACACGAAGCACCCCTCGCCCGACTCGGTCGAGCAGGTGTGGTTCGCCGGGGTGCACTCCGACGTCGGCGGGACCTTCGACGACGATCCGCGACTCCCCACCATCGCCCTCAAGTGGATCGTGGACGGCGCCCTCGACGAAGGCCTCCTGCTGAAGACCGGGGCGTACGCGCGCGAGGTGACCCTCGTGCCCGACGACGCCCTGGGGACGGTGCACCGGATGGGCTGGATCTGGGCCCTGCTCACCTACCGGCGCCGGGGCCTTCCGCGGGACGCGCACGTGCACGCGAGTGTCCGTGCGCGGCTGGAGCAGAACCCGGACCACGCGGACCGGATCCCGGCCGCGGTCGTCTGGTCCGACACCGAGTGGCTCACCGCTCGACGCGATGGAGAGCGGGTCGGGGATCGGGGGGAGGACGCGACGAGTAGGGGTGTCCTCCCATAGCACGAGGTTCCCAGGGTCGTCAGGACGCTGGGGCCTGCGCGGCAGTCGACACGGGCCACCGCGGACCACCGACCAGGAGCAGACCGTGACCGCTCAGCGTGGACCCCTCGCCACCGGAATTCGCGGAACCGGATCGTTCCTGCCTCCGGACACCGTGCCCAACAGCGTCGTCGCCGAGCGCGTGGGGGTGACAGCCGACTGGATCGTCCGCAAGACCGGCATCCACGAGCGCCGGTACGTTGCCGATCACGAGGCGACGTCCGACCTCGCCGTGGCCGCGGCGCGGGCCGCGCTCGCCGACGCCGGCGTCGGGGCGCGTCGACTCGGCTGGATCGTGGTGGCGACCTCGACTCCGGACCACCCCCAGCCGGCGACCGCGAGCCTGGTGCAGTACCGCCTCGGGGCGGCCGGGGCCGCCGCGTTCGACATCAACGCCGTGTGCAGCGGCTTCGTCTTCGCCCTGGTCACCGCGGCGCGCCTGCTCTGCGCCGATACGGCGGGCGAGGCACCGTACGGGCTGGTCGTGGGCGCCGACGTGTACTCGCGCATCATCGATCCGACCGACCGGCGCACCGCCGTGCTGTTCGGTGACGGCGCGGGGGCGGTGGTGCTCGGCCCGGTGCGCGCCGGATACGGCATCGTCGGCTCGGACCTCACCAGCTTCGGCGAGCACCACGACATGATCGGGGTCCCCGCGGGCGGCAGCCGCACACCCGCCTCGGAGAAATCCCTCGCCGAGGGCGAGCACTTCTTCCGGATGCGGGGACGTGCCGTGCGGGAGTTCGTGACGGCGGAACTTCCCGCCGCGATACAGCGGTTGCTCAGCACCTGCGGTACGGATCCGCACGCCGTCGACCACTTCGTTCCGCATCAGGCCAACGGGGCCATGCTGCTCGAGGTCCTGCCCCGCCTCGGACTCCCCCGCGCCCGCACCCATATGACGGTCGCCGAGCACGCCAACACGGGTGCGGCGTCCGTGCCGCTCGCGCTCGACGCGGCACGCCGCGCAGGCGCCTTCCACGACGGGGACACGCTGTTGCTGGCCGGATTCGGCGGCGGCATGTCCATCGGAACCGCCCTGCTGCGCTGGGACGGGACCGCCGCCCCCACGCGGTGAGGGGCGGGATCGGGCCTCAGCGGAAGAGCGAAGCGGCCAACTCGGAAAGTATGATCAACCAATGTCTGACATGACCGAAACCTCGCCCGGCTGGCTGAATCCCGACGAACTGGAACTGGCCCGCGCACGCATGCCGATCCTGTATGTCGAAGCGGTCCCCGTGCGCGTCGACGACAGTGGCGAAGTCACCCACATCGGACTCCTGCTGGGCATCGGACCGGACGGAACCGTCACCCGCTCTCTCGTCTCCGGCCGGGTGCTGCACCACGAACGGGTCCGCGACGCCCTCCTGCGCCACCTGGAGAAGGACCTCGGCCCGGTGGCACTGCCCCGGATCCCGGCCTCCCTGCAGCCCTTCACCGTTGCCGAGTACTTCCCGACGCTGGGGGTCACGCCCTTCCACGACCCCCGCCAGCACGCCGTGTCGCTGGCCTACATCGTTCCGGTGACCGGCGACTGCCGCCCCCGGCAGGACGCCCTCGACCTGGTCTGGTTCAGCCCGGAAGAGGCCTCGTCGCCGCTGGTCATCGACGAGATGCCGGGCGGACACGGGGTCCTTCTCAAGCAGGCCCTCGCCCACGTCGGCCGCCTGTCCTGAGCGAGGCCCCTGCCCTGAAAGAGGGAACGGGAAAGGCCGTCTTCTCATCGCTGAGAAAACGGCCTCCGACCTGCTCATGAGCTGGTCGGGACGACAGGATGTGATCCTGCGACCCCTGGCAGCCTCGGCGTCTCCCACCACGCCTTCCGCTGAAGCGAGGGGAGCCGCATCCGCTTGGCGCTTCCGTCGCCATGCTTCGGCCGAAAGCCGCCAAGTCGGCGTATGCGCACGGTCCTTGCGCCCTCAGTCACCCGTGGTCGGCTTACTTTCGAGACCACCTGGCATTCGAGTCGCGCACTCGAGGAAGGCCGCCGCGGCCGGTGAGAGCTGCCGGCTGCGCCACATCCGATGAACCAACGGCGCCTCTGAACCAACGGCGGCCCCCGCACCACCGATCACCGCCCCCCTGATTCCGGCCCGGCACTCGCCCACAGGGAGCCGCAAGCCAACCTAAAATGGAACAAATTATCCAGGGATGATCGAGGGCAACGTGTCGGCCAACGGTGTGGCATCGAGCTCGTACCCGTTCGGCGCCGCGACTGTCGGCGAAGCGCCCGAGCGCGACGAAGCGCTGGTCAGAGCCCTCGTCAGTGCCGTGGAGGTGACCGGAGCGCATGCCGGAAGTGTGTTCCTGCTCTCCAGCGACCATCACTCGCTCGTACTGGCCGCGGCGTGCGGGACACCGCCCTCCCTGCTGGGCGGGTGGCGTCGGATCCCGGTGAACAGCCGTATCCCGGTGGCGGAGGCATACCGCTCCGGACGGATGGTCCACCTGACCGACGCGGAGGAGACGATGCGGCGCTTCCCCCAGCTCTCGGTCGCCGTGCCCTATCCCTTCGGCTCTGCCTCGGTGCCCGTCAGAGCGGGCGGGTGGACCTTCGGAACGATGGCCGTGCTGTGGACGCCCGGGGCCGACCGGACGGGGCTGTCGAGGGCGCAGCGCCGGCAGCTGCGCTCCGCGGCCGACCGTCTGGGCACCGCCCTCGCCGGGCTGAGCGCCCACCGGCTGCTCGGCGAGTTGGACGAACGGACGGCTCCAGTGGTGGTCCCGGTGCCGTCGGCTCCGGTGATACGGGTGGGCCTGTTCGACTGGAACCTCGACACCGGAGCCCTCACGGCCGACGACGAGCTGTGCGCGATCTTCGGGATTCCGCCCCGCGAGTTCGACGGACGGTTGGCCACCCTGGCCGCCAGGATCGAGCCTGCGGATCTGCCCGGTTTCCGGTCCGCCGCCCGTGCCGCGGTCGAGGAGGGGCATGTGCTCGCGCACTACGTGCGCATCCGGGATGGCGGTGGGGGGCTTCGCACCGTCGAGCTGTGGGGCCGGGTACCCGAGAGCCCGCACGACCCACAGACGGCGTCCCATCTGGTCGGCGCCGTGCTCGACTCCGGAAGCGGCATGGCTGCCGTGGCGGCGCTCGAGCGGCTCGCGGACGGCTTCTTCGCGCTCTCCCTGGACGGACGTGTCACCTACGCCAACCACAGTCTGGAGGGTCTGCTCGGGGTCCGCCAGGACGAGCTGCTCGGCCGGCGTCCCTGGGACGTGCTGCCCTGGCTGGCCGATCCCGTGTACGAGGACCGCTACCGGGCCGCCGCGGTCTCCCAGCAACCGGTCTCCTTCCTGGTCCGCCGCCCACCCGACGAGTGGCTCGTCTTCTCCCTGCACCCGGGCGGGCAGGGCATGACGGGATGGGCGGCACCCGTGAGCCAGCCGGTGCCTGCCGGGACCGGACCCGGGGCGCCCGTCGCGGAGGAGGGTCCGCCCGCCTCCCTGTCGCCTCCGCCCACGGCCCCCCGCCTGGGTTCCCTGTACCGCGTGCTCGAGCTGGGCAGCGCCCTCACTGCGGCGGTCACCGCGCACGAGGTGTGTGATGTGGTCGCCGAGCAGCTGCTGCCCGCTTTCGGCGGTCAGAAGCTGGCGATCGCCGTGGTGGAGGAGCGGCGCCTGCGCCTGCTCGCGCAGCGCGGCTACTCGAAGCGGTTTCTCGCCCGGTTCGAAGGCAGCCCGCTGCACGCCCGGCTGCCCGTGACGGATGCGCTGACCTCCGGGGCACCCCTGTTCGTCGAGTCGCGGGAGGAGCTCCTCGAGACGTACCCCGGGATTCTGGTCGGCCGCTCCAACTCCTGGGCGTTCCTGCCGTTGATCGCCTCCAACCGCCCGGTCGGCGCCTGCATGCTCGGCTTCGACGACGTCCACCGGTTCCCCGACGAGGAGCGTGGCGTCCTCACCGCGCTGGGCGGCCTGATCGCCCAGGCCCTCGAACGCGCCAGGCTCTACGACGCCGAATTCGCCCTCGCCCGCGGCCTGCAGAACGCGCTGCTGCCGCACCGGCTGCCCACAGTGCCGGGCCTCCGCATCACCGGGCGCTATCTTCCGGGCACCGGGGGGATGGATATCGGCGGCGACTGGTACGACGTCATCCCCGTCGGCGAGGAGGTCGCGCTGATCGTCGGGGACGTCGAGGGGCACAACGTCGCCGCCGCGGCCACCATGGGCCAGCTGCGCAGCGCGATGCGGGCCTTCGTCACCGCCGGGCACCGGCCGAGCGACGTCGTCGCCAGCACCAACCGGCTCCATCTGGACCTCGACCCCACGCTGCTCGCCAGCTGCTGCTACGCCCGCTTCCATCCCCGCTCGGGGGTCGTGCGCATCGTCCGCGCGGGCCACTGCCCGCCCCTCCTGCGCCTGCCCGACGGCCGCACCGAGATCCTGAATGTGCCGGGCGGCCCTCTGCTCGGCGTCGAGGCAACGCCCCACTACCCGGAGTCGGAGCTGCACCTGGTCGCCGGATCGGTCCTCGTCCTGTACACGGACGGGCTGATCGAGAGGCGCGACTCGGACATCGGTTCCGACGTCGACCGGCTCCGGGCCTCACTGGCCCGCATGGGCGGGGACCGCCTGGAGGATCTGGCCGATGGGCTGCTCCAGGATGCCTGCCAGTCCCCCGACAGGATGGACGACATCGCTCTCCTGCTCACCGCATACGCCCCGCCGCCATAGACGGCTGCGGAACCACCGTCCACACGCGCCGAGTTCGGCCCGTCGCCCTGAGACACGCAAGCTGTGCGCCTGCTCGGTGAGGGAGGTGGCACCCGAGCAGGGCTCGGCCGAGATCGCCGAGGCGTCCGGCCGACGGGAGGACAGGTCCAGGATCCACGGGGTGGCACAGGGCGTGGGCGCCCGGCGAGGCGACGGGCCGGTCTTGGGCGTCGAGGACGGGGCCGAGGATGACGTCCAGGATCCACACGATGGCCGCGAGCACGGTGCCGTTGACCGGGTTGTTGACGAGACCGCCGACCAGTGCGCCGATCACGGTGGATCACGTTGACCAGTCCCCGACGCCGCTGTCACGTGCCCCAGATCTTCCGGTACGCCTCCCGGTAGCCCGAAGGGTCCCAGGTCGTGGCACCGTCGCTGTTGTCGGCCGTGGTGATGTGGACGGGGGCTACGTATCCGCTGGCGGGACGGCCGGAGAAGGCGCGGTTGAACTCGTCGATGATCTGCCAGCCCTGCAGGGACAGCGGCTCCGGCACGGTGGCCGCCTGGTACTGCTCGCTGTTGATGCGCTGGAAGGCGGAGGGGTCGCCGTCCCCGGCGCCGATGTTGAACGGCGGGCCGGAACCCTTCTCGCCGGCCGCGCGGAAGGCCGGGGCGGCATCGGCGAAGTACAGGTCGTTGATGGCGACGGAGTAGGTCCACCGACCCTGGAAGCGGGAGAGGAGCGAGGAGACCTCCCGGGGCGTGCGGCTGCTCGCGTCCGGGATCGGGATGTCCTCGTACGCCAGCAGCTTCACGCCCGAGCAGGTGGCGAGCTCCTTCCTGATCAGCTCGGACTTGTTCTTGGCGAAGGGGATCGAGGCGTCGGTGAAGACCACGACCCCGGCGTGGCCGTTGGAGTGCGAGATGACCCATTGCGCGCTGACTCTGGCAACGTCGTCGACGTCGGTGGTGACGTTGGTGAAGAGCCGGGGCCGCCGGCTGGGGCCGGGGGCAGCGACCGCGTGCCAGCCGATGAGCGGGATACGTGCCGCGTTGGCCCGCGAGACCTGCCGCGAGGTCGAGTTGGGGTCGAAGCCGCCGATGACGATGCCCGAGGGCTTGAGGGCCACGGCCTCGCTCATCGCCGCCTGGATGCCGGCGGGGGTACCGCCACCGTCGATCACCCGGACGTTCCAGCCGATGACCCGCGCGGCTGCCCTCACGCCCTTCGCGGCGCCCGCGACTCCGGGATTGGTCATGGTCTGGGCGACGTAGACGATGGTCTTGCCGGACACCGCCGGCGGGCCGCTGGTCGGTCCGTTCCAGGGGACGTCCGTCTTCTCCGCCTGTCTGACGGCGGCCTGGGCCCTTGCCTGGGCCGCGGGGCAGCCGCTCGAGCCCGTGGTGGACTCCTCCGGGCCGCTCGACGAGCCGCGTTCGCAGCCGGCAAGGACGGTTGTCGCAGCCAGCAGGGCGGTGGCGACGGACCGACCTTTGAGGACTCCGGGGGTGGCTTTGCGGTTGCAGTGCACGGGAGCTCCTCGCGGAGATGAGCGGGAGGACGCGGCCGGGGGCACCCAGGGGGTGCCCATGGCACGGTTCATGGAGAGGTGCCCGCTGCGCCACCGTCCTGCGTCGGGGAGGATGGCGGCTTTGGCGGTACGGCAGGCGCATCGCGGGCCGCGATGGCGCCGGTGCGCAGGCGGCGCGCGGAGTAGCCGGCCAGGCCGACGGCGATGAGCAGGGTGCCGCCGTAGAACAGCGGGACCGTCCAGAAGTCGGCGCCCATCTGGCCGATGCCGGTGAGGCCGACGGCGACGACAGCGACGGCGACGAGGGTGCCCATCGCGTTGGGGCGGCCGGGTTTGATCGCGGTGGAGCCGAGGAGGGCGCCGACGAAGGCGGGCAGCAGGTAGTCGAGTCCGACGCTCGGATTGCCGATCTGCTGCTGGGCGGCGAGCAGCACTCCGGCGAAGCCGACGATCAGCCCCGAGGCGGCGAAGGCATAGACGGTGTACTTGCGGACCGGGATGCCGACGAGGTCGGCCGCGCGCGGGTTCGACCCGACGACGTACAGGTACCGGCCGAGCGGCAGCCGTTCCAGTACCAGCCAGAGGGCGACCGCGAGGGCGAGCACGTAGAAGGCGGGGAGCGGAAGGCCGAGGAACGTGGAGTTGTACAGGTCGGTGAAGGAGGCCGGGAGGCCTTGCGGGCCGGCGACGATCCGGCCGCCGTCGGTGATCCAGCCGGTCACGGCGTACATCATGCTGCCGGTCCCGAGGGTGGCGATGAAGGAGTCGATCCGGCCGAACTCGACGATGACGCCGTTGAGGACGCCCACGACCGCCCCTCCGACGATCACCGCGAGGCAGGCGAGCGGCCAGGGCCACCCGTCGTTGACGACCAGCTGCAGCACCATGACGTGCGCCAGGCCGAGGCCGTAGCCGAGGGAGAGGTCGAACGCACCGGTCACGATGGGGACCATGGCGGCCAGCGCGAGAACGGCTGGGATCGACTGGTTGGAAAGGATCGAGTCGACGGTGTCCAGGGTGGGAAAAGTGCGCGGCAGGGTGAGGGAGAAGATCAGGAAGAGCAGGGCGGTGAGGGCCAGGAGGCCGTAAGCGCCGATGAGGTGCCCGCCCGCGCCGCGCAGTCGGGCCGGGAGACTCGGCCTGCCCCGTCGGCTGAGTCGGTTCAGCCGACCCTGTCGATGCGGTCGCGGCCGGGGCGAGGAGGGGGAGGGCGGCGGGGCGGTCACGAGTTCGTCGCGGTTCCGGCGGGAGGCATGGCCGAAGCCGCCCGGGTGAGCCCGGCGACGGTGAGGGCCGGACCGCTCAACTCGGCCGTCACGGACCCGCGGACGAAGGCCAGGGCGCGCCGGCACACGTCCACGACCTCCTGGAAGTCGGTGGAGATGAGCAGGACCGCGAGGCCGGCGGCCAGTGCCTCGTCGAGCAGGCGGTGGACCGCGGCCTTGGCGCCGACGTCCACGCTCGCGGTCGGCTCCTCGAGGATCAGCAGGCGCAGGCCCACCCGGAGCCACCGGCCGATCATGACCTTCTGCTGGTTTCCGCCGGACAGGGTGGCGATGGGGGCCTCGCTGTCGCGGGGGCGCACCGAGAACCGTTCGATCAGGGTGGCGGCCTCGGCGCGTTCGCGGCGGGGGCTGATCCAGCGCAGCGCCGGCAGGCCGCCCGCACGGGGGTTGGCCAGGAGGTTCTCCCGTACGGTCAGCTCGGCGAGGCAGCCCTCCCGCTGTCTGTCGCCGGGCACGAAGGCGACACCGAGTCCGACGGCGTCGGCGACCGTACGGGGACTGTAGGGGCGGCCGCCGAGAAGGGCCCGTCCGCCGAGGAGGGGTCGGGAACCCGCGAGGGCTCGGCCGAGGTCCATGTGTCCGGCGCCCGTGAGGCCGACCAGGCCGAGGACTTCCCCGGCCCTGAGTTCCAGGTCGACCGGTCCCGCGCCGACGGTCCGTACGCCGTCGAGGGTCAGGACGGCCGGGCCGCCGACCGGGGCCGTGGCGGGGTGGTGGTCGGTCAGTTCCTCTCCGATGATGTCGTGCACGAGGCGGGCAGGGCTCTGGCCCGCCAGCGCGCCGTGGCTGACGAGGAGGCCGTCACGCAGGACGGCGAAGGTGTCGGCGACCTCGTACACCTCGTCCAGACGGTGGCTGACGTAGAGGATGCCGTGCCCCCGGTCGCGCAGGGTGTGCAGGACGCGGAACAGCCGGGCGCAGTCCGCGGCGGGGAGGCGGGCGGTCGGCTCGTCGAGGACGATGAGCTTCGCGCGTGCCGCCAGGGCTCGTGCGATGGCGACCAGTGAACGCTCGGCCGGGGCGAGCCGGGCGAGGGGTGCGTCGGGATCGAGATGTCCGGCGACGATGCGCAGGGCCTCGGCGCAGCCCTCTCGGTTCCGCCGCCAGGAGATCAGCCCGGCGCGCCGCGGATACCCCGTGCTCAGGGCGATGTTCTCGGCGACCGTCATCCACTCCACCAGACCGAGATCCTGGTGGATGAAGGACATGCTGCGGGAAGCGGCATGACTCCCGAGCGGGTGCCCGTCCACCGTGATCCGCCCTGCGTCGGCGTGGTGGACGCCGGCGAGCACCTTGATGAGCGTGGACTTTCCGGCTCCGTTGGGACCGAGCAGGGCGAGGACGCTGCCGGCGTGGACGTCCAGGTCGACCCCGGCCAGCGCGAGGGTCCCGCCGAACCGCTTGGCGAGCCCGCGGATACGCACCAGAGGTTCCGCCCCGAAGGGTGGGACCACCTGCGCAGAGGTGTCGGGAGCGTCGTGCACGGACATCTCCGGGGATCGGCCTGGCGAGTTCTTCCCGACGTTCAAGGGGGATACTAGCCGAACAAATCACAATATTTCGGACATTCTCCAGCTCGCTGTGGCTCCAAGGGGTCAGCGGGCCGCCGTCGGAGCGCCGTGCCCGTCCTCACGCGGCTTCGAGCCCGCATTCCGCCCAGATGACCTTGCCCTGCGGGAGGTAGCGCGTGCCCCAGCTCTGTGACAGCTGCGCGACGAGGAACAGGCCACGACCGCCCTCGTCGGTGCTGGCCGCCCGGCGCAGGTGCGGGGCGGTGTTGCTGGCGTCGGAAACCTCGCAGATCAGGGTGCGGTCGTGGAGCAGCCGGACCCGGATGGGCCCGGCACCATGGCGGATGGCGTTGGTGACCAGCTCGCTGAGCATCAGTTCCGCGGCGAACGCGGCGTCGTCGAGCCCCCAGTCGGCCAGCTGCCGGGTGGCGGAGGCGCGGACCTCGCTGACGAGCGCCGGGTCGGCGGCCAGGTCCCAGGTGGCGATCCGCTGGGGGTCGACGGCCTGGGTGCGGGCAACGAGCAGGGCGATGTCGTCGCAGGGATGGGCGGGCGCCACGGTGTCCAGGACCGCCTGGCAGGTCTCCTCGGGCGTGCGCTCCGGGTGGGCCAGTACCCCGCGCAGCTGGTCGAGGACCACGTCGACGTCGCGGTGACGGTCCTCGATGAGCCCGTCGGTGTAGAGGACCAGTTGGCTGTCTTTGGGGAGGGGGATCTCGGCGGCTTCGAAGGGCAGGCCCCCGAGGCCGAGAGGGGGTCCGGCGGGCAGGTCGGGGAACGACACGTTGCCGTCGGGGTGGACCAGCGCGGGCGGGGGGTGGCCGGCGCGGGCCATGGTGCACTGCTGTGAGGTCGGGTCGTAGATGGCGTACAGACACGTCGCGCCGATGATGCCGGCGCCGTCAGAGGCGGGGTCCTCCCGGTCCAGGCGTCCCACGAGGTTGTCGAGGTGGGTGAGCACTTCGTCCGGGGGGAAGTCGAGTTCGGCGAAGCTGCGGGCGGCGGTGCGCAGCCGGCCCATGGTGGCGGCGGAGAGCATGCCGTGGCCGACGACGTCGCCGACGAAGAGGCCGATGCGGGTGCCGGACAGGGGGATGACGTCATACCAGTCTCCCCCGACGCAGGATTCGGCGGGCAGGTAGCGATGGGCGACCTTGACGGCGTCCTGGTCGGGCAGACCATGCGGGAGCAGGCTGCGCTGCAGGGCCAGGACCATGGTGCGTTCGCGCGTGTAGCGCCGGGCGTTGTCGATGGACAGTGCGGCGCGGGCGGCGAGTTCCTGGGCCAGCGAACGGTCGTCGTCCCCGAAGGGGGCGGGGTCCTGCGCGCGGTAGAAGGAGGCGACGCCCAGCACGACACCGCGGGCGACGAGGGGCACCGCAATGAGGGAGTGGACGTGGCTCAGCAGCCGTTCTGTGTGCTCGGGGTCCTGCGCGAGCCAGCCCGCGGCGACCTTCAGGTCCGGTTCCAGCACTGCCTCCCCGCTGGTCAGACACCGCAGCTGGGGCGCGGTCGGGCCGAAGTCGGCCTGCTTGCCGACCGGGCTGAAGGGAAGGTCGTCGCAGATGCCGTGGACCACCGTACGGCGCAGGTCACTGCGGGGATCGGCGGACTCCTCGCCGCGCAGTACGGGCTCCGGCAGGTCGATAGTGACGAAGTCGGCCAGTCGCGGCACCGCCGTCTCCGCGAGTTCCTCGGCCGTGCGGCGCACGTCCAGGGTGGAGCCTATGCGGGCGCTGGCCTCGGACAGCAGCTCCAGGCGGCGGCGCGCGGCCAAGGCGTACGTCCCGACGTGCGGCTCCCCCACCATCACGAGCCCTCTCGCGGGAAGCGGGGAGCCGAGGTAGCCGTCCGTCGCGCCGTCGACGTCGGCGGTCGTGATGCCCTCGCCGCCTACGGCGACCTGGCCGGATGCCGTGACGGAGAGATGCCCGGGCGCCGCGACGCCGGGAACGGCCCCGGACGCCTGGGAGGCAGGGACGACGGCAGGCTCGGCGAGGAAGCCACGCGGCACGTCGACCTGGTGCGGCATGGTGAAAGGCTCGCGCGGTGAAGTGCCGGGGAGGACGGCCTCGATGGCGATGCCCTCCACTCCGGAGGCACTCTTCATCGGACGGCTCACCAGCGTGACCGGCCGGCCGTCGGGCAGGGACACATCGACCGCGGCCCGCTGCGCGCGGGAGATCAGCTCGGCGGCCTTCTCCATGATGACCGCCCGGTCCCGGGGGTGCAGCTCGAGGGCCAGTTCGTCCACCCCGACGCTGCGGTAAAGGCCAACGGCGGCTTCGGCCGCGGTGTCCAGGTACGTCCGCAGCAGAGCGCGCTCACGCGCGGAACTCTGCCCCAGCAGCCGCCGCTCGATGGCCTCGGCCGCCTTGCGGATCACGGTGGCGAGCGCCGGGTCCTCGGCCTTGCGCGGATAGCCGAAGCACAGGACGCCCTCGATGCGACCGCTGAGCGGGTCGCGAACGGGAAGCGCCCGGCAGGCACTGCCCTGGGAGCGCTCGGCGAAGTGCTCAGCACCGTAGACCCGGACGAGCTTGCGTTCCGCCAGGGCGAGACCGATGCCGTTGGTACCGGCGACCTGCTCGGCGAACACGAACCCCGGGACGCTCTGGAAGGCCGGGAGACTTCTGGCCAGCGACGCCTCTCCGAAACGGCGCAGGAGAACCGTCCCGCTCGCATCGGCGACGGAGATGTTCATCGAGCTGCCGGCGAACCTGGACTGCAGCCGGTCGAGCACCGGCACGGCCGCCTGGACGAGCCGGTCGTCCGGATCGAAGTCCTGCAGGAAGGGAAGGTCGGACTGGTCCGGCGACAGGCCCATGGACCGGCAGCGCTGCCAGGAATTCAGGATCGGCGTGCGCACACCCGCCTCGACCGGCTCCCCCTGCAGAAACCGCTCACGGAAACGGGCGGGCCCCGTGCCGCCTGCAGCACGCCCCGCCGGCATCGGTTCGCCGCCAGACCGAACCACGCTCCGCCTCACTCACGCCCTAGATAATCCGCATTTCGGAAATATCCGGCATTCACGAGGATACGGGCATCAGGGACGTGAGTCACGGTTCGTAAGATCCCCCGCACGGTAACCGGGCGGGGTCGGTTGTCACAGGACCGCGACCGGGTTGACGGGTGAGCCCGTCCCGCCCGGGACGTTCAGCGGCGCCACGACGAGCAGGAACTCATACCGCCCCGCCTCGGCAGTCGCGGCGGAGAGTGATTCCAGGTCGAGGTTGTCCAGCAACGGCACCCCCATCGCGGCCACGGCCAAAGCGTGGACCGGCGAGTGCACACCGTCCACGGGCGAGGGCCGTACATCGCCTGTCGCCATCTCCGCCGAGCAGCGCGATGCCGCGCTCGGCCAGCAGCGGTACGGCGTCCACGTGGAAGCCCGCGCTCGCCGTGTCGGGGTCCCAGGCACCGAGTTCCCTGCGGCGGCGGACGTGTCCGGAACGCAGCAGTACCGCGTCGCCCTCGCCGATCGTGACATCGAGCGCCTTCTCCGCGGCGACGATGTCCCTGGCGTGCACCGCTTGTCCCGGATCCAGCCAGCCGATGCCGAGGACGGCGGGGAGGTCGAGGAGCACACCCGTCGTGACGAGCGGCCCGAGCGTCGACACCGCGCCGAAGCGGGCACCTGCGGCATCGACGACCTCGCGTGCCGCCCGGCCGTCGTAGAGCTGCCCCCGGTAGGCGATGTGGCACAGCGCGTCGAGATGGGTGACGCCCTTGCCGTGGTAGTCGGCGGCGATGAAGTCCTTGTGGGTGGAGGGTTCCGGACTCTCCACGTCACCGAGATCGGTCATGTGGTGCAGGGCGGGCCTGCGGTTGTCCGGGCCGGGCCGGGTGTTCCAGGGCAGCGCCATGGGGACGACCGTCCCGGACCGTACTCGGGCCGTGGCCCGCCGCACTCGGTCCGCGGTCACGCGGTTCCAGGCACCGCGGTCGGCCGGGGCCCAGCGACCCCACGTGCGCACCGCCTCGAAGAGTGCGTCGAACTCCCGACGGGAGACGGCAGGGCCGTTGCCGGTACGGGTAGGCCTGGGATGCGGGGCATCGGCGGAGTTCGAGCTCATCTGTACTCACCGTTCCCAGTCCGAAGAGCGTCGTCCTCGCGGCGAGAAATCCAGCTTTGCACAATTCACGAGGTCGTCTGTCCGGCTGGTGACCACTGTCCCGACGGGCAGACCGACCAGATGTTCACCCTCAACCGGTCACGGCACTCGGCAACGGCCACGCCTACCAGCTCGTCGCCGTGCACAGCGGCAAGTGCGTCGACATCTCCGCCGTCTCCACCCAGCCCCGGGCCCTGATCCACCAGTGGACCTGCGACCCCGCGAGCGCCCTCAGCGCCAAGAAGAACCAGATCTGGCGGCTCCAGGGCAGAGCCTGAGTCTCCGCGCCCTCTGCTCCCCGGCGTTGGGTGAGCAGAGGGCGTCATGCCACCCTCGGACTGCCGTGAGCGGTCCTCATCCTGTGGGCCACGACGCAGCCCCTCCCGCGAGCCGTCAGTTGCGGGGTGCGATCTCCGCCATCCGCGACCATCCTTGCCCTTCGGTCTCGACGTTGATGATCTCGGGCGTCTCGGCGACGACATCCGGCATCCAGGCCATGGCCGCCTTGAAGTGCGCGGAGTTGACGTGCTCGACGCCGGCTTCGGAGGAGGCAAAGGCTTCCAGCAGGACGAAGCGGTTCGGGTCGGCGGTGTCGACGGACCCCTCGAAGAAGAGGTTGCCGGGCTCGGCGCGGGTGGCAGCCGTGAAGTCCGCGACGCGGTCGAGCCACTCGTCCCGGTACTCCGGGCGGACGGGGAAGCGTACGGCGATGAAGATCATTAGGTGCTCCCTGGAGGTTCGACGGGGCAGGCGCTCAGTCGGCGAACAGGCTCACCAGCAGGGCCACGTTCAAGGCCACCACGGTCGCACTGATGACCCACGCCGCACACGTGGTCGCCCGCCGGTTGACCCAGCGGCCCATGACGCCGGCGTCGCGGGTGAGCAGGACCAGCGGGACCAGAGCGAACGGGATGCCGAAGGAGAGGATGATCTGACTGAACACCAGGCTCTCTGTAGGACCGGCGCCGGCCGCGAGCACCACGATCGCGGGTGTCATCGTGAGCAGCCTGCGCAGCAGTACCGGTATCCGGCGGCCGAGGAAGCCGCCCATCACCACCTCGCCCGCATACATGCCGACGCTGGTTCCCGCGAGGCCCGACACAAGCAGGGCCAGCGCGAAGGCGAGGGCCGCGACCGGGCCGACGAGCCGCCCGTACGCGTCGTGCGCCGCGCCGAGCGAGTCGGCGGCCTCGGGCGCACCGGGGTGGAACAGGGTCGCCGCCGACACCAGCAGTGCCACGTTCACGGCGCCCGCGAGGCCCATCGCGATCAGTACGTCGGTGCGTACGTGGCGCAGGAGGCGGCGGCGCAGCGGTCGATCGGGGTCGTCGGGCGGACCGCCGGCTCCGGGGGCGAGGGAGAGGCTGTAGCGATCGCTCGTGAGCGCCGAGTGCAGATAGATCACGTGCGGCATGACCGTGGCACCGACGATCCCCCCGGCCAAGACCACGCTCTCGGCTCCCGAGAGCCCCGGCATCAGCCCGTCGGCGGCCGTGGCCAACGGAGCGCCGGCGCCCAGCACTTGTCCGAGGAACAGCCCCAGCAGACAGGCCAGGCCCGCCGCCATCAGCACCTCGAACCGGCGCCGCCCACGCCCGCGCATCGGCATCAGCAGCAGCGACACCGCCCCGACGACCACGCCACCCACCCACAACGGAAGCCCGAACAGCAGATGCAGGGCGATGGCCCCACCGACCACCTCCGCGAGGTCGGTCATCACGACGACCGCCTCCGCCTGCACCCACAGCCCCCACACCACCGGCCTGCGATACCGCTCACGGCACAGCTCCGGCAGACTCATCCCGGTGGCGACGCCGAGCTTGGCGGAGAGGTACTGCAACAGCATCGCCACGACGTTCGCCGCGAGCAGCACCCACAGCAGCAGCGGCCCGAAGGTCGCACCGGCCTGCACGTTGGTGGCGAAGTTCCCCGGATCGACATAAGCGATCGCGGCGACGAACGCCGGCCCGAGCAGGCTGTACGACAGCCCCGAGCGCAACCGGGGCCGCCGCTCACCGGGTGTACGGCCGGTGAATGTCCTACCTGTGCTCGTCGGTTGATCGAGTTGCCCGGGCCGAGCCGGAGTTGATTCGGTAGCCATGACGCCGCTGTTCTCCTCATCACCGGGGAGGGATGCGCCCCAAAGGGGCGCGGGGCTGTGTCCATATGCGGCTCCGCCGCGTGGGCGCGACCAGCTACAACCGCCCCGCAGCCGACCACGAACCGCACAGGGCAGACGCAACGCACCCACCCGCTACGGAATGTTGGACGGCCGAGGCAGCCCTTCCGCCAGATCACCCATCTCAGGCGAATAAATGGCACCGGGATTCCCGACGACCTCTTCGACGACCAACGTCTCCGTCGTCAGCAGCAGCGCAGCAATCGACGCGGCACTCAGCAGAGCGCTACGCGTGACCTTGACCGGGTCGATGATCCCCCGCAGATGCAGGTCGGCGTAGTCGCCGCGCAAAGCGTCCAAGCCATGCCCGACCGGCTGCGCAGCGACCTTCGCCTCCGCCTCGTCCGGATCAAGACCGGCGTTGATGGCGATCCACCGCAGCGGTTCGGCCAGCGCCTTGGCCACGATGGCGCGGCCCAATGCGACCTCATCACCAGGGAGTTCAACAGCGGCGACGTCAGCGCGAGCGTGCAGCAACGCCGCGCCCCCGCCGGCCACGACCCCTTCCTCGGCCGCCGCCCGAGTCGCGGCGAGCGAGTCCTCCAGCCGCATCTGCTTCTCCTTGAGCTCGACGCCGCTGGCCGCGCCGACGCGGATCACGGCGACGCCGCCGGACAGCTTCGCGATGCGCTCGCTCAGCTTGTCCTGGTCATGCTCGTTGGTGGCCCGCTCCAGCTCGAT
The DNA here is from genome assembly GCF_042894545.1 of Streptomyces sp. NPDC001530. Taxonomy (NCBI): domain Bacteria; kingdom Bacillati; phylum Actinomycetota; class Actinomycetes; order Kitasatosporales; family Streptomycetaceae; genus Streptomyces; species Streptomyces sp. NPDC001530. Next base: position 24,250 of record NZ_JBIAVS010000032.1, read on the forward strand.
CTTGAGGTTCTCGATGCGCTCGGCGACCTTCTCGTCGCCGCCCGCCCCGCCCAGCACCGTAGTGGAACGCTCCGTGGCGATGACCTTCTCCGCGCGACCGAGGTCGTCCAGGGTCACGCCCTCCAGCGTGCGGCCGGCCGTACCCGTGATGACCCGCCCGCCGGTCAGCGCCGCCATATCCTCCAACTCGGCGATCCGCCGGAAGCCGAAGCCGGGGGCGCGCACCGCGAGCGAACGGAAGGTGCCGTGCGCGGCGTTGGTGACCAGCATGCCGAGCGCGGGCCCGTCCACGTTTTCCGCGACGACGACCAGCGGGGAGCCGGTGCGCGTCACCCGCTCCAGGATCGGCATGAGCTCCTGCACCTTGGTGATCTTCGTGTCGCAGTACAGCAGGTACGGGTTCTCCAGCACGGTCTCCATGCGTCCCTGGTCGGTGACCATGTACGGGGAGAGCCAGCCGTTGTCGAACTCCAGCCCCTCCGCGTACTCGACGCTCAGCCCGAATGCCGACGACTCCTCGACGGTGACGACGCCGGTGCGGCCGACGCGGGCCACGGCCTGGGCGATTGCCTCGCCGATGGCGGGGTCGTTGTTGGCGGACAGGGCGGCCACGCGCACGAGTTCGTCGTCCGTGCGCACCGGCCGTGACTGGGCGGTGAGCGAGTCGACGGCGGCGGCCACGGCGGCCTCGATGCCGTTCTTCAACAGCACGGGGTTGGCACCCTCGTTGACGGCCTTGAGCCCTTCGCGGACGATCGCCTGGGCGAGCACGGTCGCCGTCGTGGTGCCGTCACCGACATCCCCGTTGGTGCGGGTGGCCACCTCCTTCACGAGCTGGGCGCCCATGTTGGCGAAGGGGTCCTTGAGCTGGATCTCGCGGGCGATGGTGACGCCGTCGTTGGTGATGGTGGGCGGGCCGGTCAGCTTTTCCAGGACCGCGTTGCGGCCTTTCGGGCCCAGGGTGACGCGCACCGCGTCGGCCAGCGCGTTCACCCCGCTCTCCAGCAGTGCGCGCGCTTCGGCATTGAAGCGCAGTTCCTTCGCCATGGCTGTGTCGTCCCTTTCAAGGCTGGTCTGTCCAAAGGGCGTTCAGAAGAGGAGGCGGTGGCGGCGGCCGGGAGTGCGGGCTTCCGTGGTGCGCCGACCCTCACGTACGGGTCCACGGAGCGGCCGCCGCCACCTGTACGGGGAGGTGCGGCTCAGGGCACGAGTACCGCGCGCCCGCGCACCCGGCCCTGGTCCAGGTCGTCCAGGGCCCGGCCGAAGTCGGCCAAGGGGTAGGTGACCGTGTGCAGGGTGACCAGGCCGCGCGCGGCGAGGTCCATCAGTTCCACCAGGTCGGTGTAGGAGCCGACCAGGTTGCCCACGAAGTTGATCTCGGTGGAGATGATGTCGATGGTCGGCACGGACAGGGTGCCGCCGTAGCCGATGACGTAGTAGTCGCCGGCCCGGCGCAGCATCCGTACGCCGTCCTCCAGCGCACCGCCCTCGCCGACGAAGTCCAGGACGGCCTCCGCGCCCTCCCCTCCGGTGAGCGCGGAGACCTGGTCGACCTGGCTGCCGTCGGCGACGACCGTGTGGTGCGCGCCGAGCTCTTCGGCCAGCTTCAATGCCTCCGCCGACCTGTCGACGACGATCAGTTCGGCCGGGGTCAGCGCCCGCAGCACCTGGATACCGATGTGCCCGAGCCCGCCCGCGCCGATCACCACGGCCTTGGCGCCCGGGGCGAGCCTGCGGGCCGCCTTCTTCGCCGCGTGGTACGCCGTCAGGCCCGCGTCGGCCAGCGCCGCCACGTCGGCCGGGGCGAGCCCGGGGTCGAGCGGGACGACGGCGCGGGCGTTGGTGCGCAGGTACTCGGCGAAGCCGCCGTCGGCGTCGATGCCCGGGAAGGCGCTCGCCGTGCAGTGCACGTCGTCGCCACGCCGGCAGGCGGCGCAGAGTCCGCAGGTGGCCAGCGGATGCAAGATCACCGGGTCGCCCGGGGAGAGGCCGGCGACGGCGGAGCCGACCGCCGCGATCCAGCCCGCGTTCTCGTGACCTTGGGTGTACGGCAGGGTCACGCCGCTCTTGGCCTGCCACTGGCCCTCGATGATGTGCAGGTCGGTGCGGCACACTCCGGCGCCGCCGATCTTCACGACCACGTCCAGCGGACCAGCGACGACCGGGTCGGGCACCTCGTCGAGCTTGGGCTTGTGGTCGTAGCGGTGCAGTCGTACGGCTTTCATACGGTTTCCTCCTTCCGGGATCCGGCCCCGTAGCGGGTGGCCAACAGCCCTTCGCACAACTCGGTGTTGGCGCCGATGCCGACTCCCGCCGTACGCCCCCGCAGCAGATGCCGCTCCAGTCCGACCGCCGGTACGGCATGCCCCTCGTCGTCGGTGAACAGGGGCGCGGCCACGTCCACGGACAGACCGAGGAGGGCGCGCCGGCGTCGCAGCGTCACTGTCAGACGCTCCGGCAGATCGCCGAGAACCGCGTCCGCCAACTGCTGCAAGGTCCAGCCGCGTTCGAGGAGCCGCCTGCCGAGCCCGGCCTGGGCGGCCAGGTGCCCCTTCCTCAGAAAGACGGCGCGGAGTTCCTCCATGCGGTCGGCGTCGGCGAGGCCGGGGAACGCCTCGGCGAAGGACTTTCCGCAGCCCACCCCCTGGTTGATCTCGTCGGAGGCGAAGTGGTCCTCCAGGACCACCGTGCACTCCCTGGCCCAGGCCAGCCCGGACAGGGCGCGGCGGGCGTCCTCCACCATCAGCCAGGCGAAGTTGGGGGCGCAGAAGTAGGTCGGCAGCCTGAGTCTGGCCTCCACGGAGCCGTCGGCGCCGACGCTGACGGCTCGTACGAAGCCGAGGTCGGTGATGGGCCGGTCGAGTTCCGGGTCGAGCACCACCGCCAAGGCCGTGTTGACGGCGGTGACCCGGTCGACCGCCTCGGCGACGGCCGTCATGCCGCCACCACTGACAGTGCCGCGCTCTCGGGGACCTTCAGGTCGTACAGCCGCGCATGGTTGAGCCCGAGGATCTTGCGCTTGACGTCGGTGGTGAGCGTGCCGTACTCGCTCTGCAGGTCCTCGGGGATCTGGAAGTCGACGAACTTCTCGATCAGCCACTTCGGGCTCCAGATCGCGTAGTCGCTGCCGAACACGATCCGGTCCTCGTCCAGCCAGTACAGCAACTCGCCGATGATCTGGGCGAAGTAGCGCGGGCGGGTGTGGATGAACGGCATGACCACCGACAGGCCCGCGTACACGTTGGGTTCCTGGGTGGCGATCCAGCAGAAGTCCTCCAGGCGGGGCAGCCCCGAGTGCTCCACGATGAAGTTCAACCCGGGGAATGCGGTGGAGGCGTCGTCGATGTCGGCGACGTCGAACGCGTCCCGGTTCAGCGGCCAGATGGTGGGGCCCTTGTGGACGTGGATGTTGCGGATGCCAAGCTCCTGGCACAGCGCCAGATAGTCGTGGGCCTCGGGGTCGGACAGCTTCCAGCCCTTGGACGAGCCGCGCCACTCGGCGGTGTAGAGCTTGACGCCGCGCAGCTGCCACTCGGCGGCCAGCTTCCGCAGCCGCTCCAGGCCGGCCTCGCCCTCGCGCGGGTCGAAGGAGCCGTTGGCGATCAGCCGGTCGGGGTGCTTGCGGGCCAACCGACCGTTGCGCTCGGTGGTGTTGAAGCCCTTGCGGTAGAACTCGTTGAGGTACGTGGGCTGGAAGATCCCCACGTCGACGTACCCGGTGTCGAACAGGTCGTGGATCAGGTCCTGTTCGCTGTACTTGCGGAACTTCTCCAGCGGCCACACCCACTCCTCGGGGCTGAGGTTGCGCTGGTAGTCGTAGAAGCAGCGGATGAAGCCCTCGCCGTACTTGTTGGCGATGTTCTCCTCGCTCGCGTCCCAGAGGTGGATGTGTCCGTCGACGATGAAGTAGTCGACGCCGTCCTTGTGGTACACGGGTCCTCCTCGGGATGTCAGTCGACCGGGCTGAGGTCGAAGTCGATGTATTCGGCGGCGTCCTCGGGGTTGGCGAAGAGCATCGTGCGGTCGTCGAGGTGGACCATGCGGCCGTAGTGGGTGGACATGATCTCCTCGAAGTCGGCCTGATCGAAGTCGAAGCCGAGGGCCCTGGAGATCTCGTCGAAGTCGAAGGTGAGGACGCGTTCGCCGTCCACGCGGATCATCGACGGGTAGTCGGTGACGGTGACGTGCTCCTTGCCACGCATCACGTCGGCGACGACGTGGCCGTTCTGGTTGTTCATCAGCGTCACGCCGCACTTGTTCGACGAGGTGCGGTCCGCGCTGAACGGCTGGGGTGCGGCACTGGTCACTTCGCGGTCCTCTCGCTGGTACGGCCGGCGGGGGCCTGAAGGCCCAGGTCCTCGATCAGGCGGGCGAAGCGCTCCTTGGCGCGGTCGAGGCTGTCCTCGAAGCGGACGGGCTTCTCGGCGGGCTGCGACCACAGCGGCTGCAGCCGGCGCGCCGCGTCGAGGCTGACCGGCACCCAGCGCTCCAGCCACTGCTGGACGACCGCCTTGTTGCCGGTGCCGTAGGTGTCGTCGCCGAGCAGGAGCGTGAACAGGGCGCGGGTGTAGCGCAGGTCGCGGTCGTAGTCGTTCTCGCCGGCGCCCATCACGCTGGGGGTGGTGTAGTCGCCGTTGCGGACGGCGATCTGCAGGACGAGGTGGCTGCGGAACAGCTCGCCGACGAGGGGCTCGAAGACGAGGTTCGCCGCGAACAGGCCCTCGGCCCAGTCCTGGACGGCGGTGAGCCGTTCCACGTTCTCGCGCACGCCCTGCCAGGCGGGGTCCGACTGCCACACCGCGCGGTGGGCGGAGCCGTCGAAGCCCTCGAGCTGTTCCTCGATGTCGAGGTTGTACAGGGCCAGGTCCTGCGCGAAACGCAGCTTGTGGGCGCCGTTCACGGCGAGCGCGTTGTTGATCATGTTGGTGGGTGCGGAGCGCTGGATCGCTACGAACACGTGCATGCCCAGGCCTTGTTCGGCATGCATCCACGCGCCGACGTGCCGTTCGACGAACTGGGTCCACGAGCGCGTCCACTGCCCATACGCCTCCGCCTTGCGGGCGTTGGCCAGGTTCTGCTGGACCTGCCGTACGACGTTGGCGTTGTTGCGGTAGATGGTCTGCTCCCACTCCTCGTTGGGGTCGAGGAAGCGGTGCCAGTCGGACGACTTGAGGCCTGTCCAGTCCTGCGGGTAGCCGGAGGAGCCGTCGGCGAAGCCGTAGATCCAGCCCTGCGACAGGTGGCGTTCGGGGTCGGGCTGGACGTCGAAGGTGACGTCCTCGTACATCGTGGCCCGCAGCTTCTGCGGCTTGTAGTAGGAGAAGGTGCGGCTGGTGGAGCTCGGGAAGACGAGCGCTCCCGCCTCCGCGTCGGTGAACTGCGGCTTGGGGAAGCTGCGTTCGGCCTTGACCGGCTTGTCGGCTTGCGTGGTCATGCGTACGGCTCCTCGCGACGGTCGGGTCAGGTGTCGGTGGAAGTGGTGAACTTGTCCAGGAAGATCCGCTCCTCGGGCATGCCCTTGCCGGTGAGCAGTTCCAGCGCGGCGTCGCACATCGGCGGAGGGCCGCACAGATAGGCGTCGGCGGTCGAGAGGTCGCCCTCGTGCCGGTCGACGACCTCGGTGATCAGGCCTTGTTCGTACGATCCCGACGCGTCCTCGGACAGGGCGGGTACGAAGGCGAAGTCCGCGAGGCCGCGGCCGAGCTCGGCGATCTCGTCGAGGGCGAACAGGTCCCGCTCGGTGCGCGCCCCGTAGTAGAAGCGGGTGCGACGGGTGCTGCCAGTGGCGGCGAGGCCGCGCAGCTGGGCCAGGATCGGTGCCATGCCGGCGCCGCCCGCGAGGAGGATGAGATCGCGGTCGGGGGCGTCGCGCATGACGCAGGTGCCGTAGGGGCCCTTGACCGTCAGCGGGTCGCCGGGGCGCAGGGTGCCGTCGAGCAGGCCGGAGAACAGGCCGCCGGGGTAGCGCTTGATGAGGAACTCCAGCGTGCCGCCGGGGAGTCCGGCCATGGAGAAGGAGCGCACGTGCTCGGTGCCGGGCACCTTGATGTCGACGTACTGCCCCGTGCGGTAAGGAAGTTCGTCGGCCGGGTCGACGGCCAGGGTGAGGCGGACGATGTCGTGGGTGAGTGGTTCGGCGGCGGTGACGGTGGTGCGGGCCTCGCGCGGCGGAATACCGGAGAGCAGCATCTCCTCGTCGTAGTTGATGAGTTCGATGGTGAGGTCGCCGTAGGCGTGCGCCCGGCACAGCAGGACGTACCCCTCCTCGCTCTCGTAGTCGGCCAGTGCGAAGGTGGAGTAGCGCTCCATCTGCTGGTCACCGTCCAGCAGGAAGGACTTGCAGGACGAGCACTGGCCCTCCTTGCAGCCGTGCATGAGCATGACGCCCTGACGGAACGCGGCGTCCAGGACGGTCTCGTCCTCGTCGGCCTCGATCTCGATGCCGACCGGTTCGAATCGGATGCGGTGCTTGTCGCCCACAAGGACCAGCCCTTTCCGGGGCGGCGACCCCGCGACGGAGATGTCGCCGCCCCTCGCACGGAGCCGTCAGAGCATCGACGGCGTGATGTTGCTGCGGCTGCGGTAGTCCGCGACGTGCGCCTCGCGCTCCTCGTCGGACATCTCGTTGAGCGTCACGTTGGGGCTGACGAAGGTGTTGCCCCGGACGTCGTCGAGGGTCCACAGCTTCTTCGGGTCATCGAGGTCGAGGTGCGGCTGCGGGATCAGCGTCTTGCCGTCGTCGCGGACGTAACCGAGGTCCTGGACGATGTCGGCGAGGTCCTGGCCGTGGTAGAGCGTCTCCCACTCGCGCTTGCCGGTCAGGCGGCCCATCGACGGGGTGGCCCGGCCCTCGTACTCGGGCCGGAAGGCGGTGGTGTCGGTCCACGCGCAGGTCTCGGAGCAGTACGTGCGCCACTGCCCGTCGACCTTGTCGACCACCATGTCCTGCCGGATCAGGCAGGGCACCATGCAGGTCCAGCAGCGGTGCGGGTACTGGTAGCCCACGTCCTCGAAGGCGATCGGCTTGTTGCCGCCCGGGTGCTTCATCCGGTTGTACGCCTCCCACCAGGCGCCGTACTCCGCGTACCAGCCCGGATACTTGGACTCGAACCACTCGAAGTCCTCGTCCGTCATCCCGTCGATGCGCCAGAAGTTGACGGGCCAGCCGGTGGCGAAGAACTGGGCGACCTTGTGGACATAGCCCTGGTCCCAGATCCGCTTCCACGCCTCCTCGACGAGGTCGTGCGGGATCTTCAGGCCGTACTTCTCCAGCGGGATCAGGTACGACCGGTAGTAGTCGTCGTAGATCCAGCGGCGCCACATCTCGGCGTACGACTCCCGGTCCTTGCGGCGGTCCTTGGAGCCGTACTCGATGAAGGTGCCGATGGCGGCGTCGACGACGCAGTGGTTGTTCCACCAGGCGTAGCGCAGGTCGCGCTCCAGGAGCCGGCGGTTGTCCTCGTCGGCGAGGGCCATCAGCAGGATCGAGTAGCCGTTGGAGATGTGGCGGGACTCGTCCGACTGCACCGAGTGGAAGACGGTGGGCAGCAGGTAGTCGCCGTTGGCGGCGGCCTCGGCGGGCATCGCCACGAACAGGGTGTTGGTGAACGCGGTCTCGGCGACCAGCGTCAGATAGACGTTGGCGGCGGTGATCGCGTCGCCGGTGATGAACCCCTCGCCGAACTGGCGGCCGATGGTGCCGGCGTAGCAGTTGGCGAACGCCTTCTCGGAGATGTCGAACCCGGCGGGGTCGATGTAGTGGTTCATGTAGAGGCGCTTGAGGTTCATCTGGATCGTCGAGTGGCGTACCTCGTCGATCATCTGGACCGCGAGCCCGTTGTGCAGCTGCGGGTTGGGCACCGCGCCGATCGCCATCGGCATCGCGCGGGCCGCGCTGATCTCGGGGAACGGGATGATCGACAGGAACAGCTTCTGCCACTCCATCCAGCGCTGCTGGACCTGGCGGAACATGTTGCCGCGGATCGCGCCGTCCATCGCGCCGTAGACCCGGTTGTCCTTCTCCTCCTCCATCGGGAAGTAGGAGCGCAGGACCTGCTTGAGCGGGTCCTTCTTGGGGGCCTTGTCGAAGCGGTAGTCGGTCGCGAAGCGGTTGGCAGGCGTCGCGAACGTCGGCTCCCACGACAACTCGGTGATCTTCTTGTGCGCCTTGCTCAGGCTCTGTCGGCTCACGGGTGATGCTCCTCCGGCTGACTCGGCGGTGTTCCCGGCGATCCCGGCGGCGCACTGCCGTCTGTGACCGGGCGTCGCCCATCGTGGGGGCTGTTGCAGCAGTCGGTCGTCTCAAGTTGAGACACGGGTCACAACCCGGGTATGGCCGTCGTGCGGCGGCCGGACTTAACGTGCTGGGCATACCGGAACCCGGAGCGTCGCCGCAGGGACAAGCGGCGTCATCGCACGGCGGAAGGCACAGAGCCGATGGAACCCCTGGAATCCGCGCACCCCCTGGACGGGACGAGGCCGTCTCCGACTGTCTCCCCGCTCGGCCCGGACCGCCCCCTCCCGCACCTCAACCCCGTCCGTGCCCGAAACCTGTTCCTGGAAGGGGAGACCGTCCCGTCCTCCGAGGTCCGGGCGCCCATCCTCGACTCCTGGCAGCGCTGTCGCTTCTGGGGCGTGGACGCCGACCGTATCGAGGCCCCCTACAACGCCGCCTTCGACCCGCACTCCCGACTGGCCACGGCCGCCCGCCCGGTCCTCGACCGGCTCTCCGACGCCCTCCAGGACACCCCGATGTCCCTGATCCTGACCGACTCCAAGGGCCGGGTGCGCGAGCGCAGGACCGGTGACCGGGCACTGCACCGCCACCTCGACGACATCTGCCTGGCACCGGGCTTCAGTTACGCCGAGGAGTACGTCGGCACGAACGGCATCGGCACCGCCGCCGAGGACGGCCGCACGGCACACGTCTTCGGCTCGGAGCACTTCTCCGAGCGGCTGCAACGGGTGTCGTGCGCGGCCGCGCCCATCCGCAATCCGGCCAGCGGCCGGGTGATCGGCCTGATCGACCTGACCTCCTGGCAGCACACGGCTTCGCCGTTGATGCTGGCGCTGGTGCGGGAGGCCGCAGCCGACATCGAGGAGCGGCTGCTGGAGATCGGCTCGGAGCGCGAACGGGCCGCGTTCCGGGCTTTCCTGACGTCGCGTCAGCGTTCCCGGCGGGCACTGCTCACCCTCACCGACGGGCTACTGCTCGCCGACGCGGCCGCCACGGAGCTGCTCGGCCCGGACGACCACCGCCGGCTGCGGGAGCTGGCCGCCGACCCTGCGGGGCTGCGCGAACAACGACTGGTGCTGAGCGACGGGCGGACCGTGCAGGTGCGGGGCCGGGAGGTGGAGGACGGGGCGCCCGCAGGAAGCCCGGCCGCGTATCTGATCGAGCTGCGGCTGGTCGCGGAGCAGGAGGAGTCCGGGCCGCGCACGGCGGTCAGCGTGCCGCGGCTGCCGGGGATCGCCGGTTCGAGCCCCGTGTTCCAGGGCGTGGTGCATCAGCTGATCCGGCACTGCGGGCAGGGACGCTGGACGCTGGTGGACGGCGAGGCGGGCACCGGGAAGCAGGACCTCGTACGGGCCGTGCATCGGCACGTCGCCCCCACCGCACCGTATGCCGTGCACGACGCGGCCGATGTGCGCGGCGGAGCGGCTGCCTGGCTGCGTGCCGTCTTCCAGGACCTGGCCGAGGACCGGGGCACGGTGGTGCTGCGCCATCTCGAAGTGCTGCCGGCCATGGTGTCCGGGCAGCTCGACGCCGTGTTGCGCACCACCGCGGGGCGGTCCGGCTGGGTGGCCGCGCTGCACACGCGCGAGGGGCCGACGCTGCCCGGCGCGGGCGGGCCGCGGAAGGCCGCGGACCACGTCGACGCCGTACGGGCACGGTTCGGGGCCGAGGTGACGGTGCCGCCGCTGCGCCATCGTACGACCGACATCCCGGCGCTCGTGACCAACCTGATCGCACGCCAGGGTGGGGACACCACCTGCTCGGAGGCCGTGCTGCGCGCCCTGTCCCGGGCGCCGTGGCCAGGCAATGTCCGCCAGCTCGCCGGCTCGCTCCGATACGCCGAGGCGCACCGTACCGGCTCGGTGATCGAGGAGAACGATCTGCCGCCGTCCCTGCTGTCCCAGGCTCAACACCCGTTGTCCGCCTGGGAGTCCACGGAACGGGACCTGATCGTCCAGGCCCTCCTCGACCACGGCGACGACAAGGCGAAGGCCGCGAAGGCGCTGGGGATCTCCCGGGCGACGATCTACCGGAAGATCGCAGCGTACGGGATCCGGCTGGGCCCGCACCCTGGGTGACGGCGGGACGGCGCCGGGCGGGGACCGGCGCCGGGGCCCCTCATTCCTTGGGGGAACGTCGTCCGTGTACGCCATGCAGCCACAGACCGAGCCCCTCCCAACAGCCCAGCACCGTCCCCGCGAGCGTCATGCCGGGACCGGCGGAGCCGCCTGCGGCCGTGGCAATCGCTCCGCACACTGCCAGCAGGACACCGAGTCCGCCGAACGCCAGCAACCGATCCCGATGTCCCCATGACCGTGCCGCCATCCCTGGCCTCCCTTGCCTCGGGGCTTCACCTCCAGGGTGTCGGTCGGCGGCGGTTGTCATCGTCTCACTGTGAGACGGACCAGGGCTCCCGGGCTCGGCGCGGCGGCCGTGCAGCACAGCGGCGCGGTCCGTCCCATGACCAACACCGCACAGTTCCCTCGATTGGGGAGCTCTGCCGGCCGTCCGTTTCTCCCGCCGAGACCGTCATTCGAGTGGGATATATGCGCCAGAAATCATCGAGTTCTTCATCTCCGCCTGGGAGGACCCGACGAACGTCGAGATCGTCAGGCTGTTGCTGCTGACGGCCTCGCACGAACCCCAGGTGATGCAACGGCTGCGGGCCCTCTTCGAGGCGCTCATCCTCCCCACGATCGCCGCCTCCCTGCCCGACGAGAGCGGTTGCTGCGGGCGGCGCTCGTGTCGTCGCAGATCCTCGGCCCGGCCATGACCCGCTCCATGTGGAAGATCGGCCCGGTCGCACCCTGCCCACAGACCGCGTGCAGCTGCAGGGGCTCGCGCTCGGTGCGGCGACCTACCTGAGCCGCGACGAAGCGCGAAACGCGGCCGCGACCGTCGACAAGGGCATCGACCGGGTCTGGGACCTGTGGGCCCGCGAGCTGGGCGGCACGACCTGACCTCGGCACAGCCGACGGCCGGTGCCCGTCAGGGCAACAGGACGATCTTGCCGCGCGTGTGCCCCTGCTCCAGCAGCTCGAACGCGGCCCGGACTTCGTCCAGCGGGAACGTCGCGGCGATCGGCACGTCCAGGTCCCCGGAGGCGACCAGCACGGCGAGTTCGGCGAGGACCGCGGCGTTCATCCCGGCGGAGCTGCCTTCGGCCTTCACCCCGTACTCCTGCACGGCTGCGAAGTCGGCGACCACCAGGTCTTCGACAGACCCGCAGTGATCTTGTCCAGGTCCAGTGGCGGCGGCTTCGCCGACCTCCGAGTAAAGGCGCCCTGTGAGCGGCGTGCTCAACCTAGAAGACCGGAAACGGCCCATACGAAAAGGGCCCCCACAGGCTCTCGCCTGCGAAGACCCTTCGCACCGTCGGGACGACAGGATTTGAACCTGCGACCCCTTGACCCCCAGTCAAGTGCGCTACCAAGCTGCGCCACGTCCCGGTGCGTTCACCCGCGGTGACCCGCGTGATCGTGCGAACAGAACTTTACCCCACGTCGGGGGCTGCTCCGAAGGGGGCGCGGAGCGAGCGACAATCGGCGTATGAGCGGGACATCTGGAGTGCGGTGGGACGGCGGGCGTGACCGGGACACGGCGGGACGGGCACGGAACGCCCGGCCGCGCGACGGGCTGGGGCGCCCGCTGCCGTACGGCGCGGACGGCGTCGAACGGCAGCCGGAAGGCGTCGTACGCAGCCCGGCGGAGACGGTCGCCGAGGCGCAGGCGCTGCTGGACGCGGGCAAGCCGTTCCACGCGCACGAGGTCTTCGAGGACGCCTGGAAGTCCGGGCCCGAGGACGAGCGCGCGCTCTGGCGGGGTCTGGCCCAGCTCGCGGTGGGGCTCACCCACGCGGCCCGGGGGAACACCACGGGCGGCGCCCGGCTGCTGCGGCGCGGTGCCGGCGCGGCCGAGGAGTGGGCCTCGGAGACTGGCCGGACTCGGCCGTACGGGATGGAGCTCGCGGAACTGAGCGCCTGGGCGCGGGAATTGGCGGGGGCCGTGGAGCGGAAGGGCGAGGCGATCAGCGCGGAGGCGTGGGCACCACGGCTGCGCGGGCGCGGGGACTGAGCGGGCGACCTCCGGGCGGGCCGGGCCTGGGCGCGACCCCTGAACCGGGTGCGGTGCGTCCACTGTCAGTGGCGTACGGCAGACTCTGGGTGTGCGAAAGATTCATGTCATCGGGATTGGGGCGGGTGACCCCGATCAGCTCACGCTGCAGGCGGTCAAGGCGCTGAGGAGCACGGACGTGTTCTTCATCCTGGACAAGGGCGAGGTGAAGTCGGACCTCGTCCAGCTGCGCCGTGACATCCTCGATGCGCACATACCGCAGGGGGCCTACCGACTGGTCGAGGCCCGCGACCCGGACCGTGACCGCTCCGCGGGGGGCGCGGCGTACTCGCCGGCCGTCGGGGACTGGCGCAGTGCCCGCGCGGACATCTACGAGCGGCTGATCGCCGAGGAGCTGGGCGAGGACGAGAGCGGCGCGTTCCTGGTCTGGGGCGATCCCGCGCTGTACGACAGCACGCTCGGCATCCTGGAGGAGATCCTGGACCGGGGCGCGGTGGCGTTCACCTACGACGTCGTGCCCGGCATCAGCAGCGTCTCCGCGCTCGTCGCCCGGCACCGCACGGGGCTGAACCGGGTGGCCCGGCCGGTCCAGATCACCACGGGCCGTCGCCTGTCGGAGGGCTTCCCCGAGGGTGTCGACGACGTGGTGGTCATGCTCGACGCCCACCAGACCTTCCGGCAGTACGCCGACGAGGACATCGACATCTACTGGGGCGCCTACATAGGCACGCCCGACGAGATCCTCGCCTCCGGTCCCATAGCCGAGGCGGCCCCGCGTATCGAGCGGCTGCGCGCCGAGGCCCGCGAGCGCAAGGGATGGATCATGGACACATATCTGCTGCGCAGGCACCCGCGGGCCTAGTCTGCAACCGCATCTCCTCAATCCAGCACCCGTCACAGCGCACCGTCGTTACCGACCGGAATGTGACATATGAACCACTATGCGGGCGGGGCAAGAGACGGCGCCTCAATCAACTGAGGGCGGGCGGTGTCAGTAACCCTCGACGAACGTGACCGTCTCGTCGAGCGGCGCCCGGCCCGTACGGGCGTAATCCACCGTGACGTCCTCGAACCCGATCGACATGCCACAGAAGAGGATGAGCCCGTCCGGGGGTGACAGGACCTCCGCGACGGTCCTGTGATACTTCGCCCATGCCATCTGCGGGCAACTGTGCAGCCCTTCGGCGCGGAGCAGCAGCATGACGGTCTGCAGATACATGCCGACGTCGGACCATTGGGCCGGGCCCATGTCGCGGTCGATGTAGCAGAACAGGGAGGCGGGCGCGCCGAAACACTCCCAGTTCGCGGAAGCGGCCCTCTGGCGCGCCTCCAGGTCCTCGCGCGGAATACCGAGTGCGCCGTAGCGCTGTGCGCCGAAGGCGGATCGGCGCTCGCGGTACGGGGACTTCAGTGCGGGCGGGTACTGCTCGTACTCCGGCTCGTCCCAGGGGTCGCCTGCGGCCAGGCGCTCGCCGGTGCGTTTCTTGAGCTCGGCCAGCGGCGCGCCGGTCAGCACGTAGGCGTGCCACGGCTGGAGGTTCGATGCGGACGGTGACCAAGCCGCGGCGGCCAGCACGCGCTCCAGCACCTCCCTCGGGACATACCGGTCGGTGAATCCGCGCACCGCCCGTCGGCTCGTGACTGCCTCATAGACGTCCATGATCGCCTACCTCTCATCTGCTCACACGCGCCTACCTCCGTTACACACACAACGGTATCACTTAATACCATCTCGTGTTTAACTATCGTCCGGTACGAATCCTCCGCCCTTGGTTCCCCGCCTCGGGCACTGTTCTTTGGAGAAAGTCCATGGCCACGCTGCTGCACATCGACTCGTCCGTGTTCCCCGGCGAGGCGTCCTCGTCCCGTTCGGTCGCAGACGCCTTCCGCAAGGCATGGGAGGAGCAGCACCCGGAGGGCACGGTGATCTACCGCGACCTCGCCGCCAACCCTGTCCCGCACATCACCGCCGACGCCTGGTCCGCCGGTTACGCCGCCCCGTCCGAGCACACCCCGGAGCAGTCCGCCGCGTTCGCCGCGCGCGTGCAGCTCATCGAGGAGCTGGAGCAGGCGGACGCCGTCCTGATCGGCGCCCCCATGTACAACTACTCGATCCCGTCGACCCTCAAGGCGTGGCTGGACAACGTGCTCCTGCTCGGCCGCACCGCGGGCGAGAACCCCTCCGCCCAGGGCACCCCAGTCACCGTCATCGCCAGCCGAGGCGGCTCCTACGCGCCGGGCACGCCGCGCGAGGGCTTCGAGTTCGTGCAGAACTACCTGGAGGCCGTCCTGAAGCGCACGCTCGGCCTGGACCTCGACTTCATCGTCCCGGAACTCACCATGGCCCCCCGCAACCCGGCCATGTCGGAACTGGTCCCCCTCTACGAGGCCTCCCGCGAGCGCGCCTTCGAGGACGCAACCGCCAAAGCCAAGGAACTCGCGGAGCGCCTCGCCGCGTAACCCCCGGGCCATAGACGCCGTGTGACGCCTCGACCCAGGACGTCACACGGCGCCCTCGTCGTCTGCGCCGTCTCCGACGGTGACGGTGGTGCCCTGTCCCTGGGGGCCGGTGGCCCGGTACTGGGGGCGGCCGGAGCGTTCGGCCTGTCGGCGGACCGCGCATGGAGACGACGGCGATGCGTGCGAGGGTGAAGAGCGCGCCATCGGCCAGGTGTGCCGCGGTAGCCGTGCGGACAGCTCGGTCCCCGTCGGCGACGAAGCCCTGACCGCCGCCCGCAGCCAGGGCCGGCGCGTAGCGACGATGGCCGCGGCTCTCAAGGCCGGGTTCGCCGCGAAAGCCGCATGAGACGAAGCGCGCCTACGCGGCAGGCAACCGTCGCGCGGGCGTGCTTACGCCTCGCCGCCTGCGGGATAGGTAAACCGGGTCAGCAGATCCGTCAGCCGCTCGGGCTCGCCGGGCCCCAGTTCGGCAACCAGGCGCTCAGCCAGCGGCTCCGCCGCCACATGAGCCGCATCGAAAAGCTCGAGTCCCTGAGGCGTGATCTCCACTGCCCGCACCCGCCGGTCCCCCGGAACCGCCTTGCGTACGGCCAGCCCCTTACGCTCCAGGTCGTCCACGACCCGCATGATCCCCGCCTTGTCCGACCCCGTCGCCGCCGCCAAGTCCCGCTGCACCGTGGGCCCGCGGTTGACCAGCACGATCAGCACGGCAAAATGCCGCAACTCGATGCCGAGCGGCCGAAGCGCCTCCGTCATCACCGAGGCCGCGTGCCAGTGCGCCCGGCGCAGCAGCAAGCCGAGAGCGAAAGGCGAGGCATCCCCGGGGCGGTCGGTCGCATGCGAGGCGGTGGTTTGGCGAGGAACGTCGGCGGCCATGCCGGCATATTACCAGCCATCTATTCATTCGATACGGTATCGGTTGAAATCAAATGCGGCTACGTACGCTGCGGCCTGTCACCTCGCGTCTGAAGGACCTGGTCAAGACCGCGGGGGCGCGATGGCAGGTGGAGGAGTGCTTCCAGATCGCCAAGGGCGAGTGCGGCCTGGACCACTACCAGGTGAGGCTCTACCGGGCCTGGCGCCGGCACATCACCCTCGCCATGGCGGCCCCGGCCCCACGGCCCCAGCAACGAGCACCGCCTGCACTGGTCACGCTACCGACGTACCAGCCACCTCCTGGTCGAAGAAATGACCAGCGGCCTCCCCACCCGGATTCCAGAGCCGGCCTCCCGTACGACGGGCTCATCGGAACGAGCGAGGCATCCCTGGCCCACCAGGGAAAACCCCATGCTCGCCGCCGCCCGCCGTTGCCATACTGCTGCGATGGCCAAGCCCCGATCCCCCGCTCCCGCCCGGTTCCGCGACCCGCGGCACACCAAGTACGACTTCACCGAGTCGATCGTGGTGCGCTGCCCGAGGTGCGAGCGGATCGCTCACGTACGGCCGGTGCCGGACGGGGAGGGACAGGGCACTCGGCCGTGTTTTCGCGCGCCACGGCGGCTGACCTGCCATGGCTGCGGGCTCTCGCGGCAGACGGACAGCGAGCGCGTCTCTCTGTGGCGGAGTTCCGTCGGCCCTGCCCTGGACCCTTACTTCCGCGCCCCCCTGTGGCTCCAGACCGAGACCCGGCACGGCTGGCTGTGGGCCTACAACCTCGAACACCTCGCATTCCTCCGGCAGTTCGTCGCCGCCTCGCTGCGGGAACGGGCGCCCTGGTACGACATCGGGCAGAAGATGACGGTGGTCGCCCGACTGCCGGTGTGGATCAAGAGTGCCAAGAACCGGGACGAGGTGTTGCGGGCCGTCGAACGCATCCGGGCGACTGTCAGCGCGGGCTGAGGTCCAGCTGGGCCAGGGCCGATGAGACGTCCGGTACCGCGGTCACGTCATCCGGGAGTGGTGGGCGGCGGACGACGAGCACGGGGAGGCCCAGGTCACGGGCGGCCGTGAGTTTGGCCGCCGTGGCGGCTCCTCCGCTGTCCTTGGTCACCAGGACGTCGATGCGGTGCTCGTGCAGCAGGGCCCGCTCGCCGTCCACCGTGAACGGGCCGCGTGCCAGCAGTACTTCGGCGTCGGGGGGCAGCGGCGGCTCTGGGGGCTCCACCGAACGCAGGAGGAAGTGGAGTTCGGCGAGATCCGCGAAGGCGGCCAGGCCCAGACGGCCCGTGGTGAGGAAGACGCGGCGGCCCAACGCCGGGAGCAGCGCGGCGGCCTCGGTGAGGGAGGCTGCCGAGTGCCAGCGGTCGCCGGGGCCGGGGCGCCAGCCCGGGCGGCGCAGCACCACGGCCGGGACTCCGGTCGCCGCCGCGGCCCGCGCGGCGTTCGCCGTGATGCCCGAGGCGAACGGGTGCGTCGCGTCCACCACGGCATCCACGCCATGCTCGCGCAGCCACTGGGCCAGCCCTTCCGCCCCGCCGAATCCCCCGATCCGTACGTCCCCGTCAAGCCCCCCCGGCCGGGACACCCGCCCCGCGAGGGACGTCGTCACCCGCACACCGGGACGCGCCGCCAGCGCGGCGGCGAGTTCGCGTGCCTCGGTGGTGCCGCCGAGGACCAGGACGTGGGGGGACATGGGGGGCATGGGGTCGAGCGTACGGGGAGGGTTGAGGAGCGGAGCGCCGGGTCCCGCCCCGGGGAGCGACTGGTGAGTACGTCGAGGGGCCGGTGGGTCTTCCCCTCGGCCACCGGGCCATGTGACCTGGTCAGCGCCCTGCGGGGCGACGCGACCGGCGTACGGCGGGTCCGGCAGGGTGAGCTGTCGGCGCGGGACGTCGGAGCGCATGCGTGAGGCCGCCGCAGATCGGTATCGTCCGGACATGGAGTCGGTTCGCGCGGTCCTGATCGACATCGATGGTGTGCTCACGGTCTCGTGGAAACCGCTGCCCGGCGCGGTCGAGGCGCTGCGGCAGATCCGTGCGTCCGGGCTCGGTGTCGCCCTGGTCACCAACACGACGTCCCGTACGCGCGCGTCGATCGCCGCGACCCTGGGCGAAGCCGGCTTCCCCGTGGACGCCGAGGACATCCTCACCGCCCCCGCCGTCACCGCCGCGTATCTCGCCGAGCGTCATCCGGGCGCCCGGTGCTCCCTGCTGAACAGCGGTGACATCCGTGAGGACCTCGCGGGCGTCACGCTGATCGACGAAGGCGACATCGAAGACCGTATCGAAGGCGGCATCGAAGGCGAGACCAACGGCGACACGGGGGGCGACAAGGACACCGTCCCGGATGTCGTGGTCGTAGGCGGCGCCGGTCCCGAGTTCGGTTACGCCGCGCTCAACCGGGCCTTCGGCCACCTCCAGCGGGGCGCCCGGCTGATCGCTATGCACCGCAACCTGTACTGGCGCACCGACCAGGGGCTGCAACTCGACACCGGCGCGTTCCTGATCGGCCTGGAGCGGGCGGCCCGCACCGAGGCGGAGATCACCGGCAAGCCGGCGCCCGCGTTCTTCGAGACGGCGCTGGCGCGTCTAGGGGTCGGTCCCGACGAGGCACTGATGGTCGGCGACGACATCGAGTCGGACGTCCTCGCGGCGCAGCGCGCGGGAATCACCGGTGTCCTCGTCAAGACCGGCAAATACCTGCCGGAGACTCATCGGGCGGCGAGCGGCGAGCCGGACCACGTCCTGGACTCGTTCGCGGATCTCCCCGCCCTGCTGGACGCCGCCGCTTCCCGGTAGCGGTCAGCGCAGCAGCAGCTGCACTCCGCCCACCACTGTCGCCGCGATCACCAGCCGCTCGAAAAGCAGCTGGTTGATTCGGTTCACAGCCCATTTGCCGATGAACGCCCCCGGCACGACGAACAGCGCCAACGCCGCGTCCAGCAACAGCGAGTGGCCGTCGATCAGGC
The DNA here is from genome assembly GCF_042894545.1 of Streptomyces sp. NPDC001530. Taxonomy (NCBI): domain Bacteria; kingdom Bacillati; phylum Actinomycetota; class Actinomycetes; order Kitasatosporales; family Streptomycetaceae; genus Streptomyces; species Streptomyces sp. NPDC001530. The sequence continues at coordinate 42,867 of NZ_JBIAVS010000032.1, forward strand.
CGAGTCCCACACTGAACGGCACCTTCGACGCATTGACGATCAGGAAGAAGAAGGCCGACGTGCCGAGGAAGCCCAGTTTCCTGAAGCCCGCCGACAGGAGATACATCGACATCACCGGGCCGCCCGCGTTGGCGACCATCGTCGTGAAGCCGCCGAGCACGCCGTACGAACGGGCCTTGATCCGGCCCGTGCGTGTCACCACCGAGTCGGGTTCCTCGTCCTGGGCGGCCCGGCGGCGCCACATGGTGACCGCCGCCATCAGCAGCAGGATCGCGCCGATCGAGGTCCGCACGTCCCCGTCGTCGGCCCACATCAGGAACAGCGTGCCGAAGACGACACCCCCGGCGACCGCGGGGAACAGCCGCCACAGCGTGGGCCAGTGGGCGTGCCGTCGGTAGGTGAGGACGGCGAGCACGTCCCCGACGATCAGGATGGGCAGGAGGACACCGGTCGAGGCGCGGGCGGGCAGCACGGCGGCGAAGATCGCCAGGCTGACCGTGTTGGCCCCGCTCACGGCGGTCTTGGAGAAGCCGACGAGCAGAGCCGCGGCGGCGAGAGCGGCGAACTCCCAGATGGATATGTGCCAGAGCGTCATCGTGTTCATGCGGGGACCGATGCTATGTCCATGCATCTCGCCGCGTAAGGAGCGTCTCGCCAGGTGGCCCCTGCACTCCGCCGGGTGCCCCGGCCCTCCTCGAATCCCCGCCGGACTCGGGCTCCGTGGCACGCCCGCAGCTCCCGATTGAGAGGACCTTCATGCTCCGGCCCATTGTCAGCGCGTCGGTGAACCCCACGCGGCGCGGGCCCGCACACCACAGCTCGGACAGAGCCTCCCGTGTCCATATCCGGCGCGGCCGGCGGCGTGCACGGATGGCAGACTGCTCGCATGTCTTGTCGATCACACGTCGGTGAGGCGAACTGGCCAGTCCGAGCAGAGGAGTTGCCGCATGACGGGGACCGAGTCCGCCGCACACCGGATCGACACCAGCAAGCCGCATCCGGCGCGGGTGTACGACTGGTACCTGGGCGGAAAGGACAACTACCCGGTCGACGAGCAGCTCGGGCAGCACATCACGTCGATCGATCCCGGCGCCAAGCGGGCGGCGCGCAGCAACCGCTGGTTCATGCGGCGGGCCACACGCCACCTCGTCCGGAAGGCGGGCATCCGCCAGTTCCTCGACGTCGGCGCCGGCATTCCCACGGAGCCGAACCTCCACCAGATCGCGCAGCTCACCGCTCCGGACGCGCGGGTGGTGTACGTCGACAACGACCCGATCGTCCTCGCACACGCCGAGGCCCTGTTGCGCGGGACCCCCGAGGGCGTGACGGAGTACATCCAGGCGGACGCGCGCGAGCCGGGCAAGATCCTGGAAGAGGCGGGGCGCGTCCTCGACTTCGATCGGCCCATAGCCTTGTCGCTCATCGCATTGCTGCACTTCATCGCCGACGAGAGCGGCGCCTACGAGCTGGTGGACACCCTGGTCGACGCGCTGGCGCCGGGCAGCTGCCTGGTCCTGTCCGCGATGACCGCCGACTTCGAGCCGGAGAACGTGCGGCGGGGCATCGAGATGTACGGGAAGGGAGGCGTGACCCTCGTGGGCCGCTCGCACGCCGAAGTGAGCCGCTTCTTCAAGGGACTCGACCTGGTCGAGCCGGGGATCGTGTCCGTGAAGGACTGGCATCCCGAACTCGCGGAGGACGAGACCCCGATCGGTGACGGGCCCGTCTCCCTGTACGGCGCAGTCGGCTTCAAGGCCTGACCCAGCTCAAGGCCTAGCAGGGCTCGGGAACACCAGGTCCGCCCGACGTACGGAACGTCGCACTGCCGGACCTGAACAACTCCGCACCGCCCGGCCTCAGGAACTCCGCCATAGCGCTCAGATCCCGGCCGCCGAAGCCTCCGTCGGCAGCCGTACGGGCCAACCAGGCGTTCACACGGGCCTGTTGCATCGGCGCACAGACCCGTTCGTCCGCGATCCCGCAGAGGAACAGGCGTCAGCTCGACTCCGCAGGCTCGGGACAGGCCTCGTCCATGTCCACGATGCCGAGGGTGACGAAGGCGCGGGTGAAGGACACGAAGCCCTCCTCACCCAGCGGTTCCACGACGCGGCGGCGCACCGCGTCGGCGAACACCTTGGCCGCGGTGGTGGCGGTCTCCCGGCCGAGCGGCGTCAGCACGGCGTACGTCACCCTGCGGTCCGAACTCGACGGGCGGCGCTCGACGAGCCCGGCGTCGGCCAGCCGGTCGACCACACCGGTCGTCCCCGCCGTGGAGAAGCCGAGCGTCTGGGCGAGCAGCCGCATGGGGGCGGCCTGATCCGGCGAGGCGACCAGGAAGCAGAGCACTTCGAGCGACGAGGGCGGCAGGCCGACCTCCCGCTGTGCCTCGGCGAGCAGTTCGTCGGTGAGCTCCCGAAATCCCGTCGCCAGCGCGTTCCAGCGCTGCAACAGGTCGGTCTCCTCCGCGCTCGGGCACTGGTCCGCCGCGCTGGGGCACTCGACCCGCTCCACTGACCGCTGGGACTCCCCCATGCGCCGGCTCCCGTCGTCCGTTCCCACGTCCTGGCCCACCCGGTTCCGAGTCCCGGCCACTTGCCGAGGATACCCCGCCTCGCTATTATCTCGCTAACTACCTAATAGCTACCAATGTAATAGCCAGCGGTGTATTGATTCTTCAATTGATTCCCCGCACCGCCGACGGCCCGCTCCAGCGCCCGAATCGCCTCCGGCTCCCCTTACCGCTCACGAAAGGCACGGACGACCATGTCCAACACCACCTCGAACTCCCCCCACTCCGGCTCGCTCGCGGATGTCGCCGCCGGTCGTTGGACCCTCGACCCGGCGGGCACCGCAGTCCGTATCCAGCACAAGACGTTCTGGGGCCTGGTCAACGTCAAGGGCGTCTTCACCAAGGTCAGCGGCGACGGCGAGGTGCTCGCCGGGGGTGGTGCGCACGGCAGCGTGACGATCGACGCCGCCTCCCTGGACACCAAGAACGCCAAGCGCGACACCCACCTGCGCGGCGCGGACTTCTTCGACGTCGACAAGCACCCTTCGCTCGTCTTCACCGCCACCGACGTCACCCCGGTCGGCAACGGAACCGCCCGGGTCACCGGCGACCTGACCATCATCGGCGTGAGCCGTGAGCTCTCCTTCACCGCGGAGGCGTCCGAGGTCTCGGCGGACGCGGTCACCCTCACCGCCGACATCCCGGTGGACCGCAAGGACTTCGGCATGACCTGGAACCAGGCCAACATGCTGAAGCCGCTGACCTTCGTCACGATCACCGCGCGCTTCACCCGCCAGTCCTCCTGACCGAGGTACGACCGGTTTCGACGGCTCGGCCGGCGGCCGTGCCGTCGAAGCCGGTCCCGGCCCTGCTCCCACGGGCCCAACGGTGGGCAAGAAGGCGGCGACCTCGTCCCAGCGCGATGCCTCGACGGTCCGGGACGTCGCGACCCGTGCGGATGTGTCGGCGTGCACCGTCTCCCGTGTGCTCGGCGGCACCTACCCGGTGGCCACGCTGAGGGCGGCCAGCGGGTTCGCCCCTCCCCCGGCGATCGCCGCGAGCGGGTTGGGCGCCCCGCCCGTGAGCGCGGCCAGGGGGTTGGGGGCACCACCGGCGAGCGCGGCCAGCGGATTCGCCGCGCCGACTCCGGCCGCGGCGTTGGCGGCGTTCGCGAGCGCGGCCACGGGATTGGCCACGCCGCCGAGGGCGGACAGCGCGCTGACCGTCCTCAGGACGTCGCCCGGCAGGCCATTGAGCGCCTGATACGGGTTCACCGGGTTGAGCCAGTCCCCGGAATGACTGTCGTCGCCGATCCGGTCGAGAATCTCGTCGAACGCCTTCTTGGTGCTGTCGGCGATATCGCCGATGAAATCCTTGATGGTGTCCTGGGTATTGTTTTTGCCCACGGAAGATACCCTTTCGCTCTCGCTGTTCACCTGCACTCCCGGAATTCGGGAGCCGTTTTGAAACCCACGGGAACACGCATCGCCCGCGGGAAGAGAACGGAAATCCGTTATGCCGCGGCGCCGTCCAGGGCCTTCGCGCAGACGAGCCGCAACCGTGCCCGCCCCCGCGTGAACGCGCCTTCGGCCACCTTCACCGAGATCTGGTGTATGCGCGCGAATTCCAGCGTGGAGATTCCATGGGCACGGGCGAGCACGACCTGGCGCTCGCGGCCCCGCAGCAGGTTGACCTGGCGGAGCAGCCAGCGCCCGAAGTCCTGGTCGCACACGCCCTCGTCCGGTGTCTCGGGGGCACCCACGTCCGCCGCGCGGCGCAACAACCGCCGCCTGCGCTCCAGTTCGCGATAGTGGTCGACGCACAGGCGCAGGGCCACCGTGGTCAGAAAGGGACCGATCCGCTCGTGGTCCAGATTGCCGTGGGCGGCCGCCCTCAGCATCGCTTCCTGTACGCAGTCCTCCGCGTCCTGGGCATTCGGAAGCCGCCGGCGGACCAGCCGCATCAGACGCTCCCGGTGACTGGCGATCACATCCCAGGACAGCTCCCGCCGCATCTCTTCCTGGGATTCGCGAATTGCTCGATCGACGATACCGAACTCACCTAAGTGGTCTTCCAAATTCTTGTGATCCATGACCCCGAGACGATTTCTTGGTGCGAAATCCAAATATTCGCACGACCTATCCCCAACCCGTCGCGAGGTTACTTTTCCGGGGTGACTTACCAACAAACCGAACCGAATGGCTTCCACTCGTCCGCATGGAGAACGGAGGATCGCGTTCCGGCACGCCACATGCCGTGCTATATCTATCGCGCGAGCCGTCGGGACACCCCGTCGCTGCCGAAACGTCACATCATGGAAGCACGCGCCCAATAAGGCGCGGCAATGACACTGGATTCAGCCATTCAGAGATTAAATAAGCCATATTCCGAGGGTTACGCCGAAAACACTTACGGTGAGGCCGTGGCCCACAAATAGGGCGACCACACCGAGTGCGGCCATATGGTCCGAGCTGTCGCGGACCCGGGGCACAGCAGCTCGGGCGAGCAAGCTCCCGCCTGCGCACATTCTTCACAGCATCACGACAACGGAAATCCGTCACGGTACAACCCTTTGATCGCGGCGGGGGTCTCACGTGCGGGAACTGACGTTCCCTCGCAGTTCGCCCATCCGTCGCCGACGATTCACTCAGAGGGACCTCCATGCTCGAAACGGCTCCTGGCCTTCCCGTGCTCCGCAAGACCGCCGGTGCGATCGGCGCCGTCGCGCTCATCGCGCTGGGCGCCTCGCCCGCCGTCGCCGACGGCTCCGGCCCCGGACTGGTTCTGGGACAGATCGCCCCGATCGACGGGGTGAAGCCGGGCAGCAGCTTCGAGGTGCCGGCCACCTTCACGAACACGGGCGCCGAGTCGGTCGACAAGATCTGGCTGTCGTACTCGGTCACGCGCGGGCTGAGCCACACCGAGCTGCCCTCCAACTGCCTGCGCTACGAGCTCAGTTCCGTCGACGAGGCCCCGAGCTACTCCGACGCGGTCTGCGAGTTCGACCAGCCGGTGAAACCCGGCGTCGTCTACGCGCCCGAGAAGGCGCTGACGCTGAACGCTCTCGACCACGCGCTGTACGACAGGCTTCGCGTGGTGGTCTCCACCTCCGTCATCGTCCCCGGGGACGGTGGTCCGGAGCCCGTGCGCGGAACCGGCCCCGCGGTGAAGCTGGTGGAGCGGCCCGACGCCACCCCGGCCGACCCCAACAACTCCACCCACCCCGACTGGGACGCGGTCACTGCGAAGGTGACCGCGACGAACACGGCAGACTTCCAGGTGACAGGAGCGCAGCTGAAGGGCCGCGTCGGCGAAACGGTGCCCCTGGAAGTGAAGTTCACCAACGCCGGGCCGGGCTGGATGCTGCGGGACTTGGGCACCGCGCCGACCCGGGTTCTCGTCAAGATGCCCGCCGGTACGACGGTGACCAAGGCCCACGGGTACTGCAAGAGCGTGGGATCCGGAAGCTACAGCTGCGGCACCAGCCAGTCCTGGGTCGACGAAGGCGACGGCGAGACCTACACCTTCAAGCTGAAGATCGACAAGGCTGTGCCGGGGGCCAAGGGCTCGGTGGCCCTCGCCGACGAGTCCCGGCCGTTCGACAAGAACAAGGCGAACGACACGGCCGACATCCAGCTCGACGTCGCCGGCGGCGGGTCGACGGGTGGTGGCTCGACGGGGAGCGGCGGCTCGACGTCGTCCACCGGAGGCTCCGGCACCTCGTCCACCGGGGGCTCCGGCACCACGTCCGCCGGCGGTTCCGGTTCCACGGGTGGTTCCTCCACCACGGGTGGTTCTTCGGTGACCGGTTCGTCGGGCTCCGCCACCACGGGTGGGGACCTGGCCAACACCGGTTCCGGTTCCACCCTGCCCCTCGCGGGCGCGGCGGTCGCCGCCGTCGTCGCCGGCACGGGCGCCGTCCTGGTCGTACGCCGCCGCCGCGCAGCCCAGCAGTAACGGCCAAGCCGGTCCGGCAGGCGGCGCACCGCATGCGCCGCCTGCCGGAAACGGTCGCCCCTGTCGGGGCATCAGCTGTACCGCGCGGCGGGGCGGCCTCGCGCTCAGTGCAGATCGGCCCGCGCGGGGCTGTCGTCCAGGAAGCCGCCCGACTGGTGCTGCCACAACTTCGCGTAGGCGCCGTCCGACGCGAGCAGCTCCTGGTGCGTGCCCTGCTCGACGATCCGGCCGCGGTCGAGGACGACGAGCTGGTCCATGCCGGCGACCGTACTCAGCCGGTGCGCCACCACGAGCGCCGTCCGCCCCTCCATGAGCCGCCACAGCGCCTTCTGGACGAGGATCTCGCTCTCGGAATCCAGGGCGCTGGTCGCCTCGTCGAGCAGCAGGATCGGCGCGTCGCGCAGGATCGCCCTGGCGAGGGCGACCCGCTGGCGCTGTCCGCCGGACAGCTTGATCCCGCGCTCGCCCACCATCGTGTCGAAGCCGTCCGGCAGCGCGTCGGCGAACTCCGTGACGTGCGCCGCCTCGGCCGCGCGGCGGATCTCGGCGTCGGTGGCGTCCGGCCGGGCGAACGCGATGTTGTCCCGCAGCGTGCGGTGGAACATCGCCGGGTCCTGCGGCACGTAGGCGATCAGGCTGCGCAGGTCGGCCTGGCGCAGCTTGCTGATGTCCTGGCCTCCGATCAGGATCCGGCCGGCGTCGATGTCCGTCATCCGCAGCAGGAGCCGACTGAGCGTGGTCTTGCCGCCGCCGGACCGGCCGACGAGACCGATCTTCGCCCCGCTGGGCACAGCCAGTTCGAGGCCCTCGAAGAGCGGCTCCGCGCCCGCGTGGGCGAAGGTCACCCGCTCGAAGCGGACGTCGGCGCCCCGCGACAGCAGCGGCTCCGGCGACGCCGGGTCGAGCACGGTCGGCGGCTTCAGCAGCAGTTCGGTGAACTGTGCGGCCTCCGTCATCGAGCTCTCCAGCCGGCGGTAGATCTGGTTGAACTCGAACATGATCCGCGTCGCGTTGGAGTAGTACGTGAAGGCGACGACGACCGCTTCCACGCCGTGCCCGCCCCCGCCGAGCGCGACCGCGAGCAGCAGGCCCAGTGCGTTGGTCAGTACGGACATCGGCGCGACCAGCGTGTCGATGCGCAGGTTGCCGTAGTCCCACGACCTCAACATGAGCCGCCGCGACGCCGCGACGCGGGACCGGTGCTCGGCGGCCTCGCGTTCCTCGGCCGCGAACGCCCGGACCGTGTCCATGTTCATCAGGCTGTCGGCGACGTGGCCCGACACCCGGGCGATCGCCTCCTCACGCTGGTCGACGAGCGCCTGACGGCGACGGATGAGAGGCACCACGCACAGCGCCGTCAGCGCGATCATCGCCAACAGCCCGACTACGAGCAGCGGTTCATAGCGCCACAGCACCACCGATCCGAACACCAGCGGCACGAGGCTGCCCAGGACGTTGAACGTCAGCGTGTCGACGAACTCCTCGAAGCGGGAGGCGAAGCTGAGGACCCGCTTGGTCAGCGACCCGGCGAAGTTGTCGTGGAAGAACGCGGCGTCCTTGGCGAACAGCTCGTCCATGCCGATGACGTACAGGTGCTCGATGCCGAGCGCGTCGAGGCGGTTCAGGCAGTGCAGCCCGATGCGCCACAGCACCTCCGCGAGCAACAGGACACCGGCGAAGCCGAGGACGTACGGCAGCGTCGAGCCGATGGCGATACCCGCGTCGCCGGCGATGCGGCCGACGAGCTTCGCGACGACCAGCGGCGCGATGTAGTTGATCCCGATGTTGCCCAGCGCCGGCAGCAGCATCGCGGGCACCGTCAGCCGGCGTAGCCGGGCTAACTCCCGTCCGTAATAACGAAGTGCGAGGAGCACCGGGCCCTTCCCCGGCGAGACCTCGCGCGATTCAGGCGATCCCATCCCCCACCCCGTGTTGTCGTACGGCAGCCCGCCACGTACTTCTCAGGGAGCCGCTGTTGCCTCAATGACCGTGCGGAGCTTCGGTTCGAGTGAGCGCGCTCGCTCGGGTCGTCCTCCGACATGCGGGCCACGACGACGGAGCCCCCGCGCGGCTCGCGGCGACGCCAACGTGCGGTCGGGCAGGCCAGGAATGGCAGTGTCCCGCGACGGCGCCCGCCCAGTCCAAGCGTTTTTCTCAGCCAACGGCACGCCACATGCCGATCTTCGGCGCCGCCCTCAGCCCTCCCCACGCGTCGCCACCGCGCCCAGCGGCAGTCAGCCAACGACCCCTCGGCGGTGGCGCACGAGCGAAAGTGGAGAGCGCCCTGTCGGCGGTCCTCGGACGGCGCTACCGGGCACAGCACCGGCTTCGGCCGGTACAGCACAGTGGCGCGCGCCTGACGGCGGCATTCCGGCTCTGTGCGGGCGGACGACGGTCAAGACGGCCGAAGGCGGCTCGGTGCGTCCGGCCGCCCGAACAGGAGCGTGCGCCGCCCATTGCAGAAGACGATTGCGGCCGTCCACGGTCAGGCCCGGCACGCTCAGGAACCGGACTGGCCACGGACCCTCGCCCTGTATGGCTTGCTGGAGCGGATGACCCGCAACCCCATCGTGGTCCTCGACCGAGCCGTCACCGCGGCCATGGCCGGCGGACCTGCGGCCGGCCTCTGCGCTGACCGCTCCCTGGCCGAAGAGGCGCCTTCCCGGTCAGGGCACAAGGTTTCCGTTCAGGGCGTCCGTGAGGAGGGAGCGGAGGGCTTCTTCGGTGACCGGCCGTGGGTTGGCGTAGGGCTGGGCCTGCGCCTGGGCGGTGATCTCGTCGAAGTCGCGCTCGGTCAGGCCCAGTTCGGCCAGGGAGCACGGGGCGCCAAGGTCCGCAGCCGCGTGCGCCAGGTGCTTGGGTACGTCGTCCGTGGCCAGGGCTCGGCGGAGGGCCTGCTCGGCGGCCGGTGCCGCGGGAAGGTTGAAGGCGGCGACGTACGGGAGCAGCACGGTGTGGGTGGCGGCGTGGGGCAGGTCGAAGGTGCCGCCGAGGATGTGGCAGAGCTTGTGGTGGAGCGACATGGTCGTGGCGCCCAGGCACGCCCCGCACAGCCATGCCCCGCGCAGCGCGTCCGTCCGGGCCTCGAGGTCCAGAGCGTCGGCGGCGATGATCGGCAGGGCGGTGGCCAGCGAGCGCACTCCTTCCTCGGCCATCAGGGACACGATCGGTGAGGCGTCGGGCGCGTACAGGGCTTCCACGGCATGGGCGATGGCGTTGAAGGCGCTGGTCACCGACACGTCCACGGGCAGGCGGAGGGTGAGTTCGGGGTCGTAGACCACGCTGCGGGGCAGGACGGCCCGGTCGCGGCCGGTGCGCTTGCGCCCGTGCTCGGTGAGTCCCCAGACGGGGGTCATCTCGGAGCCCGCGTAGGTGGTCGGCACAGTGATCACGGGCAGGCCGGACTCCAGGGCGATCGCCTTGCCCAGACCGATCGTGGAGCCGCCGCCGATGGCCAGGCAGCCGTCCGCGCCGGTGTCGCGCGCGGCCATGCGGGCCGCTTCGGCGACCTCGACCGGCACGTGCATCCGGGCCTCGGTGAACAGCCCGACGCATGCGTCGCCGAGCAGGCCGGCGGCGTGCTCGGCGAGAACACACTGACCCGGCGTGGACAGCACCAGCAGTCGGCGGAGGCCCAACCGCTCTGCCTCCTGGGGAAGTTGGCCCAGGCTGCCGACTCCGAAGACCACCCGCATGGGCTGGGCTTCGTAGGTGAAGGAGGGCTGCTGGAGGGTCATCACGTCGTCTCCGGTTCCGGCGCCAGGACGATGTCGAACCTGGCGTGTGTGAAGGGTACGGTCACGCCGAAGCGCTCGGCCCCCTGCTCGTCGTACGACTCGGTGAAGTCGGTGATCAGGCCCTGCTTGACCGCGAAGACGGCGTCGGAGTCGATGTACGGGCTGTCGTCGACGAACGCGTGGGTGGTGACCGGTCGATGGCTGTCGGCGCTCGCGATGAAGTGAATGTGGGCGGGCCGGTAGGGGTGCCTGCCGGTGGCGTCGAGCAGGCGGCCGACGGGACCGTCGGTGGGGATCGGGTAGTGGGAGGGGACGACGGTGCGGAACCAGAAGCGGCCCTCGACGTCCGTACGGAAGAGTCCGCGGCCGTTGCCCGGCGGCTGGACGTCGGGCTGCTGCACATCGTAGAAGCCGTCCTCGTTGCACTGCCACACGTCGAGTTCGGCGCCCGGCAGCGGGGTGCCGTCGGCCGCGAGCACCTGGCCGGAGACCACGCACGGGCGGCCGGTGCCGAGGAGGTCGATGGAGTCGCCGAGTTCACGGCGGGGGGACTCGGTCATGTGGAAGGGGCCGAGGACGGTGCTCTCGGTTCCCGTCTCGGTCCCGTTCATGGTCCCGTTCATGGTCTCGACGAGCATGGAGACGCCCAGGACGTCGGAGAGCAGGATGAACTCCTGCCGGGTGTGGTCGCATGTCTGGCCGACGGCCGTGAGGAAGCCGATCGCGGCCTCCCACTCCTCCATCGTCGGTTCGATGTCCCGTACGAAGGCGTGCAGATGGCGGGTCAGGCTCTCCATCACCTCGCGCAGCCGCCGGTCCTTGGTCTGTCGAAAGCTGTCCACGACCGCGTCGGTGGCGGTCTCGACGGTGAAGTCCATGGGTGTTCCTACCTGCTCGGGATGTCCTGGCCGACGAGGTGGTCCATGAACCAGTCTCCGGCGTACGCGTCGCGTTCGGCCGCATGGTTGTACAGGGTGTGCTCGCCGTCGGGCCAGATGCGGACGGTAGCGGCGGCAGGGTCCGCGGCGCGCAGGAAGGGCTCCTGGTCCTCGTAGCGGGCGAGGGGGTCCTGGCCGCCGTGCAGCAGGAGCAGCGGGCAGGTGATGCGGTGCTTGTCCGGGTCGAAGCGCAGGCTGTCCATGACCTCGGCCACCCGGTTCGGGTCGTCGCTGCCGACCACGGCGGCCATCTGCTCACGGGCCGTGCGGAATTCCGGGACTGTGGGGGCTGCCGGGGCGCCGTTCACCATCACCGCGCCGACGCGCGGGTCGGCGGCGGCCAGGTGGGCGGCGAACAGGCCGCCGAAGCTGACGCCCTGGACACCGATGGCACCGCCGAGACGGGGATCGGCCTCGACCAGGTCGACGAAACGGGCGAAGCCTTCGGTGACGCGCTCGTCGACGTACAGCCCGTGCCGCAGCCGGGATTCGCCCTGACCGGGTCCTTCCGCGAGCAGACAGGCCAGGCCGCGCGCGGTGTACGCGTCGGCGACGGGCAGATACGCGGCTCCCCAGCCGCTGAGCCCGCCCCACACGATGACGGTGGCCCGGGCCGCGCCGTCCGGCGGCAGGCACAGCCAGCCGCCGAGGACGCCTTCGCGGTAAGGGATCTCCACGCGCTCCACGTGGGGTGCCAGGGCGGTGGTCGCGGCGGTGTGCCGGGCGTACAACTCCCGTTTCCGCGGCGTGTCTGTCTGGTAGGCCATCTGCGCGAACATCAGGGCTGCGGAAGCGAACCGGTACGCCTGCCGGGCGGTCGTGCGGTGGCCCGCCCCCTCCGCGAGACGTGCTCGCTCCAACTGCCCCTCCGCCAGAGCTTCCGCTGCGTCCTGCCATGGCCTCGCCTCCGCGGTGGCGGCGAGCAGGCGGCGGGCGTCGGCGGGGTCCATGCCGCAGTCGGCGAGCCGGGTGAAGGGCATCGCCCGGTGCTGGGCCGCCACCAAGGGCGACAGCGGAGCCGACATCTCAGGGTTCCCGGTGGTCATACGGCGACCGCCTCGACCGTTCCGGACAACGCGGCCCGAAGGTCGTCCACCAACGCGCCGAGGTCCCTGCTGTCGGCCGCCGTGCCGAACAGCACGAAGTCGGGGCGCGCCAGATACGCGACCGCGTCGAGCCGCTGGAGATACTCCCGGTGGCGTCCGCCGAGGTCGTCGACGGTATCGAGGGCGACCACGGCGCAGCCCAGGCGCTGGAGCAGGGCGAGCCGCTCCGGGCCGAGGGCGGTGGTCGGGTCCTCGGCGGTGACCAGGGCGAAGCCGTATCCGGTCAGGTCGTCGAAGCGTCCACTGCGCCCGTCGGCCAGACGGATCCGCCCTTGCGGGGTGAGCGTGCCGACCGGCGCGTCGGTTCCCGGTCGCAGTACTCCGTCGCTCAGCGGCGGGAACGGAGGCGGCAGGGGCACCTTGCCCGCGAGGAAGGCCGCGTCCCGGGCGGCCGCGACCTCGGTGTCGTGCGTGTTGGCGACCTTGCCCAGGCCGATCGCCGCATGGGTGATGGCGGTGACGTGCGGGCGGCGCTCGGCCTCGTAGGTGTCCAGGAGCGCGTCCGGTGCCTGGCCACCGAGGACGAGGTGGAGTTTCCAGGCGAGGTTGGTGGAGTCGCGTATGCCGCTGCACGCGCCCTGGCCGAGGTACGGGGGCATGGTGTGGGCGGCGTCGCCGGTCAGGAAGACCCGGCCGGCCCGCCACCGGGTGGCGATGCGGGCCTCGAAGCCGTAGACGAGCCGGCGGGTGATCCGCACGTCGTCGGGGCCCAGGTCGTGGTAGTCGCGCAGGAGGCGCCAGGCGGTCTCCGGGGCGGTCATCTCCTCGCGGGTCTCGCCCGGCAGCAGGGCGAACTCGAAGCGCTGACGGGTGTGGCCGATGTTGATGGTCATGTGCCCGCGCGCGGGATCGCAGTACTGGGTGCCGTACGCGAACTCCGCGGGCTGGGGGCGCAGCCACTCGGTGTCGACGTTGACCCACTGCTCGTTGAAGCCGAAATCCTGACGCTCCACGCCGAGCAGTTCCCGGAGCCCGCTGCGGCTGCCGTCGGCGGCGATCACATAGCGGGCCCGGACCTGATCGTGCGGTCCGTCGGCGCTGATCGCATCGGAGTTCCAGCCGCGCAGGCGCAGTGTGACGCCGTCGGCGTCCTGATCGAGGCCGGTGACCGCCCAGCCCTGACGGACGTCGACCGTGCCGTAGCCGCGCAGCCGCTTGTCGATCGCGCTCTCCACGTCCGGCTGGTACATGGAGATGTGGTCCGGATACCCCATCGAGCCCTCGGGTGTCGCCGGGATGCGCACGAGGGTCTCGCCCTTGCCGTTGACCCACACGTACTGGCAAAGGGACGAGTCGTGCAGCGCTTCGTCGATGTCGGCGGCCGCCTGGATGGTGCGGGCGGTCTCGTCGTCGATGTGGGTGAGGCGGGGCAGCCCATACAGGCCGGGCCAGCGTTCGCAGACCACGACCCGGTGGCCGAGCCGGCCCAGCAGGGACGCGGCGGTGAGTCCGGTCGGTCCGTAGCCGACGACGGCGATGTCGTAGAGCGGAGCCATGGAGCACCTCCGGAAACGGCCCTCGCCAGGGCGAGGGGTGAGGTGGGAAGGATGGGACGCAGATGGCGTCGAGTCGCAGCTTCAAATATGTGAGCTTGGATTCACATTCAATGTGAGCCGAGGTTCACATGCCCGCAACGTGGACGTCAAGAGCCCCGTCGATAAAATGCGCGAGTGACCGAGCCCACAGCCCGCCGACCTGCCGCCCTCCAGGAACGCAGCCGCCGTTCGCAGCAGGACATCCTTCAGGCCGGGTACGCGCTGCTCGAACAGGGCGGGGTAGAGGCGCTGACCGTGGCCGCCGTCGCCGAGCGGGCCGGCATGGCGGTCGGGTCCGTCTATCGCCGGTTCGGTGACAAGGAGGGGCTGCTGCTGGCGATCCAGCACGCCTTCACCGACAACCTCCTGACCGAGATCGCCCGGCGCTCATCCGTGGAACGGCTGCGCATCCTGCGCGATCCGGCCGTGGCGATCGCCGAGGCCGTCGGCGCGCTCACCGACGCGTTTCAGTCGCACGAGGCCCTGTTGCGCGTCTTCCTGCTGCTCGGCGTCCGGCACGAAGCGGTGCGGGCCGAGGGCTCACGGGTCAGCGTCGAGGGCAACCGCCGCTTCGCCGCGGCCCTGGACCACGTAGCCATCGCGCATCCGGACCGCGCGGCCGCGCTGGACTTCGCCTACCGCCTGACCTACGCCACGCTGGCGCACCGGGTCACCCAGGGCGAGTTCTTGGAGTCCGAGCGCCCGCTGCCGTGGAACGAACTGCGCAGCCGGCTGCAGACGGCGACCATCTCCTACCTCCTCAGCACGCCGGAAGACCGCTGACCGCTCGGCTCGCCGTCGCGCGGAGTGCGCGCACGGGGGCTTGACTCGCCATGTCGCGTCTGTGAACGTGAGCTCATCGCCGATGTGAGCGCAAACTCACATTCCTGCCTCAGGCACTGGGGAGTGGTCACGACGAACCGGAGTTCATGATGCCGTCCACGTCCAGGAGGAGGGCGACGGCCCCGGCGGGGATGACTCCGAGCGCCGAGGCGGTCGCCGACAGGGCGAGGAACGCCGAACCTGGGACGCACGCCATGCGCTTGCGGGCAGCACTTCGCTGCACCTGTCAGGCAGGTTCGGCCGTGGTGCCGCGAAGGACGAGGCGCGGGGTGAGGACGACCTCGCGGGGTTCGATGCGATCCTCGTCGAGGCGTTCGACGGCGGCGGTCACCGCGTGCCGGGCCTGTTCCCGGGCGCTCTGGCTGACGGTGGTCAGGTTGAAGCAGCTCAGCCGGGAGAGCGTGTCGTCGTCGTAGGCCGGCCACGGACACCTTGCCCGGGACGGCGACACCGGCGCGGGAGAGGGCGGCCAGGACGCCGATGGCGCACTGGTCGTTGAACGCGATGACCGCGGTGGGCAGTTCGGCGCCGTCGAGGAGATGTCGGACGGCGCGCTCGCCGGCCGCTTCGGTGCGGTCTCCGGCGAGGACCCGGACGTGGTCGTCCAGGCCTGACGGCGCATGGCGGTGCGGTAGCCGCGGCGTCGGTCGGTGGCGATGCCCCCCTTGCCGCCGTCCACGTAGACGATCGCGCGATGGCCGAGACCCGCGAGGTGGTCGACGATCTGCCCACTCCGTCGTCGTCCGCCGTGCGCACGACGTCCAGGCCGGCGTCGGCGATCCGGCGGCCGACGGCAATCACCGGGGACTTGCGGTCGAGGGCGGCAAGGGTGTCCGCCGGGGCGGTCGGACCGAGCAGGATCAGGGCCTCGCTACGGAAGGCCAACAGCGTCTCGACGGCGGTGTGCTCGTCGCGGATGCGGGTCTGGGTGCTGAGCACGAGGTCGTGGCCGACCTCCTCGGCGGCCGCGTGCAGGTGCTCGACCAGTTCGGCGTGGAACGGACTGTGGACGTCGACCATGACGCCGAGCAGCCGGGTACGTCTGCTGGCCAGCATGCTCGCGATGCGGTCCACTTGGTAGCCGAGGTCGGCGGCCGCCTTCAGGACGCGCCGCCGGGTGCGTTCGCTCGGGCCGGGCACCCCGCGCAGTAACAGGGACACCGACGCCGTCGACACACCTACGCGTGCGGCCACGTCCTCCAGCCGGGGGCGCTTGCCCGTGCGGTTCCGGTGACGTGCGGAACCGACGTCGTCCACCAGCGCCTCCCCGCGGAAATCTCCTCGCGCAACACCCTTGACACCCTCACGAAACGAGGCCGATAGTACCAGGACTTAAAGCGCTTTAAATTGTCCTGTTGTTCCAACCAAGTCAGCTCAGGACCGCGGCACCGACATCCGGCATCTTTCGGCGCGCCGAATCCGTCCGGTCACTGTCGCCGACGCCCACAAGGCGCAGGCGACACGGCCGCACCACGGATTCGACCAGCTCTCCCCTCCCTTACCGCGCCCCGACCGAGGCCGTCGCACCCTTCCCGGCCCACCCGGCGGCCGCCGAACCACCTTCCCCTCCCAGTTGCACAGTGAGGTGCACGCATGAACCGCACGTCTCTTCCCCGCCCCCGCAGAATCGCCCCCGTGGTGGCCGTGGCCGCAGTGGCCGCCCGCCGGCAAGGGCGCCGTCCCGTGGGACCACCCCTGCGCGGCAGGCGGCATCGGCTCCTACGCGGCCAACGAACTGGCCCGCGAGGCCGACGCCGTGCTCGGTATCGGCACCCGGTACAGCGACTTCACCACCGCCAGCCACACCGTCTTCGCCAACCCGGACGTCACCTTCGTCAACCTCAACGTGGCCCGCCTGGACGCCGTCAAGCACTCGGCGGAGCCACTGGTCGCCGACGCACGCCTCGGCATCGAGGCGCTCGCGGGGGCCGCTGGTGAACTGGAAGGTCTCAGCGGAGTACCGGGCGCACACCCGTCAACTCATCGGCCGCACAAGGGAGATCGAGGACGGGTGCTTCAGCCTCGGCCACACTCCCCTGCCCGCCCAGACCGAGATCCTCGGCGCGCTCAACGACGTCCTCGACGACCGCGCCGTCGTCATCAACGCGGCCGGCTCCATGCCGGGTGACCTGCAACAGCTGTGGCGGGCCCGGGATCCCAAGGCCTACCACGTCGAGTACGCCTACTCCTGCATGCGCTACGAAGTCGCCGCCGGCCTCGGCGCCAAGATGGCCGACCCTTCCCGCGAGGTCGTCGTCCTGGTCGGCGTCGGCTCGTATCTGATGATGGCTCAGGAGATCGTCACCATGGTCTCCGAGGGCCTGAAGGTCATCATCGTCCTCGTCCAAAACCACGGCTTCGCCGCCATCGGCGCGCTGTCCGAGTCCCTCGGCTCGCAGCGGTTCGGCACCAAATACCGCTACCGGCACGGCGATTCGGGCCTTCTCGACGGCGACGTCCTGCCCGTCGACCTCGCCGCCAACGCCTCCAGCCTCGGCGCGGACGTCCCGCACGCCACCTCGGTCGACGAGATCAACGTGCCGGTGCCCGTGCCGATGTCGTACTACTCCTTCGGCGGCTGGAAGGACTCCCTCATCGGCGACTCCCCCATCCACAGCCCCGAAGGCATCCGCTTCTACACCCGCCCCAAGGTCGTCACCACCCGCTGGCCGCAACCCGCCCAGCAGCCGACCGCCGGCTTCAACTTCCCCACCTCCAACTGACACCCCCACGTGTCCTTTTGAAAGGCACCACCATGACCACGTCCGCCAAGCCCCTCTCCGTCGCGGTGATCGGAGCCGGCATGGCCGGCCGCAGCCACGCCGCCGGCTACCGCAACGTCAACACGGTCTTCGGTGCCGGTCTGCCGCCGGTCCGGCTGGCCGCGATAGCCGACGCCAACGTCGAACTCGGTGAGGACGCCGCCCGCCGCTACGGATACGAGAAGGCGCTCCCGAGCTGGGAGGCCGTTGTCGAGGACCCGACGATCGACGCCGTCAGCATCGTCGTCGGCAACGCGTTGCACCGCCCGATCGCGGCGGCGCTGGTCACCGCGGGCAAGCACGTGCTGTGCGAGAAGCCGCTGGCCGGTTCGCTCGAGGACGCGCGCGCCATGGCCGAGTTGGAGCGCAGCGCCGACGTCGTGACCGCCGTCGGGTACACCTTCCGCCGTTCCCCCGGCATCGCCGCGATCCGCGACCACGTACGCAACGGCGAGCTGGGCGATCTCACCCTGTTCAGCGGCCGGTACTGGTGCGACTACGCGACCGACCCGAAGGGGCCGCTGAGCTGGCGGTTCAAGGGCGACCTCGGCTCCGGCGCGCTCGGGGACGTCGGCTCGCACATCATCGACGTCGCCGAGTACGTCGCCGGGCCCATCGCGGCGGTCTCCGGTGCCAGTTTGTCGACGCAGATCTCCAAGCGGCCGCTGCCGCTGGGCGCTGTCGTCGGACACAACGCGGCCCCCGTCTCCGACGAGGTCGGCGAGGTCGAGAACGAGGACACCGCGTCCTTCACCGCCCGCTTCGAATCCGGTCTCGTCGGCACCTTCTCGGTGACGCGCACCGGCTTCGGCCTGCCCAACGGGCTCTCCTTCGACGTCCTGGGCGTCGGCGGCCGGGCCGCGTTCGACCAACACCGGCCCGCCGAGTACCTCTTCGACGACGCCCAGCCCGCCGCCCGTACCCGCGGCGCCCGTCAGATCATCGCCGGCCCGCAGCTGCCCTACTTCGCGGGCGGGGTCCCGATGGAGGCGCCGGGCGTGGGCGCCAGCAACGCCGACAACTTCACCTACCAGGCCCGGGCCTTCCTCGACCAGGTCGCGGGCACCACCGACCCGCTGCCGGCCTGCGCCACCTTCGCCGACGCGCTGCGAACCATGGAGATCATCCAGGCCGTCGTCGAGTCCTCCCTGGGCGGCGGCGCCGCCGTCACCGTTCCGCCCGTCGCCTGACCACCCGCATCCAAGGAGCAACTCCCATGGCCCTCAAGCTCGGCGCCTACACCGCCTGTCTGCACGACCGTCCCCTCACCGAGGCCCTCGACATCCTGAAGGAGAACGGTCTGACCTCCGTGGAGGTCAACACCGGCGGCTTCATCCCCTCCCCCCACTGCCCGGTCGACCTCCTGCTGTCCTCGGCCACCGCGCGCGAGGAGTACCTGGCGACCTTCGCCGACCGTGGAATGGAACTGACCGGCCTCAACTGCAACGGCAACCCGCTCAACCCCCTCCCGGGTGTCGGCCCGAAGCACGCGGACGACCTGCGCCGTACGATCCGCCTCGCGGGCCTGCTCGGCGTCAAGCACGTGGTCACCATGTCCGGCACCCCGGGCTCCGACCCCGACGCCAAGTACCCCTCATGGGTGGTGAACCCGTGGGACGGCGTCTACATGGACGTCCTGGACTACCAGTGGGGCGTGGCCGTCGAGTTCTGGAAGGAGATCGACGCGCTGGCCAGGGAGAACGACGTCCGGGTCGCCATCGAGATGCACCCGCACAACCTGGTGTTCTCCCCGGTCACCCTGAAGCGGCTCGTCGACGAGACGGGCGCCACGAACGTCGGCGCCGAGATGGACCCGTCCCACCTGATGTGGCAGGGCATGGACGTCATCGCCTCCATCAAGTGGCTGGGCCCGCTGGTGTTCCACGCCGCCGCGAAGGACGCGACGCTCTGCCCCGGCGCCGACATCCGCGGCGTCCTGGACACGTCGTTCACCCGCGTCCCCGCCGACGCGCCCGGCAAGGTGCCCACCGGCTACGGCTTCTGGTGCAACGCCTGGCCCGAGAACCCGGCGTGGAAGTTCGTCGCCGTCGGCCTCGGAAACGACGTCTCCTTCTGGACCGAGTTCCTGCGCGCCCTCGCCGAGATCAACCCCGACATGGCCGTGAACATCGAACACGAGGACGCCGCCTACTCCCAGACCGAAGGACTCGCCCTGGCCGCCAAGAACCTGCACAGCGCCGCGTCCGCCCTGTAAATCCACACCCCCGCGTGGCCCCGTCCCCGTCTGCCTTGAACGGGGCCACGAAGAACCGGGAACAGCACCGAGCTTCTTCCTGACCGCGGGGGATCGGCTCCACCGTCCGCCGATCCCCTCACACGGCCCCTGCTACCGCATCCAGCCAGGCCACAGCAGCCGCCTGCCTACCTGGCCGCGCTTTCGGGGTGCGGGGAACTCACGTCGCAATGATCACGTAGCGGACACCTTCTCGTTGACCTGGCCGAGCGCGATGCGCCGGGAGACCATCGAGTCGAGGTCCAGCTGTCCGGTCTCAGCCCGCTCGCGCGGCTCGGACCTGCCAAACGGTGGGCGAATCGGGCATGCAGCCGGCTATCTCCTCGGACCACGAATCGACCTGCTCGACCGTCAGCTCATCAGCACACAGTCGCACCAACGAGCATCAATCCCCCCGTCATGCCGCATGCGATTCCAGTACTAACCGTCGACGAACGTGACCGTCTCGTCGAGCGGGGCCCGGCCCGTACGGGCGTAATCCACCGTGACGTCCTCGAACCCGATCGACATGCCACAGAAGAGGATGAGCTCGTCCGGGCGTGACAGGACCTCCGCGACGGTCCTGTGATACTTCGCCCATGCCATCTGCGGGCAACTGTGCAGCCCTTCGGCGCGGAGCAAGAGCATGACGGTCTGCAGAAACATGCCGACGTCGGACCATTGGGCCGGGCCCATGTCGCGGTCGATGTAGCAGAACAGGGCGGCGGGCGCGCCGAAACAGTCCCAGTTCGCGGAAGCGGCCCTCTGGCGCGCCTCTATGTCCTCGCGCGCAATGCCGAGCGCGCCGTAGCGCTGTGCGCCGAAGGCTGATCGACGTTCGCGGTACGGGGACTTCAGTGCGGGCGGGTACTGCTCGTACTCCGCGTCGTCCCAGGGGTCGCCTGCGG
This sequence comes from Streptomyces sp. NPDC001530, assembly GCF_042894545.1. Classification (NCBI taxonomy): domain Bacteria; kingdom Bacillati; phylum Actinomycetota; class Actinomycetes; order Kitasatosporales; family Streptomycetaceae; genus Streptomyces; species Streptomyces sp. NPDC001530. The sequence goes on from NZ_JBIAVS010000032.1 coordinate 63,395, forward strand.
CCAGGCGCTCGCCGGTGCGTTTCTTGAGCTCGGCCAGCGGCGCGCCGGTCAGCACGTAGGCGTGCCACGGCTGAATGTTCGATCCGGACGGCGCCCAGGCCGCGGCGGACAGCACACGCTCCAGCACCTCCCTCGGGACGTGCCGGTCGGTGAATCCGCGCACCGCCCGTCGGCTCGTGACTGCCTCATAGACGTCCATGATCGCCTGCCTCCCTACCTGTTCAACGCATCTATTACCGTTACGTTCACGATAGTATCATTCAATACCATTTCGGACATATGAGCCCCACGTATGTGAGGAAGGAGACTCGTACAGGAACCGACCACGAAGGGTGCCGCCGGCGCCGTTGCCGAGGTCCGCCTGCGGCGCGTCCAGGACCCGCCTGTACAAGCGGTCACCCGTAACAACGCCCGGATAGAGCACGTCTCGGCCACCGGGCACATTCCCGTGGTGACGCATGAGGACCTGCTGCGAGCGGACGCGTCACCTTGGGCACACCCGCCCGGTTCGATAATGTCGCGACCCAGCCCAAGGCCTTGATGGACACCCTGTCCGACCTATGGCACCAGAACCTGGCGGCAAGGCCTACAGCGACTTCACCTCGTCCGCCTCAAGCATTGCCGGGAGCGGCCGAGTCGTCATGGGAAGCCGGGTGGCCAAGCCTTCAAAGCCATCGGCGGCAGCTGCCTGAGACGAAGGTCGCCCACGCGGCAGGCAACCGTCGCGCGGATGCGCTTACGCCTCGCCGCCCGCGGGATAGGAAAACCGGGTCAGCAGATCCGTCAGCTGCTCGGGCTCGCCGGTCCCCAGTTCGGCAACCAGACGCTCAACCAGCGGCTCCGCCGCCACATGAGCCGCATCGATAAGCTCGACACCCTGAGGCGTGATCTCCACTGCCCGCACCCGCCGGTCCCCCGGAACCGCCTTGCGTACGGCCAGCCCCTTACGCTCCAGGTCGTCCACGACCCGCATGATCCCCGCCTTGTCCGACCCCGCCGCCGTCGCCAAGTCCCGCTGCACCGTGGGCCCGCGGTCGACGAGCACGATCAGCACGCCATAGTGCCGCAACTCGATGCCGAGCGGCCGAAGCGCCTCCGTCATCACCGAGGCCGCGCGCCAGTGCGCCCGGCGCAGCAGCAAGCCGAGAGCGAAAGGCGAGGCATCCCCGGGGCGGTCGGTCGCACGCACGGTGGCGGTTCTGTGAGGATCGGCCATGGACGCACATTACCAGCCATCCATTCATTCGATACGGTATCGGTTGAAACTAAACGCGGCTTGTCAGGGTCGCTCCCAGCGCAGTGCTCAGCGGCCAAGACCCACGGCATAGCCGCCGGGAGCCGGTCTGACAGTGCCCATCGACGAGCCCTGTTAGATCCCGTGCTCGGCGAGGCCCAGCCCTTCGGTCACGGCAGTACGTCCCAAGCGACGAGAAGCACCTCAGCACTGAGCGACGTGCCGTCCTCGAGCCGCACGCTCACACCGCCCGGAGCCCGACGAGTGCGTGGACAAAGGCTTCTTCCCAGGGCGCGCGACCGCGTGCGCACCCAGGTCGCCGCGCCGATCGACACCAAGCGGGTACTTCGCGGTGACGAAGTACCCCGCTTCCTTACTGTGTGTGCCGGTAATTACCCAAGCGGTCGGCAAGACGGGCGATTGCAGGGGCAGCGGCGGGCGTTGGTAGCGTCGGCGTGTGCCGTGCCGGCCGGTACGGTGCGCTGCTCGACCGAGAGAGACGTGATGTCCCCGACGATTCGCAGGGCCGTCATCCCCGCCGCCGGACTCGGCTCCCGTCTGCTGCCCCTGACGAAGGCGACACCGAAGGAGATGCTCCCGGTCGGCGACAAGCCGGTCATCGAGCACACCGTGCGCGAGCTGGTGGACTCCGGCATCACCGACATCACCATCGTCGTCTCCGGCGGCAAGAGCCTCATCCAGGACCACTTCCGCCCCAACCCCGCCCTCGTCGAACAACTCCGCGAAGACGGCAAGGCGGCCTACGCGGACGCGGTGGAGGAGGTCGCAGAGCTGGCCCGCCAGGGCCACATCACCTACCTCGACCAGTACGGCCCCTACGGCAACGGCACCCCGGTGCTGAACGCTGCCCGCGCCTTCGGCGACGAGCCGGTGCTGGTGCTGTGGCCCGACGACGTCTTCGTGGCCGAGGTCCCCCGCGCCCAGCAGCTGATCCGCGCGTATGAGCAGACCGGCTGCCCGGTGCTGGCCCTCATGCCGATGGACCCCACCCACTCCCAGCGCTATGGCGTGCCGATCGTCAAGGAAGACCTCGGAGACGGCCAACTGCGCATCACCGGCCTGGTCGAAAAGCCCGAGCCCGCTGCCGCCCCGTCGTCGTACGCGGCTATCGGCGGTTACGTCGTCACCCCCGGCATCATCGACGAACTGCGCGAGCAGACCCGCCACTGGTACGAGCACAAGACCGGCGAGGTCTACCTGACCGACGCCATCAACGCCTACGCCGCCACCCGCGCGGTGTACGGGCAGGTCATCAAGGGCCGCTGGTACGACACCGGCAACCCGGCCGACTACCTCGTCGCCCAGATGGCCCACGCCCTCGCCCACCCCGAGTACGGCCCCATCCTGCGCGGCCTGGTCGCCGGGCTCGACGTCGACCGTGCTGCCGCCCTCCAGGCGGAAACCAGCACCTGACCTGACGCTTTCTGTCCTGGGCCGCCCGCCCACAGCGAGCAGCCCAAGACAGGGAGCACCTCGTGGTACCCCAACGCGTCGTCGAACCCCTCATCGATCAGCACGACAGCTGGCTTGGCGGAAGAGCGGCCTTGCCGCGCGCGGCTGCACACCGATCGGTAGCACCACACGGAACGCTCCTCGTCCTGCTTGTTGACCGGGCATCCCAAGGTCCACTCCCTCCACAAGAGCTGGGGATGTCGCAGAGGGTGGGAACAAGTCGGATTCGTTCCCAACTCACCGCTGGGTCGCGGATTTCTCACCGACGCGGTGAAGCCCGCCGCCGAATACCCCGCCGACCACATACGCCGTTGGCCACTCCGCCGACGGGCTCGCCGCCCCACGCAGCGGGGGTCTCCCGCCCGCCGACCAAACAGGGCGGGGAGACCGCTGGGGGCCGTGGCCTGTAGAGCAGTGGATCCCCGGTCAGTGAAGCCGGGGATCCTGCGCACCATGAGCATTCCACCGCTCCGCGCGAAGCTGCACCTCAAGCTCGCCCGTGCCATGTTGGCCGAGCCCCGTCACGTCCCGGGTGAACCCGGAATCGAGACGCAAACCGCGGTGACCAAGGGTGTCGGCCGCATCGCCCTCACCGCATACACGGTGCCACGGCTGCCCTTCACCAAGTGCTCTTCCAGCCCATCGCAGCCGACGACGTCGCGGCGGAGGCGCCCGACAAGGTCGACTTCGCGCCAAGCGCTCCGGGCCCTGCGCTGCACGCTCGGGTCGAGGTCCTCATGGCAACGGGTCCTCCGTCGCAGCGGTCGCGCTGTGGCGGGCGCGGATGAGCGCGATCACAGTGTCGGTGGTGCAGTCGAGGTAGCTGCGGCCATCGGGCAGCTGGGCCTTCGGGCTGATGTAGCTGCGCGGCCCGAGGTGGGTGGCCGGGTCGAGCCGATGCACGGTGATCTTCCCAGCGCGGCTGGCCCGGTTCCATCCGCCACGGCGGAACAGCCGCCAGCGCTGGGGGAAGATCCAGGTGCCGACCCGCTCAATCCAGTCGCTCGCGCTGGTGAGCTGATGCACGTGCTCGGCATGGGTGAGGTCGTTGGCGCCGTTGTGGAACCCACCGAGCGTGATCAGCAGGAGCGGAGAGCGTAGCTGGGTGTGCAGTTCGTCAACCGCGCCGGTGGCGACCTGGGCGCCGCCGCTGTAGCTGAGCAGCACCACGGGGATACCGCTGTCGGGCTGGTAGCCGGCGAGCCGGAGCTGAGTGGCGATCTGGGAGCCGACGGCCCGGTTGTACAAGGGGCGGTACCTGCGGTCGGCGGCGACGAAGATCTGCATGACATTGTGCAGGAACAGCAGCAGCCCGATCCGGCGGCGCAGCCACACCCACACCGGCCGATCAGCAAGCGGGTCGGCAAGCGGCGAGTAGGGCTGCACCTGACCCAGCACCCGCAGCTCCGGCGCTCCAGCGATCAGGGCCTTGACCAGCTGGCCGCCGTCCCGGGTGTCGCGGACGCGGCGTTTCCCGATGCCGTCCAGGTAGACCAGGTAGGCATCCGGGGGACTATCAGGGGCCGCACCCCGGGCATAGGGCACGCCCTGCGGGAGCTCGGTGGTAGGGGCCCGCCAGCCGGCGCTGTAGGCCATCACTTCGTAGCGGGCCAGCAGAGCTTCGGCGAGCAGAGCCGGCCCAAGCACGCAGACCCAGAGCAGGAAATCGTTCATGCGATCGGCTCCGGCATCTCGGTCGCACTGACCCTCACGACTAGACGCCGAACGGCCTCTACCGCGACACCCAGGCCGACCCCAGCGACGGCCACGCAACCGGCGGCGGCCCACCAGCCCAGCCCGGCCGCCGCGGCGAGCGGACCGACCAGACCGGCCCCGACCCCCACAAAGAGCAGCAGGTGGAGCAGGGGCCCAAGCAGCGGGAACGCAAGGACGGCAGCAAGCACCAGCGGGGCTACCAGGCCCGGTGTCCACTCCAACCCGCCGCCTGGCGGTCGAGGGGACACCACCCGCTCGGCCAGGTTCCACGCGGTCAGCGGCCACAGCGCGAACACAGCACCCTCGACGAGGCCACCGGGCAGCAGCAACCCGGCAGCAACAGTCCGCGACATGCCAGGCCGGCGCGCCACCAGAGGCAGGATGCGCCCGGCGGCCTCCGACAGCCCGGCGAACAGCAACAGGATGACGACGACGGGTGACATCACTCAGCCTCGCTGTGTCGGATCGACGGAAGCCGACTGACTGACCGAGCCGACCGCATGCAGGTACCGCTCGAGTTCGTCGGCGGCGCGCCGATATCCACCCGCCTCGTGCTGGGCGGCCTGCAGGGTGGTCGCGGCTGCCCGGAACCGGGGGTCGTCGAGCAGGCGCCGGGCGAGGGCACGCACGGAGCCCTCGGTGACGTCCTGCGTACGTATCGACAGGCCGGCGCCGAGCTCTACGACACGACGGGCCACCATCGGCTGGTCAGCCCCCTGCGGGACCACCAACATCGGAACCCCGGCGTACAGGGCCTCGTTGACACTGTTCATCCCGCCATGGGTGACGAACAGCGCCGCGCGCGCCAGCACCTCCGGCTGCGGCACGAAGCGGCGGGCGAGCACGTTGGCCGGCAACGGACCCAGCGCGGCGGGATCGGTCTGCCCGGTGGCGACGATCACAGTGCCGCCCAGCGGGGCGAGCGCGGTGGCGAAGCTGCGCAGCAACTGCGGGTCGGCGTTGAACACCGTGCCCAGCGAGGCGTACAGCACCGGGTCCTGCAGCCGATCGGCCGGGAACGACGGGTCGGCCGGGCGGGAGCCAATGCTTGGGCCAACGAACCGGTAGGCCTGGTCGAAGTCCTCGACGGCAGGCTGGAACGCCCGCGAGGTGTAGACCAGATTGAGCGGCTGGCGGATGTTTCCCAAGTCGAGCAGGGGCAACCCACGTGCGTCGAAGCGACGGCGCAGCTCCCAGCGCGACCGCAGGTAGCCCTGGAGGCTGCGGGGCCGAGCCGTCGCCGCGGCCAGCAGGTCCCACGAGCCGCGGGTGGGGCTGGGCACATGCCGGTTGTACGCAAACGTGGTGAACGACGCCGCCGCCGGTACCTCGAGTTCGCGGGCGGCGACTGCGCCCCACAAACAGGCGTTGTCGTGGACGATCAAGTCGGGCCGTACGCGGCGCAGGTCGGTGAGCACCGCGGGCAGCAAGCGGACGGCAGTACTCGCAAGCCCCTCCATCAGCGTGGCCGGCGTCGGCGGATCGGGGAGCGGCTGGTCGCCCCCGGGGGAGAGGCACACCGTCGCGCCGGCGGCCTCGATCTCCGCACGGAACGCGGGCGAGGTGTGGTACGTGACGGTGTGGCCGCGCCGAACGAGTTCGGCCACTACCGGCAGCGTCGGATTGACGTGCCCCTGCATGGCGATGTTGAGGAACGCGATGGTACTCACAGACCGACCCCCCGTAGAGAAGAAGTGGACGCTTTGCCCGGACTGGCGGATGCCGCCGAAAGGCCGTCGGCCTGGTACAGGCCCGGCCCACTGATACGCAGCCCGTCGAGAAAGCGTCCCGCCGTGCGGAACGCGGTGCCCAGCAGCGCCGGCGACGATGACCCAGACGGCGGGCAGCAAAGCAAGGGTGTCGACGCCGAGATGATGCTTGCGGCTCCTGCGACTTTCTTGCCGACGTCGATGCCTGGCCGTCTGCGGGAACGTGTCTGACGCCCCCCATGGCCACGACCACTCGCCGAGTCGCCCCCGCCGAAGCCAGAACGTGCCGAAGAGGCTGCTCTCCGGCGACATGTGACCCTCATCATCCACCTCGCTCATCACGAATCGGGCTGGTACGCAACCAAGACCGGGCTGCGACCCGATGTGTGACCCTGTTCGCCAGGGATGTTGTGTGACACCGTCACCGCATCAACCGCAGATTCCGGGATGAAATACCCGGGATAAAGCGACTTGTGAGAGGATGATTAATCCCGATAGGGAGGTTTCACCCCAGCTCGCTGACTAGCCAGCATGTGACGTAAGTTACGGGCCCCAATGCGGGCCGCGAGGCTGGCGTGAGAACCGACATCGGCCTCTTGGGGACATCAATCTCGTCTCATCCAAAAAGGTCCGAATTCACACGTCCACGTGACCCGCCCTCGGGTCCACCCAGGGGCCAGTTGAGACTGCACTTGACTTACGTGACCGACGGGGCGATCAAAGTTGGGTTCAATCGCTCTCTGAACCCGTCGCACACTGCCCCCAACACGGGGGAGAGACCTGCGGGTTCTCACCCAGACACCCTCAGAGGACCGTTGATGACGATGCGCCCCTTTCACCTGGTCGCGGGTTTCGGGTCGCGCCATGTTGGTGTGCTGCGGCCGGTGAGGCGTCGGCCCATGATGTCGATCACGGACCACTTGATCATCGCCTCGGAGGTTGCCGGCAGCGCCTCGTAGTCGCGGCCAGGCGGCGGTGTCGCATGGCCCACGCGTTCGTGCGTTCCACGACCCATCTCGTGTTCGGGGCGCGTTGCACGACCTCGACGTTGACCCCGATCGCCTGCCCGTGGTTGACGACCGTGTTCTTGAAACCGGAGTCGGTCCACACGATCGCCAGGCGTGGCGCCGCGGCCGCGAGCCGGTCAAGGATCTCGGTACGGCCGGTACTGTCGTGCGCGCTCGCGGCCAGGACCAGGACGACCAGCAGCAGGCCGAGCAAGTCGACGAGGAGGAACCGCTTGCGGCCCTTGATGGACTTGGCCGGGTCATATCCGGTCGTCTTGCCGGAAACACCGGCCGCGGTCTTCACGCTCTGCGCGTCCAGGATCGCGGACGTCGGCTCCTCGTCACGACCCGGGGCCCGGCGCACCCGGCGCCGCAAGGTGTCGTGGATCAGGTCGAGCGTTCCGCCATCGCGCCACGCCCTGAAGTAGAAGTACACGGTCTGGTGCGACGGGTGGCTCAAAGTTGAAGGGCGCACGAGGGAGCGTGTCAGGTGCCCGGCTCTTAACAGTGCATCACAAGGCGTGAAGCGCAGGATGCAGAGCTTCCCCTACCTGCGACGAGCTGCAATTCGAGGAGCGCGCAAAGGTCGCCCGGAGGCGGGGCGGGTCAGCCGGCCACTTGGAGCTTCGCCCGGCTGACAGCCCGACGGCGACCGCAATGACGGGAGCAGTATCAGTCGCGGCTGCAGCGCCGTCACAAAACCGATCGTTATCCGGTCATTCGATGAAAAAGGGACACATCATTCGAGCCCCGCACCGCCGGCTTTCCCAGACTCCCGAAGAGAGCACTCGATGACCATGACCAGCCTCGACGCAGTGACACTCGGTAAGCAGCTGAACGCGTCTGATATATCCGACACGGCAATCGCGCTGCTCGACGAGCAGGGAACGGTCGCGGCATGGACACACACCGCCGAACGGCTCGTCGGATTCTCCGCCGGAGACGTCGTGGGCCGGTCAGCCGCACTCGTGCTGCCATCCTTCAAGGAAGCGACGACGACATCGGCGTTCGTCGAGCAGTGCCGTGCCGAAAACGGCTGGTCAGGGGCGACGGCAGTGCGCCACCGGGACGGCCGCGTACTCGACGTCAGCGTACGGCTCACGATGTTGCGCGGCCAGGACGGGACAGCGCGATGGCTCGCGTCCGTGACCGACGCCGTCCCGCAGTCCGGGGCGATAGACAGATCGGTGCGGGGACCGCTTCTCGCCCGCGCGCCGATCGGTGTCGGCATTCGTGACCGGCAACTGCGGTCCACCTACGTAAACGACGTTGCTGAGAGCCACGACGGCCTTCCCCGTGACCGACGTCTCGGCCGTCGATTCACCGAGGTACTGCCGGGTGCCAATGCCGAAACAACTGAGGCGGTGATGCGACAGGTCCTCCAAAACGGTGCGCCCAAGATCCACGAGTACCGGACGTGGATGCCGACGAGTCAGGGCCCGGAGCACCAGTTCGCGGCTTCATTTCAGTGCCTCCAGGGCGCCGACGGCCAAGCGCTGGGGGTGTGCGTCATCGGCGCTGACGTCACCGCGAGCCAGCGGACGCGTGAGCGCCTCGCCGTCCTCAGCCAGGCCAGTACGCGTCTGGGCAGCACCCTGGATGTGATGCAGGCCAGCCAGGAACTGGCCGACCTTGCCGTGCCGCTGCTCGCCGACCACGTCGCCGTGGACCTGGAACAGTCGATCTCGTTCGGGGAGGGGCCCCCGGTCCGCATCGGCGCGACGGGCAAGCGCCTCCCCGGTCTCCGACGTGCCGGTCTGGCCTCGATCCACCGGGGGGTCCCGGAATCCCCATGGTTGCGCGGCGAGCCGGTATTCGTGCCGCCGGTCTCACCCTTCACCGACGTCCTACGTGCCGGGAAGTCCCTCCTGGAGCCGGTCCTGGACACCGCCTCGGGCACATGGGTCGACAAGGTGCCGGAACTGGCACACAGGGTCCGCGAGCACGGCGTGCACTCGATCATGGTCGTACCCATCCGTGCACGGCGCTCCCTGCTGGGCGTGGCGCTGTTCGTCCGCACAAAGGATCCCGTGCCGTTCCATGAGGTCGACCTCCTCCTGGCCGAAGAGCTCGTCGGCCGCGCCGCGCAGTCGTTGAACAACGCCCGTCAGTACGCTCGCAAACACACCGCCGCCCTCACACTGCAACGCCATCTGCCGCCCCGCCGGTTGAAAGGCGGCACAGCGGTCGAGGCGGCGTCGCGCTACCTGCCCGCGGACCTGGACCACGGTGTCGGCGGGGACTGGTTCGACGTGATCCCGCTGTCCGGCGCACGGGTGGCGCTCGTCGTCGGCGACGTGATCGGACACGGCCTCCACGCCGCCGCGACCATGGGCAGGCTCCGCAGCGCCGTCCACACCCTCGCCGACATGGAACCGCCCCCCGACGAGCTGCTGGCCCACCTCGACGACACGGTCCAACGACTGGGCGAGGAAGACGCCGACACCCCGGACCAGACCCCCGCGGTGGTGGGTGCCACCTGCCTGTACGCCGTCTACGACCCGGCCACCCGCCGGTGCACCATGGCATCGGCCGGGCACCCCCCGCCCGCGATCATCTTCCCGCAGGGCCGGGTCACGTACCTCGACCTCCCCACCGGAGCCCCCCTGGGTGTCGGCCTGGGGGACCCCTTCGACTCCGTGGAACTGGAACTGGCCGAGGGAAGCGTCCTCGCCCTGTACACCGATGGCCTGATCGAGACCCGTGAACACGACATCGAAGAGGGAATGCGCCGGCTGGGCACCGTCCTCGCACAACCGGGCCGATCCCTGGAAGACCTCTGCGACATCGCAACGCAGTCCCTTCCGGACCAGACACCGTGCGACGACGTCACGCTCCTCCTCGTCCGCACCCGCTCCCTCAGCCCGACCCGGGTGGCCTCCTGGACACTGCCCGGTGACCAGTCCGCCGTCCGCACCGCCCGCACCCTTGCAGCACGACAACTGACGGAATGGGGCCTGGAAGATCTTCAGGACGCCACGCAACTGATCGTCAGCGAACTCGTCACCAACGCCATCCGCCACGGCACCGGACAGATCGGGCTGCGGCTCATCCGGCACCAAGTCCTGACCTGCGAAGTGTCCGACACCGACGCGTTCGCCCCGCGACCGCGTCGCGCACGCACCACGGACGAGAACGGCCGCGGCCTCTCCCTCGTCACCAAACTGTCGCGCAGGTGGGGCTCCCGCTCGATACCGGGCGGCAAGGTCGTCTGGGCCGAACAAGACCTCCCCCACACATCCGGCCCCCGATCGGCGCCTGCCTGAGGCGAACCCACCGACCTCGCGAAGCGGGCTTCGCAGGGGCGTCCGACACACCTCCGACCCTCTCTTTACCGCTTACGCCCTCTGACGGACTCCACCACAGTTCAGAGGGTGACGAGAGGTGATCTACGCATTCACTCCGGAGTAAGAGGTCGCGCAGATAGGCGGTCGCTAAAAGGTGTCCCATAAATGTTCGACGGTAACTGGTAGTTGCTGGCAGAGATAAGCAAACCCGTCCGCGGCCGCGTGATGCGGTAACCGTCGTAGAAGCAACGCGCGGATGATCGCCGCGCGCGGCCGGATCTCGAAGATCTGCCAGGGCTACGCCCGGCTGGCGCGCGCGAAGCGAAAGAACGGGTGGCTGCCGCGCACGAACCACTGGCCCGTGTGGCCCGTGCATGGCTGAAGCCGTTCCCCGCCGCCCCGGCCAGCCAGGGCTACGGCATGGGGCCGAGGCTGCCTTCCAGGGTGGTGCGGGTGATCAAGGGGCGGTCCCAGCGGGCGAGGATCTCGTTGGCGAGGTCCACGACCGGCAGGGGGTCGACGTCGTTGCGCACCTCGATGCCGGCGGCCAGCAGGCTGCGCGGGACCGCGTCGGCGTCCAGGAGCACGCGCCAGTCCTGCGGGCAGAGCTCCAGGAACTCGAGGCCGGTGAGCCGGGAGATCTCCAGCGGGTCGGCGAGCGTGCCCGGGGAGGCCCTAAAGGTTCGCAGGCGCGGCAAGTCCACGACGGGCTCCAGGCTGAGCGGTTCGCCCTCCCACACGCCGATGCTCAGGACCTCCAGCGCGGAGTGCGCGGCGACCTCGACACTGCTCACACCGCGGCTGTTGACGTGCGCCACGGCTGGCCGCTCGTCGTCCGCGCGCCGGCGGGGACTGCGCCTCCCCCGTCCAGGCAGCACCAGCTCGGTGAGGGAGTCGGCGATCAGACCCGCGCCGATGCTCTCCTCGCGGACGAGGACGATGACCTGCCCGGTGTGCCCGCCCGGTCCCGGGGTCAGGTCGACCGCGAGCCGGTCGCCGTCCCAGTGGCCGAAGACGATCCAACCGGGTGAGCCGACCAGCCCCTGCACCGCAGTGTCGGACCGGGTGTCAACCGCCTCCGCCTCCAACGCCGCGAACCGCCACAGGGACCGGCCTGAGGCGGCGTCGGCGATGTACAGCTCGTCAAGGGGCAAGAGTTGGCAGCCGACTGCCTCGGCGACCCGCATGGCCGGCTCGTAGTCGTCGTTCCAGTCCTCCCAACGGGCCCGGGTCACCCGGTAGAGCGCCTTGAGCTCGTCGGGCAGCGGTATCCCGAGGCGTGCCTCCGCCTCCGCCAGCTCCGCCTCCGTGGCGCCGATGGCGTCGGGGAGGCGTTCGCGCAGGAAGCTCTCCAGTGCTGCCGGATCCGCCGCCGGCGAGGGCTTCGCGTCAGGCACCGGATCGGGCAGCCGGCGCCAGGGCTCGGGTACAGCGCCTTCGACCAGTACGAGCGCACCCGGGAGCGGCCCGCTGACCTCGGCCTCCACGGCGGGCCCGAAGTCGAGCAAGTGCAGCACGGCCGGGCCGTCCGGGGACATCCGGGCCACGAAGGAGGCGCCGTCGGCGTCGGCCTCTGCCAGCGCGCCCCGCACCCGCTGCACGGCGTCGAACTCGGGCCGTCTGTCCGCCGCGACAGACGCCTGCCCGTGCATGGTGAACATCGTCCCCCATGGCATCGGCACGCTGTACGCGTGGGTGCCGATCCGTCCGGCGACGTGACCGCCCAGAGTGCCCGGCGTCGCGGTGTGAGCGGATCGCAGGATGTGCAGCAGAGGCTCCCAGGTCGTGAACTCATGGAGCGTGGACAACAGGTGCCTCCGATCGGCGCGGTCAACGTGGCGAGGTGATTATCACGGGAGGCACTGACAGCCCCCTTCCCCAGCGGCACTCGGCCTCGCCGACCGCTTGCCTTGAACGGCGAGGAACCTGCGGAAGCCGCCGACCACGGCCCGCCGGACCCAATCCGGATCGCCGGCGTTCTGCCGCTGCACCACTGCTGGAGTCGTCTGGGGCAGCGGTCGAAGTGCTGGCGGTGCGCGACGTTTAGAGGTGCGCGGCGGTCATGGTCGGCGGTCCGGGCGTTTGTCCCAGCGGTGAGTCGTCCATGTCCGCCGGATCAGACTGCGCACGGTGATGATCGTGTCGGCGAGGTCGAAGAATGCGTCGACGACGGTGGCGCGCCGCTCGTAACAGCGGGCGAGCCGGTAGAAGGCGTTCTGCCAGGCGTGGGTGCGCTCCACGTGCCACCTCTGACTGGCCTGGATGGGCGCCTTCTCGCCCTTGTGCGCGATGCGGCCGTGGAGGCCGCGTTCATTGAGCAGCGCGCGGGTCTTGTCCGAGTCGTAGCCAGCGTCCAGGTGCACGGTGACGTCGTCGGGCAACGGCCCCAGGTCGTCCAGGCGGTCCAGGGTCGGGGCGAGCAGCGGGGAGTCGTGACGGTTGGCTCCGGCCAGGACACGACCCAGTGGAATGCCGTAACCGTCCGTCATGCCCGAGCGTTTCAGGCCCTGTTTGCCCCGGTCGACCGGGGAACGCCCGGCCACCTCGCCGCCTCCGGGAGCCTTGGTGATGGAGCCGTCCACGGCGATCTGGTCGAGGACGAGGCCGACGATCCGGTCGTAGGAGCCGAGCGCGATCTGTTTGAGCCGGGCGAAGGCGCCCAATCGTATCCACTCGTCGCGACGGTTGCGGATCGTGGTGGCCGAGCAGGTGGTGTCGGCGATCGCCTCGTAAGAACAGCCGAATCGCAGCAGTTGCAGCATCTTGTCGAAGATGATCCGGTCGCTAATGCGTCGGCGGTGGCAGCCGAGCGGATGGTCCGGGTGGTACTCCGGCCGCTCGGGAAACAGGACCGCGAATTGGTCCCAGAGCGGTTCAGTCAGCCATGATGGAAGCGCGGGCACAGGTCTCCCCAGTGATTACAGAGCGTCGCAACTCCATGATCACCAGGACCTGTGCCCGTCCTGTTGCCGGTGTCCCCAACCTCGCCTATCCGCGCGACCTCTAAGCGACTCGGACCTGTGAGAGGGCCCGCATCCGAAAGTACGGGCCCTCTCGCGTCTCCCACTCTCCCACCTGTCCGGCTGTCCGGTTACGCCTCTCACCTGCATCAACGGCCCGGACCGCTCATAGTGGCGGTGTCCGGGTCGTCCGGTCACAGACGGCTGCAACATTTTCGGGGTGTAGCAGCCCGTCGGCGAAGCCGACCGCTCAAAGGCGTAGAAGCCAGAGGCGACTTCCTATCTGCTCTGCCTCACGAGGTGTGAGCCGCAGGACGCGAAACTTCCCCTACCTCATCAAGCACCCGGCGTCGCTCCCCTCCTCCGGGCGCGGGCACATCAGCATCCTCTGTGCCACATAGGCAATCTTTTTGCTCTGGTGTCACATTCCCGGACCCCTACCGGTCCTAAGTTCGACCGGCCATCGGTCCACTCGCTAAGGAGCACACTGATGCAACCCGACACCATCGTCCTCGTCCACGGCTTTTGGGTGACGCCGCGGGCCTGGGAGAGCTGGATCGCCCACTACGAGAACAAGGGCTTCCGTGTCATCGCCCCGCCCTACCCCGGCTTCGAGGTGGAGGTCGAGGCCCTCAACGCCGACCCGACCCCCATCGAGACCGTGACCGTCCCCGCCATCATCTCCGCCCTGGAGAAGATCATCACCGAGCTGGACCGGCCGCCGGTCATCATGGGGCACTCGGCCGGCGGCGCGTTCACCCAGATCCTGCTCGACCGCGGCTTCGGCGCCGCCGGAGTGGCGATCAACTCCGCACCCACCGAGGGCGTGGCCGTCGTACCGCTGTCCCAGGTCCGGTCCACCTTTCCGGTGCTGAAGAACCCGGCCAACCGCCACCGCGCCGTCGGTTTCGACTACGACCACTGGCGCTACGCCTTCACCAACACCTTCCCCGCGGACCAGGCCCGCACGACCTACGAGCGCTACCACATCCCCGCACCGGGCAGCATCGTGTGGGGCAGCGCCTTGGCCAACATCCACCCCGGACACACCGACACCTACGTCGACTACCACAACGCCGGCCGGGCGCCCCTGCTCTTCTGCTCCGGCGAGCACGACCACCTCATGCCGCCCAAGGTGCAGCAGTCCAACGCGAAGCACTACAAGGCCGACGGCACCACCACCGAGGTCACGGTGTTCCCCGGCCGGTCCCACCTGATGCCCGCCCAGGACGGCTGGCAGGAGATCGCCGATTACGCCCTCGACTGGGCGCTCGCCCACTCCTGATACGGCAACCAGACCGCAACTTCTGGCACCTGACACTGTGGGGGTCTGTCCGGAGTGGTGGGCACCTCTGAGCCCGGCCCCGGCAGGGGCCGGGTAGGAGGGATCTCTTACGGTGATGAAGGTCCACTCGCCCCCACACACAATCGAGGCGCGGATCAGCGCAGCAAAGGAGCGAACCCATGACCCGCAGGCGAGTACTCATCACGGGCGCGTCCAAAGGCATCGGCCGCGCCCTCGCCGAACAGCTGGCAGGAGAAGGTCATACCCCCGTGGGCATCGCCCGCAGCGCACCGCAGTCCTTTCCCGGCGAGTTCCACGAAGCCGACCTTGCCGACCGTGCGGCCACCGATCAGGTCCTGGGCGAAGTGATGGGCGCGGGACCGGTCGACGCCGTGGTCAACAATGTGGGGATGGTGCGACCCGCGCCCGTCGGGGAGGTCGCTCTGTCCGACCTCGACGCGGTTCTCGACATGAACGTGCGCACCGCGGTCCAGATCGTCCAGGCCGTCTTGCCCGGCATGCTCGAACGGTCCTGGGGCCGCGTGGTGAACGTCACCAGCCTGGTCACCCTGGGGTTGCCCGATCGAACGTCCTACGGGGCGGCCAAGGCCGCCATGGAGTTCGTGACGCGAGGCTGGGCCGGAGAGCTTGCTGCACACGGGATCACCGTCAACGCTGTCGCCCCGGGCCCCACCGAGACCGAGTTGTTCCGGGAGAACAACCCGCCTGGGTCGGCCGGAGCCGCCCGCTACCTGGCGACTGTTCCCATGGGAAGGTTCGGGCGCCCGGACGAGCTCGCCGCCGCGATCGCCTTCCTGCTCTCCGAGAAGGCGGGTTTCATCACCGGCCAGATCCTGCGCGTCGACGGCGGTGCGAGCATCGGCCGCAACAGCGCCTGAGAGCGGCTGACACGATGGGGTGGATCGGCGCCGCAGGCCGTGCCCGTGTGGCGAGTTGAGCGTTGCCGCGACGTGCGGGGGCATCACCGTGGATCATGTCGCATGAGCTGTGGGCGCGGATCGAACCGCTGCTGCCGACGAGGGAGCGCAGGTTCCGCTCCCCGGCCGTAAGCCGCTGTCCGCGCGCCCGTACCACGGGCGTGTGGCCACGCCGGCCCGAGGTGCGGGCGCACGGCGGTGTCATCGAGAACCCGGCCTCGTCTTCGAAGACAACGTAGGCTCCGAGCGCCGCCGCAGTCATTCCACCTGCGGCCACACATCCTTCTTCCACAGTCCCACCGCGCCCTCGTCGCGTTCCACGGCCCGGAGGGCGGGACGCTGCCAGGACCAGCCGTGCCGCTGCAGCAGCCGCCACACCGCCGCCATCGAGCAGTCGATCTGGAACTTGAAGGCGATCAGCGCTCTGATCCGGGCCAGGGTCCAGCGCTGGTCTTCCCAGCCGTGCTCGGCCGGTCCCAGGGCCAGCTCCTTCTCCAGCTCGGCGAACTGGCCGTCGGACAGCTTGGGGAGTTTCGGCGGCCCCGTGGAGGCGAGGGCGTCCATCCCGCCCTCCCGCCAGGCACGACGCCAGCGCTCCACCGACCGCTCACTGACCCGGAGATCCTTCGCGATCACCGCGGTCTTCTCGCCGCAGGCGAACCGCTCGCCCGCCTCGTACCGGATCCGCTCGCGTAACCGCCGCCGCTCTGCCGTCAGTCCGCCGCCCTGCGCGTACCGCATACAACCGGCCTACCGCAGGGATCAGTACACGTCACCCCCGACAACACTCCGACGAGATCAGTAGCCCCACCGCACACCTTCCCCCAACCGCCCAGCAGACCGCGGTTGCCGGCACCGCAACCAACATCTGCCGGGACTAGGCCGGGCACGGGCACTCGCACCCCTCCCAAAACCGGCGCCCCCGCTCGTCTGCCGCAGGGAAACCGTGGCACCTGAGACGCCGACGCAGCCGGGTGGCTGCTCGCGCCCGGCGACGGGATCGGAGAGATCTCCTCGTGCGGGCGTACCGTTAGTGGTACCGGCGCCCGGGCAGCGAGCACCGTCTGCCGAGACAAGGCCGCGACCAGGCAATTGGCCCCCGCGTGGCCCGCCGTTCCGGAACCGGCGGGCCTGCGCCTCGAAAGGCGCCGCCGCGGAGTAAGCGGAACCTACGCCTCCGATAGCCAAAACGGAAGACCCCTGTTCTCCGCAACGGTCGGGCCGCCCACGCGTGGGCGGCCCGGCTGGGGCCTCACCACAGTGCTCCGGGCTCGTACGTCACTGCCTTCCGGAAAGTGGTGGACGACCCCGTGCTCCTATCCGCCACGCCAGGGGCACGCACACGGTCAAGCGCTCCGCACAGACATCTTCCAGAACGGCGGGTGACACGGGGATGGCACGTCGCGTTCCCCGCGTCACCAATCAGAAGTCGGCTACTCGTCGAGGTTCTTGCGACTGGGGCATGGTTGGCCTCATTCTTAACAGCTGATGTGAACTCGCACATCTCGATGATCCAGCGTGCCGAGCCCGAGCCCACGCGGGACGTATCAGGTGATCTATCAGGCGCTGCGCGAGCGGATCGCCGCTGGGGCCCACCTGGATGGGTTGCCGTCCGAAGCCGAGATCGGGCGCGAGTCGGGGTGGCCCGCACCACGGTTCGGCGTGCTCTGCGGGCCCTTGAAGAATCGGGGAGAGGCTCGCACCAAAGTGGCTGCGTAAAGCCGTGGAGCCGGCCGCCACAGCCCATTCCTCCTTCGGACACCGTCGCGTTCCAGCTTCCCACGCGCACCCGTGCTGGTGGCGTGTCCCAGCTGTCCGGCTGTCCGGTTACGCGCCTCAACTGCACAAACGGGCCGGACAGCTCAAAGGACCGCTGTCCGGGCTGTCCGGTCCACAGACGGCTGTAACACCCCCCGGGGCAGCGATTCGCTCGCGCGTGGTCGCGGCACCGGTCGCGGCCAGGGTGTTGCGGGTGTGCCGGAGATCGTGGAAGCGGACGCCACAAAGGGACGGTGCTACCAGACCGCGCCACCAGAGCCAGTTTGAGTGACTGCGCCGGCGACCTCCGGGCTCAAACCCGGCCGGCCCTGGAAGACGCTATCCCAGGTCGAGCTCGCCACAGCCGAGTGGGTCGACTGGTACTGCCACCGCCGCCTCCACGGTGAGACAGGCCGCGTCCCGCCCGTCGAGTACGAGGCCAACCACTACGTCGAATCCCCGAAACCCCCGGTCACAACCACAGTCTGGGATCTCTACCGAACCCGGGGCGGTTCACTTCGGTGCTTGTCACACATTTGGCACGTGCTCTGTCATAAGTGTGAAAGCAGGCAAGAGCCCGCCGACCCAAGGAGTGTAGTGATGACTAAGCCTGTTCTGGAGCCTGCAGCTCAGGAGCTCGCGGACGCGACGGCCACCCCTCCGTTCCTGTACGAACTCGGTCCGGAAGGTGCCCGGAAGGTTTTGGACGACCTGCAGGCGGCGCCGGTAGCGAAGCCGGACGTGACGGAAAAGTGGATCACGGTGCCCGCCGAGGTGGGCGATGTGCAGGTACGAATCGTCAAGCCCATCGGCAGTCAGGGCACGCTGCCAGTCGTCCTCTATGTGCACGGCGGCGGCTGGGTCCTCGGCAACGCCGGCACCCACGACCGTCTGGTGGGTGAGCTGGCCGTCGGGGCGAACGCCGCCGTCGTGTTCGTCGAGTACGACCGCTCGCCGGAGGCCAAGTACCCGGTTGCCATCGAGCAGGCATACGCGACTGCTCAATGGATCACCGCGAAGGGCGCCGAGGAAGGTCTGGACGCCTCCCGCCTGGCTGTTGCCGGCGACTCCGTCGGCGGCAACATGACCGCCGCACTGACCCTCATGGCCAAGCAGCGCGGTGACGTGACCTTCGTGCACCAGTCGCTGTACTACCCCGTCACGGACGCGGCACAGGACACCGACAGCTACCGGGAATTCACAGACGGGCCCTTCCTCACGGCGAAAGGCATGGCCTGGTTCTGGGACTGCTACACCACCGACCCCGCCCAGCGGGCCGAGATCACCGCCTCGCCGCTGCGGGCGAGCCTGGAGGAGCTTCAGGGGCTGCCGCCGGCGCTCGTCATCGTCGACGAGAACGACGTGCTGCGGGACGAGGGTGAGGCCTACGCCCGCAAGCTGACCCAGGCCGGCGTTCCCACCACGAGCATCCGCTACAACGGCATCCTGCACGACTTCATGATGCTCAACCCCCTCCGGCCCACGCAGGCCACAACTGCTGCGATGGAGCAGGCCATTCACACCCTGCGCACCGTCCTCCGCAGCAACTGAGAGTACTGCGCTGCTCAGCCGCAGCGTCTAAAGGACCAGCAGCACTGAATCTGTTCACCACCTCGGCGCTCGTGCGCGTGGACCTTACAGGCGTAGAACAGTGATCATCCGTTTCCGCCACTGTTCATCGACCCCACAGACACGATGAGCACTGTGGGCGAGCCGATCAGCACGGTCGCTCGGCAGCCTGCCAACCCGCGCACGGGACCGTCGGGCCCGATCGATTCACCGAGCCGATCCTCGGCCGTAGCCCGCTCCTGGCAAGCCCCGGACATGTTCCCGCTTGCCGCCCACGGTCTGCCTCTCCATGACTTGCGGCAGCTTCCTGCCGTACTGCGGCCATGTCCATCTGTCCGGACATGACTCAAACCTCTGCCTCGAAAGGGCTCTTCATGTACCGTCATTCGCGCTATCGCCGTGCCCGCACTCCCCTCACCCTCATGGCCACGGCGGCTGTCGCCGCCGGATTTTTCGCTACGGCGGTCGGTCCGGCGAGCGCCGCCAAGACCACTTCCTCAAAGGCCGGCAAGCCGACCGTCGTACTCGTCCACGGCGCGTTCGCCGACTCCTCCAGCTGGAACGGCGTCATCAAGAAGTTGAAGGAGGACGGCTACCCGGTGGTGGCCGCGGCCAACCCTCTGCGGGGTCTGAGCAGCGACGCCGCCTCCGTCAAGGACCTGCTGGCCAGCATCGACGGGCCGGTGGTTCTTGTCGGGCACTCCTACGGCGGAGCGGTGATCAGCAACGCCGCCTACGGCTCCGACAAGGTCAAGGCACTGGTGTACGCCGACGCCTTCCTCCCCGACAAGGGCGAGAACGCCAATGAGCTGGTGAGCAAGTTCGAGGGCAGCGTCATCGGCGAGGTTCTGCGTCCCGTCCCGATCACCAACCCCGACGGCTCCAAGGACTTCGACTTCTACATCGACCAGTCCAAGTTCCGCCAGGCGTTCGGTGCCGATGTCCCCGCGAATACCGCTGGCCTGATGGCGGTCACCCAGCGTCCCGGGACCGGCACTGCCCTTAACGAACCTTCTGGTGAGCCTGCCTGGAAGACCATCCCTTCCTGGGCCCTGGTCGGCTCCAATGACCAGATCATCCCCCGGGAACTTCAGGTCTACATGGCCAAGCGCGCCAATGCCCACATCGAGGAGATCCAGTCCTCCCACGCTGTGAGCGTGTCCCACCCGGAGGCCGTCACCCACATCATCGAACAGGCGGCGCGGACGGTCCGCTGACCGGCTGCGCAAGCGCCAGGTCACCACCGAGCCCGAGCCGTCCGCCACACCGGTGCCGGAGCTGTTCCAGCGCGACTTCACATCGAAGTACCGCAACCGCATCAACCGGTCCCCGTTCGGTGGCGTTCCTCCAAGACCGTGCAGTGACCGGAATGGCCGTCGCTGACCGATCCGGCTAGAGCTACGGATCAGAAAGCGTCTGACATCCACGGCTGACATCAACGAAGCCG
The DNA here is from genome assembly GCF_042894545.1 of Streptomyces sp. NPDC001530. Taxonomy (NCBI): domain Bacteria; kingdom Bacillati; phylum Actinomycetota; class Actinomycetes; order Kitasatosporales; family Streptomycetaceae; genus Streptomyces; species Streptomyces sp. NPDC001530. Next base: position 83,778 of record NZ_JBIAVS010000032.1, read on the forward strand.
GACAGGGGCGTACACCAGTGACTCTGTCCGGCCGTCGCACCAGTCGACGGCAGCAGCCGGAGCAGACCCGGATCGAACTCCTAAGGCGAGTGTCGGCGCGTGCCACATCGTGCGGCTGTTGCTGGATTCCTCAAACGGTGTACACATATCGGCGCCGTAGTAGGCGAGTTGATGGTGTGGGTCTGTCCCAGATCCAGGGGTTGGCATGGGAGTTGAGCTGGTTGATCGCCAGGGCCGTGGCCTGGTCGATGTCGTCGCGGTTGGCGAATGACTGGCCGGCGAGGGCGGCTTTTCGGAAGATGCGCCACCAGCCTTCCTGCAGGTTGAGCCAGCACGCGCCGACGGGGATGAAGGCGTGGTGGATGCGGGGATGGTCTTCGAGTCAGGTCCGGGTGGACAGGCTGTTGTGGCTGGACAGGTTGTCGGTGACGATCCAGATTTCCCCGTGCGGGTTGGCGTCTTCGAGCAGTTGCAGGAACTGCTGGTAGAAGACGCTGTTGCGAGAGGATGCCGTCATCGTGACTGCCTGACCGTCGGCTGGTCACAGACCGCCGTAGACCCAGGTTTTCCGGTCCGCGGCTGTAGTCGAGTTCCGCTTTGATCCGGTGCCCGTCCGGTGACCAGGCGGGTGCGGGCGGGAAGGTTCGCGGGATCACTGGCCCCAGCTCGTCGGCGCAGATCACCGTCGCCCCTGCGGGCGGGTGGGTGCAGAGGCCGATGATCCGTGTCCTTTTGGGATGAAGTCCGGGTCCTTCGATCGCGTCCAGGACCGGGTGCGGCGCCAGCGCATGCCTTCGGCGAGGAGGATACGGCGGACCTGTGAGCGCCCCACCTCGATCCCTTCGGCCCGCGCTGCCGCGGCCGGGGAATCCAGCGTCCACTCGGGCGGCCCGGCCTCGTCGAAGGCCCACAGCTCCCCGACGGGCTTCCCCCCTCAGCAGCCCCGGCGGCACGGTCTTGACCAGGGAGATGATCCTCGACCGTTCCTCCTCGGTGATCCGTCGCTTGCGGCCCTGCCCGCCCAGATCCTCCAGCCCTTGCAAGCCGAAGCGGTTGAAGCGGTGCAGCCAGCACCGGACCGTTTTCCGGCTGCAGCCCAGCTCGACGGCGATCGCCGGCACCCGCAGCCCCGCCCAGCTCAGCTCGATCATCCGGGCCCGCATCACTGCATCGCGCGGAGCCTTCCATGCCCGCGACAACCGGCGAACGACGGTCCGTTCGTCCTCGTCACGCCCCGGTCGTGTCCAGCACCCGCCCCCCGAGCACCATCAACTACCCCGCCACCAGGACATATACCCAACGAAAAGGAATCCAGCAGTAGTTGGTCGATGATGCGGTTGGCCGCGGATTTCGAGATCCCGAACAGCGGGGCCAGCTGGCGCAGCGTCAGGTTCGTCCGCCAGTACGCGGCAACCAGCAGTACCCGCTCCTCCAGCGACAGGCTCCACGGCCGGCCCCGCCGCACCTCATCGACACCTTCGCGGCGCAGCGCGGTCACCAGCTTGGTGAAACAGCGCGGGCTCACCCCGGTGAACGGGGCTATCCAAGAGGGCTCCGACGCCGTGATCACACCAGCCACACCAAGATCATCTCACTTGTGGCCAGCGCCCGTTGTAGCATCACGCGCCGCAAGGACGGGGCGACTGATGGCCGGCCGCCCCTATGGCGCACCATTCCCGGCGGAAGGTAAATGCGTGGAGACAACGGAGCGGCGCTCCCCCGTGGGAAAGAAAGCCGAGTACAGCGCGGCCGCCTGGCTGATCGGGTGGGTGCTCTTTCTGGGGTCCGCGTACGTGGCCTCGTTAGTGTTGATCAGTACCTGGGCGAACTGCGACATTGGCACCAACGGCTCCTACCAGCTCGTTGCATGGGTGGTGGCGTCGACCGGCGTGGCGACCGTGTCCACCGTGCTGTGGGCGGTGATGCGCAAGATGACGGGTCGCCGAGGCCTCTTGCTGCCGCTGGTGTTGACGATCCTTGCCAGTGCGATGCTGCTCTGGCCGGAGCTGGCAGTGTGGTACGTGTCGCCCGGCCACCCGGACAGCATGTGCGAACCGGGCGGCACGCCCGTGGGGTGGCCCAGTTGGCTGCCTTTGTGAGGCGGCCACAATTAGAGTGGCAAGAAGTCGGCTAACGGGGCTATCGGGTACGGCGCCGACGACGTGATCACACCCGTCACGGCAAGTCCATCTCACCTGTGACCAGGAGTTACGGGACGGCCCTTAGCCGAAGCAACCCTGGAGTTCCGCGAGGACTGGACAGCAACTCTGGTCCCCCTGCCGCGAGGCCTGGATGCGCTGCACATCATCATCGACCGTCTATAGGCGGCCGAGGGCATACGCGTAGCGGTCCCCGACCCACCCGCGCCGCCAGGCCGACTGGTCGTGACACTCAATGTCAAGCGGGGTGCCCCGGTGGCCGGCTCGGAGTAGCCCGAGGGGGCGAAGCAACTGCTCGAGTTGGCAACGTCGGCGGCGCAGCGGCACATGCATACGCGCTTGCGTCGTCAAGCAGCGGGTCGTGCCCAACGCGTGGCGGAGCGACAGCGGCAGGCTGCCCAGCAACTACAGAGCCCGCGACCTCCCGATGACCGAGCAAGGTCGGTCAGATAGTGGGTTTCAGGAACCTCAAGGTTCTGGTGCCCTAACGATGATCCTCTCGGACGCCCTTGGTCTCGCGGGCCGTTAAACCCTTTGTGCTCCAGGTCCAGGAAACGGAGCCTGGGTATCCCGATGGCGGTGGACTGACGGCCGAGGAGCGGGCTCGGCGCGAGCAAGTCCGGCTCGCAGCCGCTGATCCAATCGAGGGTCGGGGATGGTAGGTGACGTCGGTTACTGGAGCTTGTTGCGGCCATTCGTGGTTGTTTCGGCGGTCGCCTCATCGACCGGGCGCCACCTCCAAGTCCGGCGAGGGGCTGGGAGACCGGCCGGCGCACGGCGAACGGCGCTACTCGCGGCGGTGGGATGTGTGTACTGACGATCTGCCGCGACGAGCAACACCATGTAGACACAGCCTCCGCCTGTTTCTTCGTCCTCGACCAGGTCGGATTTTGCCTTCCAACAGGCGGCCGATGACGCGACGGATGAGACGCGCATCACACCCGGCTTCCTGTCACACTTCGCCAGCCATCCCGGTCAGTGATGTGTATCCGCAACACTGCTAGGAGATCATCGTGGAATCGCGTCTCAACTACTTCGGCAGCCCCCTCGCCGGCAAGGTGCTGAAGCACATCAACTCGGCCGGCAAGGTGGTTTCGGAATCAACGCTGCCGGCCGCGATACAGGAACTGGTGAAGATTCGCGCAAGCCAGATCAACGGCTGCGGCTTCTGCACTGACATGCACACCAAGGACGCCGCCCTGGCGGGAGAAACCCAGCAACGCCTCAACCTGATCGCGGTCTGGCGTGAGGCCACGGTCTTCACCGAAGACGAGCGCGCTGCACTGGAACTGACCGAGCAGGGCACGCGCATCGCCGACGCAGCCGGTGGTGTCACTGATGCGGTCTGGGCGAACGCTGCCAAGCACTTCGACGAGGACCAGCTCGTCGCCCTGATTTCCCTCATCGCCGTCATCAACGCCTACAACCGCATCAACGTCATCAACCAGCAGCCTGCCGGGGACTACCAGCCTGGCCAGTTCGGCTGACCGGCACCTGCCCCGGCCGGACACGTACGGTCCGTCTCCACGCCACCCCGACCTACGGCGGGAGACGGACTACCGGCGTCAACCGGTCCCAATGAACAATGACTTGGCCGCCTCTCAGCCCAGAATCGCCATTGGTCGGCTCGGGCAGGCCGTACACACACCATCTCTGATCGATCTGCTCATGCCGCGGCCCAGTCGCCGCGTGCACTCGGCCATCGCCGTCCCACCGTTCTCAACGGGCTCCTCATCGCCATTGTGACTGCTCTCTTGCTGCAGACACTCGGCTCCTTCGAGTCGCCGACTGCGATGGTTCGGGTCCGTCCCGGCCGGTCTGCAGACTCGGCAGCACAGCCCGTCTCGCCGCCTACGCTCCCGCCTGACACCCCGGCGCCGCCTGCCTGTTCAGCGAGCTGCACGGCAGTGCCGGCAGTGCATCCAACGCCCGGGTTCCCGAGCCAGGGGCCTTGGCCGAGTCGGGGGCACGCGTCCTCGGCGTGGGGCGCCGGGAGAAAGCCCTGGAGGAGACGGCTCGCGCGCACTCCAACATCGCGATCCTGCCGCTCAACACCTGCGAGGAGGGCGCCGCGGACACGGTCGTTGCCACCGCCGTGAGCGGTGGGGCAGGCTCGACGTACTCGTGAACAACGCCGGCACCACTGCCGTGATGCCTCTGGCTGAGACGGACCGAGCAGTGATCACCAGCCTGTTCGACCTCAATGTGACGGCCCCGAGCATGCTCGCCCATACGGCCCTGCCGCACCTCCGCGACTAGGGCTTTTCTGATGGCTCTTGGTGTGCTGGGTGGATCAGCGTTGGGTCTGGGGAGACGCGCCTCATGGTGCGGCGACATGAGTTGACCGATGCGCAGTGGCGGAAGATCGAGCCCTTACTGCCCGCCGGTGGCAGGCCCGGCGGGCAGTGGGCGGATCACCGCAAAGTAATCAACGGGGTGCTGTTCCGGGCCCGGACCGGCGTGCCGTGGCCGGACCTGCCCGAGCGGTACGGTCCGTGGCAGACCGTCTACGAGCGGCATCGCCGCTGGTCGGCTGACGGCACCTGGAAGACCATCCTCGAAGAGCTGCAGATCGAGGCCGATGCCGGCGGTCCGGACGGCGCGCGGGCCCGGGACGCTGAGCCCACGGAGTGGGTGGTGAACATCGACTCGACGTCCTGCCGGGCACATCAGCACGCGGCCGGCGCACCGCGCCGCTCCCCGGCCGACTACCCGCAAAGGGGCGCGGGGCGCGTGAGGAGGCCGATGGGCGCGAGGCGTTGGGGCGTTCACGGGGCGGGCTGACCAGCAAGGTTCATCTGCTGTCCGACGACCGGGCTCGCCCGCTGACCTGGCAGACCTCGCCCGGCCAGCGCGGCGACAGCCCGATGTTCGTCCCCGTGCTGGCCGGCTTACGCATCCGGCGGCGCGGCCCAGGCCGGCCGCGGAGCCGACGGACCGCGTGCGCGGCGACAAGGCGTATTCCAGCCGCGACAATCGTGCCTACCTACGGCGGCGCGGGATCAAGGCCACCATCGCGCAGCCGGATAACCAGCAGGCCCACCGCAAGCGCCGGGGGCGGGCCGGAGGCCGGCCCCCGGCCTTCGACAAGGCCCAGTACCGTCGCCGCAGCGCGGTCGAGCGGTGCGTGAACAAGTGGAAGCAGTTCCGCGCGGTGGCCAGCCGGTACGACAAGCGCGACTACATCTTCAACGGGACCCTGACCGTCACAGCGATCGTCATCTGGCTCCGCGACGCCGTCCAAGAGCCATCAGAAGCCGCCTAGTCGGGTTCCATCGTCAACGTCTCGAGCGCCTACGGTCACTGCCGCCTGGCTGCGCGGCCGCGGCGGTCCAGGGCTGCCGTCCGGATGGAGCCAGGGAAGACCCCGGATGCTTGAGGTGATGCAGCCCAACACATCGACAGCCCAGGGCAACTGGGCGAATGGGCGGTCGACCGCCGGCAGGCTGAGCACTTTGAGGGGCTTTAGCAGCTGGCTCATGCCACGGACGACGAGCGCGCCAAGTTCTTCGACCAGCACGACTCGTACTTTGTGGAGTAACCGGCAGGTGCTCTCCCGCGCCTCGCAGCCGTCCGCGGTCCGCCTCGGGGCACATGAGGTTCATCTCGGGCCGGCCGCAGCATCGCAGCGACATCGTGACGGCGATCCGCCGTGTTGTGGTGAGCACACAGAGCCGGGTTGAGGAGATCCCAGCAACCATCACAGCTGAGTAGGCACACCGACCTCCTTTGCCCGGCAGGCGCACCAGGGTCCCGGTTCGACGGCTGCCATCACGGCGGCAGAGGAATCCTCCCGGGGCCTCGAGCGCATGCTCGTACCGGCCGGAGTCCCACGACCGGGTGGGGCGGCTGCTGTGTGAGGCTGCGGCCCAGACGGTGGGCGATCCCGCCGATGAGGACACTGCGAACGACCGCTGGCCTCCGAGTTACAGCGCCGACGCGTGACCACGTACATCGAGAAGGGCATCGCCGACGGCGCCGCGTTGGTGGTCGGCGGGCAGGGCAGCCCGAAGGCCTGGAGACCGGCGCCTGCGTCAGGCCCATCATCTTCGCCACCGTCGATCCGGACTCGGTCATCGCCCAGAAAGAGATCTTCGGGCCGGTCCTGGTCGTCATTCCGTACGACGACGATCACGCCGTAGCCATCGCCAACATCACCGTCCACGGTCTCCACGCCGCAATCGCCGGCGAGCACGAACATGCCCTGGCGATCGCCCGGCGGCTCAGAGCCGGTCAGGTTGACATCGATGGCGGGCAGTTCTACTTCCTGACCCCCTTCGGGTCTGCTGCCGCCCTTCACCGCCGCCCCTCGAGGTGGTAGCTGGGGCCCCTGGCCCGCTCCTGTCAGCAGCGCGATCCGTCCGCGCTGCCTCGTGATGGTGGGGACCAAGCCTCATGCGGGTTCGCACCGCTCGCCGGTTCAGGAGACCCCGTGTTGGGAGGACTGTCATTGATGTATGAGGAGCATTGCGATCGTTCCAAGGTGCATCGCACCCTCCCAGAAGTGGCCGTAGAGCTCTTTGACGGCAGGGGTGTGCGGGCTGCCGTTGTTCCGTCGCAGCCCCGGCATGTCGCGCGTGAGCGACCGGAGGGCGCAGACGAGGAGATACAGCACCAGTATCCCCGTGCCTGCGTCGTGGGTTCCTGGGTCCCCCATCGAGTGACCGGCATGGACCGCCAGAGTCTCGTGTCCCGAACCTGCCATCGGGCCTGCCATCCAGGCCATCGCGGCCATGCCGGCCCCGGAAGGCAAACTCCGTGCCGCCGCGGGCAGTCGCGCCCCGCGCCGCCGGCTGAGCGCGGACAAGGGGAACTACATTGCTGCGGCCGCGAAGGAGACTGCTTGCGCCCTCGCGGGCACCTGATCGCCCCAGCTCCACGGCATGGCAGACATGGCCACTGCCATGACCGCGTGGAGGAGACCGTCGACCCGCGTGCGCCACCCGGAGCTCCGTGGCAGGACACGGTGTCGCAGCTCATGGATGTCTGCGGCCGCGAACAGCACTGTCAGCATGGAGCACACGACGTCAATGGCGCTCATGCTTCTCGTGCCCTCCCACGGAGCGGGTCCGCTTCGGTCGGAGCCGACCTGCCTGAACAGGAAGGCGCAGGTCAGGTCACGGGGCGCGGAGCACGCAGATGGGCCCGCTGTGCCAGTTCCTCCTCGTCGACCAGCGTGAGCATCGGCTGGCCGGGCGCACACAGCATGGACACGACGAACCGGCACGGCGCGTCCGTTCGGGCGTTGCCGTCCTGGTAATGGATCACGTCACCGCCCGGCTCCCAGAACGTCTCACCGGCCTTGACCACGCGTTCCGGCTCTCCCTCCAGCTCAAAGCGCACCTCGCCCTCGATCACGTAGCCGAACGCCGGCCCCGAGTGGCGGTGCGGAGGAGTGCCGGGGTCGCCAGGCTGCCACTCGACCAGGATGGTCATCGCCGAGGCGCCCTCGGGGACGCTGAGCGGCTCGGTGTCCTGCAGCATCCTCGCCGCGGTCTTCCACGCCTCGGAACGCGGATTCTCGTTGGTCCCGCCCACTGAGTCCTTGCTTGACACTGTGTTGCACCTCCGTAGTTGTCGCCCTGCAGAGACAGATGACCGTTTGCCGCCGCGTGGTGACGTTGGTGTACCAACATCACTCGCTCGGCGGCAGCGGCGTCCGTGCATTCCAGGCGGCTCACACGGCTGCCTCGCAGTGAAGACCGAGAACACCGTGCTTCTGTGACAGTTGTCGCTGCTTCAGAGCGCCGCTAGATGCGCAACCGGGGTACTCCGTGCACGGGTGACCACCGCGCAGCCACGCAGGCCGCAGTGTTCAGCGGAGTGCGTCGTGACACTCCTCAGCTCAGTGTCACAACAGCGGTGCGAGTTCTGTCGAATGTAGTGCACGTGGCGGACTTCGCTGTCACCCCGGCACAGACGGGGTCGCTGATCCCACGATGGGAAGGGACCCAGATGAGAGTCGTTGTCGCAGGGGCCACCGGGCTGATCGGCTCCAGTACGGTTGCCAGGCTCCGGGATCACGGTGTGGAGGTCGTGCCCGTTTCACGCCGTGATGGTGTTGACGTCATCACTGGTCGTGGCCTTCAAGAGGCATCGCGCGGCGCTGAGGTAGTGGTGGACGCAACCAACACACCGTCACATACGGACCAGGCGAGTCTGGAGTTCTTCCTCACCGCTACGACCAACCTCCTGGCCACCGCAGCCACGACCGGTGTCGAGCACCACGTGGTCCTCTCAGCTGTGGGAGCCGAACGGCCACGGTCTGGCTACTTCCGCGCGAGGCTGCTGCAGGAGGAGAAAGTCCGCACTCACCGATCCCCCACTCGATCGTGCGGGCCACTCCGTTCTTCGAATCCGTCGAAGTCATGGCGACCAAGAACACCTACTACGACCGCGTACACGTCGCGCCGGTCCTCATCCGTCCCGTGTCGACGGATGATGTCGCCGCAGCAGTCGCGCACGTCGCCGTAGGGCTTCCGATGTTCGCCACCCTCGAGGTCGCCGGCCCGGAAGAGCGTCATCTCGACGACCTCACAGCAGAGGTGCTGACTGCCCGGCGTGACAAACGGGTTGTCGTCACCGATGTGCACGCTCGGTACTTCGGTGCCGAGATGGGGAAACGAACGCTTCTCCCCCGAGCACACGCCCACATCGGCCACACGACGTTCACCGAGTGGCTCACGCAGCCGGTCGTCCACACGAAGGGGTGACGGTATCCGATTGCATCAACACTCTTCGCGTCCACGTAACCCTGGACTCCACCCCCAGATGCCAAGCTTCAGCCATCGACCTCGTGCCGGTGACAACAGTTTCAGCTGCATAAGGCATTGGCGCGGTTACCCACCCTCAATTAACTTGTTGCCGCCTCCGGGTCGTAACAACAGACAGGAGAGGCACTGGATCTATGACATGACTGTTTTCCCAGCCGGATTCCTGTGCGCTCGTCCCCTTCGGAGGCAGGGGCGGGACAACCCGCCCATAACGGCGCGCGTCCAACTGTGACGGCTTGTAGCATGGTGATCCAGAACTGGAGGACATCTATGGGCGCCGGGGACGACACAGACTCCCTTGACCAGGCAACGAGGGATTTCATCGCAGCGCGTCCCCAACTCTTCGGCATCGCGTACCGCGTGCTCGGTAGTGCTGTGGAAGCCGAGGACATCGTCCAGGAGACGTGGCTGCGGTGGCAGAACACCAACCGCGCCGACATCCAGAAGCCGGCAGCGTTCCTGGCTACGGTCACCGCCCGTCTGGCGATCAACTTCGCCCAGTCCGCCAGGATGCGGCGTGAGTCGTACGTCGGGCCCTGGCTTCCCGAGCCAGTCGACACAAGCACGGATCCGCAGGTGGGCGCGGAACGGGCAGAGGCACTCGACCTGGCGGTTCTCTTCCTCCTGGAGAAGCTGAACCCCGTGGAACGGGCTGCTTACGTTCTCAGGGAAGCCTTCGACTACCCCTACAAGCAGATCGCGGACATCCTGGAGACGAGCGAAGCCAATACGCGCCAGTTGGTGAGCCGCGCCCGGAAGCACCTGTCAGCTGAACGCAGGGAGCCGGTCAGCTCTGACGCTCACCGGCGGCTGCTGGAAGTGTTCCTCGCCGCGGCGCAGACCGGCAATCTGTCGGTGCTCGAGGATGTGCTCACTGCGGACGTGATCAGCTACTCCGACGGCGGAGGAGTGCGCGGGGCATCCAGGATTCCGGTCGTGGGGCGTCCGCACGTCTCCAAGTACCTTGCCGCCTTCGCCCCACGCTTCTGGCCTCAGGCAGACGTTCGCTGGGTCGAGGCCAACGGCAGGCCGGCCGTCCTTGTCTCAGCCGATGGAAACGCGGTGGCTTTGCTGTCTGTCGATGTGTCGGCACGAGGCATCGAACGCATCATGTGGGTAATGAATCCGGCCAAACTGGCTCCATACGTGGCTTCGCTGAACAACTGAGGCAGTCTTCGGACGGCCCTGCGCCCGGGTGCCCCGCAGCGGGCTGGCACACGGTCAGAATGTCCTGGGCTTTTCGCGCCTTCAGCATCGTCACCCAACGCAAGGAGACGTCGCCTTCCGTACCGGCCCCGCCCGCTTGACGAGGGCGAGGCGCGGGGCAAGCGGGCTGCGTGCCGGCGGCCGTCACAAGAAAGGCGGCTTGTCGGTCAACTAGCTGTCCAGATCCCGGGACTCCCATGACATGAAGGTGCATAAAATATGGCATTTGGCACTGTTGATTCGGTGGGCTCTGCCCATAGCCAGGCGTCTCGCATTGCGTGTCGGCGTGAGATGCCGATGCCGACGCACACCGGCCTGCCCGCATTGATGCCGGCTCCGCGCCCGGCCGTGTCCTGCAACGTTGACGGAGTCATGCGGTGACCGAGCGGATCCAGTTGCCCAATCTGTCGACCGACAATGACTTCGGCGGGGAGTTCTTCGCCCCCATCTACACCACGACGGTGACGGTGAGCGGCGGGATAGCGAGTCACGGTCGGGCCTCGGGAAGGGCACGCTCGGCCGACGGAGTCTTGGATCTTGACCTGCGCATGCCTGCCGAACTGGGAGGAGACGGCCGGGGGACGAATCCCGAGCAGTTGTTCGCCGCCAGCTTCGCCGCCTGCTTCCACGGAGCACTGAGCCTGGTGGCACGGCAGGCGGCGCTCGATCCCGCCGCGATCTCCGTGGAGGCGACGGTGGCGTTTGGACGGGACCCGGGAGACGGCGGCTACTTGTTGCGCGTCGACCTGGTGGTCAAGTGGCCGGACGTCGTTCCTGAGATCGCCGCTCCGCTCCTGGAGAAGGCCGATTCGCTGTGCCCTTACGCGAGGATGGTCTGGCAGGGAACGCCGACGACCATCACGCTGGCTTCCTAGTCGGGCATGTCCGCGATCGCCCGATGCCGATGAACACGCGGCCCCGTCCGGCCACGGACATCGGCTGCCTGTTCAGCTGTATGCCGTTCAGGCTGGCCTCTGTAGCCGTCGTGGGGGGGGGGGGGGGGCCCCCCCCGGGGGGGGGGGGGCGCCCCCCCGCCCCCCCCCCCGCCGGAGGGCCCCCGCGGGAAG
>NZ_JBIAVS010000033.1:0-93665 GCF_042894545.1 Streptomyces sp. NPDC001530
GGCCGGCCTTGTTATTCCCCCCGGGTGCCGCCCCCCCGGCGGGGCCTGGGGTGTTCCCCTTGTCCAAGAGGGGGGGAAAAAACCGGGGGGGGGCCCCCCCCGGGGGGGGGGGGGGGGCGGCGGGCCCGCCCCACCCCGGCGAGGACCGCGTCACGAGCGCGATGACCGCAGCGGGCAGGTCGCTTCCCCAGGCGAAGGGCAGCAGGACCAGCACGACTGCCGTCCACTGCGTCGCGAGTGACCGCAGCCGAACGATCATGCTGCGATCGTCGCAGGCGCGCGGCCCCGCCCCCGGGTGGCGCGCGCCCGCACTCCGCTGGTGCAGGCCCCCGTTCCCGTGGCGCAGGGCCCGCTTCGGGACTGCGACGAAAGGCTCGTTCGAGGCCCGGGCCGCTACTTCAGCTCGGTCATCTCCCGTACGTCGCAGTCGGTGAAGGACGGCGGCCTGGTGCAGAGCGCGGCCATTTGCTCCGCCATCTTGGTCGTCTCGGGGTCGTTGCTGTTGCGCATGGCGTCCTCGTACGACTCGAACTCGATCACTACGAGGTAGCGGTTGGGCGTGTTGCGGTCCTGCAGGACGAGTCGGTGCGTGGGGCCACCGCTGCGGCCCGCGGTGCGCTGCTCGGCCTGCTGGACGAGTTCCCGCATCTCTTCCATGCGCTCGGTCTCGAAGTCGATGATCTGCACGAACTTCATGGGTGCCTCCACCCCACCGGGGCGTCCCCGGGCCGGGGAACGCTCAGCACTCAAGCAAGCACCGGGAGCGGTGGTCGGCAATTCGCCGCGCACCGCTCCCGGGGATGGTTGTTCCTACGTCCGACGTGGTCAGACCTCGATGCTGTCCTTCGGAGCGCTCTTGGCCTCTTCGAGCGCCGCCTGCTTCTTCGAGGCGATCAGGCTGGTGATCGTGGTGACCACCAGGACCGCGCAGATCACGCCGAGCGAGACCGGGATGGAGATCTCGGGGACGTGGACCCCCGACTCGTGCAGTGCGTGCAGCACCAGCTTGACGCCGATGAAGCCGAGGATGACGGACAGACCGTAGCTGAGGTGGACCAGCTTCTTGAGCAGGCCGCCGATAAGGAAGTACAGCTGCCGCAGCCCCATCAGCGCGAACGCATTGGCCGTGAAGACGATGTACGGGTCCTGGGTCAGACCGAAGATCGCGGGGATCGAGTCGAGCGCGAAGAGCACATCGGTGGTGCCGATCGCCAGCATCACGACCAGCATCGGTGTCATGACCCGCTTGCCGTTCTGCTGGATCCACAGCTTGGTGCCGTGGTAGCGGTCGGCCACGCCGAAGCGACGCTCGGCGGCCTTGAGCAGCCGGTTCTCCTCGAACTCCTCGTCCTCCTCCTCGGCCCGGGCCTCCTGGATCAGCTTCCAGGCGGTGTAGATGAGGAACGCGCCGAAGATGTAGAAGACCCACGCGAAGCTCGCGATGATCGCGGCACCCGCGGCGATGAATATCGCGCGCAGGACGAGGGCGATGAGCACACCGACGAGCAGCACCCGCTGCTGGTACCGCGAGGGCACCGCGAACTTCGCCATGATCAGGACGAAGACGAAGAGGTTGTCGACACTCAGCGACTTCTCGGTGATGAAGCCCGCGAAGAACTCTCCGGCAGGCTCACCGCCGGAGAAGACGAGCAGTCCGAGTCCGAACAGCCCGGCCAGGACGATCCAGACGATGGTCCAGATTCCGGCTTCCTTGATGGATACGTCGTGCGGCTTGCGGCCGATGAAGAAGTCGATCGCGATCAGGGCGGCAAGACCCACGATCGTCAGGACCCACAGGGTCAGGGAAACATCCACTGCGCCTCCGGCAGTCGTAACGGCAGATGTCAGCGTCGTCGCTACCGGAGGTCTCTTCCACCCGTGACGCTCACGGGCCGACGCCCCGGGATCTGGCCAGATCCGTATTGACGGGTACGCCGCAGCAGGCAGGGAGTACTCCCCTCCGTACGGAAGAGAGTACCGAACTACCAAGGAAAGGTAAAGGGATTAGTAAAGGGAGAGCCAAACTCGCAGGTCAGGTGGCTTTACTGATGCTTGACACAACCCTTCTGGGACGACCGCCGACGTGTCAGCGGTTCCAGGGGCGGCGGGCGGCCGCCACCTGGGCGAGCACCTGCTGGAGTACTTGGCTGCCCGGTGGGACGAGCGCGGGCTGGTACGTCCAGGCGTGCCCGACCCACGGGTCGGCGAGGTGGTCGTCGGGCACCGGAGTGAGCCGCAGCAGCGAGCGCCAGAGCGGGTCGAGCAGCGGCCCATAGGCGGCGGCGTCCTCCCGGTCGGCCACCATCATCAGATGGACGCCGACCGCCGAGCCCTCGTCCGCGAGGTAACGCAGCTGGGTTACGGCGCGGTCGTCGAAGCCGTGCGGGAAGTCGTTGACGATCAGCAGTTGCTCGGCGGTGTCGAAGCCCGGGGGCAGGGAGTCGGCCGCTCCGCCGCGCACCGCCATCTGCACCAGGTCGACACGCTGGGTGAGCCGGGCCAGGACGTCGGCCACGCCAGCGGCACCGACGGCCGGCGGGGCGTCGAGCACCCCGGACTGCACCAGTGGTGCGAGGGACGAGGCTCCCGAGCCGGCCGGGTCGATGACGTGCACCGTGTACTCGCCCGCGGGATAGACGGCGAGCAGCCGTGCGGCATGCGCCACCGCCGTGTCCATGGCGAGGCGGCGCAGTTCGTCGGAGTCGGCGAGCGAGTCGTCGAGGGTGGCGCGGCCGCTGTCGATCCACAGGCCGCGCTCCAGTGGCAGACGGACCAGCATCGGGATGCTCAGGCCCTCACTCTCGGGCAGATGAAGGTCGCCGAGGCGCAGCGCCATGGGGATTTCCATCGGTACCCGATAGCCGTGCCAGACCGGGTTGTCCCAGCGCGCGTACGCCGGGGGCAGTGCGGGCTCGACGACCTCGGCCTCGACGGTGAGCTGGGCGAGGTCCCGGTCGAGGGCCGCCCGGGCCTGGTCGACCAGTTGGGCGTGTTTGGCGCGGGCCGCCTCGCGCGCGGCGTCGCCCTGTCCCCCGATCCTGCTGCGCGGGTCGGACAGGACCTTGTCGAGCTCCTGCTCCATACGCGAGTCGGCGAAGTCGACGGCGCTGCGGTACGCGGCGGTGGTGCGGGCCAGGTCCTCGAACATGCCCCACACCTGGTTGTAGAGCCGCTCCTCCATGGACCAGCCGGTCGCGTCGCCGGCGACGGGCTGCGCGGGCTGTCCGGGCGGAGCCGGTGGTGCGGTCGGCGGGGGCGGCGGCGGGGCCGCGTTCTGCCGGCCGGGGTGGCTGTAGTTGATTCCGCCGCCGGCTGCGGACGCGGACGGCTGGGTGGCGGCGGAGGGGTCGGGCTGTCCGGGACCACCCGGGTAGCCCGTCTGCGGCACTGCGGCTCCGTGCGAACCGTGCGCGTCGTACGGGGACTGCGGCGGTACGGCACTGGCGGCGCCCTGAGGCCCGCCGTACGGCTGGTCCGGTCCCGGGGCCGAGGCGGCCGCCTGGCGTGAGCGGTCCGCGTCCGGCGTACGCGGCGGGGGTGCCGAAACGGAGCGGGCCAGGCCCTGGGCCACCGCCTCGTTGATGCTGCCCGCCAGCTGCTGGGCCTCGGGCAGGCCCTGGTCGGTGAGGAGTTCGGCGAGGCCGCCCGCGTAGCCCTGGCCGACCGCGCGGACCTTCCACGCGCCCTGCCTGCGGTAGAGCTCCAGGGCGACGACGGCCGACTCGGCGTCCAGGCCGGTGATGGTGTAGCTGGCAACCTCGGAGCCGTCGAGGCCGGTGACCGCGACGAAGGGGGCGGCGACGGCGCCGAACCGGACCGGACCTCCCCCATCGCCGGACGGCAGTGCGAGCAGCACACTGACCCGGTGCACGCTCTCCGGCAGGGCGCCCAAATCGAACGCGAGGCGGTGGTCGGCCGCCGCCTGCTTGGAGACCTCGAGTCCGGGCAGCGTGGGCGCGCCCGGGTGGGCCACCCACTCGACGCCGCGGACCTTGCCCTGCTCATCGCTGAGCGTGGCCCCGGCCACGATCGGCTTGCCGGCCGAAACGCGGACCTCAAGTCGGGCCTGGGAGAGCGGGTGATTCTGCCCCCGGACCAGCTCGGCCGTCATCGCCTTGTCCCCCTACGTCGCTTCGTGTGCTGCGCGCCCGCTGCCTACAGGTGCGGCAGGATCGCGGGCATCAGGTCCTGGAACGTACGGCCGTTGGCCGGCGTACCAAGCGCCGTCATCTGCCAGCCCGCGCCCGCCCGGTGCACCTTCGCCATGATCTGGGCCGTGTACTGCCCACCGCCCGCCAGCGTGTAGCGGGCGAGCTCCTGGCCGTTGGTCTCGTCGACGAGACGGCAGAACGCGTCCTGCACCTCCTGGAAGGTCTGGCCCGTGAAGGAGTTCACGGTGAAGACGATCTGATCGATGTGGACCGGGACGCGCTGCAGGTCGACGAGGATCGCCTCGTCGTCGCCGCCCTGGCCGACACCGCCGACCAGGTTGTCACCGGTGTGCCGCACGGAGCCGTCGTCGCTGACGAGGTGGCGGAAGAACACGACGTCGACGGGCTGCTTGTCCGCGAACAACACGGCGGACGCGTCGAGGTCGATCTCCCGGGTGCGCGAGCCGAACAGCCCGCGCCGGGGGGCCGCCTGCCAGCCGAGCCCCATGCGCACCGCGGTCAGGGTGCCCCCGTCGTTCTTCTGCAGACTGATGGCCTGACCCTTGGTCATGTTGACCGTCACGCGCTGTTCCCCTCTCGAACTGTCCCCTGTTGCCGCGGAGTCCGCGGATGACCAGAACCCTACGCAGCGGCACTGACAGTGCCGAACCCTGGGGCGCGCTTTGTGTCGGTCTTGCAACACAGCGCGCATATGCCGAGGTCCGGCACGGCCCGCGAAGGCGTCATGCTATGCCTGCCTCCTTCATCTGGCGCAGCTCCTTCTTCATCTCGGAGACCTCGTCGCGCAGTCGGGCCGCGATCTCGAACTGGAGATCGGCCGCGGCGGCGCGCATCCGCTCCGTCATCTCCTCGATCTGCTCGGCGAGTTCGGCCGCCGGGCGGTCGGTCGGCACCGTCTCCTTGCCCTTGCCCTTGCCCTTGGCGGACTTGGCCGCCTTGCCGGCGAGCGAGGGTACGGGGGCCTTGGCGCCCTTGCCGTCCTTCATCTTGCGGTAACCCGAGCCGAGCAGCTGCTCCGTGTCGACGTCCTCGCGGGCGATCTGCGCCACGATGTCGTTGATCTTCTTGCGGAGGGGCTGCGGGTCGATGCCCTTCTCCGTGTTGTACGCGACCTGCTTCTCCCGGCGGCGGTTGGTCTCCTCGATGGCCTTCTCCATCGCCGGGGTGATCTTGTCGGCGTACATGTGGACCTGGCCGGACACGTTGCGCGCCGCGCGGCCGATGGTCTGGATCAGCGACGTACCGGAACGCAGGAAGCCCTCCTTGTCGGCGTCCAGGATCGCCACCAGGGAGACCTCGGGCAGGTCGAGGCCCTCCCTCAGGAGGTTGATGCCGACCAGGACGTCGTACTCGCCGGCACGCAGCTCGCGCAGCAGCTCGACGCGGCGCAGGGTGTCGACGTCGCTGTGAAGATAGCGCACCTGGATGCCGAGTTCGAGGAAGTAGTCGGTGAGGTCCTCGGCCATCTTCTTGGTGAGTGTGGTGACCAGGACACGCTCGTCCTTCTCGGTGCGCTTGCGGATCTCGTGCACCAGATCGTCGATCTGGCCCTCGGTGGGCTTGACGACGACCTCGGGGTCGATCAGGCCGGTGGGGCGGATGATCTGCTCGACCTGGCCGTCGGAACGGGAGAGCTCGTACTTCCCCGGGGTCGCCGAGAGGTAGACCGTCTGCCCGATGCGCTCCTGGAACTCCTCCCACTTCAGGGGGCGGTTGTCCAGCGCGGACGGCAGTCGGAAGCCGTGGTCCACGAGGGTGCGCTTGCGGGACGCGTCGCCCTCGTACATCGCGCCGATCTGGGGCACGGTGACGTGCGACTCGTCGATGACGAGCAGGAAGTCGTCCGGGAAGTAGTCGATCAGCGTGTTCGGCGGGGAGCCGGGTTCGCGGCCGTCGAAGTGCATCGAATAGTTCTCGACGCCGGAGCAGGAGCCGATCTGGCGGAGCATCTCGAGGTCGTACGTCGTCCGCATGCGCAGGCGCTGGGCCTCCAGGAGCTTGCCCTGCTTCTCCAGTTCGGCGAGGCGCTCCCCCAGCTCCTTCTCGATGTCGTTGACGGCGCGCTCCATGCGCTCGGGGCCCGCCACGTAGTGGGAGGCCGGGAACACATAGACCTGGTTGTCGTCGCTGATGACCTCTCCGGTGAGCGGGTGCAGCGTGGAGAGGGCCTCGATCTCGTCGCCGAACATCTCGATGCGGACGGCCAGCTCTTCGTAGACCGGGAAGATCTCGATGGTGTCGCCGCGGACCCGGAAGGTTCCGCGCGCGAACGCCACGTCGTTGCGCGTGTACTGGATGTCGACGAAGCGGCGCAGCAGGTCGTCGCGGTCGATCTCGTCGCCGACCTTGAGCGAGACCATGCGGTCCACGTACTCCTGCGGCGTGCCCAGACCGTAGATGCAGGAGACCGAGGCGACCACGACGACGTCGCGGCGGGTCAGCAGCGAGTTGGTCGCGGAGTGGCGCAGGCGCTCGACCTCCTCGTTGATCGAGGAGTCCTTCTCGATGTAGGTGTCCGACTGCGGGACATATGCCTCGGGCTGGTAGTAGTCGTAGTACGAGACGAAGTACTCGACCGCATTGTTCGGCAGCAGCTCGCGGAACTCGTTGGCCAGCTGGGCGGCCAGGGTCTTGTTCGGGGCCATCACCAGGGTGGGGCGCTGGAGCTTCTCGATCATCCACGCGGTGGTGGCGGACTTGCCGGTGCCGGTCGCGCCCAGCAGGACGACATCCTTCTCACCTGCGCGGATGCGCTTCTCCAGGTCGGCGATGGCCGTGGGCTGGTCACCGCTTGGCTGGTAGGGGCTGACGACCTCGAAGGGCGCCACCGAACGTTCGATCTTGGATACGGGCCGCATGGAATCCACGGTACGACCCCGCACTGACAACCGGGTCGGATCACCAGCTCTGCGGGGTCCGGGAGCTGCGGTGCCGCTGGTTGCGGCCGGCGCGGGTGGGAGGACGGCGGCCGGGGTGCGGGACGGCGGGATGAGCCGGGATACCGGGCCGGTTCTCGGTGGGGGTCCAGTCGGGCTTGCCCATGACCATCAGCGGGTCGAACATCACGACGACGCCCGCCAGACACAGGAAGACCAGCGGGCCGATCATCATCGGGGCGAGCAGGGCGGCGGGCGAGTCGCCCCCGGGGGTGCTGGACGTGCCGTGGAGATGGACGCTGAGGGCGGCCATGCCCGTGTAGTGCATGCCGCTGACGGCGAGCCCCATGACGAGACTGGCACCCACGCTCCAGAGGAATCCCCGGACTTGTCCCGCCGCCCACAGGGCGGCTGTCGCGGCGACGACGGCTATGACGACCGAGGCGGAGACGGTGAGGGTGTTGTATTCGAGCTTCCCGTTCAGGCGCATGCCGGCCATGCCCAGGTAGTGCATCGAGGCGACTCCCAGACCGGTGATGGTGCCTCCGGTGAAGAGCGCCGTGCCGCTCGCGCCCCGGTAGCCGACGATGAAGATGCCAATGCCGACCATCACGATGGCCACGCCCAGGCTCGCGAACGTTGTCGGCTTGTCGTAGTGGATCGGGGTCTCCTTGACCGTGAACCCCATCATCGCGATGAAGTGCATGGTCCATATGCCCGAGCCGATCGCGGCCGAGCCGAGCGCCAGCCAGCCGGCGCGCCAGGAGCGGGCGACGAGCATCGATCTGGTGGTGCAGCGCAGTCCCAGCGCTCCGCCCAAACAGGCCATGAGGTAGGCCACCAGCGGTGTGACGAGTCCGTAAGTGAAGCCGTCGACCGTGCCCTGCATGCGCGGCTGCCCTTCCCGCCCTGTTGATCCTGAAATTCCCGGAAATGCCCCCACCCTCAGGACCGCAAGAGCGGACAGGGTCGAGGCAGAGAGTATGACCCCCACCGGAATGGTCGAACGATTTTCCGGCAAAGAATCACGGCCTCGCCCCACTTGTGCGGCGCCAGTGAGTGGACTTGGACAACTCCATTCAATTTGTGGCCATCTCGCACCCCTTCTTCATTGACTCTCTGCTGTCACTCTTGTGCTGTCCGTGATCATTCGACGCGAGGAGAAGGAATGCACGCGCGCGTTGCCGCCGCCACGACCGCCGCGCTTCTAGGGGGCGCCGTTGTGATACTCCCCAGTCCGCACGCCCGGGCCGGGTCCCAGAGCACCCGGCCGGTGATCGTCTCCCACCGTGGTGCCTCCGGCTACGCGCCCGAGAACACCCTGGCCGCCATCGACAAGGCGGCCGCGATGGGATTCAGCTGGGTCGAGAACGACGTCCAGCGCACCCGGGACGGTGAACTCGTCGTCCTGCACGACTCCACACTGGCGCGTACGACCAATGTCGAGCAGCTCTATCCGGACAGGGCTCCCTGGAAGGTCAAGGACTTCACCGCCGCGGAGGTCGCCCGCCTGGACGCCGGGAGCTGGTTCGGCCCCCGGTACGCGGGCACGCGCGTGCCGACGCTGAAGCAGTACATGAACCGGGTCTCGTACAACCACCAGAAGCTCGTCCTGGAGATCAAGAACCCCGGGCTCTACCCGGGCATCGAGCGGCAGACCCTCAAGCTCCTGAGCAACGAGGGCTGGCTCGACCCGGCGCATCTCAGGAGCAGCTTGATCGTCCAGAGTTTCAGTGCGGACAGCGTGCGGACGGTCCACGATCTGCGCCCCGGCATCAAGACGGCCTTCCTGGGCAGGCCGTCGATCGCGCAGCTCCCCGAGTACGCCCGATTCACCGACCAGATCAATCCGGATCACACCGGGCTCTCGTCCGGCTACGTCTCCGCGGTCCACTCGTTCGACGGACCGCACGGCACGCCGATGCGGGTCTTCGCCTGGACCGTGAACGACGCGGACGTCGCGCGACGTGTGGCGGGCTTCGGCGTGGACGGCATCATCACGAATGTGCCCGACGTCGTCCGGAGGGCATTGGGGTAGCACCGCACAGCTCCCTCGCCCGTGGTGCGGACGTGTGCCGGCTTCCGCGCCACGGGCGTTGTCAGTGGCGCACCGTACGGTGGATCGCATGGACAGCCATGGGCAGTACGAGCAGCAGGTCGTGTGGACCGTCGTGGGCACGGACATCGGTCCGCTGCTGCTGGCGGCGACACGCGACGGCCTGGTGAACGTCGTGTTCCACGCCACGGACGAGGTGCGCGACAAGGCGCTCGACCGGCTCGCGTCCCGACTGGGCACCGAGCCCGTCGAGGCACCCGAGTCGCCCCTGCTGGCCGAGGCGATACGTCAGGTCGCGGCGTACTTCGCGGGCGAGCGGCACGACTTCGAACTGCCGCTGGACTGGTCGCTGATCTCCGGGTTCAACCGCCAGGTGCTGCGCGAGCTGGCGTCCGGCGTTCCGTACGGCTCGGTCGTGGGCTACGGCGACCTGGCCGGGCGGGTCGGCCAGCCGGGCGCGGCGCAGGCTGTAGGGGTGGCCATGGGCTCGAATCCACTGCCGGTCGTCGTGCCGTGCCACCGGGTGGTCGAAAGCGACGGTGGTATCGGCGGGTTCGGGGGCGGTCTGGAGACGAAGCGGAAGCTGCTCGCGCTGGAGGGGGTGCTTCCGGAGCCGCTGTTCTGACGGCCCTGCGGTGAGCCGGGTGTGGTGTCTCACCGCAGAGCCGGTGATCGCGCAACGCCGCTGCGTGACAACCCGTGTTCACGCATACGCGACAGCCGGTGTTCGCGCCTGCCTGACAGCCGCGGTTCGGAACGTACGTGAAAACCCATGTTCGTACAGCCGTACGGGCTGGGAAACTGCGCCGGTGATCAGATCCTGGTGCGCATCCTGTTCCGCCGTATCCAAGCGTTCCCCGTCCGAGTGTTCTCCGTGACCTCCGTCGAGCGGCAGGTCTCCGTCCCCGTGGACGCGGAGGCGATACCGGCGCTGCGGCGCCGTATCACCGCCGTGCTGATCGCCAGTCAGATCCTCGGCGGGCTCGGAGTGGCCACCGGCATCGCGCTCGCCACCGTGCTGGCCAAGCAGGTCAGCGGCACCGAGTCGCTGTCCGGGCTCGCGCCCACCGCGACCGTCAGCGGTACGGCGGTGCTCTCCGTGCCGCTGGCCGCGCTGATGACCGCGCGCGGCCGCAGGCCGGGGCTCGTGCTGGCGTATCTCATCGGTGCGTCGGGAGCGGGTGTCGTGGTGGTCGCGGCGAGCATCGGGAGCTTTCCGCTGCTGCTGCTCGGCATGGCGGGGTTCGGCGCGGCCTCGTCGGCGAATCTGCAGGCGCGGTTCGCGGCCGCCGATCTGGCCGAGCCCGGGCGGCGGGCACGGGCCATCTCGAACGTGGTGTGGGCCACCACGATCGGGGCGGTGCTGGGGCCGAACATCGCCGCGCCCGCCGGACGCAGCGTCTCCGGGCTCGGGATTCCCGAGACGGCGGGGCCGTTCCTGTGGGCGGCCGGGGTGTTTCTCGTCTCCGCGCTGCTGGTGGCCGTGCTGCTGCGTCCCGATCCCCTGCTGACCGCCAGGGCGCTCGCGCCCGTCGAGGAGCGGTCGGCCGCCGCGCGTTCCCTGCGGGCCGGTCTCGCCGCCGTCGCCGCCTCGCCGCGGGCCAAGCTGGCGCTCCTGACGGTGACCGTCTCGCACACCGCGATGGTCTCGATCATGTCGATGACCCCCGTGGATCTCGGGCACCACGGCGCGAGCATCGATCTGATCGGGCTGGTGATCAGCGGTCACATCGCGGGCATGTACGCGTTCTCGCCCCTCATGGGGCGGCTCTCGGACCGGCTCGGGCGGCTCTCCGGGATCGGGCTCGCCGTGGGTCTGCTGGCCTGTGCGGCGCTGCTCGCCGGAACGGCGGGAGACAGCCATCGGCAGACGGCCGTGGGCCTCTTCGTGCTGGGTCTGGGGTGGTCGTCCGGGATGGTGTCGGGCTCGGCGCTCCTGACGGACTCCGTGCCCCAGGCGGCGCGGGCCGCCGCGCAGGGGCTGTCCGACCTGACCATGAACACGGCGGCCGGTCTCGGTGGAGCGGCCGCCGGTCTTGTTGTCGCGCGGGCGAGTTACGGGTGGCTGAACCTCGTCGCCGCGTGTCTGCTGGTGCCGCTGGGCGGGCTGGCACTGTTCACACGGGGGCGGCGCGGTCGCGGTCGGTGAGGAGGCACGGTGCGGTCGGTGAGGAAGCACGGCGTCCTCGACTAGGAGGGGAGGCGCCCTCGGTGAGGGCCGGTGTCAGAGGCTGATGTGATACGCCTTGCGGAGCGTCTCGTGCACCGTCCACGTCGTACGGTCGCCCTCGCGCAGGATCGCCGCGTCGCCGGGGCCCACCTCGATGACGTCGCCGCCCTCGACCTCGATCGTGGCGCGGCCGCTGACGACGACGAACAGCTCGTTCGCCTCCGTGTCGGTGACCACGCCGGGCGTGATCTGCCAGATGCCACGCAGTTGCTTGCCGTCGGCCGACTCCCACAGCACCTTGCCCGTCACGACCGGGTCGCCGGAGACGATCTGGGCCGGATCCAGGGGCTCCGGTTCGAGCTCGGCGTCGGGGATGTGCACGGCGAAGGACGGGGTGGCCTGGGTGCTCGCGGTCATGAGCGGTCACCTTAAGGGTTGCGAGAAAGGCCGCGCGCGGAGGGTGGCCGGAACGCGCGACCGGTAGCAGACTCCGCCCTGCGCACAGCCGCTGGCATCCGAAGTCACGGAGCCGAAGGGACGGCGATCAGGCATGAGCGGAAACAGGGCAGTGGCGTATCTCAAGCCGGGTGCGGTGGAGGTCAGGACCATCGACTATCCGACGCTTGAACTGCAGGACGGGCCGGGGGTGGCTCCCGAGAACGTCGGCCGCAAGTGCCGGCACGGGGTCATTCTCAAGGTCCTCGCCAGCAACATCTGCGGAAGTGACCAGCACATGGTGCGGGGCCGTACGACCGCGCCCGAGGGGCTGGTCCTCGGACACGAGATCACCGGAGAGGTACTGGAACGCGGACCGGACGTCGAGTTCCTCGAGGTCGGGGACATCGTCTCGGTGCCGTTCAACATCGCCTGCGGGCGGTGTCGCAACTGCAAGGAGCGCAAGACCGGTATCTGCCTGAACGTCAACCCGGCCCGTCCGGGGGCGGCCTATGGCTATGTCGACATGGGCGGCTGGGTCGGTGGTCAGGCCGAGTACGCCATGGTCCCGTACGCGGACTTCAACCTGCTGCGGTTCCCGGACCGGGACCAGGCACGTGAGAAGCTCCTCGACCTGACCATGCTGTCGGACATCTTCCCGACCGGCTTCCACGGTGCGGTCACCGCGGGCGCCGGGGTCGGTTCGACGGTGTACGTCGCCGGGGCGGGCCCGGTCGGTCTGGCCGCGGCCGCGTCGGCGCAGCTGCTGGGCGCCGCCGTCGTCATCGTCGGGGACCTCAACGCCGAACGCCTCGCCCAGGCAAAGAGCTTCGGCTGCGAGACCGTCGACGTCTCACGCGGCGGTGTGGAGGACCAGATCGCGCAGATCCTCGGTGAACCCGAGGTCGACGCGGCCGTCGACGCGGTCGGCTTCGAGGCCCGGGCGCACGGCCCGAACGCCCAGGAGGCGCCCGCGACCGTCCTCAACTCGCTGATGGGCATCACGCGCGCGGGCGGTGCCCTGGGCATCCCCGGGCTGTATGTCACGGACGACCCCGGCGGGATCGACCAGGACGCGAAGACCGGGACGCTGAAGGTGCGGCTCGGCCTCGGGTGGGCCAAGAGCCACGGCTTCACCACGGGCCAGTGCCCGGTGATGCGGTACCACCGGGGGCTGATGAAGGCGATCCTGCACGAGCGGGTGCACATCGCCAAGGCGGTCAACGCGACCGTGATCGGCCTGGAGGACGCACCGCGCGGCTACGCCGAGTTCGACCAGGGCGCCGGCCGCAAGTACGTGCTCAATCCGCATGGAGCGCTGAACGGCGTACGGCCTGTCTGACCTCGCGCCTCCCGAAAGGGTGCTCCCGCGCGCGTGGGAGCACCCCTTCTGCCGCTTGAGGGCTTTGAGGGCTGCTTGTAGTGCCGCCCCGAGGGCTACTCGTAGTGCCGTGCCTCGAAGACGTTTCCGTCGGGGTCACGGAAGTAGAAGCTGCGCTTGGCCATTCCGCGGGCGCCGTAGGAGTCGTAGGAGAAGCCCGAGACGGGAACGGACCGCTCCTCCAGACGTGCCCGCAGCGCGTCGAAATCGCCTCCCTTGAGGGACAGGCATACGTGGTTGACCGGGTGCCCGGCACTGTCGGCGCCTCCCGGGACCATGTTCATGTACTCCGCCATGGGCAGGGGCATGAGGTCGACAATGGTCTCCTCATTGATGCGTACGGAGGGGAACGACTCCTTTCCGGCGGCGAATTCGGTGACCCTCAGGGGCTCCAGGCCGACCGCCTTCTCGTAGAAGTCGGCCGAGGCGAGCGGATCGCGCACCCACAGGACGACATGGTCGAGACGTGTCGAGTTGTCCGTCATGCCCCCAGGCTGGTGTCGTACGCCGCAGGTCGCAAGGGTTTGGCCGGGCGTGCCGCTCGCCAGAGATCCAGAGACGAGGAACGTCGACCGGCAGGAGGCAGGCTCGTGATCGTGGTGTCCGAAGAGGTGCGGGAGGCGCTGGACGCGCGCCGGCCGGTGGTGGCCCTGGAGTCGACGATCATCGCGCACGGGCTGCCCCGCCCACGCAATCTGCAGGTCGCGCTGGAGCTGGAGGATGTCGTACGGCGGGAGGGTGCCGTCCCCGCGACGATCGCCGTGCTGGACGGGCAGCCCCATGTCGGTCTGGACAAGGAGCAGCTGGAGCGGGTCGCGAACGAGGAAGGGATCCGCAAGCTGGGTCACCGTGATCTGCCGCTCGCGGTGGCGGCGGGCGCGAGCGGGGCGACGACCGTCTCCGCGACAGCGCTGCTGGCCGCCCTCGCGGGTGTACGGGTGTTCGCGACGGGCGGGCTCGGCGGGGTGCACCGGGAGTGGACGGTGACGCAGGACGAGTCCGCCGACCTGGGCCTTTTGGCCCGTACCCGGATCACGGTGGTGTGCGCGGGCGTGAAGTCGATCCTGGACGTGCCCGCGACGCTGCAGCGCCTGGAGACGCTCGGCGTGGCGGTGGCCGGGTACGGCACAGGGCGCTTCCCCGGCTTCTACCTGTCGGACTCGGGGTATCCGGTGGACTGGACGCTGGAGTCCCCCGGGCAGGTGGCGGATGTCATGCGCGCGCAGGACACGGTGGACGGCCCCGAGTCGGCGCTCATCGTCGCGAACCCCGTCCCCGAAGAGGAGCAGCTCGATCCCGCGCTCCACGCGCGCGTGCTCGCCGACGCGCTGCACGCGTGCGCGGCGGAGGGCGTGACCGGGCAAGCGGTGACACCGTTCCTGCTCGACTATCTGGTGCGGCACACCGACGGTGCCTCGCTGCGCGCCAATCTAGCGGCGGTGCGCGGCAACGTACGGCTCGCGGCGCGGATCGCGGCGGCCTGGGCCGGGGTGTGAACGAGACGGATCGCGGGGGCGCCGCCGGGCGGGACACGAGGGTGCCCGCGGGCGCTCTGCTCGTCGTCGGGGACGTCGTCACGGACGTCGTCGCCCGGCACCACGGACCGCTCGCGGCGGGCACCGACACCGCTGCCGCGATCTGCACCGTGCCGGGCGGCGCGGGCGCCAACGTCGCGTGCTGGGCGGCGCATTGGGGCTGTGCGGACGTACGGCTGCTGGGCCGGGTGGGTGCGGACGCGGCAGCGTGGCACGAGCGCGAGCTCGCGGCCTGCGGCGTACACCCCCTCCTTGTCGTTGATCCGCAGGCGCCGACCGGGACGGTGATCTGCCTGGTGGACACGGGCGCATCGGCGGAGCGTACGTTCCTCACGGACAGCGGGGCCTCTCTGCGGCTCGACCCCGGCGACTGGTCGCCCGCGCTGCTCGACGATGTCGCGCGGTTGCATCTGTCGGGGTACCTGTTCTTCTCCGAGCCGAGCCGGGCGCTGGTGTCGGTGGCGCTGGAGTCGGCACGCGCGCGTGGCGTACCGGTGAGCCTGGATCCTGCGTCGGCCGGGTTCCTCACCGAGCTGGGGGTCGACCGCTTCCTCGAACTCGCCGAGGGCGTCGATGTCCTACTGCCCAGCCGTGACGAGGCGTACCTGTTGACCGGGCTGCCCGATCCCGGAGACGCGGCGGCCAAGTTGAGCCGCCATGTCCCCCTGGTCGTCGCCAAGCAGGGCAGTGACGGGGCTCTGGTGGCCCGTTCCGGAACCGTCCGGGCCCGTGTCCCGGCCGTGCCCGCCACACCCCGCGACACCACGGGCGCCGGCGACGCCTTCACCGGAGCGTTCCTCGCCGCCCTGCTCGCGGGCGCGGAGCCCGAGGAGGCGGCGGCCGAGGGGTGCGGCGCGGGGGCGATGGCGGTGGAACGGGTCGGAGGGAGGCCGCCGGCGGGCACCTGACGACGGCCGGAAGGGGCACACGCCGGTGGGCCAACCACGCCACCGCGTAGGGCGGATGCGCAGGCGAGTCGATGGTGCCACCGCGTAGGGCCGTCACGGATAGGCCTGCGACGCCGACCGAGCGGGGCGACACGCCGGTGGACGGCCGGCCATGCCCGTGGCGCCCTCGTCGCCCCCCATCTCCATCTACCCTTTGCGCCCCCACGCCGAGATCATCGGTGCCGTCGCCAGGTCCATGGAGCCGGAGGCGACATTGGCCAGGTGGCGGTCGATGTCCTGATGGGTGGCGAGGCCCTTGGCGACGAGCTGGTCGCGGATCTGACGGATCGTCGCGGACTCCAGGTCGGCGCAGGCGGGCGAGGAGACAGGGAAGTACGCGTCGGCCTCCACACCGCTCAGCCCCGCCTCGCGGAGCAGGCGCGGGAGTTTGCGGCCGTACGCGATGTCGGCGCCGCGCTCCGCGAGCAGGCTGCGGAAGCCTTGGCGCAACCGGTTCGCGAGTTCTTGCTCGGGACCGTACTCGTCGGGGCAGAGCAGGGGCTGCAGCGCGGGGTCGCCGTCCTCGACGAGGAGTCGGCCGCCGGGCCGCAGGGCCTGGACCATCGACCGCAACGCCCGCTCTCGGTCCGGCACATGGACCAGGACGAGCCGGGCGTGCACGAGGTCGAAGCCCTCCCCCGGCGGTTCCTCGGCGCCCACGTCGTGGACGCGGACCTCGACCGGCGGCCGGGCGGCGGAGGCCGCCCACGAGGTGTCGATGTCGGTCGCGACGACCCGCCCGGTCGGGCCGACCTTCTTGGCGAGCCAGGTCACCACGGACGTGCCGCCCGCTCCGACCTCCCAGCAGCGCCAGCCGGAGCCGATGCCGAAGCGCTCGATGTGCCGGAACGTCGTGGGGTCGAAGAGAGTGGCGAAGGCATCGAAGCGCTGTCCCGCCTCGTTCTGCCGGTTGTCGAGGAGATACCCGTCGGTTCGCGTCATGGAGGGATCATCCCAGTTGACCGGCTTGTCCGGAATCGCCGACGCTCCCGTTGTCGACACCTGCGCGATCCGCCGAGCGCGGCGCAGCCGCACCCTGCGGCGGTCCAGGGCCGCACACCGGCCTGCCCGATCAGGCGAGCGCCGCCCGCCACCCAACACGCAGGTATCCGCCACCCAACACGCGGATACCGGAACGGAATATTCCGTTCCCACAGGCTTTTCCGGCTCTCGATCAGGCCTGGCAGACTGGCCAGCCAAGGCGCAAATGCGCGGCGCGAGGGGATCCACACAAGGAGATCCAGATGTCCATGGCAGGGAATCTGCGGAAGGTCACGGCCCTCGGCGCGGTCGGCGGCCTCCGCAAGGTGGCGCAGCTGACACGGCGGCGCGCCCGTGTCGACCTGAGTCACCCCGCCCGGTCTCCGCTGGGCTCCGCGGTGGTGAACTGCGTGGCGTACCAGGACGGCGGCCGAGTCCCCGGCGGCCGCGATCTGGTCGACACCGTGGAGCGGATCCGCAAGAGCGACGAGGGGTTCGTCTGGCTCGGACTGCACGAGCCGACGGAGCGGGAGTTCGCCGGCATCGCCGAGCTCTTCGACCTGCACCCGCTGGCCGTCGAGGACGCGGTGGAGGCCCATCAGCGCCCGAAGCTGGAGCGGTACGGCGAGACGCTGTTCGCGGTGTTCAAGACGGTCTGCTACGTCGAGCACAAGGAACTGACGGCGACCAGCGAGGTGGTGAACACCGGCGAGATCATGGTCTTCGTCGGCCCCGACTTCGTCATCACCGTGCGGCACGGACGGCACGGGTCCCTCGGCCCGTTGCGCGAGGAGCTGGAGGCCGATCCGCAACAGCTCATCAAGGGGCCGGCCGCGGTACTGCACGCGATCGCGGACCATGTGGTCGACGACTATGTGAATGTCACGGACTCGGTCCAGGCGGACATCGACCAGGTCGAGGCCGACGTCTTCGCCGAGAACGGCGCACGGGCCGACGCGGGGCGCATCTACCAGCTCAAGCGTGAACTCCTCGAGCTGAAGCGGGCCGTGGTCCCGCTCGCTCGTCCGGTCCAGGAGCTGTCCACCCGGCCGATACGGGTGGTCGACCCGGAGATACAGGCCTACTTCCGGGACGTCTCCGACCATCTGCTGCGGGTCACCGAGCAGATCGCCTCCTTCGACGAACTGCTCAACTCCATCCTGCAGGCGCACCTCGCGCAGGTGACGGTGGCGCAGAACGAGGACATGCGGAAGATCACGGCGTGGGCCGCGGTCATCGCCGTGCCGACGATGGTCTGCGGGGTGTACGGCATGAACTTCGACAACATGCCGGAACTGCACTGGAGGTTCGGCTACCCCATCGTCATAGGCGTGATATCCACTGCCTGCCTCGTCCTGTACCGGGGATTCAGGCGCAACGGCTGGCTCTGAGACGCCTCCCGCCCGGCACGGCCGGCCGGACGAGAGCGCGCACTCGGGAACGGCTGGAAGGGGTAACGGGGACAGATCCAAAGGATCGGCGAGCTAGCTCCTCGCGTAGACGCTCTCGACCCAGGCGGCGAGTTGTTCGTCCGTCAGGTGCCGGGCCAGGTCGGCTTCGCTGATCATGCCGACCAGCCGCTTGTTCTCGATCACGGGAAGCCGGCGGATCTGGTGCCCCTTCATCTCCTGGAGCACCTCGCCGACGTCGGCGCCCGCGTCGATCCAGCGCGGTGTGCCCTGGGCCATCTCGCCCGCGGTGACCCGTGCCGGGTCGTGGCCCATGGCCACGCAGCCGACGACGATGTCGCGGTCGGTGAGGATGCCGCAGAGCCGCTCGTTCTCGTCACTGATGGGCAGGGCGCCCACGTTGAGCTCACGCATGAGCTGGGCGGCGCGGTCCAGGGTCTCGTGGGCGGGAATCCACTGGGCACCACGGTGCATGATGTCTCCGGCGGTGGTCATGAAGTACCTCCCGGTGCCGGACGGCCGGCGCGGCGCGGAACACACCGCTAGTCCCGGCGCCCTACATTCTTGCCGCGTCCCCGGGGATACGCACCCGGAAGTTCGCAGTTACCGGGGGTTGCCCGCCACACGCCGCCCGGGTCAGGCCGAGAATCCGACGATCTTCTGCGGGACGACGCGGATGATCACGCGGACCTCGTCGCCCTTCTCCGCCGGAGGGTCGATGCCGAGGTACTTGTGCGAGAGCTCGTACGGCAGGCGCTTGGCGTGGTCGGGGAGGATCTCGGCGGTGCCGCGGATCTCGACCGAGGTGTAGGGGTTGGCGAGGTCGAAGACCGAGAGGCTGATGCGGGGGTCCCGCTGGAGGTTGCGCACCTTCTGGCGTCCGGCGGTCGAGGAGAAGAGGACGGTGTCGCCCTCGCGTTTGATCCAGACCACCGAGTTCTGGGGAGCGCCGCCGGGACCGAGGGTGGCGACGCTGGCGAAGTTCTTGCCGTCGAGGAGGCTGCGAACGGAGTCGTCGAAAGAGGCCGCTTTGTCGGCGGGGATCGTCATGAACACAGACTAACTACATGCACACGCATACAAAAGCTCTGGGGGTCGGCATTTTTGATCAGCCGTTCCACGCCGGGTGGCGGGGATCGTCGGCACGCACCAGGACGTCGGCCGTGCCGCCCGGGTCCACCTCGGTCTCGTAGCGCTCGAAGGCGGGGAGGGTCCAGTGCTCGGCCTCGGGGGTACGGCGGCGGAGGGCCCCCGGGGAGAGGAGCACGTGGACGCTGAGGTCGAAGGGGAACCAGTGGCGCAGAAGGAGGGGGCCATGCAGCAACAGGATGCCGCCGGGCGGGAGTTGGACGTAGGGGCTGCGGGTGGCCCGGTCGGTGGCCGGGTCCCAGAGGTCGGGCAGGACACGGCCGTTGCCGCCTGCTTCGAGGGGGCCGAAGACCTCGCGCCAGAGGGCGCCTGTGTCGAACCAGCCGTCGTAGTAGGCATCGACGTCCTGGTGGCCGTATTCGAACCGGAGCGACGCGGGGCGCAGGAAGCCCTCCGTACCGACGACGAGCGAGGACCGGCCTCGTATGCGCAGCGCTTCGGAGACGCGGTGCGCCAGGTCGCCGGGGCGGGCGGCCGGGGCTCCGTCGAAGGCGATGCGCGGCCAGGGGCTGCCGTCGTCCGGCTTCAGGTCGAGCAGACGCTCGGCGAGGAGGTCGCCGAGCCGTTCCCAGGTGATCGCTTCGAGTCGCACAGGGCCCATGATGCCGCGACCACAAGGCGTTCTCGTGGGCGTGCCGGGCCGCGAGGACTTCGGGAGGCTCACCTCCGGCTGCCCCTGAGGGCGCCTCTCGATGGCGGCTCTCGTCAGGACGGCGGATCTCTGACCGCTACCGACGCGGGTCACCGACAACGGCTGTCGACGACGGCACCCGCGCGTGGATCCCGGGGGCGTAGATCCCGGGGCGGACAGGGGAATGAACCGCGTATGGCACCGATCGCAACTCCCCCGCATCACACCGGACTTCTTGTCATCCAGCCGCTCAAGAAGCGGCACTGCGCCGAGTGCCGGACCGGGCCGCTGGCGCTGCTGGTACTGGAGGAGGGGGCGCCGCGGTGTCTGGACTGCGCGGATCTGGGCCATCTGGTGTTCCTGCCGCGCGGCGACACGGCGCTGACGCGGAGGTCGCGGGAGGGCAGTGCGCTGTCGGCGGTGGTGGTGCGGTTCAACCGGCGGCGGAGTCGGTACGAGCGGCAGGGCCTCCTCGTCGAGGAGGCGGCGCTCGCCCGGGCCGAGGAGCGGTGCCTGGCGGACGCGGAGGCGCGG
Source organism: Streptomyces sp. NPDC001530 (assembly GCF_042894545.1). Classification (NCBI taxonomy): domain Bacteria; kingdom Bacillati; phylum Actinomycetota; class Actinomycetes; order Kitasatosporales; family Streptomycetaceae; genus Streptomyces; species Streptomyces sp. NPDC001530. Next base: position 20,277 of record NZ_JBIAVS010000033.1, read on the forward strand.
CGGCGGCGCCGGGGGCGGGACGCGCGGCGGCGGGAGGCGGAGGACCTGCGGTTCACGGACGCGTTCGCTCGGGAGATACGCCGGTTGTTTCCCTGCTGCCCGGACGACCGGGCGCGGGCGATCGCCGTGCACGCCTCGGTGCGCGGCAGCGGGCGGGTGGGGCGCAGTGCCGCGGGCCGTGCGCTGTCCGAGGCCGCGGTGACCTCGGCGGTCCGCGCCGCCGTACGGCATACGGATACGCCGTACGACCAGTTGCTGATGAGCGGTGTGCCGCGGCATGAGGCGCGGCGGCGGATCGCCGAGGCGGTGGAGGCCACGCTGCGCGAGTGGCACGCCGGGCGGGAGCCGACGTGACCGAGGCGTTGGCGGGGCCGAGGCGATCGACGTGACCGGGGCGTCGGCGTGGCCGAGGCGATCGACGTGACCGGGGCGTCGGCGTGGCCGAGGCGATCAGCGTGACCGGGGCTGAAAGCCAAACGCAGGACGGGCTGAAAGGGCACCCACGCCGACGTGAACGAGGCGACCGGCGTGGCCAAGGCGATCGACGTGACCGGGGCGTTGGCGGGGCCGAGGCGATCAGGGTGACCGGGGCGTCGGCGTGGCCGAGGCGATCGGCGTGACGGGGGCATCAGCATGGCGGGGGCGCCGGGCCGAGCCGGTCGCCCAGCCCGGCACAGGCATGTGTGCACGCCTGCGTGCACACCTTCCCGGGCTCACATACGCCCGCCCGTGTGCACAGCCCCGCCAGGACACTCCCTGGACGTCCCGGACGCCCCCGAACACCTCCCGAACACCCCGCCTGGACGCTCGCGTATGTGCCCGCGCCCCTCGGCCATGGTCACTGTGCTCGTACAGGATTTCACTTGTGGTGACGGTGGACGCCGTGCAGGATCTTTGACTTCGGGGAGCGACGCGGGAGTAGTCATGATCGATGGGCCGTATTTCGTGCTGACGCTGTTGGGCGTGCTCGGCTGCGGGCTGGTGGCCGGGGTGTTCTGCGGGTTCTCGACGTTCGTGATGAGGGGGATCGCCGAGCTGCCGCCCGCGCAGGGGGTCGCCGCGATGAACGCGATCAATGTGGCCGCGTTGCGCCCGGCGTTCATGCTGGTCTTCGTCGGGTCGGCGGGGCTGTGCGCGGTGCTCGCGGTGGTGACGTTCGTGCTGTTGCCGGACGACGGGGCGGTGGAGCTGCTGCTGGGCAGCGCGCTGTATCTGGTCGGGTCGTTCGGGGTGACGGTCGTCGCGAACGTGCCGCGCAACGAGGCGCTGCTCAAGATGGAGCCCGGGACGCCGGAGACCGCCGTGTACTGGCGTACGTACGTGCGTGAGTGGACGATGTGGAACCACGTCCGCACGGTCGCGTCGGCCGCCGCGGCGGTCGCCTACACGCTGGCGCTCACCTGAGCAGCGCCCGAGCCGCCCCAGAGCGGCGAGCGGCGAGCGGCGAGCGGCGAGCGGCGAGCGGCCAACGACAAGGCCCGCGGAAGCGGCCCCTCACCTGAGCGGCGTGGCCCGAGCGGGCGACGTATCGTGGCGGGAAAGGAGTGCCGCCCGACGGCCGTGGGTCCATGACGTCCGACGGCCGCGCGGTTCCGTGCCCGTCGCGTACGCAAGGGAGACGGCCATGGCCGATCCCAAGGGATTCATGACCACACCGCGCGAGGAGTACCCGCGCCGGCCCGTCGAGGAACGCGTGCGGGACTGGAACGAGGTGTACGTCCCCGGGGCGCTGCTGCCGATCATCAACAGGCAGGCCGACCGCTGCATGGACTGCGGAATCCCGTTCTGCCACGACGCCTGTCCGCTGGGCAATCTGATCCCCGAGTGGAACGACCTCGTCTCGCGGGACGACTGGCGGGCGGCGAGCGACCGGCTGCACGCCACGAACAACTTCCCCGAGTTCACCGGACGGCTGTGTCCAGCGCCCTGCGAGGCGGGCTGCGTCCTCGCGATCAATCAGCCCGCGGTCACCATCAAGAACGTCGAAGTGGCCATCGCCGACCGCGCCTGGGAGGACGGTTTCACGCCACCGCGCCCGCCTGACCGGCTCTCCGGACGGACCGTCGCGGTGATCGGGTCGGGGCCCACCGGGCTCGCCGCCGCGCAGCAGTTGACGCGGGCCGGGCACACCGTCGCGGTGTACGAGCGGGCCGACCGGATCGGCGGACTGCTGCGGTACGGGATTCCCGCGTTCAAGATGGAGAAGCGGCACCTGGACCGGCGGCTCGATCAAATGCGGGCGGAGGGAACCAAGTTCCGTACGTCGACGGCGATCGGCACGGACATCCGCGCCGACGAGCTGAAGGCACGCTACGACGCGGTGATACTCGCCGTCGGCGCCACGGCCTGGCGTGAACTGGACGTTCCCGGGCGGGAGTTGGCCGGTATTCATCAGGCGATGGAGTATCTGCCGCTGGCCGACCGGGTGTGCGAAGGGGATCTGGAGGTCTCGCCGCTCTCCGCGGCCGGCAAGCATGTCGTGATCGTCGGCGGCGGTGACACCGGCGCCGACTGTCTGGGGACGGCGGTGCGGGAGGGCGCGGCGTCCGTGACCCAGTTGGACATCTATCCGCAGCCGGAGGCGGAGCGCGACGAGGACGCCGAGCCGTGGCCGACGTATCCAAAGATCTACCGGCTCTCGGCCGCGCACGAGGAGGCCGGCGTGCTGGAGACGGCGCCCGCGGCGGACGCGGACGCGCGGCTCTTCGCGGCGTCCACGCTCCGCTTCACCGGGGACGCGGACGGTCATGTGCGCTCGCTGCACCTCGTCGAGGTCGACGAGCGGCGCCGCCCGCTCCCCGGCTCCGGGCGGACCCTCCCCGCCGACCTCGTGCTGCTCGCCCTCGGCTTCTCCGGCCCCGACCGCCACGACGGCCTCATCGACCAGCTCGACCTCTCCCTCGACCCGCGCGGCACGATCGCCCGCGACGCGGACTTCGCGACCAACGTCCCCGGGGTGTTCGCCGCTGGGGACGCGGCCCGCGGCCAGTCGCTCATCGTCTGGGCCATCGCCGAGGGCCGTGCGGTCGCCGCTGCCGTGGACCGCGCCCTGACCGGGGCGTCGCGGCTCCAGGCGCCGATAGGACCGTACGACCGGCCGATGACGGTGTAGCCCATGACGGTGCAGGAGTAGGACGCTCCGAAACAGGGTGCGGACCGGACGTCCCCGGGCGAGGTGTCAGCGTCGTTCGTCCGTGCCCGCCACCTTCGCCGTCGACAGCGCCACCCGGTTCCAGGTGTTGATCGTGCAGATGAGGGCCAGGACGTGGGCCAGTTCCTGCTCGTCGAAGACCGCGGCGGCCTGCGCGTAGACGTCGTCCGGGACGCCGCCGTCGGCGACCAGGGTGACCGCCTCCGTGAGGGCGAGCGCGGCGCGCTCCTTCTCCGTGAAGAAGTGCCGGGCCTCGCGCCACACCGCGACCATGTGCAGCCGGTCCTCGCTCTCGCCGGCCTTGCGGGCGTCGTTGGTGTGCATGTGGAGGCAGTACGCGCAGTGGTTGAGGTGCGAGGCGCGGATCTGGATCAGTTCGACGAGCGCCGGGTCGAGCCCCTGGCGGGCCGCCGCGTCGAAGCCGATGAGGGCCCGGAAGACCTTCGGGGCGGACTTCGCGAAGTCGAGGCGGGCGTTTTCGGCCACAGCCGCGCCCAGGGCCTCCGCAGCAGGGGTACCGGTCGTCGTGTGCATCGTGTTCGTCGTCATGACCATGAATCTATGGGCTGGAAAGACCGGTTGTAGGGTGCATTTCCATGGCGGAATCATGGGTCAATTCTGCGCAGCGGATCGGCGCCGATCTGCACCTGGAGCTGGAGTTGTCGGGTTCGGGCGGGCGGCGGGCCGCGCTGATCCGCGCGCTGCGCGAGGCCGTGCGCGGCGGCAGGCTCGCGCCGGGCACCCGGCTGCCCCCGTACCGCTCGCTCGCCGCCGACCTGGGCGTCGCGCGCAACACCGTCGCCGACGCGTACGCCGAACTCGTCGCCGAGGGCTGGCTGACCGCCCGGCAGGGTTCGGGTACGCGGGTCGCCGAGCGCGCGGCGCTGCCGGGCGCCCCCGCGCGCGTACCCAAAAAGGCACCTCCACGCGCGCGTCGCCCCCGGCACAACCTGCGGCAGGGCACACCGGACGCGTCGTCGTTCCCGCGCGCCGCCTGGCTCGCGTCGTACCGCCGGGCCCTCCAGCAGGCGCCCAACGAGGCCTTCGGGCCCGGCGATCCGGCGGGGCGGGTCGAGCTGCGGGAGGCGCTCGCGGAGTACGTGGCACGCGCGCGTGGGGTGCGTACGGAGCCCGGACGGATCGTGATCTGCTCCGGCTTCGCGCATGCCCTGCGGCTGCTCTTCCCCCATGTCCTACGGGGCCCACTGGCCGTCGAGTCGTACGGCCTCGGCTTCCACCGCGAGTTGCTGTCGGCCGCGTCCGTACGGACCGTTCCGCTGCCGCTGGACGAAGGCGGCGCCCAGGTGGGCGAGTTGGGCCGGGAGCGGGCCGTGCTGCTCACGCCCGCGCACCAGTTCCCGACCGGTGGGCCGCTGCATCCCGAGCGGCGGGCCGCCGTGATCGACTGGGCACGCGCGCGTGGAGGGGTGATTCTGGAGGACGACTACGACGGGGAGTTCCGCTACGACCGCAAGCCCGTCGGCGCCCTACAGGGTCTGGACCCGGAGCGGGTCATCCACATCGGCTCGGTCAGCAAGAGCCTGTCGCCCGCGCTGCGGCTCGGCTGGATGGTCCTTCCGGAGCGGTACGTCGATGCCGTACTCGCGGTCAAGGGCGAACGGGAGGCGTGGGCCAGTGTGTTGGACCAGCTGGCGCTCGCCGACTTCATCGTCTCCGGGGCGTACGACCGTCACGTGCGGCGCATGCGGCAGCGGTACCGGGGGCGGCGGGACCGGCTCGTCGCCGCGCTCGCCGCGCGGGCGCCGCACATCGAGGTCACCGGGATAGCGGCCGGGCTGCACGCGGTGCTGCGACTGCCGCCCGGGACGGAGCAGTCGACGGTCAAGGCGGCGGTCTGGCAGGGCCTCGCGCTCGACGGACTCGCCGAGTTCCGGCACCCAGAGGCGATGACGGCCGCGCCGGACGGGCTGGTGGTCGGCTATGCGACGCCCGCGGAGCATGCCTATGGGGCGGCGCTCGACGCGCTGTGCGGGGTGCTGCCACCGGGCTGACCATGCGCATCGCCACTTCCCCGGCGATCCAGCTCGCGCCCGTCGCCACTTCCCCGGGCGATGTCGCCGACGCCCGTCGCCAATCCCCCGGTGATATCGCCCGCGCCCGTCGCCGCTCCCCTCCCCAAGCGATGTCGCCCACGGCCGGCGGCCGCACAGCCCCCGGCCGCACCGCTGCACACCGCACACCGCACACCGCACACCGCATGCCGCATGCCGCCCACCGCACCGGACCGACCGCCCCGCCCCCTGGCCAGAAAGTGACCTCCAACTGACATGGATCACAACGGCGGTGGGATCATTGAAGACAGGAGGCGTGTTGCCGTCGCGGCCGTGCACCGGTCGTGACAGTGACCCGCCCCCATCCTTCGTTCCGCCGTCAGGCGCAGGGCCCACCCCCGCGCGTCCCCCCTGTTGGCGGTCGGTCCTGGAGGGTGATCGATGACGACGCTCGACGAACGTCATGAAGAGGAACGTCATGAGGACGGTGGGCATGACGGGGACGATCCCGGGGGCAGGAGCGCGCTCGCCACGCGCGGCCTCGGCGCCGTCCCGCTGAGCCGGCCCACGGCCGCACTGCCCCACCTCGCGGGTTCCAAGGCCGCGCATCTCGCGCGGGCGACAGGCGCCGGGTTGCCGGTGCTTCCCGGGTTCGTGGTCCCGTACGAGGACGTCGGTGATCCCGCGGCTCTCCGGCGCGCCTGGCACCAGCTCTCCGACGGCGGCACACGCCCCCTCGTCGTCAGGTCCTCCTCACCGCAGGAGGACACCCAGGAGTCCTCCCTCGCGGGCCAGTTCGCCTCCGTGCTGGACGTACGCGGCTGGCGCGACTTCCGTACGGCGATAGGGACCGTCCTCGACTCCGCGCACCGCCCCGACGGCAGTACGGCGCCCATGGCGGTGCTCGTCCAGCCGATGCTGGTGGCCCGTGTCGGTGGCGTGCTGTTCGGGGCGGATCCCGTCGAAGGGCGGACCGACCGGATGCTGGTGAGCGCGGTGCGGGGCGGACCCGACACGCTGGTGAGTGGTGAACAGCCCGGCACGAACTACTGGTTGAGCCGATGGGGGCGGGTGCTGCGCACGGAGGCGCCACACGGATCTCCGGCAGCGAACGAGCCTCCGCTCACCTCCTCCGAGCTGGGCCGGCTGGCCCGGCTCGCGCGGCACGCCGAGCGCGTCTTCGGCGGCCCCCAGGACATCGAGTTCGGCTTCGACGAGGGCGGGCGGCTGTGGCTGTTCCAGAGCCGCCCGATCACGGCGATGGCGGCACGGCCCCCGCGCCGGGCACGGCTGCTCGGGCCGGGTCCGGTGGCGGAGACGCTGCCGGGGCAGTTGGAGCCGCTGGAGGAGGATCTGTGGCTGGCGCCCATGAACCGAGGGCTCGCCGCCGCGCTCGACATCGGGGGCAGTGCGCCCCGGCGGCAGTTGCGGAGGGTGCCGGTCGTCAGTGCGGTCGGCGGCCGCGCCGCCGCCGACCTGCGACTGCTCGGGGTCGTTCCGCCGGTGCACCGCCGACTGGCGTTCCTCAACCCGGCGCCGGGCGCCCGCCGGCTCGGCGCGGCCTGGCGGGTGGGACGGCTGACCGCGGCGCTCCCCGGTCTCGCGGTGGACCTGGTGGCGGACGTCGACCGTCGCCTCGCCGAGACCCCGGCGCCCGGCGAACTCCCCGTCCCCGCCCTCGTCTCCACCCTCCGCTGGACCCGTACGGTCCTGGTCTCCCTGCACGCACAGGAAGCCCTGGCCGGGGCTCTGCTCCCGGCGCACGGCACGGCCACGGCGGCGGGCGCGGCCCTCACGGCGCTCGCGGAAGCGCGTGCCGACGGCGTCCCCGAGGACCGCGTCGCGGTCGTCGAACCGGTGGTGCTGGCGCTCGTGCCCCCCAGCCTGCGGGGCGAGCTGCGCCTGCCGGGAGAGCGGCCCGGGGAGACACGCACCCCCAACTCCCTGTCCTACGAAGACGGTTCCGCGTCCCGCGTGGCCACGCTCCCCGAGACGCGCCGTCCTGCCTCCCTCCCGCCACGCGAAGCCCTCCGCGTCCGGATCCGCTGGGTGCAGGAGCTACAGGTCCGTCTGGTGCGCGAGGGAGCGCGCAGGCTGACCGTGCGCGGCGGGCTGAGTGACGCAGGCAGGGTGGGGCTGCTGCGGTGGGAGGAGTTCGTCGCGGCGCTGGAGGGCGGACGGCTGCCGGGCGACGTGAAGGAGCGGCTCCCGCGGGCCGTCTCCGCCCCGCTCCCCGACGCGTTCCGGCTGGCGGACGGCGGCGTGGTGGTCGCCGAACGACGAGCGGGCGGGGACGGGAGCGGACGGGGCGTGGCCGGTGGACGCGCGGCCGGCACGGCCTGGGACGGCACGGGCCCCCGCCCTCCGGACGCCATCCTCGTCGTCCGCACCCTCGACCCGGCGCTCGCGCCGCTCCTGCCCGGCCTCGCGGGGCTGGTCGCCCAGACCGGCAGTCCGCTCTCCCATCTCGCCGTGCTGGCCCGGGAGTTCGGCCTTCCCACGGTCGCCGGAGCCACCGACGCGGTACGCCGATTCCCGCCCGGCTCCCGCCTCACGCTCGACGGCACGACCGGTGACGTACAGGAGGGGGAGCCCCGATGAGGCGCGTCGCGTACCTCTTCGGGGGTGCGGCCGCCGCGGGCGCGGGCGCGTACGTCGTGATCTATCTGTACCGGTGGCAGTGGCAACGGGCCATCCTGTGCGGGGTGCTGCTGCTCGTCGTCGAGGTGATGCTGCTCGGGATCGTGCTGCTCGGACGGCTGTCGCGGATCGAGGAGCGGATGCGCGAGAGTGACCGGCGGCAACAGGACGTACTGGCCCGGCTGCGGCAGGAGCGGCAGCCGGCGGGCGACCGGTTCCGGTGGCTGGAGGACCCGAGCAGCCGGTCATACGTCTTCGTGCCCGTGCTCATGGTCACCGGCGTCCTGCTGTCCGGCCTCGCCTGGCTGGTCCAGCGGATCGCGTCGGCCACCGCGCGGCCCTCGGCCGAGCGGCGGCTCGCCGGACGCCTGGCGATCCTGGCCGCGCCCGATCCGGCCGGGACGGCCGATCTGGACGACCTGCCGCCCGTCGGCGCGCGTCGCGACCGGGGCCGGACCACCCGCCTGGCCGCCGTCGGAGTCGTCGGCGCCGTGCTGCTCACCGCGCTCGTGGGCGGGCTCGCCGAACTCACCCAGACCCGCGAGGAGCACGAGAACGACGACGAGGCGACCTCCGTGCTCGTGCAGATCGACATGCGCGGCAAGGGCATGACGGACCAGCGGCAGACCCTCGCCGCGCACCAACTCTGGGAACGCTGCCGGGACTCGACGTCCGTACCGCTGAACCGGGCCACGCTCGGCAGCCTGGGCGACGGCCTGTTCGCCGGTGTCGTACGGCCCGCGCTCACCGACCACGACCGCATGCGGCTGACCGGCTGCCTGGAGGACACCAGCGTCGACCGCGCCCACCTCACGGTCGTCGGCATCGGCGACGCGGACGCGGACGACGACTGAGCCGTACGCGCACAAGGAACTCCCCTGCCACCGCCCCGGGTTACGATGCGAACGCGCCCCTCGTCCCCGAGCATCCCGGGTCGCCCATGGCTGTCGCCTCCGCACCACTGCCCCAACTCACCCTGCCCACGGGCCGATCGCACCCGTCCCGACGATTACGCCGGACGGTCCTGCGCTCCCTCGCCGGACTCGTCCTCGGCTATCTCGCCCTGTGGGCCACCGGCGCGCTCGGCATCCTGGCGCTGTCGTACTGGGTCCGCGAGGAGACCCCGCCGCCCGCGGGAACGTACGCGGTGCGGGGCGTTCACCACTTCCAACCAGTAGGCACGGAAGGGAAGTTGTGGCGCGGCGGCGCGCCCTCGCCCGACGGGTACCGGGCACTGGCGCGCCACGGGTTCACCACCGTCGTGGACCTGCGCGCCGAGGACCTCAGCGCGGCGCAGCTCGCCGCGCCCCGCGAGGCTGGGCTCGATGTCGTACGGCTGCCCATCCGTGACGGACAGACTCCGACACCCCGCCAGGTGGAGCGCTTCCTCCAGGCGGTCGGCGAGGCGTCGGGGCCGGTGTTCGTGCACTGCGGTGCGGGGGTCGGGCGTACGGGGACGATGGCGGCGGCGTATCTCGTGCGGACCGGACAGGCGTCGCCGCCGGCGGCGGTCCGGCGTAATCTCGCGGTCGGACCGCCGTCGATCGAGCAGATCTACTACGGGCTGAGCCTCGGTCCGGGCCGCGCGGAGCAGCCACCGTTCCCGGTGGTGGCCGTGAGCCGCCTGGTGGACGCCCCACGGCGCATGTGGTCTTGGCTGTAGCCCCGCCCCAGTACTACGGCCAGCGCCCCACCGCCCCGATCAGGCCTCGCGGCCCACCGCCCCGGTCAGGCGCCTTGCGACCCACCGCCCCAGTCAGGCCTTGCGGCCCACCGCCCCGTACCCGGGAATGACCCCGTCGTCCTGCCCGGGAACCGGCTCGCCCAGCTCGGGATGCCACTGATGAGGCACCTCGATGCCCGGCTCGACCAGGTCGAGGCCCTGGAAGAAGCCGGCGAACTCGGCGCGGGAGCGTAGCGCCAGCGTGACGCCGACCGCCTTGAGCTTCTCGATCGCCGCCGCCGACTCCACCGGTGTGAAGTCGGCGGTGGCGTGGGTGATCATCAGGTAGCTGCCGGAGGGCAGTTCGGACAGGAGCCGCTCGACCAGGGCGTGCGCGCCGTCCTCGTCGGAGATGAAGTGCAGCAGCGCGACGAGGGAGAGCGCCACGGGCCGACTGAAGTCCAGGATCTTCTTCGCCCCGTCGAGGATGGCGTCCGGGTCCCGCACGTCGGCCTGCAGATACTCGGTCGCTCCGTCCTCCGTGCCGCGCAGCAAGGCAGCCGCGTGGGCCAGCACGATCGGGTCGTTGTCGCAGTACACGACGCGTGCGTCGGGCGCGATCTCCTGGGCGATCTGGTGCAGGTTGGGCTCGGTCGGGATGCCGGTGCCGATGTCCAGGAACTGCCGTACGCCGTGCTCGGCCAGCCACCGCGTGGCGCGGTGCATGAAGGCGCGATTGACCCGTGCCATCACCGGCACCCGCGGGTCGAGGGCGAGCATCTGCCGGCCCATCTCCTCGTCGACGGGGTAGTTGTCCTTGCCGCCGAGGTACCAGTCGTACATGCGCGCGGGATGGGGCTTGCTCGTGTCGATCTCGAGGGGGGTCTGGCCGGTCATGACCGTCTCCATAAGGCCGTTACGTGGTAAGTGATCAACTCAGCACCAAAATCAGGGAAGTTGGGAAAAGGAAGCACAAGTGGGTCAGGAGAGAAGGAAGTCCGCCTCCCCCGCCTTCGCCCCCTGGATGAACGCGGTCATCTCGCCGGGCGTGTAGATGAGGGCGGGGCCGTCCGGGTCCGCCGACTGGCGGACCGCGATGCGCCCGTCGGCGAGCTTCATCGCCTCCAGGCAGTTGCCGCCGTTTCCGCCGCTCCACGGCTTGAGCCAGCCCTCGCTGCCCAGTTCGCGGGCGGGCATTCCGTTGTAGATGCGCACGGTGCGTATCCGCGGCTTGATGCGTTCCATTCACAGCTCCTTGCGGAGATCCCGGAGGATCTCCTTCGTGCGATGTGCCGTAGCGGCCTGAGCCGCCATGCGGTCCATGACCTCGAGGTGGGTCGCCACCTCCGAGCGCGCGTCCAGATAGACGGCGCCGGTCAGGTACTCGCTGTAGACCATGTCCGGGAGTTCCGGCACGGCAAAGCGGAACAGCACGAAGGGCCCGTACGTGCCGGGGTGCGGCCCCGAGGAGAACGGGATCACCTGCAGCGTCACGTTGGGCAGCTTCGTGGCCTGGAGCAGTTTGTCGATCTGGGCGCGCATCACCTCGGGACCACCGATGGGGCGGCGCAGGGCCGTCTCCTCCATCACGGCCCAGATCCGGGGTGCGTCCTCACGAGTGAGCAGATCCTGGCGTTGCATGCGCAGCGCCACATGTCGCTCGATGTCCTCCGGTCTGGTCTGGCCGATGGCGCCCGCCTTCAGGACGCCGCGCGCGTACTCCTCGGTCTGCAACAGCCCGGGCACGAAGTGGGGTTCGTAGGAGCGGATGAGCGCGGCCGCGCCCTCCAGGCTCACGTGCATCGAGAACCAGTCCGGCAGGATGTCGTGGAACCGCTGCCACCAGCCGGGTTTGTTGGCCTCCTCGGCCAGTTGGACGAAGGCCTCGGCCTCCTCGTCACCGACGCCGTACGACTTCAGCAGCAGTTGGAGGTAGGGAATTTTGAGGGAGACCTCGGCCATCTCCATACGGCGGACCGTGGCGGGCGCGACACGCAGGATGCGCGCGGCCTCCTCCCGCTTGAGACCCGCGCGTTCCCGCAGGTCCAGCAGGCGTCGGCCGAGGACGACCTGACCGACCGTCGGCGCGGACCGCGGTTCGCTCACGTCCCACCTCCACTGAGTCCGGACAGCGCGGGCGGCGCCGTGCCGGGTCTTCATCGTCCCTGTCGACTGTCCCAACTGGCGCCGCTCGACGTGCTGTTGCGAGCAGTGTGCCACGCGCCTTCACGGAGTCACACGGCACTCTGCATTTTTCAGAGTGACACTTGCCAAGTGTTCACGTCGGGGCGATAGTGGCAAGCGTGACTCCGTCCGCGCCGTTAGGAACAGACGCCGCCGAAGACCGGATCGGTCTCCGTGCCGCCACAGGGCTCCGCCCCGGCGCGGCCGCCGAACGCCGGTTCCGCTTCGAGCTGGCCGCACACCCGGGCTCCGTGGCTCAGGCAAGACGTCTGGCCCGCACCCGGCTGTCCGGCTGGGCGGTGTGCGAGGACACCTGCGACACGGCGGCCCTCGTCATCTCCGAGCTGGTCACCAACGCGATCGTGCACGCCGCCGGCGAGCGCGTCATGTGCGAACTGCACGACCGCGACGACGCGCTGCGCATAGCCGTACGTGACCAGGGATGCGCTCCGGGCGAGCCGCACCCCTCCCCGCAGCGGCCCGAGGAGGAGCACGGGAGGGGATTGCTCCTCGTCGCGGCCGTGTCCCGGGCCTGGGGGGTCCAGGACACCGGGCCCGGGCTGCTGGTCTGGGCCGAGCTGGAGCGCGCCGGGGCCGGACTCGGCCCGGACGCCGACGGACGACTCGCCCCGGACACCGACGCCCGATCGGACCTGGGCTGGAGCGCGAAGAAACCACCGGCCGACGGCCGGGGTGCCGGGACGGAGGCGTCCTGGGGAACGGGAAGCCTGGGGGTCCTCCCCCCGCTCGAGCGGAGCCGAGATGGGGGGAGGGTGTGAGGAGTACGTCGGCGGCGGGGCCTGGAGCGCAGGTCCTGAGCCTGGACACGCTGGTCCGCCTGAAGCGCGGGCAGCGCATGCCGGGGCCGCTGAGGCGTCTCCTCGTACCCGAGGGCATGACCGTGCCGCTGGGCTGCGACGCGGTGTCGGTGCCCGCCCGGTTCGGACCGCTGATGCTGCCGCGGCTGCCCCGCGTGGGCTGCGTCTACGCCGACGGGGCGCACTGGTGGTGGATCGTGCCCACCGACTCCGACGTCGCCCTGGACTGGCCGGCCCCCGCGCGCTACGCCACGGGGGCGTTCGTACCGGACGCGCCCGACGCCCCCGGGCTCATCCACAAGCCGGACGGCACCCTTCCGTACACCCCGCCGATCCCCCTCTATCTGGCCGTGTGCCGGATGACGGGGACGACACCCGTTTGGACGCGTCCGATCAGCGCGTAGGCCTCCGGCGGGGCTGGCGGGCGTGGCCGAAGTGCGCCGGTCGCCGCAATACTCCGTTGCCACCGTGGGTGGAGCCTTGCGTTCCTGGGGAAGGGTCCGTTCGTCCACTCCCGGGGGAGGCCAATGGTGGGGAAGACCGCGCGGACATCGGCGGGAACAAGGGCGGGAAAGACGGCGACGAAAACGGCGGGGAAGCAGCAGCGCGGCGACGACAAGCCGCCACCGTCCGACTCCGAACACCTGCTCTTCGGCGGCCCGCTCCGCTACGACATGGGCTGGTCCCAACACGCCGACGCATTCCTGGAGTTGAACTTCCGGGCGATGGTGACGCGGCTGCCCTCGCTGCTCGCGTCCAGCTTCGGACTCGCCTGGAAGGCGGACCGCCGCGCCGCCCGTATCGTGCTGGCCGCCGAACTGGCCCGCGGCGGAGCCCAGGCGGTCAGCCTGCTGGCGGTCAACAGCGTCCTGGGGCGGCTGATGACGAGCGGCCCGGTCGAGGACCGGCTGCGCGGCGCGCTCCCCGCGCTGGTCACGGTCGCCGCGGTGATGCTGGTCGCCGCACTGCTGCGGGCCGCGTCGACATACGCCACCGGGCGCCTGGAGCCGAAGGTGGAGAGGGTGGCGACCGAGCTGTACCTGGAGCGGGCGGCCGCCGTCGAGCTGGCCGCGATCGAGGACGACGCCTTCCACAAGCTGCTGGACACCGCGCAGTACGGCGCCCAGTCCGCCCGGCGCATGATCACCATCGCCACCCGGGTCGTGAACGCGATGATCTCGCTGTGCGCGGCGGCGGGCGTCCTGACGGTGCTGCACCCCGCGCTGCTGCCGCTGCTCGTGACGATGACGCTGCCGAGCGCCTGGAGCGCGCTGACGATCGCCCGGCGCCGCTACGAGTCGTTCCACACCTGGGTGCAGCACGCCCGCGCCGGGCATCTGATCAGCAGCCTGCTCACCGAGCCCGCCGCGGCTCCGGAGATCCGTGTGCACGGCGTGGGGCCGTTCCTGTTACGCCACTTCCGCTCGATGTCGGAGACCGCCGAGGCGGAACAGGCGCGGCTCGCCCGGCTCTCGGCCCGTACCGGTCTGATCGCCGCCGCCTGGACGGGACTTGCCACCGTGGCGACGTACGCGACGCTCGGCGGGCTGCTGCTCGGCGGTGCGATGGCGCTCTCCGTCGCCGGCACGGCCGTGATCGCGATCCGCACCGGCTCCGCAAGCCTCGACACGCTCGTCCTGGAGGTCAACTCCCTGCACGAGGAAGCCCTGTTCGTCGGTGACTTGCAGCGCCTGTACGTCGAGGCCGCCGAGCGCGCGATCCCTGTCGGCGGCGATCCGCTCCCCGACGATCCGCGGGAAATCCGCTTCGAGAACGTCACGTTCACCTATCCGGGCACATCGACCCGGCCCGCGCTCGCGGACGTCACCCTCACGGTGCCGCTCGGCAAGATCGTGGCGCTCGTCGGCGAGAACGGATCAGGCAAGACGACCCTGGTGAAGCTGCTCGCCGGACTGTACGCGCCCGAGAGCGGCCGGATCCTGTGGGACGACGTCGACGCGGCGACCGCGGACCGGCAGCAACTCGCCGAGCGCATCGCGATGGTGGCCCAGGACTTCAAACGGTGGCCGTTCACCGCCCGCGTCAACGTCGCGGTCGGCCGCGCCTCGGCTCCACTGACGGACGAGCGGCTCGCCGCGTCGGTCGCCGAGGCCGGGGCGGAGGACGTGGTGGCGGACCTCCCACGCGGCCTGGACACCCTCCTCGCCCGCGGCTTCAGCGGCGGTCACGAGCTGTCGGGCGGGCAGTGGCAGCGTCTCGGCATCGCGCGGGCCGCATACCGGCGCGGCGCCATCCTGATCGTGGACGAACCGACGGCGGCGCTGGACGCCCGGGCCGAGCTGGAGGTCTTCGAGAAGATCAGGGCCCTGGCGGGCACCGGCCAGACGGTCATCCTCATCACGCACCGGCTGGCGTCCGTACGCCACGCCGATCTCGTGCACGTCCTCGACCAGGGCCGCCTCGTGGAGTCCGGGAGTCCGGACGAACTCCTCGCCACGGGCGGCGTCTACGCGGAGCTGTACTCACTGCAGGCCGAGCAGTTCACGACGAAGGTGCCCGCGCCGAAGGCAGGTTGACCGCGCTCAACGGCGTACGGCGACACCCGACGCGGTCACTCGACGGCGTCGGCACCTCGTACGACCACCAGGAACGCGTCCGTGGCGAGGTCCATGACGACCTCCGCGGCCTGGCCCTCCTGGCGGCGCGCCTGTGCGAACTCCTCCGCGGGCCATGAACCACGCGGCCCACCGGCGGGAAAGCGCTCCAGCACCGTTCGCCCGTTCACCCTGCACCTCCGTCTCGCGCTGTACTCGAAGAGTTAAACGCCCAGGATGGGGTGAACGGCTCGCGTAGTGACGGTACTGAGACGTAGTCGACACTTGGCCGCCGCTCCGGTGTGAGGTACCTCTCCTCCCGCTTACCTACCGTGTCAGTCCTCGTACTCGTCGTGGTAACGGATGCGCTCGCTGCCCGCGGGCGCCCCCAGCGAGGACGCGCGCCCCTTGGGCTCCTCCCACTCCTCCTGCCTCCCGAGAGCCGTGAGGTCCAGGAAGGTGGTCGTGGAGCCGAGCCCGTCGAGACCGCGTTCGTACGTGGAGTAGGTGTGGAAGACCCGGTCGCGGTCGCGCAGGAAGCAGCTCACCCCCGGACGCTCGTATGGCTCCTCGCCCGCGAAGGACGCCTGGAAGTCGTAGGTGAAGTCGCTGTCGTACGACGAGTACCACGGCACCGTCCAGCCCATGCGCGCCTTGAAGGGCAGGATCTTCGTGTAGGGAGCCCGGGACACGGCGGCGAACTCGGTCCCGCGGGCGCGCAGATGCGCGAGGTGCCCGATCTGGTCGAGGAACGCCGAGCAGTTGCGGCAGCCCGCGTCCCACTCCGGCGCGAACATGAAGTAGTAGACGACGAGTTGGTGCCGCCCCGCGAAGAGGTCGAGCAGCGTCGCCTTCCCGTCGCCGCCCTCGAACACGTACTCCTTGTCGATCTCGACCATCGGCAGCGCGCGCCGCTCCGCGTTGAGCGCGTCACGCGCGCGCGTGGCGGCCTTCTCCTTGACCAGCAGTTCCTCGCGCGCGGCACGCCACTGCTCGCGCGAGACGATCTGCGGAAGCGTCATGTGCTCCTCCTACGGATCGGTGCCTTGTGTGTGGTGACCGGCCGCAGAAGCAGAACTCATCGGCTTATCGCCGAGATTTTCTCTCAGTACCTCACCAGAACATCTCAGTACGTCACGGGAAGCGCGAGCAGGCCGCGGGCGCGCAGGGAGGGCCGCCACCGCAGCTCGGCCGGGTCGGCGTCGAGTGCGAGGTCCGGGAGGCGTTCCAGGAGGGCGGCCAGGGCGATCTCCGTCTCCAGACGGGCCAGCGGCCCGCCGAGGCAGTAGTGGATGCCGTGGCCGAGCGCGAGATGGCCGGAGGCGTCCCGGTCGAGGTCGAGGCGCTCGGGGTCGGGGAAGCGGCGCGGGTCGCGGTTGGCGGCGGACAGGGACAGCAGGACGGTCTCGCCCGCGGGCACGACGACCCCGCCGATCGTCACGTCCTCGACGGGGAAGCGCCGGATGGCGAGCAGCGCGGGACCCTCGAAGCGCGCGAACTCCTCGATAGCGGCGGGGAGTTGTGCGGGATCGGTCAGCCGGCCGGGGTGGGTGAGCAGCCCCAGGACGGCGTTTCCGATGAGCTGCACCGTGTTCTCGTAGCCGGCGAAGAGGATGAGGAAGGCGAGCGACATCAACTCGTCCTCGGTGAGCCGGTCGTCGTCCTCGTCACGTATCGCGATCAGGTCGGAGAGCAGATCGTCCGCGGGCTTCTCGCGCTTGGCCGTGAGGAGCCCGGTGAAGAACCCGAGCATCGCCACGATCGCCTCCTTCGCCGCCCCGGGGCGCGCCGGGTCGGGTGCGACGAGCGCGTCGGTCCAGGCCCGGAAGTCCCGCCGGTGCTCGTCCGGAACGCCGAGCAGGTCGCAGATGACGGCGATCGGCAGAGGCGCGGCGTACGAGGCGATCAGATCCGTACGGCCGTGCGGGCCGAGCGCGTCGAGGAGTCGGTCGGCGGTCTCCCGTACGGGCACCCGCAGTTGCTCGACACGGCGCGGCGTGAAGGCCCGACCGACGAGGCGCCGGATGCGGGTGTGGTCGGGCGGGTCCATGTTCAGAAGGTTGGCGTCGAGGGCCGGCGGAAGGGCGAAGCCCTGGTAACTCCCGGGCAGCGCATGCCTCTTGTGCAGAGAGAGCCGGGGGTTCGCGAGGGCTTCGCGTACGTCGTCGTACCGCGTGACCAGCCAGGCCGGGTTGCCGTCGGGGCCGGCGATCCGGTGGACGGGCGCGGTGTCGCGGAGGCGGTCGTAGACGGCGTACGGGTGGTCGATGAGGCCTTCGGCGGGGTCCATGGCCTCCACCTTAGGCACGGTGGATCACGTGTCGTACTCCTGGATCCGCCGGCCATGGCCGCGGTCGGCGAGTGCGGGCAGCCGCTCGGCCAACTCCCTTGTCGTGGACGGCAGATCGAGGGTGAGAAGCTGCCGGTCCCGCATCAGCACCCGCCCGTCGACGATCGTCGTCCGTACGTCACTGGAGCGGGCGCTGTGCACCAGCGTGGCCGCGAGGTCGTGCACCGGCTGGGTGTGCGGCCCCGTGAGATCGACCAGGATGATGTCGGCCCGCCGCCCCGGCGCGAGACTGCCGATCCGCTCCCCCAGCCCGACGGCGCGTGCGCTCTGGAGTGTTGCGTGGTGCAGTGCTTGACGGGACGTCAGCCAGCGTGGATCGCCCTCGCTCGACTTCTGCACGAGCGAGGTGAGCGCCATGGACTCCCACACGTCCAGGGAGTTGTTCGAGGCCGCTCCGTCCGTGGCGAGCCCGACGGGGACGCCGATCTCGCGCAGGGCTCGTACCGGTGTCGGGCCCCAGGCGAACTTCAAGTACCCGCGGGGTGCGGTCGCGACGGCGACTGGGGCCGTCGCGCGCTCCAGTACGGGCAGGTCGCGGTCGATGATGCCGGTGCCGTGCGCGATGAGGAGTTCGGTGTCGAGGAGCCCGGTGCGCTCCAGGATCTCGATCGGCGTGCGGCCGTGCCGGGCCAGGCTGTGGTCGGTCTGCCCGCGGCTCTCGGAGGCGTGGAGGTGCACGGGAAGGCCGTGCTCGCGGGCGAGTGCGGCGGTCGCGGCGAGGTCGGCGTCGTCCACGGTGTAGGGGGCGTGCGGGGCGAGCGCGGTGGTGATGCGTCCGTCGGCGGAACCCCGGTGCCGCAGCGCGAACTCCAGTGACTTTTCCCGCCCTTCGGCACCCTGGGACGAGAAGAAGGCCTCGCCGAGGTGGGCGCGCAGCCCGCTCTCGGCCGCCACGGCGGCGACGGTGTCCATGGAGAAGTAGTGGTCGGCGAAGCACGTGACCCCGCCGCGGATCATCTCCGCGCAGGCGAGCCGCGCACCCAACTCCACGTCCTTTTCGGTGAGGTTGGACTCGATGGGCCAGATGTAGTCGTTGAACCACTCCTCGACGGGCAGGTCCTCGGCGATGCCACGCAGGGCGACCATCGGCGAGTGGGTGTGGCAGTTGATGAGGCCGGGCATCGCCACGTGGCCGCGGGCGTCGATGCGCTCGACGGTCTCCAGACCGCGCACGTCGTCGGTGATCGCCTCGATGACGCCGCCTCGTACGACGATCGAGGCGTTCTCGACGAACCCGATCTCCTCGTGATCGTCATGCACGAGGGCGGTGCATCCGGTGATGATGAGATCAGCGGGAGACTGCGTCATTGCGTCACCGTACGACGGTGTCGTGCCGCCGGGGGACCTGAACCGCGCATCCCGTCCGAGCCCTGTCGCCGCGGCGGATGCGCGGGCACCCTGGCGTCACCACCGTCCACGTCAGCCCGCCTCAGTGCGCCTCAGCGCGCCTTCTGGAAGGAGCCGGCATGCTCCTCGGCACCTGGAACCTGGAGAACCTGTACCGGCCCGGCGGCCCCTTCGGGCCCAAGGACAAGGCCGCGTACGAGACGAAGCTCGCCGCCCTGGCCGCCGTGATCACCGAACTCGACCCGACGCTGCTCGGCGTGCAGGAGGTCGGCGATCCGGCGGCCCTGGAGGACCTGGCCGGAATGCTGGACGGCGGCTGGAAGGTGACGCTCTCGGGCCGTCCGGACGACCGGGGGATCAGGGTCGGCTTCCTCAGCCGGGTGGTGCCACAGGTGCTCGCCGATACGAACGCCTTCCCCGGGCCGCTGCGCCCCGTGCAGGCCGACGACAGCGGTGCCACCGTGGCGCGCGCGGGCCGCGGCTTCCTGGCCGTGGAGATATCCACCCGGGCCCTGACCCTCAGGGTGGCGGTCTGCCACCTGAAGTCGAAGCTGCTGTCGTACCCCGGCGGACGCTTCCAGCCGCGCGACGAGGGCGAGCGGGCCCGCTACGGCGCGTACGCCCTGTACCGGCGGGCCGCCGAGGCCACGGCGCTGCGCGCACTGGCCGACGAGCTCTTGGCCGGCGAGGGCCGCACCCGCGACGTGGCGGTGCTCGGCGACCTCAACGACGAGGTGCAGGCCGCGACTACGCAGATCCTGCTCGGCCCGCCCGGCTCCGAGATCGGCACACCCGGGTACGACCGTCCCGACGCGGGCGACGAGATGCGCCTGTGGGACGTCGCCCCGCTCATCCCGGCCGACCAGCGCTACTCCCGCATCAACTCCGGGCGCCGCGAACTGATCGACCACATCCTGGTCAGCCATCGCCTGGTCCACCGTGTCACCGCCGCGGGTACGGGGCTGCCCGGCACGGAGCAGCCGACGCTGCCGTCGGTCGGCGCGGATCCTGCGGCGCGGCGCGGGGAGGCGGGGTCGGACCATGCGCCGGTGTGGGCGCGGGTGCAGCCGTAAGGTCACACGGCTATGGGGAGTTGGCGCGCCTTGGGCATCAACAGCCCCGCCCGCTCCCGGCGTTCGGCCAGCTCGTCGAGGAGTGCGGCGATCCGCTCGGTGTGGTGAGGCGTGAGCCGCCCGGTGTCGTCGAGCTGGACGGCGCACGCGGTGGTCGTGTCCACGAGCCGTTCGAGGGTGGCCGCGACCTCGTCCGTACCCTCGGCGTGCCGTGCGAGGGCGGGGAGTTCGGCGGCGGCGAGGTCGATCGCGGCGCGGGCCTCGGCCAGTGCGCGGTAGGCCTCGCGGCGCAGGACCCACCGGCCGGCCCGGTCGTCCGTCGTGCCGTCGCTCAGCACATGCGCGAGATAGGCGTCCGCCGCCTCCGTGGCACGGAGGAGCCGTGCCCGGACCGTCCCGCCGCGCTGCCCGAGCGTCGGCAGATGCCCGACGAGCAGCACGATCGCGCAGGCCAGCAGCGTCTCCCCGATCCGGCTCCAGGAGGCCTGCGGCTCCCCTCCCACCATCACGAGGGCGAGCACGAGGACGGTGACGACGGCGGTCTGCGCGGCGAAGTGCCGTGTGGCGACCGGGATCAGGGCGCCGCTGACCGCCACCAGGGCGATGAGTCCTTCCGGCCGGGGCAGCAGGGCCGCGAGCCCCGCGAAGACGACCGCGCCGAGCACGGTCCCCGCCGCCCGGCACAGCACACGCGAGGCGAGCGGCCCGAGATCGGGCTTGACGAGGAAGACGGCGGTCGCGGGGAGCCAGTACCAGTGGGAGTGGCTCCCGTACCAGCGGGCGTGATGCAGGGCCTGCGCCACGGCCGCGCTGGCGCCGAAGCAGAGGGCGACCCGGAGCCCGTACTCGCGCCCACCGGAACCGAACGCGGTGCGCACAAGGGAGTCGGCGGTACGACGCCGGGTGTGCAGGGTGTCGGCGGCACCACCCCGGTCGAAGGCGTCGGCGGCGTGCAGCAGCGCGTCGTCGAGCGCGCGCAGGGCGGGGGCGGACCGGGCGGGCGCGGGCAGCGGCCCGGTGTGGGTGCCGGTGCGGACGGCGTCGGCGAGCCGCCGCGGCCCCTCGGCGGCCCGCGCGGGCACCGCCTCGCCCGCCCAGGCGAGCGCGGTCGCGGCCTCGGCGAGCGGCAGCGCGGCGGCGTACTGCACGTGCAGCCGCCGCTCGGCCGCGGAACTGGCGTACCGCCGCAGCCGGGGCCCGGCGAGCGCGTCCTGCGCGTGGTCGAGCGCGGCGGTCAGCGCGACGCGCCGCCCGGTCGCGTGCGGTCCACCAGCCGCTTCCAGCAACGCGGCGATCGCCCCGTACACGGCCCCGACGGCGTCCCGCTCCCCGTCGAACCGGTAATCCCCGGCGGCGACCCCGGAAGTCGGCAGCGCAAGCCGCAGCACCAGCAGCCACCCGGCCCCACCCAGAAAGAAGAGCGCACGCTGCCACCCGGGCTCGGGCAGCGGCATCCCGGCCCCGATGGCCGAGGCGACCAGCAACTGCGTCCCGGCCCCGGAGGCGACGGGCCCGATGGCACTGACGGCTCCGGCGACGAGCCCGAGCCCGGTGAGGAGGAAGGTGAGGGTGACGGCGCCTGTCTGCTGTCCGGCGTACGACCCGGCGAGCAGTCCACAGGCCCCGGCGAGGGCAGGCACCCCGAGCCTCTTGACGGCGGCTCGCCGACTCCCCGGCCGGTCGTTGATCCCGGCGAGCATGGCACCGAGCGCGGCGACGACTCCGAGGGAGGTACGCCCGGCCAGCACGGCCGCGAGCAGCAGGGGCCCAGCGGCCAGGGCACCCCGTACGACGGCACTCCAGGGAACGGGCCCGCGCTGCGCGCGCAGGGCATGGGCGAGCCAGGGCGGTACGGCGACGCTGGGGAGTGGCACGGGGCTCTGGGCTCCTGTCGGACGAGGGCGGGCGGGATGCCTTCGGGCGACGTCGGCCGGGCTGTTGTCGTACCTACGGTAGATCGCGTTGCTGGAGAAAATGGGACCTGGACGTTTCCACGATGTGACGCTTGGCGAGGATGCCGCGTTCTTTATGAACGCAATCGGGCGGGGCGGGCCCGATGGGCGCGGATGAGGCCGGATGGGCCCGTGATGGTTGCTGAACGCGGAGCGGGCCCGAGGGCGTAGCCGGCCCCCGGACCCTGTGATGCCACCCATGTCACACGCCGGCACGCTTGAGAACCCAGGTCAGTCGTTATGTCGCCGCGTCCTGCCTTTGGACCACCACGCATCGAGCTGCGCGGACTGGACTTGAACCAGCATTTCGGCGCGCCGGGGCCTGGGCCCGGTCGATCCGGCGATCGGCGGCGAATACTGAGTCTGGAGCAAGAGTCTGAGATTGATCGCGGCCGGCTCTGAGTCCTGGCCGCTCCATCACGACAAGCTTCAGCTTCAGCTTGCGCTCCTCGCGCACCCCGGCCCTGGTGCGTGGTGGCCGGGGAGATCTAGAGGCTACCCAAACAGGTAGCCGAACACAGCATCGCCCACCCGCTGGTCGACGACATCCACGCCATTCGCCTCTTCCCGGGCGAACTTGACGGCCTGCTGCAACTTCTCGACGCGGTCGAGGAGTTCATTGACGCGTCGCGCGGGCAAGGCGCCGGAGAACTTCACGGTCGTCCAGTACCCCACGGGAATGTCCTCGTAATACACCTCGACCTGGGCCGGATGCTTGTCGGTCGCCTCGGCCTTGACGTGATTCCGCGGCACTTTCTTCGTACGCAGCGTCCGCACGGGCTCGGTTTTCCAGGCATCGGTGGACGGGTCCTGCACCCAGGACTCGGAGGCGTCGAGAACCGGCAACTTCCGCACGAAAGTGTTGAGATCGGTGAGCTGCTTTTCGAGGAAGAGCAGATACGACACGGGAACCTCGGCGACGAGCACCCGCCCGTCCACCTTCACATCCGCCCGCGCCGTGCAGTTGGCCCAGTCCTTGGTGGCGGTCACATCGAACAGCCGCGTCAGCGTCGCCGCGGTCTCCCGCAACACGTCCTCGGCCTTCACCTGCACCCGAGTCGACTCGGGCGGCAACTGCTCGCCCTCCTCGTCCTTGGGCTGATACGTCCGCGAGATACCGGCCAGCAAGGCCGGCTTCTGCAGCCCATGATGAGCCGACGTCAGGTCCTGATGAGACTTGGACTTGATGCCCTTCTCGACTGCGATGATCTGATTGAGTTTCGCCACGTCGGAGACGGTAGCAGCGCCAACTGGCATGACTCGAAGGATTATTCGCGGAACATCCGGACCGAGGACCGCTCACGACGGGGGAATCGGTGGTGTCGGCTGCTGTGATCTCCGTTCGTCTCTCAGAGGCCTGCGGCCCGGACGCCGGGGAGGGCGGCGAGGCGATCGACCACGTGGGCGAGGAGCTTCTCGTCGTCCGTGTTCAACCGTAGCCCGGTCACCGTGGGGCGTAGGTCAGCATTCCCACAGGTTGCGGTGCCGGTGGCGGGTCGGCGGGTGGTCCAGGTCTTCGGCCGCGTCGAGGAGGGCGCTCGGGGGTGCGGCGCGGAGGAGTTTGCGGGCGGTCGTGCGGAAGGTGCGCAGGTCGGCGCGAGCCGTGGCTTCGTACGGGGTGCGGACATGTTCGTTCAGGGCGCGCGGGTAGGTGTACGCGGCGAAGGCGCGGACGAGTGGTGCGGGGGTAGGGCGACGGCCCTCGCGGAGGGCACTGGTCAACTCCTCCCCGCTGTAGCGGAGTTCGGTGAGGGCGTGGGCGGTGACAGGGCCTGGCAGGTCTGATGACCAGTAGGCCGGCGTGGCGCGGTGCCGGATCGGGACGTGGTGGACGGTGCGGGACATGACGGACCTCCGCGGGGCCGCCGGAATTTCCGGCGTGGCCCGGCTAGAAGTCCGCGCCGGTAAAACGTCCCAGCCGCAGGTTCTTGATGCGCATGGGGTGAGGATGGGGGTGGGGTGGCGGGGTGTCGAGTCAATATCCACCGTCGATCTGTCGCCCTCCCCCTCCGGCCCCGTTCGCTCCGCCCCCGTTCGCTCGGCCCGCGCCGATTGTCAGTGGCGCGCGCTATTAATTGGGGAGTGTCGTCACAGAGCGTCACGACTGGTGGCTACGGGGGAGGTAGCAGCGATGGGTTATGAGGAAGACGGGCAGAGGTACGTGTCCTTGGCCGGGCTGCGGGTGCGTGGGTGGAGCGGTGCGATAGTGCATCGGCTGCTGGGGCCGCCGGATCGGCTCGGCGTCAATCCGCGGTTCAGGTCCGCGCCGTACACCCGGCTCTACCGCGCCGAACGGGTCGAGGCCGCCGAGCGGAGTGAGGAGTTCCGGGCGGTGGCGGAGACTGCGGTGCGCCGGCCGAGGGAAGTGCGGGGGTCGGAGGCGGTGCGGGCCGAGATCGCGCGACGGCGCGAGGCAGTTCTGGAGCAGATCAGAGTCGAGCCGATCGAGGTGCCGCACCTCGACCCGGGCAAGCTGGCGCTTCGGGCCGTGGAGCACCGGGCCCGGCGGGAGATGGAACGGGGGCGCCGCGCACCGGCGCAGGCCGACACCGACACCGACACCGACACCAACGCCGGCGCCGGCGAGTGCACGGGTCGCGCCTCTCTCGACCTCTGGAAGGTCGACTACCTGTGTCATCGGCTCACCCACTACGACCGACTCCTCGACAGACTGCCCGGACCCGAGCGTTCCACCGAGCGCGCCGAGGCCGCGGCGCTGCTCCGGCGACGGACCTACGCGGCTATCGCCGAGGCATACCTAGCCCTGGCGCAGGAGTGCACAAGGCAACTGCGTGAGCAAGGGCTTGGTCCACCACCGTGGTGAGGCGATCTTGGGGCGTGCCTCCGTGCGTCCGTGCCTCCGTGCGTCCGTGCGTCCCTGCGTCCCTGCGTCAGTTCGACCGTGCATCCGACCAAACCGGCGCGGTGCCCGGCCTGCTCGGTGCGAAATTCAGATGCGGGGCCTGTCACCCCACCCGCATCATCGGCAGGTTGCCCCCGAAGACAACGAAGGCCCACGCCGGTCGACGGTCGAGCCCCAGCCGGTCGAGACCAAGCCGGTCCGAACCCGGCCGGTCCAGTACAGGCCGATCCAGTACAGGCCGAAAATCCGGTGCTTGGCCAGCTCAAGCCCGGCCCCAAGTCGAAGACCCCAGGAGCCCCCATGGTCCAGCGCGTCACCGTCCCCAGTCTCTTCACCCCGCCCGTCTACTCCCATGCGTCCGTCGTGGAGGCGGGGACCAAGCTGGCGTTCCTCGCCGGGTCCGTGCCGCTCGACGCCGACGGGAAGATAGTCGGCGAGGGCGATCCCGTACGGCAGGCCGAGCAGGTGCTGGCCAACCTCGACGAGCAACTGCGGGCGGTCGGCAGCGACATGGCGCACGTCGTGTCGACCGATGTGTACGTCGTCGGCAGTGAGCCGACGGTGCTGTCCGCGGTCTGGGACGTCGTCGAGGCCTCCGGGCTCAGCATCGGCCCGCACTCGTCGACGCTGCTCGGGGTGGCCTGCCTCGGGTACACCGGGCAGCTCGTGGAGATCACGGCAACCGCCGTCATACCCGAGCCCGTGGCTGAGCCCGTGGCCGAGCCGGACCGCCCCTAGGGCTTACGTCGACCACCCGGCCCCTCCCTGGGGGTGGTACGCCGGCTACCCCAGGGCCTCGAGGCGTACGTCGGCCACCCTGGCCCCTCCCAGGGGCGCACGTCGGCTACTCCGGCCCTCGGGGGCGTACCTTCGCCGCCCGCCCCAACCAACCCACGTCCTCCCTCGGTCCACCCCCAAGATCACCCTGCCGAAGGCAAGCCCCCACTCCCCGGTGACCCCCACGTCCGCCGCTTGGGCAACGGCCGCGCATAACCCCCCGCCCGACTCGTCGTCAGCCCCAGCGACACCAGCGATTCGGCGAGCTTGACCGCCGCGGCGACCCCGTCGACGACGGGCAGCCCCAGCTTCTCCCCCACCGCCCGCTGGAGCCCCGTCATCCCGGCGCAGCCGAGGACCAGTACCTCGGCCCCGGCCTCCCGGGCGCGCTCGGCGGCGGTCACGAAGGCCTCCTCGGTGCGCTGGGGATCGCCCAGGTCGAGGACGCCGAGGCCGGTGCCGACGACGGCGGCGCAGTTCTGGGCGACTCCGGCCGCGTGGAGGCTGTCCTCGATCTGGCCGCGCGAGCGTTCCAGGGTGGTGACGACGCCGTATCGACGGCCGAGGAGGCATGCGAGGTGAGCCGCCGCCTCGGTGATGTCGACGACCGGTACGTCCACCAGCTCCCGCGCTCCCTCGCGCCCGTGTTCCCCGAACCCGGCCATGACCACGGCGTCGTACGGCCCCTCGTACGTCCGCAGGGTGTCGAGGACGGCCGCCGCCGAGAGATAGCTGTCGAGCCAGCCCTCCGCGGACTCGGGTCCCCAGGAAGGGGTGAGTCCGAGCACGGTGGTGCCCGGGCCTGCGGCGGCCCGGGCACCTCGTACGATCTCCTCGGTCATCTCCTGCGTCGTATTGCAGTTGGTGACGACGATCCGCACGCTCAGCCCTCCACGACTGCGGAGGCGGGGACGGGAGCCGGCTCGACGGCGGCACGCTCCGCGCGGCACAGCACCGCGTACAGTCCGGCGGCCAGCGCCGTCCCGATGAACCAGGAGTACGGGGCGACGTCGCTGAAGTCCTTCACCAGGGCGAGGACCGCGGCGACGGCCGCCGAGGGCAGGAACGCCCACAGGGCCTTGGGGTTGACGCCCTTGCGGTAGTAGTACCGCGATCCCGGCTGGGCGTTGAAGAGCTGCTCGACGTCGACGCGGCCGCGCTTGACCCAGTAGTAGTCGAGCATGATCACGCCGAAGAGCGGGCCCAGGAAGGCGCCGAGGCCGCCGAGGAAGTAGTTGACGACGGTGGGGTTGGAGAAGAGGTTCCAGGGGGTCACGACGAGTGCGGCGACCGTGCTGATCATGCCGCCGACCTTGAAGGTGATCTTCTGCGGCCAGACGTTGGCGAGGTCGTACGCCGGGGAGACGAAGTTGGCGACGATGTTGACGCCCATGGTGGCGATGGCGAAGGTCAGGGCGCCGAGGATCAGCACCCAGGTGTTGCCGACCTTGGCGACGAGCAGCGCCGGGTCGGTGATGGCCTCGCCGAACGCCTCGATGGAGCCGGCCGTGACGATGACCGACACGATCACGAAGGCGGTGGAGTTGATGGGCAGGCCCCAGAAGTTGCCGCGCTTGACCGTCTTGTAGCTGGGCGCGAAGCGCGAGAAGTCGCAGAAGTTGAGCATCAGCGTGCCGTAGGTGGCGAGGATGAGCCCGACCGCGCCGAACCACTGGCGCCACTGCTCGCCCGCGGAGACGGGGTGCGGAGTCGAGGTGAGCGAGATGGTCCAGCCGGCCTTGGCGAGGACCCAGATGGCCAGCGCGATCATCACGAGCCAGATGGCCGGGCCGCAGAAGTCCTGGAACTTGCGGACCGACTCCATGCCCTGGCTGATGATCATCGCCTGGATCAGCCACAGCGCGAGGAACGACGTCCAGCCGAGCGCGTCCAGACCGAGGAAGGAGTGGTGGGTCCACGACTCCAGGCCCGGCCAGGCCGCGAGCAGCATGACGTTGACCGCGACCGACGCCAGATAGGTCTGGATGCCGTACCACATGATGGCGATGATCGCCCTGATCAGCGCAGGGATATTGGCGCCCCAGACGCCGAAGCTGATGCGGCTGACGACGGGGAAGGGCACACCGGTGCGCTGCCCGATGCGGCCCATCAGGTTCATGCCGCCGTAGATGATCACGAAGCCGACGAGCAGCGAGGTGAAGATCTGCCAGACGTTCATGCCGAGGACCAACAGACCTGCGGCGAACGTGTAGTTGCCGAGGTTGTGGACGTCGGACATCCACATGGCGAAGAGGTCGAAGACCTTCCAGTTGCGCTTCTCGGCGGGCGCGAGGTCTTCGTTGGTGAGCCGGGGGTCGGGGACGAACGCTGGTGCGCCGGTGGCTTCGGCACGGTCGGCGAGGGACACGGGGCCTCCATGGGCGAGGGAGCGGAGGACTGCATTCAGTGTGGGGGACGACCCTGCAGGGGACGTTTGGTATACCAAACTGCCCTCATGGTCTCGCCGTCAACCGTCCTGACCGATGTCCGTGAAGTTACGGCTCCGTAAAACACCCCCCGAGTCGGCGAAGATGGCCCCATGACGAAGATCGAACCCCAGGGCGCCGAACGGGAACCTGCGGGCGCGGAGCGTGAACCGGCGAGCATGGACGGGGAACCAGCAAGCGGTGACCGGGAAGCGGCGAGCATGGACCAGGAACCAGCAAGCAGTGACCGGGAACCGGCGAGCGCGGACCGGGAACCGCTGGGCGCCGTGCGCCAGCGCGTCCTGGCGACCCTGCGGCAGGAGATCATCGCCGGGCGGCTGCGCCCCGGCGACCGCCTGGTCGAGCGCGAGCTGGCCGAGCGCTTCGGGGTCTCCCGGGTTCCGGTCCGCGAGGCGATCCGCGCGCTGGTCGCCGAGGGGTTCGTGCTCTTCGAGACGCCGCGCCGGACCGTCGTACGCCGTCTGACTCCGACCGACGTCAAGGAACTCTTCGAACTACGCGAGGCCCTTGAGGTCTACGCGGCCGGGCTCGCCGCGTCCCGCGTCACACCGGAAGCCCTCGCGGAACTGGAGGAGTTGCTCGACCGCGCGGCGGCCGCGACCCACGCCGACGACGCGGAGGCGATCACCGACATCAACACCCGCTTCCACGACCGCATCCTGGCCATGGCGGGCAACAGTCTGCTGATCTCCGTCATGGAACCGGTCGACGGCCGACTGCGCTGGCTCACCCGGCAGAACGAGGAGTGGCCCCAACTCCTCACCGAACACCGCGAATTGTACGAGTCCATCGCGTCCGGCGACCCCGAGCGGGCCCGCGCGCACGCGCTCGCGCACGTCCAGGCCAACTACCGGTCGACGGTGCGGCACCTCTTCGGGGACGCGTAACTCCGTGAGCGGGGCGCGTACTTGCGCTCGTCAGCGGGGCGCGCACTTGCCCTCGTCAGCGGGTCGCGTACTTGTCCGTCGCCGCCACCAGCACGTCCACCATCCCTGGAGCCCCCGCGTTGTGGCCCACGTCGTCGACGACGACCAACTCGCTGCCGGGCCAGGCGTGGTGGAGACGCCATACGATGCCCAGCAGATTCCCGAAGTCGAGGCTGCCCTGGACGAGCGTGCCGGGGATACCCTTGAGCCGGGGTGCGTCCCGGAGCACCACGCCCTCGTCGTTGCCCTCCCCCAGGAAGTGGTCGCTGCCGAAGTAGTGCGTGACCGTGCGGGCGAAGCCCATGCGGAAGACCGGGTCCTCATAGCGCGCCACCGACCGCGGCGGCGCGGGCATGATCGCCGTCTCCCAGTCGGTCCAGGCGCGTGCCGCCCGTGCCCGCACCTGCGGGTCCGGCGATTCGATCAGTCTGCTGTACGCCGCCGCGAGGTTCCCGTCGCGTTCACCCTCGGGCACCTCGGCGAGGAACCGCTCGAAGGCCTCGGGGAAGATCTTCCCAAGTCCCCTGGTCAGCAGGGCCACTTCGGGGTTCGAGCCGGTAGCCACGCCCGTCAGCACCAGTTCGGACACGACGTCCGGATGCGTCTGCGCGTACCGCAGCCCCAGCACCGACCCCCACGAGACTCCCCACACCAGCCAGCGGTCGATGCCCAAGTGGCCGCGCAGCAGCTCCAGGTCCGCGATCACACGGGCCGTCGTATTGACGCTCATGTCCGTCTCGTACGCGCTCGCGTGCGGCGTGGAGCGTCCGCAGCCGCGCTGGTCGAGCAGGACGATGCGGTACGCCTCCGGGTCGCAGTACCGCCGGTACCAGGCCCCGCACCCCGAGCCGGGACCGCCGTGCAGCATCACCGCGGGCTTGCCGCGCGGGTTGCCGCAGACCTCCCAGTACACGCGGTTGCCGTCCCCGACGTCGAGCATTCCGTGGTCGTACGGTTCGATCTCCGGATACGGGCCCATCGCGCGAGGCTAACCCGCTTCCGGCCGGGTCGTCAGCCCCGCCGCCTCCGCGGCCGTCCGCAGCACGTCCCGGAGCATCGCGGGCGTGAGCCGCCCGGTGAAGGTGTTCCGCTGGCTGACGTGGAAGCACCCGAAGACCTCGAGCCCGTCCAGCGACACATGGGCTCCGTGCGCGAAGGCGGGGCGCGGCCGGGGCACGGTCCAGCCCGCCTCGGCGAACGCGGGCAGCGCGGCCTGCCACCCGAAGGCCCCGAGCACCACCACCGCCCGCAGCGACGGTCGCAACAGCTCCAACTCCCGCACCATCCAGAATCGGCAGGTGTCCCGCTCCAAGGGCGTCGGCTTGTTCGCCGGTGGCGCGCAGTGCACGGGAGCGGTGACGCGTACGCCGTACAGCTCCAGCCCGTCGTCCACGCTCACCGACGTTCCGCGCGATGCGAGCCCCACGTCGTGCAGCGCCGCGTAGAGCACGTCCCCCGACCGGTCCCCCGTGAACATCCGCCCGGTCCGGTTCCCGCCGTGCGCCGCGGGAGCGAGTCCGACGATCAGCAGCCTCGCGTCCGGCGGTCCGAAGCCCGGGACCGGCCGGCCCCAGTACGTCCAGTCGGCGAAGGCGGCGCGCTTGGTGCGGGCCACCTCCTCGCGCCAGGCGACGAGGCGCGGACAGGCCCGGCACCCGGTGATCCGCCCGTCCAGCTCGGCAAGGGCACCGCTCTCCACGCCCTTGCCGTCCAGATCCCTGCCGGTGTCCAGGCCGCCGGTGTCCAGGCCGCTGCCGTCCATGACTCCACCGTACGGCTACGCCGTGGCCGCCCCGGCCGCCACGAACCCCATCGCCACCGGGGCTCCCGAACACGGTCGGAGGTCGCATCCGAGGTGGTCCGTGCGACGGAAATTCCCCGCGGCCCCACCGCCTGGGAGGACTAAGGTCGAGACATGGCTTCTGAGGACGCGGACGTCGACAAGGACGACGAGCGGGACGGCACAGGCGATCCGGACGGTACGAGCGGTACGGGCAATACGAGCGGTGCGGGCAGTACGAGCGGTACGGATGGTACGAGCGGTGCGCGCGGCCCGGCCGACGCGGTGGCCGCGGCCGAGGCCGCCGGTCCGGCAAGCGGCGAGAGCGTGCGGGTCGACAGCTGGATCTGGTCCGTCCGTCTCGTCAAGACCCGCTCGATGGGCGCCACCGCCTGCCGGGGCGGGCATGTCCGGGTCAACGGCGAGCGCGTCAAGCCCGCGCATGGCGTGCGCGTCGGGGACGAGGTGCGGCTGCGGCATGAGGGGCGGGAGCGGGTCGTCGTCGTGAAGCGCTTGATCCGCAAGCGGGTCGGTGCGCCCGTCGCCGTCCAGTGCTACGTCGACAACAGTCCGCCGCCCCCGCCGCGCGAGGCCGTCGCCCCTGCGGGGATCCGTGACCGGGGGGCGGGGCGCCCGACCAAGCGGGACCGGCGCGAGCTGGAGCGCTTGCGGGGGCTGGCCTCCGGCCCTTCCGTCTCCTCCGGCTTCCTCGGCTCCGCCGGCTCGAACCGCTCTTCCGGCTCCGCCGGCTCCTCCCGCTCAACCGGCTCCTCAAGCTCCGCTGCCTCCTCCCGCTCAACCGGCTCTTCCCGTTCCTCCCGCTCGACCGGCTCCTCCGGTCCAGAGGACGGGCTCGCGGGCTCCTGAATATCCGGGAGGCCGGGGTGTCGAGGCGCCTGCATGCCAGGGTGCCTGCCGTGCCGGTCTCTCCGCCGTACGACGTCGAGGGCTCCCCCTGCTGCAGGGGGAGCCCTCGGTCTCGTACGGCCCTCCGTCCCGTACGGCCGTCACGCCCGTCGGCGCACCAGGCGGAGCAGTTCGGTGGTGTGACTGCGTCGCGCCCACGCGATCAGTGCGAGGGGCAGGATCAGGATGAGCGGGGTCGCCGCGTACGGGCCGTGGATGGCAGTGACGTTGGCGATGAACGCGCCGACCATCAGGGCGCTGAGCGCCACCGCGGCCACGGAGTCCAGCAGCGGGACCAACAGGGCAATGCCTCCGGCGAGTTCGAGCGCGCCGATGATGTACATCCCCGTGTGGCCCCAGCCGAGCTTGTCGAAAACCTCGGCGGCCGAGGGATGGGCGATCAGCTTGGGGAGGGCGCTCGCGATCACGTAGAAGAGGCCGAGAACGATCTGCAGGGCGGTGAGGGAGATTCGGGCGCGGCGGGTGCGGGAGGTGCCGGAGGCAGGGTTGGCGGGGGTGGTGTGGGAGACGGTGGTGACGGGGGCGGTGGTCTCGGACATCGGGGTCTCCTGTGTGAGCGGTGGCTGTTGCTTTCACAGAGGTAGACCGGGTGGGCGTCAGGAACTCATCGGTGCCGGGCGGGATTTGTTTCGCCCCCTCCGCCCCTACCCTTCCCGTCCCCAGGGGCTCCGCCCCTTCGACCCCGCCGGGGCTGCGCCCCCTGGCCCCCGGCCCGGCTCCGCCCCCGTCCCTACCGGGGGGCTCCGTCCCCTGGCCCCCGGCCCGGCTCCGCCCCCGTCCCCACCGGGGGGGCTGCGCCCCCTGGACCCCGGCCCGGGGGTCCGCCCCGTCCCCACCGGGGGCCCTGCCCCTGGACCCCCACCTCCGATCGGCCTCAACGGCCTCGCCCTCAAACGCCGGACGGGCTGAAGGTGTCGGCCTTGGCTACTTGGCATAGCCCAGCAACGCACCACCCACCACGCGGCTAGCCCCCTACCTCACCCCTTCACCGCCCTCACCCACACCCCGTCCTCCGTCACATACCGATCCACCCTCAACCCCGCCTCCCCCAACGCCCCCTCGAACTCGTCCTTCGTCAGCGGACGGGCCAGAAA
Organism: Streptomyces sp. NPDC001530; assembly: GCF_042894545.1. NCBI lineage: Bacteria > Bacillati > Actinomycetota > Actinomycetes > Kitasatosporales > Streptomycetaceae > Streptomyces > Streptomyces sp. NPDC001530. Next base: position 52,836 of record NZ_JBIAVS010000033.1, read on the forward strand.
CGTCTGCGTCCACGTGGCATCCGGAAACTCGTACTCCGCGTAGACCGAGTTCACGCCCTCACCCACCGGATCCGCCGACAGGATCCGTACGGTGCAGCCGGAGGGGTCGGTGTGCTCGCGGGGTACGTTCGTGTGCCAGTCCTCCCCCTCGCGTTGGATCAACACGCAGCCGTCCTCGGCTACATGGCGGGCGCAGGTCGTCAGGAACGCACGCCGCTCCTCGGGGTCCCCGGTGTGGACGAGGAACGACGCGAGCATGACCACGTCGAACGTCTCGCCCAGGTCGAGGTCCTCGATCGTGCTGCGTATCGTGCGCGCACCGCGGACCCGCTCCAGCATCTCGGCGGACTCGTCCACGGCCGTGATCGTGAACCCGCGCTCCAGGAGCGGGTGGGTCATCCGGCCCACCCCGCTGCCCAGTTCCAGGATGTGCACGCCCGCGGGCACCGCCGCGGTGATGATGTCCGGCTCGTCCTTGATGGGCAGGCGCGCGTAGAGCTCGACCGCGCAGCCGTCCGGTGTGATGGCACCGGGGCCCGTTCCCTCGTGTCCTTGGCGCTTCTCGATCCTCATACCCGTCCAACGGGCGGCTTTCGTCCGCCCGTTCCCACCCCGCCCCCATTCACCCGTTCGAGTGGCGAGCTACAGCGCGAACCATCCCTGCCCGCCGTACCAGTGGCCACCCGCGCGCAGATGGTCCACCACCGCCCGCTCGACGCTGTTGCGCCGCGGCAGCTCTTGCACCGGGAGCTCCGGATCGCCGAAGACGAAGCCGATGGGCACCCCGTCGTCCGGGGTCTTCTCCTCGTACGCGGCCTCGAAGCGGTCCTGGAAGCGGATGATGTTGGAGTCGGCCGACAGATACCGCTTGAGCTGCGGATCGAGGAGCCAGGAGTGGCAGACGGCGACCTCGTAGCCCTCGTCGGGGTAGTGGCGGGCGAAGAACTCCCGGGCCAGCGCGAGTGATCGGTCGCAGGCGGTGGGGCTCAGGGGGCCGCGGAAGTCGGTGATGTGCAGGCTCAGGCAGGGGTCGCCGGGGCCCACGCCCAGGCCCGCCGCCGCGACGGCCCGGCCCGTGCGGTCACCGAGCCGCGCCCGCTGGAACTGCAGCCGGCCCAGCTGGAAAAGCTCACCGTGGAAGTGCAGGGCGATCCACCAGGGGAACAGCAGCCCAGGGGTTCCGACCCGCCTGTGGTGCACGGCCACATGGCGGCCGAGGTCGGCGAGGGTGCGCCGGGACACGTCCTCCGGGACGCCGCGCCCCCGGTGATACGCGCGCACGTACGGAAGCGCCGCGATGAAGACGTACACATGGAAGCAGCGCCCCAGCGCCCCCGTCGACGCGGGGAACGCGGGTGGCTCCCAGCCCTTGCCGATCTCCCCCATGTCCCGTACGAAGCGGCCGACGCAGCGCGCGAGGAGCGTCATCGCCTCCTTGTCCGCCACCAACCGGTCGCGCAGTGCGACGAGTTCATTGATGTGCTCGTGGGCCACGGTCAGGTCGAGCAGGACGTCGGGCAGCTCGTCCGCGTCCGGAAGCACCGCTTCCACCCGGGGCGCGCCCTCGCTCTCCAGATCCCTCAGCCACTCCGCGAGCCTCGCGTCCGCCCGCAGCGCCTCCAGCAGCACCGTCGCCTCCCCCGGCGGCCGTCGGACCGACCGCTCTCCCTTGGTGAACGTGCACCACGAAGAGTACGTTTCCCAGTAGGAGTAGTGATCCCGATGCGTACGGGCAGTGAACCGACGACAGCGCGCAGTGCTCTGCGGCTGCGCTTCTGGCTGAGCCTGTGGGGTCTGATCTGGGCGGTCTTCGGGACGGCCGCGTTCGCCCTGACCGGGCGGCCCGGATGGGCGGCCGCGTGCGGCGTGCTGTTGCTGATCGTCACCGTCGACATGATCATGGTCCTGCGGCACATCCGCCAGGGGCCGCACTACCAGCCGGGACCCGACGTCCCGCCCTACCGACCGCCGGAGCCCGGCCCCCCGCCGTACTACCGGCCGAGGCAGCACCGGCAGCCCTAGCCCCTGAGAGCCTCGACCCAGAGGACGGGCCTGTCGACAGACCCGAAATCAGGCCCATGGCGACAGGTTCCGCCGGCAGGGTCCCCGCCGCGGATCACGTCTCGAAGCGCGCGGCTTCCAGGTACTGCGGCTTCGGGTCGAGCGCCGCCGCCAGTCTGAAGTGCCGCTTCGCCTGCTCGGGGCGGCGCTGGCGCTCATAGGTGCGGGCGAGCGCGAAGTGGGCGAACGCGTTGTCCGGCTCGCGCTCCAGGACGATCGTGAACTCCAGCTCGGCGGGGCGCAGTTGCGCAGCGGCGAAGAAGGCACGCGCGCGCAGCAGCCGGGCTGCCGTGTTCTCCGGATGCGCGGCGATGACTGGGTCGAGCAGCTTCACCGCGCCCCGCGGGTCCCGCGCGGCGAGCAGTCGCTCGGCGGCGCGGAAGTCGATGACATGCGTCTCCGGAGTACGTCCGGTCGATCCGCTGGTCTCGGGCACGGCTGAGTCCTTCCCTCGCTGCAAGGGTTCAACGCCCGCGTAGGGGGCCGCTATTCCTGGGGCTGATGGGCTCTGCGCACGAGATCCGCCCATACGTCCCGTACGCGCCGCTCCAACTCCTCCAGGGGTACGTCGTTGTCAATGACGACGTCCGCGATCTCCAGGCGCTTCTCGCGGGGGGCCTGGGCGGCCATACGGGCGCGGGCGTCCTGCTCCGTCATGCCGCGCAGCCGTACGAGGCGGTCGAGCTGGGTTTCGGGGCTGGCGTCGACGACGACCACGAGGTCGTACAGCGGTGCCAGGCCGTTCTCGGCGAGCAGCGGCACGTCGTGGACGACGACGGCCTCTTCGGAGGCGGCGTTCTCGAGTTCGCGGGAGCGCGCGCCCACCAGGGGGTGCACGATCGAGTTGAGGACGGCGAGCTTCTGCGGGTCGGCGAAGACGATCGAGCCCAGCTTGGGCCGGTCCAGGCTGCCGTCCGGCGCGAGCACGTCCTCGCCGAAGGCGTCGACGACCGCCGCGAGCCCGGGAGTTCCGGGCGCGACGACCTCCCGCGCGATCCTGTCCGCGTCGATCAGCACCGCGCCCTGCTCGACGAACAGCCGCGACACCTCGCTCTTGCCGGCACCGATACCGCCGGTCAGGCCCACCTTCAGCATGACCCGAAGCTTAGGGCCTGCCTCTGACAACGCCGCCGGAGACCTCGGAGGTCAGCCCTCGCCCTCGCGCTCCGCCAGGAACCGCTCGAACTCCAACCCGATCTCGTCCGCCGACGGGATGTCCACCGGTTCCGCGAGCATGTTGCCCCGCGTCTCGGCGCCCGCCGCGGCGTCGTACTGGTGCTCAAGGCCCTGGACGAGGGAGACGAGCTCTTCGTCTCCCTCCTGGATCTGCCGGTCGATCTCCGTCTGCGTGCGGTGCGCCTCCGTGCGCAGGGAGTGCGCGATGCCCGGGAGCACCAGGCCGGTCGCGCCGGTGATGGCCTCCAGGACGGTCAGCGCGGCGTCCGGGTACGGGGAACGGGCGATGTAGTGCGGCACGTGCGCGGCGACGCCCAGGACGTCGTGTCCGGCCTCCATGAGGCGGTACTCGACGAGCGACTCGGCACTGCCGGGGACCTGGGCCTCGTCGAAGGGGCTGCGGTGGCCGGGGACGAGATCGGTGCGATTGCCGTGCGGGGTGAGGCCCACCGGGCGCGTGTGCGGGACGCCCATGGGGATGCCGTGGAAGTTCACGGACAGGCGGACGCCGAGCCGCTCCACGATCTGCTGGACGGCGGCGGCGAAGCGCTCCCACTCGACGTCCGGCTCGGGGCCGGACAGCAGCAGGAAGGGCGCGCCCGTGGCGTCCTGCACGAGGCGTACGTCAAGGGTGGGCTCTTCGTAGTCGGTCCAGCGGTCGCGCTTGAACGTCAGCAGCGGGCGGCGGGCCCGGTAGTCCACGAGCCGGTCGTGGTCGAAGCGGGCCACGACCTGGTGGGGCAGCGAGTCGAGCAGTCGGTCGACGATCTGGTCGCCGGTTTCGCCCGCGTCGATGTATCCGTCGAAGTGGTAGAGCATGACAAGACCGGCCGACTCCTGGGCGAGCGCCATGTCGACAACGGCCAAGCCCTTCGGCTCCCATGCGTACAAACCCTGCGGATCAAGCACTGTGACCGCTCCTCCTCGTGTTCGTACTGCACAACGTGGTGTGCGGCGCGGGCATTCCCGCCCGCGCCGCACTCCGGCACCTCTTACCGACTTTTCAGCCGCCACGAGCGGCTGGGAAGACGACTACGAGAAGAGCATGCTCGTGTTACGACGACAGCACGCGCGCGTGGAGCGCGGTGACCGCCTTGCGTGCGGACGTGAAGGCACCGTGCTGCCAGGCGTCGGTGTAGCTGAGCCAGTCTCCGGCGAAGTAGACGCGTCCGGCGGGTTCGTTCAGCGGCTTGTAGCGGGGGTCGTCGGGCCCGCCCGGGGTGTCGTGCCAGGCGGCCTCCAGGTGGGGCGTCTGGCGCCAGTGGTGCGAGAAGGAGGACGCGAGTTCGGTGCGGTACTTCTCGCCATAGATCTTCACGCCCGCGGCCACCGCGCGCTTCTCGCGCTCCTGGGGGATGAGCTTCGCGTACGAGTCCGCGTCATCGCCGTAGTTGTAGTAGCCGATCAGCACGCCGCGCTCGCCGTGGAAGCCGTACGAGGGGTGCCAGATGTGGGTGACGTCCTGGTCGGTCTCGGTGATCCCGCCGTAGATGTTGTGATCAAGCTCCCACCAGCGTGAACGGTACTCGAGGCCGATCTTGGCGGCGGACTGCGGAGTGATCGCCTCCAGAGCGCTCTGGACGCCGGAGCCGAGGTTGTGCGGGATCTTGGCGAGGATGTTGGGCGGGAGGGCACCGATGCAGTAGTCGGCGTCGATGGACTTCGTACGGCCGCCCTGGGTGTAAGTGACGGTAACGCCACTCCCCTTGTCGGTGATTTTGGAGACCGCGGCCCCTGTACGGATGCGATGGGCCCCGATCGCCCTGGTCAGTGCCCGCGGTATCTGGTCCATGCCACCCACCGGCTGGAACATCAGCATCGCCTGGTCGAAGCCGAACTCGAAGGAGAAGTAGCGGCCGACGCCGGTGGCGAAGACCTCGGAGGCGGTGGGGATGTCACCGAGGAGCACACCCGGGGTTCCCGCGGCGGCGGGGACGGTGGTGTAGCCGCGGCGCTCACCCCCCTCGTACGTCAGCTTGTCGCCGAGCTCGCCGAAGTCCTTGAGGAACTCGACGAGTTTCTCCTGATCGGTGGCGGTCAGTTCCTTGTCGAGAGCGCCCTTGTTGCTGGCCTTGGCGAGCAACTCGGAGACATAGCCGTAGACATCGGCCTTGGCGGTGCGGTAGCGCATCGGCTTGGTCATGCCGGTCGACTCGTTGTAGATGTACGCGTCCGCGTTCGTGTTCGTGAACACTTCGATGGGGACGCCGAGTTCACGGCAGTAGTCGAGGGTGACCATCCACTGCGGAAGGCGGGCGGGGCCCGCGTTCATGTAGTGGCCCTCGCTGAAGCGCGCCGTCTGCGTGTTGCCGTAGAGATCGGTGGTGGAATCGCCGCCGCGCACCGTGAAGTTGCGGCCGCCGGTGCGGTCCCTGGCCTCCAGGACCGTACAGTCGTACCCCGCCTTGCCGAGCTCGTACGCGGACGCCAGTCCGGCGATGCCGCCGCCCACGATGACGACCTTCGCGGCGCCGCGTCCGGTGAGCATGAAATCGCTCGACTTCAGTGCGCGGAAAGGCTGTTCACGCCCCGCGGCCTGCGCGGTGGGCGCGAGGCCGAGGGCGCCCATGGTGGCGAACATCGCGCCTGCGCCACTGGTGAGACCCACATTACGGAGGAAGGTGCGCCGACTCGCATCGGTAGATCGTCGCTGTGCTGCCATGACTTCGGCTCCCCTCACGATCTTCAATGACCCGGGGATCCTGGCAACGCCCTGTTACGGCGCGGGAGTTACTCGTGTATCTGCCACGTTTCCCTCCCCGCACACGCGAACTGGTCCAGACCTTGACGCGAGCATGCGGCGCTCCTACGTTCATATTCGCGCCCAAAGTTCAGGTACAAGAACGCCCTCTATGCGAACCGACGGGAAGGTCACCCCCCACATGCGGATCCGACGCACCCTCCTCATCCCCCTGCTCGCCGCGACGGCGGCCACGGTCGGCTCGGCCCTGGCCGCTCCCTCCGCCGAGGCGGCCCAGGTCATCGAGGTCTCCACCGCCGCCCAGCTGAAGTCGGCGCTCACCTCGGCATCCCCCGGCGACACGATCCACCTCGCCGACGGCACGTACACGGGCAACTTCAAGACGACGACCGCCGCAAGCTCGGACTCCCGCATCACCCTCACCGGCTCCTCGAAGGCCGCCCTCAAGGCGAGCGGCGGCTACGGCCTCCATCTCAACGGCGCTTCGTACTGGACGGTCAAGGGCATCACCGTCACCGGCGGCCAGAAGGGCATCATGATCGACGCGGCGAAGGGTGTCGTCGTCGACACGGTCACCGTCCACGGGCTCGACATGGAGGGCGTCCACTTCCGCACCTCCAGCACGGACGGCGTGATCAAGAACTCGAAGATCTACGACACCGGCAACGACGGCCGCGGCATGGGCGAGGGCGTGTACGTCGGGACGGCCGGCGGGACCTCCGACAAGAGCGACCGCATCCAGATCACCGGCAACACGATCGGTCCGGACGTGGGCGGCGAAAACGTCGACATCAAGGAGGGCACCACTGGCGCCCGCATTACGGGCAACACCTTCGACGGCAGCGGCCTCACCGGCGCCAACTACGACGACTCCTGGGTCGATGTGAAGGGCAACGACGTCCTGGTGGAGAACAACAAGGGCATGTCCACGACGAACAACGGCTACGAGACCCACACCCAGCGGTCCGGCTGGGGCTGCGGCACCGCGTTCCGGGGCAATACCTCGGACCTCACGGGCGCGACGGGCGCCAACCAGCTCGCGATCAACGTGACCAACTACAGCGCAAGCTGCAGAACGACGGTGTACGCGACGAACACGGTGACAGGCGGGAAGGGACTCACCAATATCCCGGTCACGCAATAGCGCCCCGAAGGGGCGCGGGGCCGTGACCCTATGCGGCTCCGCCGCGTGGGCGCGACCAGCCCCCACAAGCCCGCGGACGACAAAAACCGGTGGGCCGCACCCCCATGGGGATGCGGCCCACCGACTAGCTACTGCCTAGCGGAACCTACCGGTTCAGCTCTGGCCACCCGCAAGCTTCTCGCGGAGCGCAGCCAGGGCCTCGTCCGACGCCAGGGCGCCGGAGTTGTCGTCCGACTCCGAGGAGTACGAACCGCCGCCACCGGAAGCGGCAGGAGCCGCACCCGTGTCGCCGCCCTCGGCCGCCGCCTGGGCGTCGGCCTCGCGGGACTTGATGACCTGCGCCTGGTGCTGCTCGAAGCGCTGCTGCGCCTCGGCGTACTGGCGCTCCCACTCCTCGCGCTGCTTCTCGTAGCCCTCGAGCCAGTCGTTGGTCTCGGGGTCGAAGCCCTCGGGGTAGATGTAGTTGCCCTGGTCGTCGTAGGACGCGGCCATGCCGTACAGGGTCGGGTCGAACTCGACCGAGGCCGGGTCGGCACCGAAGGACTCGTTGGCCTGCTTCAGCGAGAGGCTGATGCGGCGACGCTCGAGGTCGATGTCGATGACCTTGACGAAGATCTCGTCGTTGACCTGGACGACCTGCTCCGGGATCTCCACGTGGCGCTCGGCCAGCTCGGAGATGTGGACCAGACCCTCGATGCCCTCGTCCACGCGGACGAACGCACCGAACGGAACGAGCTTGGTGACCTTACCCGGGACGACCTGACCGATCTGGTGCGTACGGGCGAACTGCTGCCACGGGTCTTCCTGCGTCGCCTTGAGCGACAGGGAGACGCGCTCGCGGTCCATGTCGACGTCGAGGACCTCGACGGTGACTTCCTGACCGACCTCGACAACCTCGGAGGGGTGGTCGATGTGCTTCCAGGAGAGCTCGGAGACGTGCACGAGACCGTCGACGCCGCCCAGGTCCACGAAGGCACCGAAGTTGACGATCGAGGACACGACGCCGGAGCGGACCTGCCCCTTCTGGAGGGTGGTGAGGAACGTCTGGCGAACCTCGGACTGGGTCTGCTCCAGCCAGGCACGGCGGGACAGGACCACGTTGTTGCGGTTCTTGTCCAGCTCGATGATCTTCGCCTCGAGCTCCTTGCCCACGTAGGGCTGGAGGTCGCGGACGCGGCGCATCTCGACGAGAGACGCGGGGAGGAAGCCGCGGAGGCCGATGTCGAGGATGAGACCACCCTTGACGACCTCGATGACGGTACCGGTGACGATGCCGTCCTCTTCCTTGATCTTCTCGATGGTGCCCCAGGCACGCTCGTACTGGGCGCGCTTCTTCGAGAGGATCAGGCGGCCTTCCTTGTCCTCCTTCTGGAGAACAAGGGCTTCGATCTCGTCACCGACGGCGACGACCTCGTTCGGGTCGACGTCGTGCTTGATCGACAGCTCGCGGCTCGGGATGACACCTTCGGTCTTGTAACCGATGTCGAGCAGGACCTCGTCCCGGTCGACCTTCACGATGACGCCGTCGACGATGTCGCCGTCGTTGAAGTACTTGATCGTCTCGTCGATCGCGGCGAGGAAGGCTTCCTCGTTACCGATGTCGTTGACCGCAACCTGCGGGGTGGTGGCGGTGGTCTCGGTGCTGCTCGTCATGTGGGAAAGGGCTCCGGTACGGACATTGAGTCGTAGGTACTGCTTACGCCGGGAGCCCGTTTCGCCCTGTAGAAGCCGGACAGCCAAGGAAGCGCCAACCCGGTGGCCCGGGGGCGCCTCGAAAACCGAGGGGACATACATACAGATGCGAGCGCAGCCTGCTACGTCTGAGGTGCGCAGGCTCGCAGCGCAACTTGTAGCATACGGGGGCAGCCGGGCAGGGTCAATGCGCGAAGGCGCACACCCGGGGCGGATCGCCGCATTCCCGGCACAAGACCTGTCTCACGAGGCCACGCGGGCCGTAGGGCGCCTCTGTCGTGACACCCCCGAGACGGGTTGGACGGAAGAGTACGACGAGGGAGCCGATCATCCAAGAGCCCGAACCGTTCGAACCGGAAGCCACCCGACGTGACGCGGATGTCACGGAGAGTTCCCGAGCCAACCGGGGCTGGTGGGACCGGAACGCGGACGAGTACCAGATCGAGCACGGCACGTTCCTCGGAGACGACCGTTTCGTGTGGGGCCCCGAGGGCCTCGACGAGGTGGAGGCCGAGCTGCTCGGCCCACCGGAGGACCTGAAGGGCAAGAACGTCCTGGAGATCGGCGCCGGCGCCGCCCAGTGCTCGCGCTGGCTGGCCGGCCAGGGGGCGCGACCGGTGGCCCTGGACCTCTCCCACCGCCAGCTCCAGCACGCGCTGCGCATCGGCGGTTCCGTGCCCCTGGTGGAGGCCGACGCGGGCGCCCTGCCGTTCGCCGACGGCTCCTTCGACCTCGCGTGCTCGGCGTACGGCGCGCTGCCGTTCGTCGCCGACCCTGTTCGCGTTCTGCGCGAGGTCCACCGGGTGCTGCGCCCCGGCGGCCGCTTCGTCTTCTCGGTGACGCACCCGATCCGCTGGGCGTTCCCGGACGAGCCCGGCCCCGAGGGGCTGAGCGTCGCCGCCTCGTACTTCGACCGCACTCCGTACGTGGAGCAGGACGAAGAGGGCCGCGCGGTGTACGTCGAGCACCACAGGACGATCGGCGACCGCGTCCGCGACATCGTGGCCGGCGGGTTCCACCTGATCGACCTCGTCGAGCCGGAGTGGCCCGCATGGAACACCCAGGAGTGGGGCGGCTGGTCCCCGCTGCGCGGGCATCTGATACCCGGGACGGCGATCTTCGTGTGCGAGCGGGACTGAACGCACGGAAGCTGAACGTACAAAAGCGGTGCCCACGTGTGCGTGGGCACCGCTTTCTCACGCACGCGCGCGTAGAGGGCGTTTCGGCGCGCGCGTGGAGGGCGTTTCGGCGCACGCACGAGACGTGTTCGATGCCCGTACGAGGCCGGTTTGACGCTCGTACGAGACTGGGGGCGTGATCCGTGACGACGCCCTGGACCAGCTGCCCGTACGCGGCGCCCTGCCCGGTCTGAACGACGCCCTGGAGGGCGGCGGCAGCGCGGTGCTCGTGGCGCCGCCCGGCACCGGCAAGACCACCCTCGTGCCGCTGGCGCTCGCCGGTCTCCTGGACGACGGGCGACCGGCGCGCCGGGTCGTCGTGGCCGAGCCGCGTCGGATCGCCGCCCGGGCCGCCGCGCGGCGGATGGCGTGGCTGCTCGGCGAGAAGGTCGGCGAGAGCGTCGGCTACACGGTGCGCGGGGAGCGGGTGGTCGGCCGGCACGCGCGCGTGGAGGTCGTTACGACCGGTGTCCTGCTGCAGCGGCTCCAGCGGGACCAGGAGTTGGCGGGCGTCGACGTCGTCGTGCTCGACGAGTGTCACGAGCGGCATCTGGACGCCGACACGGTGGCCGCCTTTCTGCTGGACGTACGGGCCGCTCTCCGCCCCGAGCTGCGGCTGGTGGCCGCGTCCGCGACGACGGACGCCACGGGGTGGGCCCGGCTGCTGGGCGACGCGCCGGTGGTGGAGGCGCAGGGCGTCTCGTATCCGGTCGAGGTGGTGTGGGCGCCGCCGGTACGGCCCGTGCGGCCGCCGCACGGGATGCGGGTGGACCCGGCGCTGCTGACGCATGTGGCGTCGGTGGTGCGGCGGGCGCTGGCCGAGCGTGAGGGGGATGTCCTGTGCTTCCTGCCCGGGGTCGGGGAGATCGCGCGGGTCGCCGGGCAGCTGGGGGATCTCGGTGAGGTCGACGTGCTTCAGGTGCACGGGCGGGCGCCGGCCGCCGTGCAGGACGCGGTGCTGTCCCCGGGGGTACGCCGCCGGGTGGTCCTCGCGACCTCGGTGGCCGAGTCGTCGCTGACGGTTCCCGGGGTACGCGTGGTCGTCGACTCCGGGCTCGCGCGGGAGCCACGGGTGGACCACGCGCGCGGGCTGAGCGCGCTGACGACCGTGCGGGCCTCGCAGGCGGCGGGGCGGCAGCGGGCGGGGCGTGCCGGGCGTGAGGCACCGGGAGCGGTGTACCGGTGCTGGACGGAGGCGGAGGACGCGCGTCTGGCGCGCTTCCCCGCGCCGGAGATCAAGGTGGCCGACCTGACGGCGTTCGCCCTTCAGGCGGCCTGCTGGGGCGACCCGGACGCGACGGGGCTCGCGCTCCTCGACGCGCCGCCGGACGGGGCGATGGCGGCGGCACGGGCCGTGCTGTCGGCCGTGGGTGCGGTGGATTCCGCGGGGCGGGCGACGGAACGGGGGGTGCGTATGGCGCGGCTCGGGGTGCACCCGCGGCTGGCGCGGGCGCTACTCGATGCGGGGCCCTTCACGGGTGCGGAGCGGGCCGCCGAAGTCGTCGCCCTCTTGAGCGAGGAGCCGCCCCGGGAGTACGGGGATGATCTTGCGGGGGCTTGGCGTGCCGCCCGGCGTGGCGGCGACGCCTACGCCAGTCGCTGGCGCGCCGAAGCCAAGCGCCTGCGGGCCGGTGTACCTACAGGTACAGATTTTTCCCACCCGTCCACCCGTGGCTCTCTTGTACAAGAGGTGAACGTCGAAGCTCCGCGCCGGGTGGCAGGCAGCGCGGCCTCCGGTGATGACCGCGTCGTAGGGCTCGTTGCCGCCCTCGCGTTCCCCGAGCGGCTCGCGCGGGCGCACGGTGGCTCCTACCTCATGGTGAACGGGACCCGCGCCGACATCGGCGACGGCTCGGCCCTGCGCGGAGCGCCGTGGCTCGCCGTCGCCGTGGCCGACCGTCCCATTGGTGCCGGGCACGCGCGCGTGCGGCTCGGGGCGGTGGTGGACGAGGAGACGGCACGGTGGGCCGCCGCAAGCCTGTACTCCGAGGGCGAGGAGGTCCACTGGGCCGGCGGGGACGTCGTCGCGCGGCGGGTCGAGCGGCTCGGGGCCGTGGAGCTGGCGGTGCGGCCGTTGAAGGACGCCGACCCCGGGCTCGTACGCGACGCGCTTCTGGAGGGGCTGCGGGAGGAGGGGCTGGGGCTGTTGCGCTGGACGCGGGAGGCGGAGCTGCTGCGGCAGCGGCTCGCCTTTCTGCACCACCACCTCGGCGCCTCGTGGCCCGACGTCTGCGACGACGCCCTGCACGCGCGTGTGGAGGAGTGGCTGGAGCCGGAGCTGGGCCGGGCGCGTCGGCGGGCCGACCTGGGGCGGATCGATGCCGGGCAGGGGCTCACCCGGCTGCTTCCGTGGGCCACCGGCGACGCCGCCCGGCTCGACGAGCTCGCACCGGAGCGGATCGAGGTGCCGAGTGGGTCCAGAATCCGGATCGACTACGCGGATCCCGAACGGCCCGTACTGGCGGTGAAGCTGCAGGAGATGTTCGGGCTGGCCGAGACCCCTCGTGTCGCCGGCGTACCCGTACTCGTGCATCTCCTCTCCCCCGCCGGACGGCCCGCCGCCGTCACGGCCGACCTCGCCTCCTTCTGGGGCGACGGCTACCGGGCCGTGCGAGCCGAACTGCGCGGGCGGTATCCCAAGCACCCGTGGCCCGAGGACCCCGCGACCGCCGAGCCGACCCGGCACACCAACGCCCGGCTCAGGCGTTGACCGGTTCGGGCTCCACGGCCCGGGTGGGTGCCGGGTCGCCCGGGCGGCGGCTGCGCGCCTCCAGGTAGAGGGAGAGGGAGAGAAGTGCGGCGCCCAGGAACAGGAAGCCCCAGGGCAGGTACGACGTCATCAGCAGGATCAGGGTGCGGTTCGACTTGACCAGGTCGACCGTGTGCTCGATGTAGTCCTCGCGCATCTTCACGTGCCCGGCGAACGCCGTCACCTTGTCGCGGTCGCCGAGCAGGGTGCCGCCGCGGAGTTCCTCCTTGTGGATCTCCTCGCCGTAGACGGGCGCTCCAGTGACCGGCTCCACCCAGAACTTGCGGACCGTGGTGTACCAGATGGTCGTCCCCGTCTTGGCCAGCGACTCCTGGGTGATGCCCTTGACGGGCATGGTCTTGGGGAAGTGGACCTTGGTCCAGGGAATGGTCTGCTCGAAGTAGTAGACCTTGACCCCCCGGAAGTTCTGGGTGCCCTTGTAGTGGATGGGGTTGGTGGTGCGGGTCTGCGCGTCGAAGTACTCGTAGTCCCGCTTCTCCGTCATGAAGGGCCATTTGAACTCGATGCCCTCGCGGGTGACGGGGGCGCCGTCGACCATCTCGCCGGTGGCGTGGACGGGTTCCTGGCTGTGCGCGTCGAAGATGTAGCGCTCGGGGATCTTGGAGACCATCTTGCCGTCGGGGCCCTGGACGTAGGAGAGGGAGTCCCAGACGACGACGTCGCGGCCCGCGGTCTTCTCGATCTTCTCGGAGGCTTCGACGTTGCCCTTGAGGGTCTGTACGACGGTGACCTTGGGGACCGTCCTGGCCTTCATGGTGCCGTAGTCGAGGAGGGTCGCGTTCTTCGCCTCCAGGACCATGTCCTGGTACTGGTTGGCGGGGATCTTCGCCAGGCGCGGGAAGGCGTACCAGCGCAGCAGCGGGGACAGCGCCGTGAAGAACACGGCGAAGGCGAGCAGGATCAGGCTTGCCTTGCGGCGCATCTCGGCGTCCCTCCCTGAGAGTTACGGGTGTGCCGGCACGGTCTGCGGGTGTGCCGGCGCGGGGTCTATGGGTGTGCGGGCACAGTCGTCAGCAGCGGCTTCGGCGATGTCCTGCCCGCCGGTGAGCCCATGGCCGTGATGGTCAGCACCAGGGCGAGCGCAACGGCGAGACCGGTCGCGGCGGCGATGAGGGCACGCATGCGGGCCTCCCGAGGGCCAGGAGCTGATACGTCGTCAGGTCCGGCACCGTAGCAACGGCGGGGCGAGATGAGAACACGTTGCACACACAGACGAGGGCGCCCCCCCGCCCGGAAGCGGAGGGGCGCCCTCGATGCGCGTACGGACTAGGAGGTGGCGGCCGCCACCTTCAGCTCGATGGTGAGCGTCGCGCCGCCGGTGGTGTTGATGCGGAGCAGGAACGTGCCGGTGGTGTCGTCCGCGTACAGCTTCGGGAGCTTCAGCAGGCCGTTCGCGTCCGTGGTGAGGTCCGTGAGGGTGCGTACGGTCTTGCCGTCCGCGTCCTTGAAGTACGGGCCCTTGTCGTTCTCCGTCGCGTCGTCCGCCGACTTGATGAGCGTGGCGGTGGCCGCGACCTTGCCCGCGACGGCACCCTTGTAGGTGGCCTTCACCTCGGCCTGGTCGGCGAACTCGCCGCCCGGCACGCAGGTCAGCTCGGTGTCGCTGGTGCGGGTGAGGGTGTCGGCCTGGCGCGGGGTGACGGTCGCCGTGTAGTCGAGGCCGGCCATGACGCGGCCGACGACGGTCGCGCGGACCGTGAAGTCGCCGGTCTTCTCGCCCGCCACGAGCGCCGGCGCGGTGGCCGTGCCGGCGCTGTTGGTGACGATCGTGGCGACGGTTTCGCCGCCGGTGAAGGTGGCGTCGGTGTCGTCGCCGACGATCGTGAAGCGCACCCGGACCTTCGCCACGGCCTGGCCGGCCTCGGTCTCGGTCCGTACGGCGATCTTCTCGGCGAAGGTGTCGCCCGCCGTCGCGGTGAGCTTCCCGGTGTCCGCGTCCTCCAGGTGGTCCACGGTCTCGGTGGGGGTGGGCGGCGTCGGGCTCGGCGGCGTCGAGGGGGTGGACGGCGCGGACGGAGTGGACGGGTCCGGGCTGGGGCTCGTCGAACCGCCGCCCGGCTTGGGGGTGCTCGGCTCCGGACTCGGCCTCGAGGTCGCGGGCGGCGTGGGGCTCGGGCTGGGGTTCGCCCCGGTGGTCTCGTCGCTGTTGTGCGAGGGCAGCGTGCCGGTGCCGTCCGGTACCTCGTGGGTGCCCTTGCGGTAGTACTCCAGCCACGACAGGACCGTGTTGAGGTACGCCGTCGAGTTGTTGTAGCTGAGGATCGAGGCGTTCATCTGCGACTGGACCGACATGTCGTGGTTGAACCGGCACAGGTAGTGGCCGGCCGCGAGCGCCGCGTCGTAGATGTTGTTGGGGTCCTTCTTGCCGTCGCCGTTGCCGTCGCGGCCCGCCCAGTCCCAGGTGGAGGGGATGAACTGCATCGGCCCCACCGCGCGGTCGTGCGTGGAGTCGCCGTCGTAGGCGCCGTTGTCGGTGTCGCTGATGTTCGCGAAACCGTTGCCGTCGAGGACCGGGCCGAGGATCGGCGAGTACGTCGTACCGCTCGCGTCGACGCGGCCGCCGCGGGCCTGGCCCGACTCGACCTTGCCGATGGCGGCGAGGAGTTGCCAGGGCAGGTTGCAGCCGGGCTTGGACTCGCGCAGTGACGCCTCGGCCTTCTTGTAGGCGTCGAGGACGGTCGCGGGTATGCCCGCCTCGGCATCGCCCGTGACCGTGGGCGTGCTGGTGGTCGGCGACGGGCTGGGGCTGTCGAGCGGCGGAAGGTCCGTGTAGTAGCGCGAGTTGCCGGTCGCGGTGTCGTCGCTGTTCGCGTCCGGTGTGGACTCGGCGCCGGTGGTCTGTCTGCCGTGGTCGTCGGTGGTCACTCCCGGGGCCTGGGACGCGGACAGGGCCGCGACCGCGGCCGCGGCCACGGCGGTGGTTGCCGCCCCCTTGCGCAGCCTCCTGCCGAAATGCGCCGCCATTGAGTGAACCCCTCCCGTGGACGACCGCGTACGCCGTGCCTTCTTGCGCGCCATTCCTTCTGCGCGCTTTGTTCTGTGTGTACTTTTTCCGATGTTCGACCGTGCTCCCCAGCACGGTGACCCAGGTGACCCTACGACAACTTCCGTTGCCCGGGCACCCGTTCGCGCCCGATTTTCACCGGTTGGCCATCTCTGATCTGCACGAAACACCGACCATGAGCCGTAGGGGGACGACTTGCCCTTCACTCTCAGCCATGCGGCGGCCGTGCTGCCCGCCGTACGCGGTGACGGCGGGGGGCGCGGCAGGCTGGTTCCCGCTGTTCTCGTGGCCGGTTCGTTCGCACCTGATATGACGTACTACGCGGCGAGCGCGTTGCCCGGAGCGATGGAATTCGGCACCTTCACGCACTCGTTCACCGGAGTGTTCACGTTCGACGTGCTCGTCACGTGGGCGCTCGTGGGCGCCTGGCTGGTGCTGCGCGAACCCTTGGTGGCGCTGCTGCCGACGGCCCGGCAGGGGCGTCCGGCGCGGCTGCTGCGCTGCGGGGCGACACGTCGACGGCCGAGTCCGTCGACGGCCTTGTGGTGGTACGTCTCCGCCGCGCTCGGCGCGCTGACGCATGTCGTGTGGGACGCGTTCACGCATCACGGCCGGTGGGGGATGCGCCTGTTCCCCGTCCTGGGACGGGACGTCGGGGGCTCGCCGCTGTACTGGTACGCGCAGTACGGCAGTTCGGCGGTGGCGGCCGTGGTGATCGCGGCCTTCGTGGTCGTCGCGCTGCGCCGGACGCCCTCCGGCGAACCCGTGGGGGTGCCGGCGCTGTCCGCTTCCGACCGGTGGCTGGCGGGTGCCGTTCTCGGGTGTTGCGCGCTGGTGGGCGCGGTGCAGCGGGCTTCGCACTCGTGGGACTACTGGGCCTCCAGCGCGAAGCCCTGGGAGTTGATCCCGACGCTGTGCTTCGGCGGGGGCGCGGGCCTGGTGCTCGGCCTCGGGCTGTACGCCGTGGGGGTCAGGGTGTGGCGTCCGGCTCCGGCTCGTCCCGGCCGGGCAGCAGCTCGTACGGAGCCGAGCCGTCCGGCTTCTCGCTGATCGCGCCCTCCGGGGTGGGGCTCTGGATCCGGCCGCGTCCCGGGTTGAGGCCGCGGTGCACGGCCTGCGCGATGCGTTCGATGGTGCGGACCCCGTACTCCATCGTCGGGTTGTCGTGCGACAGGACGACGATGCGGTACCTGCGGGCGGGGCCCGTGAACGCGCCGACGCTGTGCACGCGCCAGCCGTGCGTGGCCCGGGGCAGCCAGCCGTTCTTCACATGGGCCGTGAGGCTCTTCGGCATTCCGGCGGGCACGCCCCAGCGCTGGTCTCTGCGGACCTGGCTGAGCAGCTTCATGCCGTAGGCGCGGGCCTTCAGGAACGAACGGGTGTTGGTGAGGACGCCCAGCAGGCGCATCTGGTCGGAGGCGGTGGTGCGGGTCAGGCCCCAGTAGCCCTCGGAGCCGAGCACAGTGCGCGTCGTCCCGACGCGGGTCAACAGGCGGTCCAGGTAGGCGTGGCCCAGGTCGGTCCACAGGCGCTGGGCCGATGTGTTGTCCGACCTGGTGATCATGGGGCGGATGTTGGCCCGTTCCCAGTCGGTGAGTTTGCGGCCGAGTTCCTCTGCCCGCCGCAGGGTGCCTTCCATGATCGTGACCTTGGCGACGCTCGCCGAGTCGTACTGCCTTTCGCTCGCGAGGGCGCAGGTCAGGCCGGTGGTGTCGTCGTGCACCGCGACGGAGACGGTGCCCTCGCGTGACACCAGCGCCTTCTGGATGTCGCGGGACATCCGGGCGGCGAGGTCGGGGTCACGGGCGGAGCGGCAGGCCGGGGGCACCTGGGCGGTGCCGGCCTCCGCGGCGACCGCGGGTACCGGCGCGAGCGGCGCCGAGACGACAGCTGTGGCGGCGAGGACGACGGCCGTGGCTATCGCCGTGCGGTGAAGCATGCGTATACCCATGCCCGCATCCTTACGGTCCCGCTCGGCGGGGGGCGCCTTTGCGGGGGCCACGCGGGTGACGGTTCCCTCCGGGGGGTGGGCGGGAGTGCGGCGAGCCTGCCCTCTCCGGCCCGGCCGGGTGGGGCTTGCCCCGGGCGGCTCTCGGGGCGCGAGGCCGCGTCCGGAACGGCCGGGGCGAGATTCGCCCTGCGGGCGGTTCTCGGCGGCGCGGCCCTGGTGAGACTTGCCTTGCGGGCGGCCTTCGAGGCTTGCGATCGGTTGGGCACCGCCGAGCAGCGCTGGGGGCTCTCGCCGTCGCGGTGGACATCAGGGGCCCGGCACCTTGCGGTGCCGGGCCCCTGATGTGACGGCCGGCCAGGCCGCGAACCTGAGGTAGGCCGGGACAGAACCACCCGGCGCCCCAGCGCCGGCTAATGCGCCGCCGACTCCCAGTCCGGCCCCGAGCCGATGGATACGTCCAGGGGAGCCCGGAGCTGGACGGCGGACGCCATTTCGTGGCGGAGGAGTTCCTCGGTCCTGGCGCGCTCGCCCGGGGCGATTTCCAGGACGATTTCGTCGTGGACCTGAAGGAGCATGCGGGACTTGAGGTTCGCCTCGCGCAGCGCGCGGTCCACGTTCAGCATGGCGATCTTGACGATGTCCGCCGCCGTGCCCTGGATGGGGGCGTTGAGGGCCATGCGCTCGGCCGCCTCGCGGCGCTGCCGGTTGTCGCTGTTGAGGTCCGGCAGGTAGCGGCGACGCCCGAAGAGCGTCGCCGTGTAGCCCGTCGCCCGCGCCTCGTCGACCGCCCGGCGCAGATAGTCCCGTACGCCTCCGAAGCGCTCGAAGTACGTGTCCATCAGCGCACGGGCCTCACCCGCGTCGATGTTCAGCTGCTGGGAGAGGCCGAAGGCCGACAGGCCGTACGCCAGGCCGTACGACATCGCCTTGATCTTGCGGCGCATCTCCGCGTCGACCGCGGACCGCTCCACGGAGAACACCTGGGAGGCGACGGTGGTGTGCAGGTCCTCGCCGGAGGTGAACGCCTCCAGGAGGCCCTCGTCCTCCGACAGGTGGGCCATCACGCG
Source organism: Streptomyces sp. NPDC001530 (assembly GCF_042894545.1). Taxonomy (NCBI): domain Bacteria; kingdom Bacillati; phylum Actinomycetota; class Actinomycetes; order Kitasatosporales; family Streptomycetaceae; genus Streptomyces; species Streptomyces sp. NPDC001530. Next base: position 71,580 of record NZ_JBIAVS010000033.1, read on the forward strand.
CAGTTCGATCTGGCTGTAGTCCGCGGTCATGAGGGATTCGAAGCCCTCGCCGACCACGAAGCCGCGGCGGATGGCGCGGCCCTCGTCCGTGCGGACCGGGATGTTCTGCAGGTTCGGGTCCGTCGAGGAGAGGCGGCCGGTCGCCGCGACCGTCTGGTTGAACGTGGTGTGGATGCGGCCGTCCGCCGCGATCGTCTTGATCAGGCCCTCGACCGTGGACCGCAGCTTCGCCTGCTCGCGATGGCGGAGCATGATCACCGGCAGTTCGTTCTCGGTCTGCGTCGCGAGCCACGCCAGCGCGTCCGCGTCCGTCGTGTAACCCGTCTTCGTCTTCTTCGTCTTGGGCAGGGCCAGCTCGCCGAAGAGGACTTCCTGGAGCTGCTTGGGCGAACCCAGGTTGAACTCGTGCCCGGCGGCCGCGTGCGCCTCCTTCACGGCCTGCTGGACGGCGCCCGCGAACATCTGCTCCATGGCCTCCAGATGGGCCCTGTCCGCCGCGATGCCGTGCCGCTCCATGCGGGCCAGCAGCGTGGACGTGGGCAGTTCCATGTCGCGCAGCAGGTCGGCCGCGCCGACCTCCGTCAGCTTCTCGCCGAACGCCTCACCGAGGTCGAGGATCGTGCGGGCCTGCGCCATCAGCGCGTCGGCCTCGGCCTGCTCGTCCGTGCCGAAGGCGAGCTGCCCGTCGGCCGCGGCGGCGGGCCCCAGCTCCCGGCCGAGGTACTCCAGGGACAGCGCGTCCAGCGCGAAGGAGCGACGCCCGGGCTTGACGAGGTAGGCGGCGAGCGCGGTGTCCATGGACACGCCCTCGATGCTCCAGCCGTGCTCGGCGAAGACCCGCATCGCGCCCTTGGCGTTGTGCATGACCTTGGGCTTGTCGGGGTCGGCGAGCCACGTCGCGAACGCGTTCTCGTCGGCCTCGTCCAGTTGGGACGGGTCGAACCAGGCGGCCGCCCCGCCCGCCCGTCGCCCACCACCGCCCTTCTGCGGAAGCCCTTCGGGCTGCACCTCCCCTTTTGCGGCGAGCGCGACCTCGGCCACCGCGCCCGTGCCCAGTGCCCACGCGTCGACCGTGGCCACGCCGAGGACCGCCGCCTCGCCGTGCTCGGCGAGCCACGGCTTGAGCTCGCCGGCGCCCAGCACCGTGCCGTCCAGCTCCAGGCCCTCGGCGGCCGGCTGCGCCCCTTCGGCCTCCTCGGCCCCAGGGTCGACGGCGAGGAGCCGCTCCCGCAGCGACGGGTTACGGATCTCCAGGGTGTCCAGGACCATCGCCACGGCCTTGCGGTCGTACGCAGCGCGCTCCAGGTCGGCGACCGTCCTGGGCAGCTCGACGTCCTTCACCATCTCCGTGAGACGGCGGTTGAGCTTCACCGACTCCAGGTGGTCGCGGAGGTTCTGCCCGGCCTTGCCCTTGACCTCGTCGACGCGCTCGACCAGCTCCGCGAACGAACCGAACTGGTTGATCCACTTCGCGGCCGTCTTCTCACCGACCCCGGGGATGCCCGGCAGGTTGTCGGACGGGTCGCCGCGCAGCGCCGCGAAGTCGGGGTACTGCGCCGGTGTCAGCCCGTACTTCTCGAAGACCTTCTCCGGAGTGAACCGGGTCAGCTCCGAGACGCCCTTCGTCGGATACAGCACCGTCGTGTGCTCGGAGACCAGCTGGAAGGAGTCGCGGTCGCCGGTGACGATCAACACCTCGAAGCCCTCGGCCTCGGCCTGCGTGGCAAGCGTCGCGATGACGTCGTCGGCCTCGAAGCCGTCGACCGCGAACCGCCGGGCGTGCATCGCGTCGAGCAGCTCGCCGATCAGCTCGACCTGCCCCTTGAACTCGTCCGGGGTCTTCGACCTGTTCGCCTTGTACTCGGTGAACTCCTCGGAGCGCCACGTCTTGCGCGAGACGTCGAACGCCACCGCGAAATGCGTGGGCGCCTCGTCGCGCAGCGTGTTCGCCAGCATCGACGCGAAACCATAGATTGCGTTCGTCGGCTGGCCGGTCGCGGTGGTGAAATTCTCCGCGGGCAGCGCGAAGAACGCGCGGTACGCCAGCGAGTGCCCGTCCATGAGCATCAGCCGCGGACGGTCCGTACCTGCGGTTTTCTCGGTCTTCTTCGATGCTGTTTCTGCCACGCCCCCGATCCTGCCACGGCCCACTGACAGTGCGGACCGTCCGGGACCGGGCACGGTCGTTGTCGGCGCTGCGTGCGAGGATCGGAGACGTACAGCGGACGTGTGCACGCGAAGGGGTTCAGCGATGGCCAGTAAGCCGCCGAAAAGCGATCCGGTTCAGGACGCGCCGCAGGTCGCCGAGCCGAAGCACGCCGCGGCCGGGCTGCCCGCCATCGGGCACACCCTGCGCATCGCGCAGCAGCAGATGGGCGTGCGCCGCACCGCGCTGACCCTCCTGCGGGTCAATCAGAAGGACGGCTTCGACTGCCCGGGCTGCGCCTGGCCCGAGCCGGACCACCGGCACAAGGCGGAGTTCTGTGAGAACGGCGCGAAGGCGGTCGCCGAGGAGGCCACCCTGCGCCGGGTCACCCCGGACTTCTTCGCCGCGCACCCGGTGGCCGACCTCGCCTCCCGCAGCGGCTACTGGCTGGGCCAGCAGGGCCGCCTCACCCACCCCATGTACCTGGCGGAGGGAGCCGACCACTACGAGCCGGTCACCTGGGAGCGTGCCTTCGACATCGTCGCGCAGGAGCTCGCCGCACTCGGCTCCCCCGACGAGGCCCTCTTCTACACCTCAGGGCGTACGAGCAACGAGGCCGCCTTCCTCTACCAGCTGTTCGCCCGCGAGCTCGGCACGAACAACCTGCCGGACTGCTCGAACATGTGCCACGAGTCGTCGGGCTCCGCCCTCTCCGAGACCATCGGCATCGGCAAGGGCAGCGTCCTGCTCGACGACCTCTACAAGGCGGACCTGATCATCGTCGCCGGGCAGAACCCCGGCACGAACCACCCGCGCATGCTCTCGGCCCTGGAGAAGGCCAAGGCGAACGGTGCGAAGATCATCACGGTCAACCCGCTGCCCGAGGCGGGCCTCGAGCGCTTCAAGAACCCGCAGACCCCCCAGGGCATGCTCAAGGGCGCCGCCCTCACCGATCTGTTCCTGCAGATCCGCCTCGGCGGCGACCAGGCCCTCTTCCGCCTCCTCAACAAGCTGATCCTCGCTGAATCCGATAGCGCCTGCGGCGCGGGGTCCGGCGCGATCGACGAGGAGTTCATCGGCGAACACACCCATGGGTTCGAGGAGTTCGCCGAGGCCGCCCGCGCCGCCGACTGGGACGAGACGCTCACCGCGACGGGCCTCACGCGCGCGAAGATCGACGAGGCCCTGAAGATGGTCCTCGCCTCCCAGCGCACCATCGTGTGCTGGGCGATGGGCCTCACCCAGCACAAGCACGCCGTCCCGACCATCCGCGAAGTGGTCAACTTCCTTCTCCTGCGGGGCAACATCGGCCGCCCGGGCGCGGGCGTGTGCCCGGTGCGCGGTCACTCGAACGTGCAGGGCGACCGCACGATGGGCATCTTCGAGCGGCCCGCCCCGGCCTTCCTGGACGCCCTGGAGAAGGAGTTCGGGTTCGCGCCGCCGCGCGAGCACGGATACGACGTCGTGCGGGCCATCCGCGCGCTGCGCGACGGCGAGGCGAAGGTCTTCTTCGCGATGGGCGGCAATTTCGTCTCGGCGTCCCCGGACACCGAGGTGACGGAGGCGGCCATGCGCCGCGCCCGCCTGACCGTGCACGTGTCGACGAAGCTGAACCGCTCGCACGCGATCACGGGCGCGCGTGCCCTGATCCTGCCCACCCTCGGCCGCACGGAACGCGACCTCCAGGGCAGCGGCGAGCAGTTCGTGACGGTCGAGGACTCCATGGGCATGGTGCACGCCTCACGCGGCCGCCTGGAGCCCGCGAGCCCCCAGCTGCTGTCCGAGCCGGCCATCGTCTGCCGCCTCGCCCGCCGCGTCCTCGGGCACGAGTCCCGTACGCCCTGGGAGGAGTTCGAGAAGGACTACGCGACCATCCGCGACCGCATCGCGCGCGTGGTCCCCGGCTTCGAGGACTTCAACGCGCGCGTGGCGCACCCCGGAGGCTTCGCCCTCCCGCACGCCCCCCGCGACGAGCGCCGCTTCCCCACGGCCACCGGCAAGGCCAACTTCACGGCCGCGCCCGTCGAGTACCCGAAGCTCCCCGAGGGCCGCCTGCTGCTGCAGACCCTGCGCTCGCACGACCAGTACAACACCACGATCTACGGCCTGGACGACCGCTACAGGGGCATCAAGAACGGCCGAAGGGTCGTGCTCGTGAACCCCGAGGACGCCCGCGAGCTGAAGCTCTCGGACGGCTCGTACGTCGACCTGGTCAGCGAGTGGAAGGACGGCGTCGAGCGGCGCGCGCCCGGCTTCCGCGTCGTGCACTACCCGACCGCCCGGGGCTGCGCGGCCGCCTACTACCCGGAGACCAACGTCCTCGTCCCGCTGGACGCGACCGCCGACACCAGTAACACCCCTGCCAGCAAGTCCGTCGTCGTACGTCTGGAACAATCGGCAACCGACTGAGCGTTTGCTCAGCAAGAGTGGTCCATGACGCCGCATCCCATGGCGCCATGATCCACAGCGCAGTGATCCACGACGAACGGAGTCGGGCCCGATGGGCGAGCAGCACACCGTGAAGTTCCCGCAAGAGGTCATCGACGAGTACGCCGCGCTCGGCGTCGACCTGCCCGCACTGTTCTCCGCGGGCCACCTCGGCACCCGCATGGGCGTGCAGATCGTCGAGGCCTCCGCGGACCGCGTCGTGGGCACCATGCCCGTCGAGGGCAACACCCAGCCCTACGGCCTGCTGCACGGAGGCGCCTCCGCCGTCCTCGCCGAGACCATCGGCTCCGTCGGCGCCATGCTCCACGGCGGCAGCACCAAGATCGCCGTGGGCGTCGACCTGAACTGCACGCACCACCGCGGTGTGCGCTCCGGTCTGGTCACCGGCGTGGCCACACCCGTGCACCGGGGGCGCACCTCGGCGACGTACGAGATCGCCATCACGGACGAGGACGGCAAGCGCGTCTGCAGCGCCCGGCTGACCTGCGTCCTCAAGGACGCGCCCACGGGCTGACACCGGAGGCCATGCGTTCCCCCGCGACCTGTGCGGGGGAACGCCGGCCTCCCCGAGCGCCGGGCACGGCATCGGCGGAGAGACGGGCACGGCACCGGCTGAGCGCTGAGCACGGCGTTCGGCTGAACGCCGGGCACGCGCCGGCAGAGCGCCAGGCACGGCGTTCTGCAGAGCGACGGGCACGGCGTCGACGGGGCACCGGCACGGCACCGCCAGAACGCCACGCAGGCGCCGGCAGAGCCACGGGCACGGCGTTCTGCAGAGCGACGGGCACGGCGTCGACCGGGCACCGGCACGGCACCGACAGAACGCCACGCAGGACGCCGGCAGAGCGACGGGCATGGCATCGGCACAGCGACGGCCAACCCCTCACCCGGCACCGCCCATTGGCGGAGCCCCACCCTCCGGCATAGCGTGAAGCATGACCGGCATCGGGCGGCCCGTCGAGCCGTACCACCCCGATGAAGCCGACGGCCCCCACCAGGACACCCCCACCGACCTGCTGTGGTCGAAAACCCCACCCGCCACCACCCGTTGGGCCGCGCTCCCCCGCTCCCGCCGCCGCCTCCTCCAGGCCTTGATCGTCGCCGCGGCCGCCACCGGCGCCTTCTTCGCCCTGCGCCCCACCCCGGTGACCCAGGCCACCCCGAACCCCTACCCCTGGCCCGCCGGCGTCACCACCCTCCACTACAAGGGCCGCGGACCCACCCCCGCGACCTTCCGGTTCGAGATCGACGTCGCCCGCGGCAGCCCCGTCACCGTCCACCAAGTCGGCGCCGGACTACCCGAGTTGGGGGCCACCACCACCCCCGGGCTGCCACTGACAGTGAGGGCCGGATCCCCTCGAACGATCACCGTGCACATCTCCGTATACAAGTGCGCGGCCCTGCCGCCCGCCCTGGTCCTCCCCCACCTCGACGTGCTCCTCAGCAACAGCACCGCACAGCAGCAGCAAAGCTTTCTCTTCGGCGGTGCCTACCCGCGCGACCTGCGGACCGACCTGCGCGCCGTCTGCTTCCCCAACACGGCCTCCCCCGCACCCACTTCCCTCGACCGGGAGGCCTGGCGCACCCTCACACGTCGGTAACAGTCGGTTACCTCTGCCGTAATGAAGCAATGCTCGCGCCACGGCATCCCGTGCGCCGTACCTCGCAGAACGCTCCAGCCCACCACCACACCAGCCGAAGCCGCGCCGCGCCATGAATCGGAACAGGGCGTTCTCACGATGCGAACAGGAGGCCACATCCCCGAACTGCATCCTGAAATACACGAATTGTCCGATCTGTACCCGCCAGGGCGGCCCCCGCATAACAAGAGCGTCACAGCCTTCCCTACGCTCCTGTGAGCTCCCCCTACCTGCGCTTATAGTCACGGCCAGTCACCGCGCCGCCGGGCGCGTCATCTGCACGGCCCTGCATCACCCCAGTACGGCCCGGCGAGACACACGGTCCTCAACCATGGAGGACCGCGCCAGGGAGAGGATTCAACGTGCGACACCGTTCTTTGGTCATACTCACTTCCGTGCTCACCACGGGGGCACTCACGCTTACCGCTTGCGGATCGCGCGACGACGACGGGGACAGCAAGAGCAGCAAGAAGACCGAGATCATCATCGGCGTGGACGCGCCGCTGACCGGTCAGAACTCCGCCACCGGCCTCGGCATCCAGGGCGGCGTGCAGATCGCCGTCGACGACGCCAACAAGAACAACACCGTTCCCGGCGTGACGTTCAAGGTCCAGGCGCTCGACGACAAGGCGATCCCGGCCTCCGGCCAGCAGAACGCCACCCAGCTCGTCCAGAACGACAAGGTCCTCGGCGTCGTCGGCCCGCTGAACTCCGGCGTCGCCACCCAGATGCAGCAGGTCTTCGCCACCGCCAACCTGGTCGAGATCTCGCCCTCCAACACGGCGCCCGAGCTCACCCAGGGCAAGAACTGGCAGACCAGCAAGTCCCGCCCGTTCAAGACCTACTTCCGCACCGCCACCACCGACGCCCTCCAGGGCGGCTTCGCGGCCGACTACGCGTACAACACGCTGAAGAAGCGCAAGGTCTTCGTCGTCGACGACAAGCAGACCTACGGCGCCGGCCTCGCCAAGCTGTTCAAGGCCGGCTTCACCAAGGCGGGCGGCAAGGTCGCCGGCGAGGACCACGTCAACACCGGCGACACCGACTTCTCGGCCCTCGTCACCAAGATCAAGAACGCCAAGGCCGACCTCGTCTACTACGGCGGCCAGTACGACGAGTCCGAGAAGCTCACCAAGCAGCTCAAGGACGGCGGAGCCAAGATCCCGCTGTTCGGCGGTGACGGCATGTTCACCCCGACCTACATCGAGACCGCCGGCAAGACCTCCGAAGGCGACCTCGTCACCTCCGTCGGCCAGCCCGTCGACTCCCTGCCCTCCGCCGCCGACTTCATCAAGAAGTACAAGGCCTCCGGCCTCAAGGGCGACTACGGCACCTACGGTGGCTACTCCTACGACGCCGCCACCGCCATCATCAAGGCCATCGGCAACGTCGTGAAGGACGGCAAGATCCCGAGCGACGCCCGCGCCAAGATCGTGGAAGAAGTCCAGAAGACCAAGTTCGACGGCATCGCAGGACCCGTCGCCTTCGACGAGTACGGCGACACCACCAACAAGCAGCTCACCGTCTACCAGGTCGTCGACGGCAAGTGGAAGGCCGTCAAGAGCGGCACGTTCAACGGCTGATCCCTTCCGCCGCTAGCACCACCCAAGGGCCGCGCGGCCAAGACCACCCGTCACCGCGCGGCCCGTTTCATACGCCCTGCTCAACACTCCCCACCACATGGAGGCCATGCGGTGAACACCCTGCCGCAGCAGCTGGCCAACGGGCTGTTCCTCGGCTCGATGTACGGGCTGATCGCCATCGGCTACACGATGGTGTACGGCATCGTCCAGCTCATCAACTTCGCCCACGGCGAGATCTTCATGACCGGCGGCTTCGGCGCACTCACGGTCTACCTTTACGTCCTGCCCAACGGCACATCCATGTGGATAGCCCTCCCAGCGATGCTGATAGGCGGCGGACTCGTCGCCGTCCTCATCGCCGTCGGAGCCGAACGCTTCGCCTACCGACCACTACGCGGAGCACCACGCCTCGCCCCCCTCATCACCGCCATCGGCCTCTCCCTCGCCCTCCAGCAGGCCGTCTTCAACTGGTACCCCGACGCCAAGACCGACATCAACTTCCCGCAACTCCCCTTCGGTCCCTGGCACATCGGCTCCATCAGCGTCCAGAGCGGCTCCGTCTTCGTCATCATCGCCGCCCCCATCTGCATGGCCGCCCTCGCCTTCTTCGTCCGCCTCTCCCGCACCGGCCGCGCCATGCAGGCCACCGCGCAGGACCCGGACACCGCGCAGCTCATGGGCATCGACACCAACCGCATCATCGTCATCGCCTTCGCCATCGGCGGCTTCTTCGCCGCCGTCGCAGCCGTCGCCTACGGCCTGCGCTACGGCACGGTGAAATACGACATGGGCTTCCAGATGGGCCTCAAGGCCTTCACCGCAGCCGTCCTCGGCGGCATCGGCAACATCTACGGCGCCATGATCGGCGGCCTCGTCCTCGGCCTCGCCGAAACCATGGCCACCAGCTACATCGACGGCATCCCCGGCATGCAGCAGCTCGGCGGCGGCGGCTGGTCCTCCGTCTGGGCCTTCGTACTCCTCATCCTCGTACTGCTGTTCAGGCCACAAGGCCTCGTCGGCGAACGCGTCGCGGACAGGGCGTGAGCACCATGGCAACCACCGAGACCACCACCTCCGCGCGCGGCCTGATCGCACTCCCGCAGACCACCGCCCGCGCCCTCATCGCCTTCGGCGCCATCGCCACCATCGCCAGCACGTTCATGTCCTGGACCTACACGTCCGACTTCCCCGGGGACCTCACCTACTACGGCTCCCCGGCCGGACTCCAGGTCCTCGACCTCGTCGCCGGCGCCCTCACGCTCCTCTTCGCGCTCACCCTCTTCAACGTCCGCGGCCTCGGCTGGCTCAACCCGGCGGGCGCCACCCAGCCCGTCGTCCTCGCCGCCGCATCCGCGTTCGCCGTCAGCTGGTTCAGCGCCATCGCCATCGCCGTCGACCTCAAGGGCCTCGTCGCCCTCGACCCCGGCGCCTACGTCGCCGCCGTCGGCTCCCTCGTGGCCCTCCTCGGCACGCTGGCACTCCCCAAGCCCGGCGACACCTTCAAGGACTACGTCACCAAGCCCGAGAACATCCCCCCGGCGGCCAAGCTCCCCGCCTGGGGCGAGCGCCTCGTCATCACCGCCGCCACCGCCGTCGCCCTGATCGTCTTCACCTACGGCATCGGCGTCGACCCCGACGCAAGCGAAACGTTCCTCGGCTACCTCCTCCTGGTCATCTTCGGCACCTGGTCACTCCTCGCCGCCGGACTCTTCGACCGCTTCGCCGAACTCAACGCCCGCCACAAGGGATTCGCCACCTCCATGGCATTCCTCGCCGCGGCGATCTTCCCCTTCGTCGAGAACAACGAGCACAACGCCAACCTCGGCGTGAACATCCTCGTCGTCGGCACCGTCGCCCTCGGCCTCAACATCGTCGTCGGCCTCACCGGACTCCTCGACCTCGGATACGTCGCCTTCCTCGGCGTCGGCGCCTACGCCGCGGCCCTCGTCTCCGGCTCCGAGTTCTCCCGCTTCTCCGGCGTCCAGTTCCCCTTCTGGGCCGCCATGCTCACCGGCATGGCCGCATCGCTCGTCTTCGGCGTCCTCATCGGCGCCCCCACCCTGCGACTGCGCGGCGACTACCTCGCCATCGTCACCCTGGGCTTCGGAGAGATCTTCCGCATCTCCGTCAACAACATGGACGGCTCCAGCGGACCCAACCTCACCAACGGCCCCAACGGCATCTCCATGATCCCGGACCTCAAGATCTTCGGGTTCAACTTCGGAAGCACCCACGACATCGGCGGCATGACCCTCGGCCGATTCGCGAACTACTTCCTCCTGATGCTGCTCATCACCGCACTCGTCGTCCTCGTCTTCAACCGCGCCGCCGACTCCCGCATCGGCCGCTCCTGGATCGCCATCCGCGAAGACGAGACCGCCGCCACCGCCATGGGCATCAACGGCTTCCGCGTCAAGCTCATCGCCTTCGCACTCGGCGCATCGCTGGCGGGCCTCGCCGGTACGGTCAGCGCCCACGTCGGCTACAGCGTCAACCCGGCCCCCTACCAGTTCGCCGGCTCCGTGCCCCCGAACTCCGCCTTCCTGCTCGCCGCGGTCGTCCTCGGCGGCATGGGCACGGTGAACGGCCCCATCCTCGGCGCCACGCTGCTCTACCTCCTCCCCGAGAAGCTCAGCTTCCTGAAGGAGTACCAGCTCCTGGCCTTCGGCATCGCGCTCGTCATCCTCATGCGCTTCCGCCCCGAAGGCATCATCGCCAACCGCCGCCGCCAGCTCGAATTCCACGAAACCGGCCAACTCGACATCCCCGAACAAGGCCTGCCCGACAGCACCGTCGGCGTCACCAAGGCAGGGGCGTGACCCACATGACCACCACCACAGCCCCCAGCCCCGTCCTCGAAGCCAGCGGCGTCACCATGCGCTTCGGCGGCCTCACCGCCGTACGCAGCGTCGACCTCACCGTCAACAGCGGCGAGATCGTCGGCCTCATCGGCCCCAACGGCGCCGGCAAGACCACCTTCTTCAACTGCCTGACAGGCCTGTACGTCCCCACCGAGGGCAAGGTCTCGTACAAGGGCACGGTCCTGCCACCCAAGCCGCACCTGGTCACCAGCGCAGGCATCGCCCGCACCTTCCAGAACATCCGGCTCTTCGCCAACATGACCGTCCTGGAAAACGTCCTCGTAGGCCGCCACACACGGACGAAGGAAGGCCTCTGGTCCGCCCTGCTCCGTGGCCCCGGCTTCCGCAAGGCGGAAGCAGCCTCGCGCGAACGCGCCATGGAACTGCTGGAGTTCATCGGCCTCGACCACAAGGCCGACCACCTCTCCCGCAACCTCCCCTACGGCGAACAGCGCAAGCTGGAGATCGCGCGAGCAATGGCGAGCGAGCCGGGCCTCCTCCTCCTGGACGAGCCCACCGCCGGCATGAACCCCCAGGAAACGCGGGCCACCGAAGACCTCGTCTTCGCCATCCGCGACCGAGGCATCGCCGTCCTCGTCATCGAGCACGACATGCGCTTCATCTTCAACCTGTCCGACCGCGTCGCCTGCCTCGTCCAGGGCGAAAAGCTCGTCGAGGGAACGTCGGAGGTCGTCCAGGGCGACGAACGCGTCATCGCCGCGTACCTCGGTGAGCCGTTCGAAGGCGCCCCCGGGGCCGAGGAAGTCGCCGAAGTCGAAGCCGCAGAGGCCTCCGACGCCGCCGACGCGCAGAGCAGCACCAGCAAGGAAGGAACCGCCCAGTGACCGCACTGCTCGAGGTCGAAGACCTCAAGGTCGCCTACGGCAAGATCGAAGCCGTCAAGGGCATCTCCTTCACCGTCGAAGCCGGCCAGATCGTCACCCTCATCGGCACCAACGGCGCCGGCAAGACGACGACCCTGCGCACCCTCTCCGGGCTCCTCAAGCCCAGCGCGGGCCGCATCCTCTTCGACGGCAAACCGCTCAGCGGCGTCCCCGCCCACAAGATCGTCGCCCTCGGCCTCGCCCACTCCCCCGAGGGACGCCACATCTTCCCCCGGCTGACGATCGCCGAAAACCTCCAACTCGGCGCGTTCCTGCGCTCCGACAAGGCAGGCATCGAGAAGGACATCCAGCGCGCGTACGACCTCTTCCCCATCCTCGGGGAACGCCGCAAGCAGGCGGCCGGAACCCTCTCGGGCGGCGAGCAGCAGATGCTCGCCATGGGCCGGGCGCTGATGTCCCAGCCCAAGCTCCTCATGCTCGACGAACCCTCCATGGGCCTCTCGCCGATCATGATGCAGAAGATCATGTCCACCATCGCCGAACTCAAGGCGTCCGGCACGACCATCCTCCTCGTCGAGCAGAACGCCCAGGCGGCGCTCTCCCTCGCCGACCAAGGACACGTCATGGAGGTCGGCAACATCGTCCTCTCCGGCACCGGACAGGACCTGCTGCACGACGAGTCCGTACGGAAGGCGTACCTCGGCGAGGACTGAGTCCGCCACGGGTGTACGAAGAAGGCCCGCGCCCCTTGCCAGGGGTGCGGGCCTCTTCCACGCGCTCGTACGGGGCCGGACTAGCCCTTCGCGGACTTCTTCTCCTCGGCGTCCTGAATGACCGCCTCGGCAACCTGCTGCATGGACATACGACGGTCCATGGACGTCTTCTGAATCCACCGGAACGCGGCGGGCTCGGTCAGCCCGTACTCAGTCTGCAGAACCGACTTCGCCCGGTCGACGAGCTTCCGCGTCTCGAGCCGCTGCGTGAGATCCGCGATCTCCTTCTCCAACGCCTTCAGCTCCGTGAACCGCGACACTGCCATCTCAATGGCGGGCACGACATCGCTCTTGCTGAACGGCTTCACCAGGTACGCCATCGCACCGGCGTCGCGCGCACGCTCGACGAGGTCGCGCTGCGAGAACGCGGTGAGCATGAGCACGGGCGCGATGCTCTCTTCGGCGATCTTCTCGGCGGCGGAGATGCCATCCAGCTTGGGCATCTTCACGTCGAGGATCACGAGGTCCGGCTTGTGCTCCCGGGCCAGCTCGACGGCCTGCTCACCGTCACCCGCCTCGCCTACGACGGTGTAGCCCTCTTCCTCCAGCATCTCTTTGAGGTCGAGACGGATCAGCGCCTCGTCCTCAGCGATGACGACGCGGGTCGTCAGCGGAGGCACGTGCGACTTGTCGTCGTCGGGCGCGTCTACGGGCTGGGGCGACTCGGGGGCGGTCACGGGGGCTCCTCGTTACGGGCCGGGCATGTGCTGCTGCCCAAGAGCCTACCTAGCTGCAGCGAGCTGCGGTGACCCGGTATGCTTCCCTGTGTTCCACAGCCTGCCCGGTTGGAGGAATCTGGTCAGACTCGCGGTGCTCAAACCACCGTGCCTTCGGGCATGTGGGTTCGAATCCCACACCGGGCACTTCAGAAGCGGATGTTCACGTTCTCGTGAACATCCGCTTTTTGGTGCACACGGTCACGATCAGTGACACAGAGTGCTCGCATGAACTTTCACGGCACAGAGGTGCGACAGAGGGCGCTCACACTGCTGCGCGGCGGTGCGAGGAACGCGGACGTGGCGCGGACGTTCAACGTCCCGCTCGGCACGGTCGGCTACTGGAAGCACATGGACCGGGCGAAACGCGGCGAGTGTCCAGGGAAGCACGACCCGAAGTGCCCTCGGTGCGACGGCCGAGAGCTGGACGAGTCCGCGTACAGCTACCTGCTGGGCCTGTACCTGGGTGACGGTCACATCAGCCACTACTCCGAGCACCGCGTGCCCAACCTCATGATCACCTGCGCCGACTCGTGGTCCGGACTCATGGACGACTGCGAGCACGCCATGCGCGCCGTGTTCCCCGACAACTCCGTATGCCGCGTCTGCAGGACCGGCTGCCGCAACGTGAAGGTCTACTCGAAGCACTTGCACTGCCTGTTCCCCCAGCACGGCCCCGGCAAGAAGCACGAGCGGCGCATCGCCCTCGAACGCTGGCAGCAGGAGATCGTCGGCACCCACCCCTGGGAATTTATCCGTGGCCTCATCCACTCCGACGGCTGCCGTATCACCAACTGGACGACCCGCCAGGTCGGCGGTGAGCGGAAGCGCTACGAGTACCCCCGGTACTTCTTCACCAATGTCTCCGATGACATCCGTCAGCTCTACACCGATACCCTGGACAAGCTCGGCATCGCGTGGACCCACTGCACCCGCAACGGGAACCCGTACAACATCTCAGTCGCCAGGAAGGCCTCCGTCGCCCTCATGGACGCCCACGTAGGCCCCAAGTACTGACCGCAAGAGACGGCCCGGCGCCGCGCTCAAGCTCTACCGCGACCACGTGGCCGACAGGAAGGTCACCGGGCTCGTCTCCACCCACCCGTACGTCGATCATTACGGCGGCTGCCGTGGCGTCCTTACCGAGAACAGCTTGGCGAGCAGAGTCGTAATCCAGATCCCACGCCTTCGGCCCGTTCACCGCACCGACCTCGCGTCAATGAGCTGATCGACGGCCAGCGCCGCCTTCATGCCCTCCCGGAGCTCCAGCGCACCCGTGAGACAGAAATTCCGCCACACCGCGTTCTCGGGCGCCGCCCCAATGAATCCCCGCGCCTTCGAAACAGCGGACGACATCCCGCCCAACGCCTTCACATACCGCTTCGCCTCAGCGGCGGGCGGATGCTCCCACAAATGCGCGAGATTCGCGTCGAACCACCCCATGTAACGCCGGCAAATGATCGTGGCGTCGGTGGCGGACTTCCGCATCGTGACGCCGTAAGTGAGCTCTCCAAGAGAAAGGGGGCCCTCCGTGAAGAAGGGCCCCCTTGCGCGCTACTTGGGGCTGTCGTCCTCGCCGATGTGGTGGACGCGTACGAGGTTCGTGGAGCCGGAGACTCCGGGCGGGGAGCCTGCCGTGATGACGACGATGTCGCCTTTCTGGCAGCGGCCGTATTTGAGGAGCAGTTCGTCGACCTGGTCGACCATGGCGTCGGTGGAGTCGACGTGGGGGCCGAGGAAGGTTTCGACGCCCCAGGTGAGGTTGAGCTGGGAGCGGGTCGCCGGGGTGGGGGTGAAGGCCAGCAGTGGGATGGGTGAGCGGTAGCGCGAGAGGCGGCGGACCGTGTCTCCGGACTGGGTGAAGGCGACGAGGAACTTGGCGCCGAGGAAGTCGCCCATTTCGGCGGCGGCTCGGGCGACGGCGCCGCCCTGGGTGCGGGGCTTGTTGCGCTCGGTCAGCGGCGGGAGCCCCTTGGCGAGGATGTCTTCCTCGGCGGCTTCCACGATGCGGGCCATGGTGCGGACGGTCTCGACGGGGTACTTGCCGACGCTGGTCTCGCCGGAGAGCATCACGGCGTCCGTGCCGTCGATGACCGCGTTGGCGACATCGCTCGCCTCGGCGCGCGTCGGCCGGGAGTTGTCGATCATTGAGTCGAGCATCTGGGTGGCGACGATGACGGGCTTGGCGTTGCGTTTCGCCAGCTTGATGGCGCGCTTTTGGACGATGGGGACCTGTTCGAGGGGCATTTCCACGCCCAGGTCGCCTCGCGCGACCATGATGCCGTCGAAGGCGGCGACGATGTCGTCGATGTTGTCGACGGCCTGGGGCTTCTCCACCTTGGCGATCACGGGGAGGCGGCGGCCTTCTTCGTCCATGATGCGGTGGACGTCGTCGATGTCGCGGCCGCTGCGGACGAAGGAGAGTGCGATGACGTCGAAGCCGGCGCGGAGGGCCCAGCGGAGGTCTGCTTCGTCTTTGTCGGAGAGGGCGGGGACGGAGACGGCGACGCCGGGGAGGTTGAGGCCTTTGTGGTCGGAGACCATGCCGCCTTCGACGACGGTGGTGTGGACGTGGGGGCCGTCGACGGCGGTGACTTCGAGGGTGACTTTGCCGTCGTCGACGAGGATGCGCTCACCGGGGGTGACGTCGGCTGCGAGTCCGTCGTAGGTCGTTCCGCAGGTCTGGCGGTCGCCTTCGACGCCTTCTTCGACGGTGATGGTGAAGGTGTCTCCGCGTTCAAGGAGTACGGGGCCTTCGCTGAAGCGGCCGAGTCGGATCTTCGGGCCTTGAAGGTCGGCGAGGATTCCGACGCTGCGGCCGGTCTCGTCGGAGGCCTTTCGCACGTGGCGGTAGCGCTCCTCGTGATCGGCGTAGGTGCCGTGGCTGAGGTTGAAGCGGGCTACGTCCATTCCGGCTTCGACCAGGGCTTTGATCTGGTCGTACGAGTCGGTGGCGGGGCCCAATGTACAGACGATCTTTGCTCGGCGCATGGTTCGAGCGTAGGCCTTACCGGCGGGTAGAGAATTGGTCGTGCGTGACTACTCAACAACCTTTACGTGAAGAGCTATTGACAACTGTTGAATTGTGCGCCGGGGTGCTCTGATGAGCAGACTGGTTCCTGGGAGCACCCCGCTCGCATTTATCTATTCGGCGGTGCGACGTCCTTGGAGAAGAATCAGTCGGTCACCGGCTGTCACATTTCCGGGGCGGGGCTCGGAGTCGGCTACAGCCGCGGTGGGGCCATGGTGAATCGGGCGTTGACCTGGGCGTAGACGTGTTGGCGTTGGGGTTCGAGGTCGAGGGGTGCGGCGTCGTCCTCGGGGGCGCCGCCGTAGGCGGATCTGCTGCGCATGGCGCGGGTGGCTTGGGCTTCGAAGGCGTACGGTTGGGCGTTTTCGGCGCCGATGTCGGCGAGTTCGATGAGCGCGCCGAGGGTGGTGTCGAGGGCTTCGGCGTATTCGCGGGCGCGTTGGACGGCTTCGCGGACGGCTTGTTGGCGGGCTTGGCGGTGGGCGGGTGAGGTGGGGCGCAGGGCCCACCAGGGGCCGTCGACGCGGGTGATGTGGAGGTCCGCGAGTCGTGTGGTGAGTTCGCCGAGTGCGGTGAAGTCGGTGAGTTCGGCGGTGATGTGGACGCGGCCGAGGTAGGCGCGGACGCGTTCGCCGCGGGCGTGCGGGTTCAGTTCGGGGCTGATGGTGAAGGCGCCGGTTTCGACGCGTTCGACGGCGTCTCCGTAGGACTTGACGAGGTCGAGGGCGGCGGCGTTGCGGCGGGTGAGGTCGGCGAGGGCTTCTCGTCGGTCCTTGCCCCGGGCGGCGACGGTGATGCCGATGCGGGCGATTTCGGGGTCGACTTCGAGGTGGGCTTCGCCTCGGACGGCGATGCGGGGGGATGCGGGTGTGCCGTAGGGGACGGCGGGTTGGGGTTCGTCTGGGGTGGTGTCCGCGGTGGGGGCCATACGTCCCACTCTGTCACTGAGAGGGTCGGTTGTGCTTCCTGCAGGTCATCAGATCGAAACCTCCTGGACCTGTTGCGGGGTGGGGAGTTGGGCCAGAATCTACGCGCGTCATTGGCCTTTTCCCTAGGAGTCGTAGAGATGCCGTTGAACCGCCGGAAGTTCCTGAAGAAGTCCGCCGTGACGGGTGCGGGGGTCGCGCTCGCCGGGGCGGCCGCGGCTCCGGCGGCGCAGGCTGCCGAGGTCACGGGGGGCAAGAAGTCCCCGACGCGGTACTCCCTGACGGTGATGGGCACGACGGACCTGCACGGGCATGTCTTCAACTGGGACTACTTCAAGGACGCGGAGTACACGGACAAGGCGGGCAACGCGCAGGGTCTGGCGCGGATTTCGACGCTGGTGAACGAGATCCGCAAGGAGAAGGGCCGCTGCAACACGCTGCTGCTGGACGCGGGCGACACGATTCAGGGCACCCCGCTGACGTACTACTACGCGAAGGTGGACCCGATCACCGCCCAGGGTGGTCCGGTCCACCCGATGGCGCAGGCGATGAACGCGATCGGCTTCGACGCGGCGGCGCTCGGCAACCACGAGTTCAACTACGGCATCGAGACGCTGCGGAAGTTCGAGTCGCAGTGCCACTTTCCGCTGCTGGGTGCGAACGCGCTGGACGCGAAGACGCTGAAGCCGGCGTTCCCTCCGTACTTCATCAAGAAGTTCCATGTGCCGGGTGCCCCGCCGGTGAAGGTGGCCGTGCTCGGTCTGACGAACCCGGGTATCGCGATCTGGGACAAGGCCTACGTCCAGGGCAAGTTGACGTTCCCGGGTCTGGAGGAGCAGGCGGCGAAGTGGGTGCCGAAGCTGCGCTCCATGGGCGCCGACGTGGTCGTCGTCTCGGCGCACTCCGGTTCGTCCGGCACGTCCTCCTACGGTGACCAGCTGCCGTACATCGAGAACTCGGCGGCGCTGGTGGCGCAGCAGGTGCCGGGGATCGACGCGATTCTCGTCGGGCACGCGCACGTGGAGATTCCCGAGCTGAAGGTCACCAACACCGAGACGGGCAGGACGGTTGTTCTGTCGGAGCCGTTGGCGTACGCCGAGCGGCTGTCGGTGTTCGACTTCGAGCTGGTCTTCGAGAAGGGGAAGTGGCAGGTCGAGTCGGTGGCGGCGACGGTCCGCAACTCGAACTCGGTGGCCGACGACCCGCAGATCACCAAGCTGCTGAAGGACGAGCACGACGTGGTCGTGGCGTACGTCAACCAGGTGGTCGGTACGGCGACGGAGACGCTGACGACGGTGGAGGCGCGGTACAAGGACGCCCCGATCATCGACCTGATCACCAAGGTGCAGGAGGACGTGGTGAAGGCGGCGCTGGTGGGGACGCAGTACGCGTCGCTGCCGGTGATCGCGCAGGCGTCGCCGTTCTCGCGGACGTCGGAGATTCCGGCCGGGGAGGTGACGATCCGCGGTCTGTCGAGCCTGTATGTGTACGACAACACGCTGGTCGCGAAGGTGATGACGGGCGCGCAGATCCGGGCGTACCTGGAGTACTCGGCGAACTACTTCGTGCGGACGGCGGCGGACGCCACGATCGACGTGGAGAAGCTGACCAACGCGAACGGCCGTCCGGACTACAACTACGACTATGTCTCGGGTCTTCAGTACGACATCGACATCGCGCAGGCGGAGGGTTCGCGGATCAAGAACCTGACGTACAACGGTGCGGCGCTGGACGACGCGCAGCAGTTCGTGTTCGCGGTGAACAACTACCGGGCCAATGGCGGCGGTGCCTTCCCGCACGTCGCTTCCGCCACCGAGGTGTGGTCGGAGTCGACGGAGATCCGGACGCGGATCGCCGAGTGGGTGACCGCGAAGGGCACGCTCGACCCGAAGGAGTTCGCTTCGGTGGACTGGAAGCTGACGCGGGACGGTACGCCCGTCTTCTAGGACGAGTGACCGCTCGAGGAGCAGGCAGGCCGGGCCCGACGCAGCCGCCGTCGGGCCCGGTTTGTGTTCGCTACCCTTTGTCGACCAGCGGGGTCAGGGCCCAGGTGGCGTGACGGGCGGGCGGGAGCTGGGTCGGTCGCTCGAGTCCGAAGGTGGTGAAGGCGGTTCGGCGGGGCAGCGGGTAAGGGTCCTTGCCGGTCAGGGAGTTGAGGATGGTGGCGCTGCGCCAGGCGGCGAGGCCGAGGTCGGGGGCGCCGACGCCGTGGGTGTGGAGTTCGGCGTTCTGGACGTAGACCTGGCCGTTGACGGAGGGGTCGAGGACGAGGCGGAACTGGTCGTCGATACAGGGGCGTTCGGCACCGTCGCGGCGCAGGTAGGGGTCGAGTCCGGCGAGGATGCGGCCGAGGGGGCGTTCGCGGTAGCCGGTGGCGAGGACGACGGCGTCGGTGGTGAGGCGGGTGCGGGCGCCTTGCTGGACGTGTTCGAGGTGGAGTTCGACCTTCGTCGTCGCCACTCTGCCGGCGGTGCGGACGGTGACGGCGGGGGTGAGGACGGCGTCGGGCCAGCCGCCGTGCAGGGTGCGGCGGTAGAGCTCGTCGTGGATGGCGGCGATGGTGTCGGCGTCGATGCCCTTGTGGAGCTGCCATTGGGCGGCGACGAGCCGGTCGCGGACGGGTTCGGTGAGGGCGTGGAAGTAGCGGGTGTAGTCCGGGGTGAAGTGTTCCAGGCCGAGCTTGGAGTACTCCATGGGGGCGAACGCCTCGGTACGGGCGAGCCAGTGGATCTTCTCGCGTCCGGCGGGGCGGTTGCGGAGCAGGTCCAGGAAGACTTCGGCGCCGGACTGTCCCGCGCCGATGACGGTGATGTGTTCGGCGGTGAGGAACTGCTCGCGGTGCTTGAGGTAGTCCGCGGCGTGGATGACGGGCACGCCGGGGGCTTCGACGAGGGGTTTGAGCGGTTCGGGGATGTGGGGGGCGGTGCCGACGCCGAGGACGATGTTGCGGGTGTAGGAGCGGCCGAGGGCTTCGGCTTCTCCGTCGGGATCGAGTTGGGTGAAGTCGACTTCGAACAGGGCGAGTTCGGGGTTCCAGCGGACGGCGTCGACCTGGTGGCCGAAGTGGAGTCCGGGGAGGCTGTCGGCGACCCAGCGGCAGTAGGCGTCGTATTGGGCGCGCTGGATGTGGAAGCGCTCGGCGAAGTAGAAGGGGAAGAGGCGTTCGCGGGCTTTGAGGTAGTTGAGGAACGACCAGGGGCTGGCGGGGTCGGCGAGGGTCACCAGGTCGGCGAGGAAGGGGACTTGGAGGGTGGCGCCGTCGATGAGGAGGCCGGGGTGCCAGTCGAATCCGGGGCGTTGCTCGTAGAAGACGGCGTCGAGTTCGGCGAGGGGGTGGGCGAGGGCGGCGAGGGAGAGGTTGAAGGGGCCGATGCCGATGCCCACCAGGTCACGGGGTGCTTCGGCGGCGGGGCGTGGCGGGGTGGGCTTCGGGCTCATCGTGGTGTGTGTCCTTCCACCAGTGTCAGGAGGGTGGCCAGGTCGCCGGGCCGGGTGTGGGGGTTGAGGAGGGTGGCTTTGAGCCAGAGGCGGCCGTCGAGCGCGGCCCGTCCGAGGACGGCTCGGCCCTGGTGCAGGAGGGTGCGGCGTACGGCGGCGACGGCGTCGTCGGGGGCCCCGGCGGGCCGGAACAGGACGGTGCTGATGACCGGCCGGTCGTAGAGCTCGAAGTCGGGGTGGGCGGCTATGAGCTCGGCCAGTTCGTGGGCGCGGGCACAGACTTGGTCGACGAGGGCGCCGATGCCGTCCCTTCCCAGGGTTTTGAGGGTGACGGCGATTTTCAGGATGTCGGGGCGCCGTGTGGTGCGCAGGGAGCGGCCGAGGAGGTCGGGGAGGCCTGCCTCGGTGTCGTCGTCGGCGTTGAGGTAGTCGGCGCGGTGTTCCAGTGCGGCGAGGTCGCTTTCGTCGCGTACCGCGAGGAGTCCGGCGGCGACGGGCTGCCAGCCGAGTTTGTGCAGGTCGAGGGTGACGGTGTGGGCGCGGTCGATTCCGTCGAGTTGGCCGCGGTGCCGGTCGCTGAAGAGGAGGCCTCCGCCGTAGGCGGCGTCGATGTGGAGGCGGGCGCCGTGGGCGGTGCACAGGTCGGCGATGTCGGGCAGCGGGTCGATGAGCCCCGCGTCGGTCGTGCCGGCGGTCGCGGCGACGATCAGGGGGCCACGCCCGCGGCGGAGCCGCTGATCGGCACAGCCTGTCAGCGCTTCGTCGAGGGCGGCCGGGTCCATCGTTCCTGCCGGGGCGGGGACGACGACGGGCTCGGGCAGGCCGAGCAGCCAGGCGGCGCGGTCCAGGGAGTGATGGGCGTTGGCGCCGCGGACCAGCTGCACGGCGCCGTGGGCTTCCCTGGCGAGGAGGAGGGCGAGTTGGTTGGACTCGGTGCCGCCGGTGGTGACGAGTGCGTCCGCCGCGTGGACTTCTTTCGCCAGGGCCCTCGTGACGAGTGCCTCCAGCTCCGACGCGGCCGGGGCCTGGTCCCAGGAGTCGAGGGACGGGTTGAGGGCGGAGGCGGCGAGGTCGGCGGCGGTGGCTACGGCGAGGGATGGGCAGTGGAGGTGGGCGGCGCACAGGGGGTCTGCGGGGTCGGCGGCTCCCTCGGCGAGGGCCCGCACGAGGACGCGCAGGGCGTCGTCGGTGCCCTGCCGGGGCAGTACGTCGCCGATCGCGTCCCGGACGCGGTCGGCGACCGCCTCCGGCCCTCCGGCGGGCAGCGGTCCGCCGCGTGCGGTGGCGCCCTCGCGCAGGGCGTCGAGGACGGTGTCGAGCAACGGCCGCAGTGCGTCGGGGCCTTCGGGGCCTGAGGCGAAAGGCGGCCTGCTCATGGGTGTCCTCCGGTGTGCGCGCGGCGGGGTGGGTCCAAGCCTGTACGCGGATCGGTTCGGCGCGCCCCCCAAGGACAACGATTCGACCCAAAGGGGGGTACTGCCGTACGGAGGAGAGGAGTTGGGGAGGGGGAGGTGCTAGGGGTCGCGAGGGGGCTGGGAGGTTTTTCGCCCCCTCCGCCCCTACCCGTCCCGTCCCTGGGGGCTGCGCCCCCAGACCCCTTAAAAGACTGCGCAGTTCCCCGCGCCCCTTTTAGGGGCGCGGGGGACGGCGCGACAAGCCCCCACCCACCCCCCGCCCCA